>JAEURP010000001.1 GCA_016788585.1 Chthonomonas sp. | reverse complement strand
CTCCGTCCTAAGGAGGGCGTCGGGGGTTCGATTCCCTCCGGGGCCGCCAATGTGAACCCAGAAATCTTCAAAGGTGCACCCTTCGAATTAGAGAGGGCCTCGTTCTTCATTAACCGACATACGAGCGGTCGTCCATTACCGCAAGTTGGTTGATCGCGATGAGCTTGCGCTTCTCTGCAGGAGATAGGTTTTGGTGTTCACCAAAGTCCACTCCGACTTCCTTCATGACTTCGACCAGATCGTCGTGATGCAGTTTGGACTGATACTCAACTCCTGACCGAGCGCAAACCGCCTTAGCACCCTCAATTCCTGCTTCCTTGTAGTAGGCGACGCCGAGCTGAGCCGGACGCTGAATCACGTGGAAAAGCTTACCGAATGGCATCCAAAGTAAGAGGATAATCACGGTAAACGCGTGCAACAGCGAGATGAAGCTAAAATGAGCTCCTCCCATCAGTTTGTAGCTCGCCGTGATCATCAAACCCGTGATAGAAACGGCAAAAAGCAGGACAAGCGGAATCAAATCGTTTTCAATGGACTGGACGGCATGAGCACCATGCTGAAAGACGCGGCGATGCATGGCTAGGCCAATCCCTCCAAGAACCAGGAACGCGCTGATATTGAGACCGTTAAAGAGGAGCCAACCAACGATGCTGTTCGGGTCGAAGGAAAACTGAGGAATGCTCATGAATTCGACTTGATAGTTGAATCCATCGGGGGCAACTCCAAACTGAATCCAACCCCAACTCAACGGAAAGGTTATGGCAAAAGCGATCAAGCAACCCCACGCCATTCCCATATGGGCGAGCCAACGAGAGGTGCTTCGCTTTCCGATGAACTTCTGCAGAACTATGTTGTTGATGAGCAAGCCGACAAGCTTGAAGATGTTCCGAACGAGCTTCTTCGGCTCCAGAAAGAGCTTCCAAGACGCGACAAAGTACCGCCACGTCGCCGGTCTTTGAATCCACATCAAGTATCGGTAAGTAAAGGCGAACGCGGCGAAAATGGTCGCTGCTGTATAAGCCGCCAGCGGCGAATCAAAGCGTGTGAGCTTGCCCGAACCGAAGTAGACCGCTGTCAGGAGTCCGAGCGAACAGATCAAGCCACCGGTTATGGCGATAGGTAACGGGTTTTTTGGTGGACACTTGGTCATGGCTTTTCCTCTTCAAGCACCGCATCAATCCAGCTGAGGCAAGCCATCATGTGCGGGAATCCCAACGTCGGCGCAGCTAGCAAGGCAGCATGGCGTAACTCTTCAACGGTTGCACCCGCTTGAAGGGCTTTGTGAGCATGGCTCTTTGCGCCCCCCTCAAGACGTGCTCCGAACGACATCGCGAGTTTCATGAGGCACCGGGTCTTTTCGTCGAGCGGGCCTGCGGTTGCGACAGCTTCCCCATAGGTCTCATATGCCCTCCCGACCGCGGGAAACTCCTCGAAAAAACGGACATATCGTTTTGGCAACCGTGCCATAGTCCATAGTATGGAAGGCCAGGTGGGGGCGCACTATGATATCGATCATGTGGACCAGTCATCCGTCTTGTTGACTGGAGGGGCAAGCCGCCGAATGGGCTTCGATAAGGCTTCGATTTCGATCGCTGGCGAGCCACTAGCAGCTCGACTAGCTCGAATCTTGCGGGAGTCCCGTTGGGAACCCACGATTCTGGGGCGCACTCCGCTCGATGGCTACCGGTTTCACCCAGATAATGAGGTTGAGGGCGGGCCGCTTGCGGCACTTCGCGCATTCAGCCCAACAAGCCATTTTGTCTTCGTGCTTTCGTGCGATGTGCCCCTTTTTGACGGGGCCGTCGCCAGGGCTCTCAAGTCCTGTCTTGGTGAGAAAGGAGCTGCAATTCCCATCCTGGACGGGCGGTTGCAACCTCTGTGTGGACTTTATCGTCGTGAGGCGTGGGTGCCACTTCGCGATGTTGACTCGCCCAGAATCATGGATTGGGTGCAAGCTTTGGACGTCGAGGTTGTCACCGAAACAGTCTTGATCCGCCTCGGGGTTCAGCCCGGTTGGTGCAAAGGAGTCAATACGCCATCGGAGCTCAAGACTTTATTGGAGTCGGTCAAGTGGGCGGTCGAATAGAGAGTGGCCCGGTCAAGGACGGTGAGGCTTTTGTGGCCCGTTAGGATCGTGCCCGCTTTGTTCCATCGGGAAGTGATTCTGATAGCGCTTTCAACTGTGGTGACGCCGATCTCTGCTAGGGCCTTTCGCGTCAAATGAATCGGAGTTGCCGAGCCGTGATCGCGAGCGTTGATGTCATCGAGCCGCAAAAGTGCCAGCGCCAGACGAGCTTCAACTTCGCCGGTAGCCATGGCCGCCATAAATCCATAACCTCCTAACATTCGCGGGACGGCAATTCTGGTCGCTCTTCGTAGCGACTCTGGGTCTTTGAGCGTTGCTTTCCGACAGGCTCCGCTGTCAACGATAAGGGTTTCAACATCGGTCAGAGCCAAGCATGAGAACGGGTGAGAAACATTGCCGAGGGTCGCTAGCAAGCCTGTGCAGTCGCCGGGGCCGAGAAGTTCTACAACAACCTGCTTTCCAGAAGGAGCTTCTTGAGTGAGTCTTACCAAGCCGGACACAAGAACGCAGAAGAATCTTGCTGGAGTCGAGCGACGCCAGAGGTACGACCCTTCCTCAAATGTTTTCAACTCGCTGGCGGCGCGGAGCCGGTCCAGGCTCGCAGGATTACTGCCATGGCCCAGACCGCAGCCATCCAGAATGGTTCGAATCGTATCAGCAGCTTGCCGCATAGGTTTGGCTCCTTCGTAGCAAGAAACTGAGCATGACGTTAGCCCAAATGCCGAGACCGAGGAGCTCCACGAAACCAGTCCAGCCCATCGGGGCAAAGGCAGAGCGATTCAAGTCCGTGATGATTTCCAAACCGACCCGTGCCGCATTGCCCACATTCACCAGAACAAAGACGCTCCACAGGGCGGAAACCTTTCGCTCATCCAGCATCAGCATTTTCGTAACCAAGTGGTAGCCCACCGCCACGATCATCTGTGAAATGAATCCCACCGTCACCGCGTGGCGGATCGCACCAGTGTATGCGTGTGAAAACGGGGCACCTATTGCCCGCAAATGCAGGGGCTCCAAGATCAGAAGCGCGCCTGCAATCAGCAACCAGGCAAAAGCAGACCGGATAAATTTCTGACTTGGATTGACATGGCGCGCTCGGCTAAAGACACCCAAAGAAAGGGTCATCGCCCCAGCGCCTAGCGCCAGCAGCACGCCGCCGAGCCGAAACCAAAAATCTGTGCCCGGCATCAGCCCGGATTGAATAAACATGTTCCAGCCTACCACGCGGGCGATCAGGCCACTCGACCAGAGGCCGAATGCGGTAAGGCCCCAACTCGCGTCAGCGGCTCGAAAACCAAGACACCCGGGTAACTTGCTCGCCGCGACGCCAAAGATCATCATCGCCACAAAGCCGAAGAATTGCAGTTCCCGAAGAGGCGTGAACCATTGGGCGACAAAGGCAATCGACGCCTCCCGGCTCGGCTGGTGACTAAGCGCAAATGTAATGGGCTCGGCTATGGAGACCAGGAGCAAGCACCCCAAAGAGGCGAACACAAACGCGATCGGCCACGTCAGGGGTTCCGCCTTCCGGTAACGGTTAGAGCCGATATTGTACAGGAACAACGCCACTGCGACGATCTGTAGGCTTGCGGAGGTTATCCCTAACCAAAGCCAGCTCGAGGCATCTTGCTGGGCGAGGGGTTCGGCTGCGAATCGCAGCGCAATGCCGGCTCCCATGCTGCCTAGAGCCCACCAGGCGATCTTGTGAAACGACGCGCTCTTGGCGAGCGTGGTTCCGTGCTGTTGCATGGCAAACCCCATGACAAAAAAGCCGACCCACCCAAAGAGCTGCGAGTTAGCATGGGCTAAGACGTACGGGGTCCAGGCGGAAGCCGTATAGCTTCCTTGCCGAGCGATACCCATCAAGGCAATCGCCCCGAGCAAACAACCTACCGTAAGTACGGTGATGATGCCGCTCACAAAGAAGGGGCGGTACACCTGGGATTCCGCGCGATCCGTGCCCGACTTGGCGATAGGAATCGTCGAACGCATCGGGAGCAGAGTCAACGAAGGCCGCTCTTTGATCATCCCTCCATTATCGTGCGCTCAAGCGATCGCCGCCATGATGATTGTCATATCAGGAACGGGCACTAGAAGGCTAGCAGGGTTTTTCAGCCCCTCTTCTGGAGTAGAACCACCAGTTCAGGCCGATATTGATCACGTAGAAAATGATCAGGCCTACGAAGAATGGGGACGCATTACGGCCCGATCCGAGCACCGCGCCGAGGATCAGACTGAAAGCGAACGGCCCATAGGCCGCAATCGCGGAAGTCCATCCGATCACGCCCCCGGCTTGACGCGGCGGAAAAATCATCGGGATTTGCTTGAACGTGCTGGCATTGCCAATGCCGCTGAAGAAGAAGATGCCGAGCATCAGCCAGAGAAACCCAGGCCAGCTTTCCATCGAAGTCGGATTGGCAAACGGCAAGATTGCAACGCTACATGCCAGCAGCCCGATCCCGCTCACCATGGTTACCTTTGCACCGCCGAGCTTATCAGCAACCGGTCCTGCCGCAGCACGTATGCCCGCGCCCACAAGCGGACCTAAAAAGGCGAACTGCAGGGGATCCGGTGCGCCTTCGAATCCTCCATAAAGTTGCTTGATCATGAGAGGGAATGCCGCAGCTAGCCCACTAAACGAACCAAAGGTCATGATGTAAAGTGAGGTCATCACCCACGTGTGCTTTTCTTTGAAGATATCGAGCTGTTCCTTAAAGCTAGCCTGGACAGGTACGTCCCGAAGACCAAACCAAGCAATAACTGCACCCACGAGCACAAGAGGAACCCAAACCAGTGCCCCGTTCTGGAGATAGATATTGCTGGCCGCACCAGTCTTTGGATTTGCGAAGGATTGCGAGCTACCAACGAGAGCGACACCAAGGACGGTCGGAATGAGGAATTGGGCGACACTCACGCCAAAGTTGCCAATCCCGGCTTGAATTCCGAGTGCAGTGCCCAGCTTCGATTTTGGGAAAAACAAAGATGTGCTCGGCATGAATGAACTGAAGTTGCCCCCTCCTAGTCCGGCTAGAGAGGCCAGAACTAAGAAGGTCGATAGGGGAGTTTGTGGGTTCATGACCGCAAAACCCCAGCCAATGCAAGGAATCACCAAGAGAAGCGTTGAGACGGCAACCGTCTTTCGCGTGCCGAAAATAGGAATGAGGAAGGTGTGAACGATGCGCAAGGTGCCTGCGGCGAGTCCTGGCATGGCCGTCAGCCAAAATAGTTCCTGCGGAGCGAACTTAAACCCTATTCCGGAGAGCTTTACAACCAAAGCACTCACCATAAACCAGGTTGAAAAACTCAGGAGTAGGCAAAACGTTGTGATCCATAGCGTCCGCCAGGCAACCGGTTTTGCAGTTGACTCCCAAAAGGCAGGGTCATTAGGTTGCCATTCTTGGACGATTGGGGCTTCAGTTTGTGTAGTCATGCGTCGAACTCGCTATCTCCCTCTATTGTCAAAGATCCGCTTCAGGCGCGCTATGATGTCTGTCATACAGTGCGTTTGCCCCAAATTGGCCCCCGAGGGTATGTTGGAAGGCACTGATGTTTCGAACCCACTTCACTCTCTATGTTCAGGATCAAAGCCGTAGCTCGGCGTCTTACGAGAGAGTTCTTGGCATGCAACCGCGACTCGATGTTCCTGGTATGACCGAGTTTGAATTTGGAGATGAGTGTGTTCTCGGTTTGATGCCATCCTCCGGTATCAAACGCCTTCTTGGTGAGAAACTGCCTGACCCTGTCCTCGCAGCGGGTATTCCTCGGGCTGAGTTGTATTCAGTGCACCCAAACGCCGATCAGATACACCGAGCCTCCTTGGATGCAGGAGGCCGAGAGTTGAGCCCGATGACTCCCCGAGATTGGGGAGACACTGTGGCATATTCACTCGATCTCGATGGACATGTTCTCGCCTTTGCGCGACCGACGTCACCTACTCTGTAGCCGGTGCCTGCTTCGCCATTTTGAGGATTGTGATATGCATCCAGACAAGGCAGATGACACTGAGTACAGCAAGAAAAAGCCAACATGACGTCCAGAGGCCGGTTGATTTGAGAAGGTAGCCGAACAAAATCGGACAGACGAAACCTCCCAAGCCGCCAATAACGCCAACGATTCCGCCTACGACGCCCACTTCATCGGGGAAGTAATCGGGGATATGCCTGTATACAGCCGCCTTGCCAATGCCCATCATGATTCCTGCCAAGAAAACAATGACCGTAAAGATCCACACATTTGCCTGGAAGTAAACGTGAGTCACCCCACGGGCGAGAAGATCTCGTTTCTTCACCTTTTGGCCAACTTCGACGACTGGCTCTTGCCAAGACTGACTTCGTGGCAAGATGAGAGTTCCTTCAGAAAGACTGGAACCCTTGCTCGACAAAGTCTGCGCCAGAGTCGAGCCCCCCGCAGCCTGCAGAGCATACGTCTTGTCATCGATTTGAACCCGATCTTGACTGACCTGAGTCACGGTTCCGGCTCGATCCGCCAGAACTCCCTCCCCTGGGGACATGATGTCCATTCGTGGCGCGACGACAAGCGCGAACAACACGACGCAACTCGCGAGCACCCAATACATCGTGGCCCTGGCCCCGAACTTATCACTCAGCCACCCTCCGAGCGCACGAATCAAACCGCTCGGAAGGCTGAAGATGCTCGCCATGAGGCCTGCCATCGCGAGGCTCATTCCGTAGACGTTGAGGTAGTACGGCACGAGCCATTGAGCCAAAGCGACGAACGCCCCGAAGACTAGAAAATAGTACGCACCGAATCGCCAAACTCGAACGGATTTGAGTGGAGCAAGCATGGTGCGGATTGTCTTTTGGTTTGCTCCTTCCGTCACCCGGTTCTTCGTAAGGAGTGCAAAGAGAATCGTCATTCCAAACAGGCATCCCGCATAAATCAGGGGCAAGGTTCGCCATCCTTCCGGTTGGCTACCCTCTTGCGTGATTCTCTGCAGTGCGAGAGGAGCCAGCAGCGTCGTCAACGCCGAGCCCGCGTTTCCAACGCCGAAGATTCCGAGTGCGGTTCCCTGCTTTTCCTTGGGGAAAAACACGGAAGTGTAGGCGATCCCAACGGCGAAAGCCGCTCCACTCATCCCGAACAGGAGCCCCGAGATGACGAGATGTGCGTACGAGGTTGCGAAGCTCACTGATGCAACACCCAATGTCGCAAGGAGCATCACACCAATGTACACTGGCTTGCCGCCATACCGGTCAGTCAACAATCCGACGGGCAAACGCATGATCGACCCGGTGAGAATCGGGACGCCCAGGAGCCATCCGAGCTGCTCTTTGGAGATCGGAATGATCTGTTTATCCGCCAAAAAAGCACCCAGCACCCCGTACATCGTCCAAACTGCAAAGCAAACTGTAAACGCAACGGTGTTGAGAATTAGCATGCGGTTGGCAAGGGCTCGATCTGACATGACTCTGTTATGCTTCGGATTCACAGCGAAGCGTATGATGGATATCATGATTCGACTAGCCGGGTTACGGCACAATTGAACCGTGACCTCACATTCGGACGTACTAACGGACCGGTTTGGTCGATTCCACGACTACCTTCGGGTGTCGATCACGGATCGATGCAACCTTCGGTGCGTCTATTGCATGCCGGAAGAAGGTGTGGTCTGGCAACCGCGCGACGAGATTTTGAGCTTTGAGGAGATTGAGCGGTTGGCTCGGTTCTTCGTTGAGCATGGCGTGCGTAAAATTCGGCTTACCGGCGGCGAACCAACGCTACGCAAGGGCTACCTCAACCTCGTTGAAGCGCTTGCTGCGATCCCGGGTCTCTACCAACTGGCTCTCACAACGAACGGAACCAAACTCTCACAGGACGCGGTAGCACTCAAAGCGGCTGGGCTGGCTAGTGTTAACGTGAGCCTTGATTCGCTCCGAGAGGATCGCTTTCTGGAGATCACGCGACGCAACGAGTTACGCAGGGTCCTCCAGGGAATTGAGGCTACCCAAGCCGTCGGGCTGGAGACCAAGATCAACGTGGTGGTCCTTCCCGGGGTCAACGAGGATGAAGTCATCCCCTTCGCGGAGTTTGCCTGCGAGCGCAACCTGACCGTCCGGTTCATTGAGTTCATGCCCTTTCTCGACAACGGCTGGAATTCAAAGCGGGTTGTCTCATCAGAAAAGATTCGGTCCCGGCTGTCCGAGCAATTTGAGCTTCGACCCTTGGCCTCAGGAGCTTCGGATGTTGCTAGGGAGTATGCCATCGACGACTCCGCCGGGCGAGTCGCATTCGTCTCAAGCGTCACCGAGAGTTTTTGCTCGGGCTGCAATCGCATTCGCCTGACGTCAGACGGCCGGCTAAAATCGTGTCTCTTTTTGCCCCCGAACATCTCTGTGCGGGACTTGATTCGAAAAGGAGCTTCAGACAAAGAACTTGAGATCGCCGTGAGACAATGCCTCGATGGCAAGTGGAGTGCCCATCCACCCATGCAAAACTGGGCTCAACGAGACAACTTAACCATGGTGCAAATCGGCGGATGAGAGACATTTCATTTAAGATCACAACCAAACGAACGGCACTCGCTCGCGCCGAACTCACTGCGAGCGCGGAGACAATGCGTCGGGTCCAGAACGGTGATACACCCAAAGGGGACCCGGTTCCTGTCGCCAAAGTCGCGGCAATCCAGGCAACGAAGAAGACAACGGAGTGGATTCCATACTGCCACAACATCCCGATTGAGCATGTGCGCGTGGACTTTGAATTCCTGGAAGACCGCATCGCCGTGGAAGTGTTTGTCGTCTCAGTCGCCAAGACCGGTGTAGAGATGGAAGCGATGACGGGTGCCTCGGCCGCCGTGCTCACCCTCTACGACATGCTGAAAATGATCGACGACGACATGGAAATCGTCGGCGTTCGCCTCCTTTCCAAGACGGGTGGGAAGAGCGACTTGCCAAAGCACAGTGACTGGAGCGCACAAGTTCTCGTGATGTCAGATCGCGCTCATCAAGGAGAATACGAAGATCGAAGTGGCCCAGCCCTTGATCGGGCACTAAAGGGACATGGAGCGGGCTCTGTTTCGGTCAACACTTTGCCCGATGAATCGGACTTGCTGGTCCATGAAGTTCGCGCCGCCGCTGAAAGGGGTACCTCATTGCTTGTGATCACCGGGGGCACTGGCGTTGGCCCGAGGGATATCACCTCCGAAACAATCGAGCCGCTTCTCGAAAAGAGCCTTCCAGGTGTGGTTGCTGCCTTCCAATCCTACAGCTACTCACGGCTTCCGACCGCCATGTTCGCCCGGCCCCTGGCTGGGATCATCGGGCAGACGGTGGTGCTAGCGATTCCGGGCAGTCCGGGAGCTTGCGAAGATGCTATTGCCTGCCTTATGCCCAGCCTGTTGCATGTTCATTCGATGCTCGCTGGGGAGGGCCACCCATGATTTCGGTCGAGGAAGCCCTTTCAATCATTCGTGACCATCGCCCGAGTTTCCCAACAGAGCGCGTGGGACTCCAGCACGTCCTAGGCCGGGTTTTGGCGCAGGATATCGTGTCTCCATTTGATCTTCCGCTCTTTGATAACTCTGCCATGGACGGCTTTGCTGTCGGGAGTCCGGAAGGGCCCTGGGAAATCGTTGGCGAGGTATCCGCTGGTGAGACGGTTTCTAAGGTCATCCAGCCATTTCAGGCTGTGCGCATCTTCACGGGAGCCCCCGTTCCAAGTAGAACCTACGGCATCATTGCCCAGGAAGAAGCTTCGGTTCAAGAGAACTTTCTGATGGGAGAAGTTCGAAAGGGCAGTCATATACGGCTCCAAGCTGAAGAGTCTACAGTGGGTCATCTCATCGCACAAAAGGAGGCAATCCTGACTCCACCCCATTTAGCTGCGTTTGCAAGTTGCGGTATCGAAACCGTTGAGGTCCACGGTTTGCCAAATGTCACCATTATCAGTACCGGGAATGAAGTCGTGCCTCCCGGCCAGCCGCTTCAATTTGGTCAGATTTTCAACTCCAATGCGACCGCCCTCGCTTCGATCTTGGCCCTCAAAGGCATCTGCGCAAAAGTGATGCACGCCCGAGATTCTCAAGAAGAGTTGGGCTCCCACATCCACGAATCGCTCCAGAGATCTGATCTACTCATTACGACCGGCGGGATTTCTGTCGGGGCTCACGATCTGGTTCGATCGGCCATGGAAGAAGCAGGTTTCCAGGTGAAATTCCACGGAGTCGCCGTGAAGCCGGGCAAGCCCATCGCTTTCGGGGTACGTGAGGATGGTAAAGCTTGGTTCGGGTTACCTGGGAATCCTCTCTCGACTTGGGTGGGCTACCTCGTTTTCGTGAGTACTTGGCTAGGCGGTGAATTGCCCCTCGAATCCAGGCTAGTCGCGACAAAGTTGGAAAGGAAACCAGGCCGCGTGGAGTTTCTGCCGGCGAAGCGAATGCCCAATGGTGAGGTTACGATCCGAAATGTCGTGGGTTCCCACGCCAACTTTGGTCTTCTTGAAAGTGACGGCCTCGTAAGAATCAACCCCGATACTAGCATCTTGGCTCAAGGTGATCAAATAGAGTTTCTACCCTTCCCATGGGGTCCCTATCCATGAAGACCGTTACAATTCGCTATTTCGCTGTTTTGAGAGAGAGGCGTGGGCTAGCCGTTGAGCAGAAATCCACGTCGTGCGAGACCGTAGGCGAACTCGTTAATGCGTTGATCGTAGAGCATCGGCTGGGGCTTCCGCCCTCTCTGATTCGGGTTGCAATAGGCCAAGAGTTTGTCGATCCTGGCTACCTTTTGCACGAGGGATGCGAACTCGTCCTTATTCCCCCGGTGGCAGGAGGATGAAGTTCTTACTCAGCGATGCCCCGATTGCAGTTGAGTCGATGGCCCACGATGCGGCGGGCGGATTTGTTGTTTTTGAAGGCAAAGTACGCAATCACGCCGAAGGGAGGTCCGTTGTTGGCCTTGAGTATGAAGCGTTCCCTGAAATGGCACTTGCCCAGGGAGAAGCACTTGTTCAAGAAGCCATTGAGCGCTTTGGGCTCTTGGAAGCCAGGGTGATCCATCGCGTTGGTCAACTAGCCATTGGCGATACGGCGGTGGTGGTGCAAACTGCCTCGGCCCATCGGCGAGAGGCCTTTGAAGCTTGCGAGTGGCTCATGGATCAACTCAAATGGCGGGTTCCCATTTGGAAGCGAGAGACCTACGCAAGCGGAGTCGCTGAGTGGGTCGTCCCCGGTGAAGCCGCTCCTGGCCCAGTGGGCGATGAGATGTTCACTCGGCAAATGCGGCTCCCCGAAGTCGGGGTCGAAGGTCAAACCGCGCTTGCAGGCGCCAAGGTCTTGCTGGTTGGGGTTGGGGGCCTTGCGGCGGGGAGCATGCCCTCATTGGTGGGATCAGGCATCGGGACGCTGGGTCTAGTGGATGCGGATCTTGTTGAACTCTCGAACCTCCACCGCCAAACCCTGTTTGCCGCTTCGGACATCGGACGACTGAAGGTCGAACGGGCTGCAGTGTTCGCGCGTCGCCTCCGACCTGACCTCACGGTTCATACATATCCCGTGCATTTCTCTGAGAAGAATGCTGAACAACTGGTGTCCGCTTACGATTGGGTCGTAGATGGGACCGATTCCTTGAGCACCAAACTCCTGCTCGACCGCGTTTGCCACAGGCTCAGACGCCCATTGGTCACCGCCAGTGTCCACCAATTTGAGGGGCAGTTGATGACAGTTCAGCCTTGGGGTCCGCGCTTTACCGATCTCTTTCCAGAACCGCCACCGGACCACTGCGTCGGAACCTGCGCACAATCGGGAGTGCTTGGCGTAGTGCCCTCGCTCATGGGAGTGCTGCAGGCAAACGAGGTAATCAAGGGAATTCTAGGGTTACCAGTCTTGGACGATAAGTTGCTCTTGGTTGATTTCCGGACTTTAGAAGCAACAACGATCTGGCGGACATCCTCTGGTGAACAAAGTTTCGGGGGCAGTTCTTGGGATATTGACGTGGCCTCGGTCAATCTTGACCACTTTGACCTGGTCGATATTCGGGAGCCTGACGAGACGCCAAAACTCATCCGACCCCATCGACGGGTGCCGGTGGCGAATTGCTACGAGGGAGAATGGACCCGTCCCACCATTTTCGTGTGTGCCTCCGGAAGGCGGAGTTACCGCCTCGTCGCTGACCTCCGGGCACGTGGCTTGCGCGACGTCTTCTCGCTCCAAGGAGGAGTCGAGTGCCTTGAACGTGATTGAGCCGTGGCTCATCATTGGAGTCTTCGCCGTGGCTTTTGGCTACAGTATGGTAGGTCATGGTGGAGCCTCGGGATATCTCGCTCTGCTTGCATTCACCGCGATTCCGAGCGCGGTTGGGGCCACTACGGCGCTCGTTCTCAACGTGTTTGTTGCCGGTATCACCCTGGTGGTTTTTGGTCGAGCGAAGCATTTTGATTGGAATCTGGCGTGGCCGTTGTTGTTGGGCTCGATCCCCTTTGCATTCTTGGGGGGGAGCCTTAAGTTCGAGAATCGAGCCCAAGACCTTGTTCTTGCCGTAGTGCTTCTTTACGCCGCTGGGGTTTTGTTCTTCAACGGACCCGCTAAAGATGGCGAATGCCAACAGCCTGTCCGCCCGATCCTGGTCGGGTCAGGGGCTGGAATAGGGTTCTTGAGTGGGCTTGTCGGGGTCGGCGGAGGAGTATTCTTGTCGCCGCTCATGGTCCTGAATCGGTGGGCGCAGCCGCACAAGGTGGCAGCCCTTTCGGCGGGGTTCATTTTTGCGAACTCATTGGCCGGCCTCGCCGCTCGACCGTTTGATCTCATTCGAGAAAGCATGGCTCTCTGGCCGCTGATCGCGGTTGGCACTGTCGGTGCCGTCGGTGGCAGCTTACTCGGAGCCCACCGAGTATCAAGTCTTGCCCTCCGGCGAACGTTGGGATTGGTTCTTCTCCTTGCTGTGGTGAAGCTGATACAGAAGGGGTTGGAGCTATGACGCCTATCATAGCGACAACCCCCCAACAAGACTAAACTCCAGATATGGCTAAGCCCCCTGTCTCAATTGAGAAGCTGATCGAAGAATTCGGCCCGCATCCAGCCTACACTCCTCCTGGTGGCTGGATTGGCAGGGATGATCCGGATAAGCTGGTAAAGACGCACTGTTGCTTCTGCGGGATGCAATGCGGGATCCAATTGAAGGTCAAGAAAGACCAAGTCATTGGCTTCGAGCCTTGGGACGAGTTCCCATTTAATCGAGGTAAGTTGTGCCCTAAAGGGGTGAAGCGATACCTCCAGGGGGGGCATCCTGATCGACTGCTCAACCCGATGAAAAACGTGCCTGGACAAGGTTTCATCTCCATCTCTTGGGAGGAAGCATTCAGCACCACAATAAAGGCCATCCAGGAAGTACAGGCCAAATACGGCAAGGATTCCGTGGCGTTTCTCTCGGGCGTTTCTCTTACCAATGAAAAGAGCTACCTGATCGGTAAATTCGCGCGGCTCGGCCTGCAGACCGCAAACCTAGATTACAATGGTCGCCTCTGCATGGTCAGTGCCGGAGCCGGGAACAAGAAGGCGTTCGGACTTGATCGAGCCTCCAACTACTGGGAGGACATTGTTCACGCCGAGGTCATTCTCTTAGCCGGAACGAACGTAGCCGAATGTTCCCCAATCACAACCGACTACATTTGGCGGGCTCGAGATCGCGGAGCGAAACTAATCGTGATCGATCCCCGCGTGACGCCTATCGCGCGCACGTGCGATCTTCACCTTCCCGTCCTTCCTGGCACGGACTCGGCACTCTTGCTTGGCATCCTCCGCGTACTGATCGAAGAGGGACTCGCCAACGAAGAGTTTATTGCTGAATACACCTCGGGATGGGAAGAAACGAAGGCGGCGGCCCTAGCCCTACCGCTAGAAGAAGCAAGTCGCATCAGCGGCATCAAGGTCGAAGATATCATTCGCGCTGGACGGATGTGGGGCGAAGCGAAAACCAGTTTCCTAATGCACGCAAGGGGTATTGAGCACAGCTCTAAGGGCGTAGACAATGTGGTCAGCTGCATCAACCTCGTTCTAGCCACCGGACGGATCGGGCGCAAAGGCTGTGGATACGGAACCATCACAGGCCAAGGCAATGGTCAAGGGGGACGAGAGCACGGGCACAAGTGCGACCAGCTCCCAGGCAATCGGGATATCTCTAATCCGGATCATCGGGCGTACATCTGTTCAGCCTGGGGTTGCACCGATGAAGAACTCCCCGGCAAGGGCCACACAGCTCCCGAGATCATGGAGATGATCCACGCTGGAGGAATCAAAGCCCTAATTTCCATTTGCTTCAACCCGCTCGTGTCGCTCCCGGATTCCAACTTCACCCGCGAGGCTCTCAACAAACTGGAGCACTACACGGCCATCGATTTCTTCTTGAATGAAACTGCGCACCATGCCGATATCGTGATGGCCGGTTCGCTCCACGAAGAGGAAGAAGGAACCAGCACAAGCGCCGAGGGACGGGTGATCAGGATCCAAAAGGCGGTCAATCCTCCGGGGAACGCCAAGGCCGATACCGATATCATCTTGGAACTCGCCCGCCGACTTGGGCGAGGGAAATTCTTTGACCACTTTAAATCTGCCGAGGACATCTTTAACGAGCTACGAGTGGCGAGCAAGGGCGGAACTGCGGACTACTACGGAATCACCTATGAGCGCATCGAGAAAGAACTCGGCGTTTTTTGGCCCTGCCCTGAAATTGGTCACCCAGGCACACCGCGCCTTTGGGAGGACCTAAAGTTCAAGACCCCAGACGGCAAAGCGCACTTCAATGCCGTGAAGTACCGGCCGCCGCTGGAAGAGCCGGACGAAGAATATCCGGTGGTTCTGACGACCGGGCGGGTGGTGTCGCACTATCTGAGCGGAACGCAGACTCGCCGGATCGGAGGGCTGGTCGACCTCTGTTCCGATCCCTATGTCGAGATACACCCAACCTTGGCCGCACAATATGGCATCGCTGACAAGGACTGGATGCGCGTCACTAGTCGCCGCGGCGAAGTCGTCCTACAGGCCAAAGTGGTCTCCACGATTCGCCCCGATACCGTCTTCATTCCGTACCACTGGCCTGGGCGCAAGGCGGCGAACAACCTCACAGTCCGCTCTTACGATCCGGTAAGCGGCATTCCCGAATACAAGCGGGCTTGCGTGAAAATCGAGAGGTCAGAGGCTCCCTAACTATCAGTGAGTGAGCGCCGAAAACGAAGACTGTTTCGCATCGGTCAGGGCCTCGCCGGAATCTGTGCCGGGCTAATCGTTGGCCTCGGTCATGTCGGGGCCGCCGTCAAGTTCACCGCTCAAAAGCCTTCCACGTTTGAGCTACTTGATGTTGGCCGTGTTCAGTTCGGTGCATTGCATTTGGCCGAATCAGTCCTAGTTCCAGTGACCGTATTGCTGTCCTTATTCGGAGGACGCTGGCATAAAGTTCTCGCCTTGATTACTCTCAGTTGTTATCTCACAAAAAGCCTCTTAGTTCAACCGGCTCTTCACGACCGAATGTTACAAAGGCTATCGGGAGAAGTCGTGAGAGAGTCAAACCTACACTATCAATACATCGTCACTTCGGCCGTCCTTGTGTTGCTCCTAACCGCCCTCGCGTTTTTGGATTCAGAACCAGCAAAGGAATCTTGTCCACGGGAACAGGCTGAATGGGCAAACTAGCCGATCCAGTTCAAGCAATTCAATAGAGTGCACTGCTGAGGTAACAGTAAATCACCAATCGAGATGAGTTGAGATTAGACTTTCTCTACTTCTCGCCCAAAAAAGAATCGTTTTCTATCACTTACTGCATCTTCATCAGCCGCTTCACTCCTGCGAGCATCCAGATATTAGTGCCCAACAGTAAGAAGCTAAACGCAGATGCTTGAATAACCATATCCGTATTTCCCGCCAGGGTGTTCTCGAGCACCATCACAAACAGCCACAGCTGGATGAGAAACAGGATCAGCGCAAACAGCAAGAACCCGACTAAAACAACCGCCTTTTGGCGACGGCGATGGAATTCTGGCGTGGTCATCAGTGGTCACCCTTGATCGCGCCCGTAGCCCATATTTCACTGTTGCGAATTTCAATTTTCACTTGCGGTAGAGGATGAGGAGGCGGTCCTTGAATCACGCTGCCGTCTTCAAGAGAAAAGGCACCGTTGTGGCAAGGGCAATAGAGGAGCTCGCGCTCGTTTTTGACTTCGTACTCTACGGGGCATGAAAGGTGAGTGCACCGCCGTTTGAAGGCGACGAACTCGCCGTCCTGCTTCCGAACGAGAATACATAAATCAGCTGGGCGAGGATAGCTAAAAGCAAGTGCGGAACCCGGTTTTAAATCTTCGGTCGAGCAAATCTTTGCGACTTCAAACTTGATCTCATCTTTCGGAATTTGGGCGTAAGCCGCTAGTGCCGCCGTACCTACCGCGATGCCACCACTGGCCAACGTGAGGAACTTGAAGAACTCACGGCGAGTTACAAAGTGGTCGTCTTCCCACTCAATCGGAAAATCTTCTCTCAGCTTGTCGTTCATGCTTAATCAGTGCTCCACTTGCCTCACTGCGGTGAGTAAGTCAGATCGGCGAACTACGGTATCAGGCTTGACGTCAAGACGTTTTGACCCTTGAGGCATCATCAGGTGGACCTTGGTGGTGATAGTCTTTTTTCCAAAAACAAACTCGTTAATCGGCGTTCCCGACCGTTGAGCGGCGAGTTCTTCAGGCGTCCCGTAGAATAGTGCACCGGATGGGCACACGGTAGCGCACATTGGTTTGAGGCCTATTGAAGTGCGCTCGTAGCACATGTCGCATTTCATCATCTGATCTACTTCAACGTCGTACTTGGGCACTCCGAACGGACAAGCGAAGAGGCAGTTAGTGCATCCTATGCAGCGTGGCTTCAGCGAACTTTGAACCGCTCCATCTGGGGTCTTTTTGATTGCATCCGCCGGGCAAACCATCGCGCAGGCGGGTTCGTCACAGTGCATACAGATTATCGGGGTTGTCTGAACAGAGTCGGCTCGCTGGACTTGTTCCAAGTGAATCATCGAAACTCCCGGGTGAGTGTCACACTCCGCGCACGCCTGGACACACGCGTTGCAGCCAATGCACCGACTGGGGTCTATGTAGAACTGCCGCTCACTCACAACGACAATGGTTGCACGTCTGGCAAACATGAACCATGATATTCGTCATAGTTCGTGTCCACCCGGGATGATTTGAGCCTACCGGACGGCCTCAAGAAGTCGATCAAGGTCCTTCACAAGAATGTGCCGTGCCTGAGTTTCAATCCACTCTTGCTTCTGCCAGCGACTCATAATGCGGATGGTGGACTCCACGGTCGTCCCAGCAAGTTCAGCGATCTCTTGCCTGGTGAGAGGTACATCCAAAAGGATTCCATCCGGGCAGTCCCGACCAAAGGAGCGAGTCAGAACAAGAAGCACAGCGGCAACGCGTTGCTCAACCGTTCCCACGGATAAATGAGCGATCAGATCAAAGGCCTGCCTTAGGCGATGAGTCGTTCGCTTGAACAACTGCTCCTTGAGCACCACGTTCTGCTCGTAAAAGGGCAAAATGCCTGCTTTAGGCACCTTGAGATACCAGGTGCCGGTGATTGCTTTGGCAGTCTGCGGGCACCCTGTGCCGTCAATTACTCCGAGCAGACCGAAAACGTGTCCGGGACCCATGATTTCAGTCGTGATCTCTTGATGACTTGGCCCTACCGTGGTCATCTTAACAAAACCCGTACCCACCACGCCAAAAAAAGAAACGCTACTGCCGTTCAGCCAAATGGTCTCTCCCTTTTCAGCATGGGCCATGCGAGAATTGACGACCAGTTCGCCCACCTGATCGTCGCTCAAACTGCCAAGCAACGTGCTGCCCGCGAGCACCTCCCGGCGCGACGGTGCTTCGGATTGATCGGACATCGCTTCATTCTGGCATGCCTTGCTGCCCAAACAAGGCCAATCCTCATGAACGTCTCTCAAAGGTCTCTCTAACGCAGTGGAATTCAGCAATCATTTACGTTCAACGGCGGACAACCGCTCGGGCTCGTTGAACCTAAAAATGTCAGTCCTAAGGAGGGTGTTGGGGGTTCGATTCCCTCCGGGGCCGCCAAATATTCCAGACGAGAACTGGATCTGTGACTGCCTTGATTTTCTCTACACTTCTAGGTTTTGTAGAGAACAATACTAGTCTCGCCATAAGGACAAGTCAGTCGTTCGCTGGTGTTCCAACCTTGAGAACGACTTCTTCGAGAGCTTGGCCGCCGTGCGCGTTACGGCCTGCGCCTTTTTCATGAGGGCTCGAAACGTCGCTACCGCTCCTCCAATACAGAGGGGACTTCCAGCCATTCCTGCTAACCCTCAAAATGCACAGCAAGCGCTATTGGAGCGAGAAGAGCAGAGCCCGGGCCCTGCTGCTGCTTGTTTCGAATATGTAGACTAAACTGAGTTCGCAATGCGCCTATTTCGGCCTCATCAGAAGCTTGCTCATGGGGAGCACCGGGCTGCTACCCCCTTGGAGTTGCTCTTTGACCTTGCGACGGTTATCGCGATCGCCACGGCGGCGGCAGGGTTTCATCACGGCCTCGCCGAAGGACACATTGTCCAGGGCCTGATCAGCTTCATCATGGCGTTCTTCATGATCTGGTGGTCGTGGATGAACTACACCTGGTTCGCTTCATCGTTTGACGACCGATCGGCGTTCTTTCGAGTGATGACGTTGATCGCGCTGTTCGGGGCGCTGACCATTGCCGCGGGAATTCCGGCGGTTTATGCCGGGCAGCCCATTTACACTTGCTTGATCGGCTTCGTGATCATGCGGGCTGCGATGGCAGCTTTGTGGTTCTGGGCACCCCATGAGAACGCAGCTCAGAGGTTCTCATCGCATACCTACGGGTGGGGAATTCTTGCCATGCAGGCCTTTTGGATCGCGGCGGTGCTGTTGACTCCAGTATCGGCACCCTACTACATTTGGCTTTTCATCGCGGGAGTTATTGGAGAACTCAGTGTGCCGGTGCTTGCCGAGTTTCGCGGCGAAGGGACGGGCTGGCATAGGGGCCATATCATTGAGCGGTACGGCTTGGTCACGATTATCGTTCTAGGCGAATGCTTCCTCTCCATAGTTGGGTTTTTGCGGCAGACCGCGGAGCAGCTCAGCCCGACGCCAGAGGCGATGCTGCATGCCGTGAGCTGCGCGGTCATCACGTTTTGCATGTACGGCTATTACTTTCATTGGGGAACGCACCTGCCGGAGGGGCACCTTCGCAGGGCGCTCCAATGGGGTTATGGGCACTTCTTTGTGTTTGCTTCAGCTGCTTGCACGGGAGTTGGATTCGCGGTTTTGCGCGAGACGCTGGGCGGAGATGCTCACGTAGATTTGTTTACGGCAGAGCTGTCGGTCTCGATTCCGGTGGCTCTATTTATCTTATCGACCTGGCTGGTGCGCGATCGGTTTGAGATGGGGGAGAGACGCTGCTTCGTGCCCGTTTGCTTGGCATTCGTAATTGGAGCTACGCCACTCGTCATGCCGAAAGCACACTTCCTTATTTCTGGCATCCTACTGGCGACCGTGGCTATCCTGGCCCTCCCGAAAAACAATGGGAAGAAGGAATTGCTTGAATCTCAAGGGTAACTTCAAGTGCCTTTAAAAGTAACTTACTTACCGAATCAACTTGTCGAGGGCAAGAATCTGCCTTTTGATGGCAGGCTCATCCTTGGTGCTGTACCACTTGGCCTTGCCGCCAGCGTTGCGCATTGGTCGTATATCCCACGAACTAAATTTGGTGCCGTCGAACCTTAGCGTATAGATAGCCGAGGCAGCTGGCAAAGGCGAGATGAGATTGCCCATTGAGTAGAGAATGGGCTTACCCTTATAGATTTCACGTCCCTGGAGGCGATGCGGGTGTGCGCCGAGAACGACATCGGCCCCCGAATTGATGAAGTTGCGGCCGAGGTCGATCTGATACTTTGTGGGCTTGTTTTGGCGCTCGATTCCCCAGTGCAAAGCGACAATGAGGAAGTCACAGTTCTTCTTAGCGGCTTTCACGATGGCCTTGACGCGCTCGTGTTTTGGGTTTGCGCCGAGGTCGAGGCCAGCTAGTCCGGGAGTCTTGGAGGTCGCAGGCGTGCACTTCCAGAGGCCGCCGGTGCTCATGAACGCGAGGTAGCTAATCATGCCAACGCGGATCCCGTTGGGAAGCGTTTTGATCGTGGGGCGAATAGCCTCGGCAACATTGCTGCCGGCGCCCGAGTGTTGGATTCCAGCCTTGTCGAGGAGGGCTTTCGTTTCGTTCAGGCCCTTCACGCCGTAGTCCATTGCGTGGTTATTGGCAAGGCTCAAGAGGTCAAACGTGCCTTTTAGATTGGCAATGTGGCCGGGGTCGGCTTTGAGAATAAACTGATGCTTAGCTTTGATTTCTTCGGCGGTCTTTCTACGAGTCGGGGTTTGCGCACTAGTAATCGGAATCTCGAGGTTTGCGTAGGCGATATCGGCTCTTCGAAAAGTCGAGGCAATTTCGTTAAGAGGTGCAGTCTTTGCGCCAATGCCGTAAAACATGATATCGCCACCCGCGACGAGAGTCCAAGGTTTAGGCGTCGCCAAGGTCATGAGTATTGGCAGCATTGAGATAAAGACGAGAGAGTCTTGGTTGCAGAATCCAACGAGATACCATCAGAGACCTGTATTCGACGGAGTGCTGAAATGAGTTTACTTTGCTTGCTAATGCTGTACCAATCGGTTGCTCTGCCCGAAGTACGCGGAACGTGGCTGACCACCACATCAAACGATGCCATCAGCAACCCTTTGAATACCGCCACAACCATGCGGAGATTGCGGGAGATTGGATTGAACACAGTCTATGTGGAGGTTTGGAAAGATGGCTACACAGAGTTTCCCAGCGAAACAATGCGCGAGGCTATCGGCGTCCCGCTAAGGGTCAATGCATCGCCTTCTGGTGCCGTCCAGCGGGACCTGTTGCAAGAGACCTTAATCGAAGCCCACCGAAACCAACTAACCTACATCGCGTGGTTTGAGTACGGCTTTATCGCAGCTTACAAAGATTCATACAACCATTTGCGAACTCGCAAAGACTGGTTGAGTCGCGATCGAGACGGAAATGTGGTTGCCAAAAACGGGTTCGTTTGGCTCAATCCAATTCACCCGGATGCGCAGTCGCTAATATTGGGCATCGTGTTGGATGCTGTACGAAAGTACGACCTTGATGGCATTCAGTTTGACGATCGCATAGTCTGGCCATACATAGACATGGGCTATGACGAATTCACGGTTGCGCTTTACGCCCGCGAGCATGGCGGTAAGGCACCACCTACCGATCCACGAGACCCGGAATGGATGCAGTGGCGGCAGCGTAAGGTGGAAGACTTCTCTAAGAGGCTCGTGACCGAAGTGAAGAAGACCGCCGGGCGAAACTTCATCGTCTCGCTGTCGCCTGGTCCTCACCCTTGGGCACTTGAGAATTACCTGATTGACTGGCCAAGTTGGGGCTCATGGACTTCAGCTCCATCTTGGGACGAGTTTGTTCCCCAGGTCTACCGGCTTAGTTACGAAGACTTTGCCCGAGATTGGCATGGGCAAGTTGGTTTTGCTGGACCGCGAAGGAAGAACTTAATTGCTGGCATTCGATTGACTGGAGATGGCCCAGATGCAAAAAGAGGTGACATTGAAAAGTACGTCAAGCTAACTCGGCAAACGTTTAGTCTTGGTCATAGTTGGTGGTACAGCAAGGGCGTCTTGGACTTGTTTTCATCGGAGATATCGAAGGTTTATGACGTTGCCAAGTTGGGGCAGGCGAGCCACCCCAGGCTGGGTGTCAATTGGCGACCTCTACCCATCAAAGCGGTTAAGGTAGCCGTGGGGCAGTGGGTGGCGACGTTACCAGTTGGCAGGTACCGAGCCGTAGCCCAGAAAGAAGGGGTTTGGCATGAAATCAAGACCTTCGAAGCGAAGAGATTTGGCAAGGTGTCAGTTCAAATCAACGCCGATGCCGTGGAGTTCTTGGTATCTCGAAAGAAGTTCAATAAATAGAACTTCAGGAATGGGTCAGATTACCCAAGCTTTTATCGTGAGTGATTGGTCGAACGTATATTAGCTAGCGGAGAAACTTATGCTTCATTACGCAGTTACTTTCTTCATCATCGCCATTGTCGCTGCGGTACTCGGGTTTGGAGGTATCGCCGGAATGGCAGCCGACATCGCAAAGATCCTTTTCATCGTCTTCCTCGTGATGGCAGTACTCAGCCTCTTCAAGAAGAAGTCGTGAGTTCAGCTTCATCGACTTTCACTAAGACGGCGGCAAGCACGCAAACGCAACCAGCAAGTAGGTAAGGGCTTGAAGGGTGCCAGTCGAATAGGACTCCCCCAATTAGTGGTCCTGCAATGAAGCCTAATGAGCGGGCGCCTTGCAGTAGCCCGAAGAGTTCGCCTTGACGGTCTTCCGGTGTTAGCTTGCTACACAGACTATTAATCGTCGGATTGGCGATGCCTTGACCGACCGCGAATAGAAGGCTAAAGCTCAGAAGAACTGGCAACCAAAAGCCCGGGATTGGGAAGAGATAAGTGAAGGGGGTTAGCCCCAGCCCCAACCCTTGAAGGACATAAGCTCCACGTAGCATCGTCCCATCTCTTAATCGCTTTGCGATCACCGCGAGGAGATAGGCCTGTACCGTGAACCCGACCAACGACTCAAACCCAAATACGACTCCAAAATGCGACTGATCAAATCCTAGGGTTGCTTTAATGAGGCGGCCAAATGTGCCTTCAAGGGTGGCTAGCGCAAACCAGGCAATTGATGAGACCAAAACTAGATCACGGACACGGGGATAGGATCGAATGAGGCGAAGGTCGAAAAGGACAGTCTTCCTTGCGGCCGCGCCTGCTGGCTTTGGGTTTGGCAGGAATCCCCAAATCAGCAAGAGCCCAAGTGCTGAACAGCTTGCCGCGATGAATCCAACCCACGAACTACCAAGGTGCTTTCCGACAAATCCGCCGAGGACTGGTCCTCCAATAAGGCCGCACGTGATTGCCGCACCAATCTTTCCCATGGCGGCAGTTCGCTCCTCTGTTGAAGTCCCATCGGCAATGATGGCTTGCGCTATGGCGACATTCGCTCCGCCGAGACCGGAGCAAAGGCGACTGAGCAACAGGAGCGGGATGCTCGTCGAGACTCCGTAAATGAGCATGCCCAATGCTGAAAAACCTGTACAGATAAGCAAGATAGGCTTTCGCCCAACTCGATCGCTGGCGCGACCCCACGCCGGTGAAACAAAAAGTTGGATCACGAAGGTACTTGCGAGGATTGCGCCAATGAGCCAACCAGGCGCCCCTTGGCTCTCGGCAAGTAGTTGGATGTCCGGAATGATCATCCCGAACCCGACTAAGTCTAGGAAAATTGCGAGGTATAGCGATGCAAGCCAATGACGCAAGACCGCTTATTGTGCGCCAAAATAGAGGGAGAGATGCGACTCCTCGTTCTTTGCTCGTTGATTCCGGTGGTTGCGGTTTTGGCCGACCCAGTCTCAACGATCGACACATCCTCAATCAAGTTCGAGGATAAGCAGGGCTATCTAAAGTCGGTACTGAAGGAACTTGACATCGACCCTTCATCTCAGGTCTTGGTGTTTAGTAAGTCGAGCCTGCAAGGTCAGATCAGTCCCAAGAACCCAAGGGCCATTTACTTTAACGAGCACACCTATGTCGCGTTCATTCCGACGGCGCCGATGCTCGAAGTAATGTCGGTTCACCCTTCCAAAGGGCCACAGTTCTACACCATTCTCAATAAGGCTGGGGGGGCAAAGTTGGAGGGTCACCAAGAGTTCCTTTGCTTCCGATGCCACGGCGGTGGAAGCTCCAAGGTTCCGTCGCAGTTGTTTGCAACGTCATCTCACGTCGCGCCCAGCGGCTACCCGCGCCTGGAATCGCGTGCGGTTCTCGTAACCGCTGAAACGCCCTTCGAGAATCGATGGGGCGGATGGTATGTAACCGGCTTGCATGGGAAGATGCGCCACATGGGTAACACGACGAGCACACCGCCCGACGAGGCGCCAAAGCTGAACCGAGATGTGGGCGCAAACATTACAGATTTAAGTCAATTCTTTGACACAAAAAAGTACTTAACCCCTCACAGCGACCTAGTTGCGCTCATGGTGATGGAGCAACAAATGGCCGTTCAGAACGCCCTATCTGCGGTGGCGATGTCGCCGACAGATGCCGGAATCGATCGGCTCGTTTCGCTGTTGCTCTGCGAGAATGAACTAAAGCTCGATTCGCCAGTTAAGGGCACTTCGGGCTTCACAGAGTACTACTCGCAGCGGTATCCCAAAGACTCCAAGGGAAGGTCGCTCGGTCAGCTCGACCTCAACTCCAGGCTATTGAAATACCCTTGTAGCCCGCTAGTCTATTCGGCCACCTTTAAGGAGATGTCGGTGCGTGACAGGGTTATCGCTAAGCTTCGAGAAAAGGCGAGTCCTGAAGTTAGAGAGATTCTATCCGCAACTCTTCCCGGATTTTAGAGCTTAGCGTAAGCCGCCTCGATGAGATCTTTGATCGGCGGTTGATCGCAATTGACCAAGATGATGATGGCACTGTCTGTCTCGATGTCGCTCATCAAAAAGGTTCCGGTACCAACCCAAGCTCCGCTATGCAAGAGTCGTGGCTTTGCACCTGCGCGCTCGACCCCAAATCCGAAGCCATACCTGCCTTGTGATTGAGGGGTTGGCGTCCACATTTTCTGCCAAGAAGCGTTACTAAGAATTTGCCCTTTTACGAGGGCATTGTGCCAAGCCAGTAGGTCATTGGCCGACGACATCATCATTCCGTCGCCGCAGGCTGACAAAACCGATGACACGTACATCTCGTTCTTCCAGCCTCCTCCACTTTTAGAGTAGCCATAGGCGCGATTTGGCAAGATCTGGGTTGGGTTTGCCACGCAGGCCGATTTCATGCCCGCTTTCGAGATCACTTCACTGTTCAAAATTGCTGTAAAGGACTGTCCGCTGGCCCTTTCGATGACGTGACCAAGGACCATGTAGCCCGAATTTGAATAGGCCCATTTGCTTCCTGGCTCGAACAAGAGGGGTTTCCCCTTGATTCCGCGGATCAATGAGCTGAGCGAAGTGTTGACTCCCAGATCGAGATCAGGCGAGAGGTAATCAGGCAATCCATTGGTGTGCTCTAGCAGGTGCTGCACCTTGACGCGTTGCCACGACTCGGGTGCTTCGTCAACAAACTGGCTCAGGGGAGCGTCGAGCGATAGCTTTCCCATTTCGACTAGCCTCATCGCCGCCGTGGCCGTAAATTGCTTACTCACCGAAGCAAGTTCGTGGACCGAGTCGAGGCTCATCTTTGTGCTCGTCTCCAAGTTAGCGTAGCCCTTGGCGATCCGCACGATGTTTTTGCCCTTTTTCCGAACCACGACGGCGATACCGGGCACCTTGTTGTCGCGGATCAGAGCGTCAATTTGGGCTTCAAGGGAAGGGGTCTGAGTCAGAAGAAGTGCGGTAATCATGCCATCGGATGTCGGTTGAACGCGGAGTATCGCCCAGAGATGAAGTGTTCGAGTTGTCGCTCGATGTCACTAAGAAGGGTCGAGGCGCCTAATCGAAAAAGGTGAGGATCGAGCCACTCGATGCCTAACTCCTCTTTCATCAGAATCATCCAGTCAAGGCTTTGCTTAGCAGTTCGAATTCCCCCGGCGGGCTTAAAGCCAATCTTGTAGCCGGTTCTTTCCCTAAATGTGCGGATCTGGCGCGCCATCGTCAACCCGACTGGAAGAGTGGCGTTGGTGGATTCCTTTCCCGTCGAGGTCTTGATGAAGTCACTTCCCGCCATCATGGCGACTACACTGGCCTTCGCGACATTCTCAAGGGTTGCCAACTCGCCCGTGGCAAGAATGCTCTTCAGATGAGCTTCGCCGCAGGCCTCTCGGAACATCGTGACCTCGTCGTACAGCGCGGCCCAGTCGGCGTTCAGAACATGCTGGCGACTGATGACGATGTCGATTTCGGTCGCCCCTGCGGCAACGCTGGCTCTTATTTCGTGGATTCGCTCCCTGAGTGGCGAAAGGCCATGTGGGAACCCTGCCGCGACAGCGGCTACGGGAATTCCGCTGCCCGCAAGTGCTTCGACCGCGCTAGGCACCATCGCGTGGTAAACGCAAACCGCGGCCGTCGTGATAGGGGGCATTTCTAAGGCGTCTAGCAAGTCCTGCCGAACGGGTTGCTTCGCCTTGGCGCAGAGCCGTAGAACCGTACCGGGAGTGTCGTCTCCAGACAGGGTTGTCAGGTCCATGAGCGTGATCGACTTGAGAAGCCAAGCTGCCTGCCACTGCTTTTTCACAGTGCGTCGGCCGGTCAGAGTGGTCGCGCGTCGTTCGGCCGCTGAGCGGTTGACCCGGACGGACTCGACCCAATCCAAATCCAGCGGCATTCCTGGATTGCGCATTGGCGCGATGGGCTTGGAAGTGGCTTGAGCCATGGTTCTATTGTAGCTACCTTGAATCAAAAAGTCGACTGTGAAACTATGAAGTCGTTCTCAACACTTCGCCGAGATTGTTTTGCTCCATGCTTGGGCGGCGATTTTCAGTTTGCCACCACTCATAGGTATTACGAATCGTCGTTCGAATTCCTGGGAGCTTCAGCCCCATCTCGACGGCGGGGCGTGGGTCGATTGAGAACATCTCGTAGCGGTTGGCGGGCAATTCTAGTGGTAACGAAACTCCTTCGGGTCGGGGCAGAAGTTCATAGTCTTCGGCACGCAGTTCGCGCCGAATTCGCTTCAGTAGGTGGTCGAAATCGAGTGCGGCCTCGGGGCCGACCGTATTCACGGTTTGCCGATGCCCAGCTACTAGCCCATCCAAAATGAACTCTGCCAAGGCCCGAGCATCGATGGCCTGAACCGGCTGGTTCAGTCTGGCTGGCTTGACGAAGGCTTTGAATCTCGCGACTCTATCCACCCAATAGGTGAACCGATCGGTTGGGTCGTATGGGCCGGCGATGATGCCCGGTCGTACGGTCCAACACTTATCGCCCCAGATTCGTTGAAGTTCTGACTCGCAAAGGGCTTTCAGAGCCCCATAGGTTTCGCCCGTGACCTCCTCTGTTTCTGGATTGTCGATGGTCGCCACGGGGCTTCCAACCCGTGTAGCCTCGCTGTCGGCATAGACTGAGATTGTAGAGACAAAGGCCATGCGCTGAACTTTCCCCGCGAGGGCCTCTCCCGCGAGGCGAATGGCCCTAGGGAAGTAAGCACAGGTATCGGCGCAAAAATCCCACTCACGCCCCGCCAGCGCGCTCAAGTCTTCAAGTCGGTCACCATTGAGGTGAGTGGCATCGGGCAGGATATCTGGGTTGGTCTGGCCGCGATGAAAGAGCGTAACATTCCATCCTCGATCAAGGGCTGCTTCGGCAAGATGCCGACCGACGAACTTAGTGCCGCCAAGGATGAGGAGATTCATATGTTTGAAATCAATAGACCTCAGAGAAGACTTGCTCCCTGAGGTCTGAGGGCCACCTTATACGCCAGCTTTGACTTGGCCCAGGACTTCCTTTAGCGCTGCCGCCGATGCTTGGAGTGCGTCTCGCTCGGAATCAGTGACGCCGGGGGCCAAAATTTCATTGGCGCCATTTCGACCCACGCGTGTTGGCAATGAAAGCGAAATATCGCTGATTCCCAGCTTTCCAGTTTGCAGAGCGCTCACGGGAAGGACTCGGCCGGAATCAAGCGCAATCGCTTCGACCACTTCCTTAATCGAGACGCCGACAGCTCGCCCCGCCCCACCCTTGAGGCGAATGACTTCGGCACCCGACTTCTTGGTGAAGTCAAAGATGCCTTGGGCTACTTCTTGCGAGAAGCCTGGAATCGAAGCGAGGGGAGCGCCACCAAGGTTGGCGGAGGACCAGATCGGAACCATGCTATCGCCGTGTTCACCGAGGATGAGGGCATTCACATCCTTGGCCGGAACTCTGAAGTGATCGGCAAGCAGGCTGCAGAATCGGCAGGTGTCGAGAACAGTTCCGAGACCAATTGTCCGACTTGGCGACGTAATGCCAGATTCAATCGCGATGTGGGTGAGAATATCTACTGGATTTGAAACGACGACGATTGTAGCGTCGTCGGCCAACTTCGTGGACTTGAGGCTATCGAGAATTGAGTTGAACAGGCCAACGTTTCGGTTGATGAGTTCCAACCGACTCTCGTCTGGCTTGCGGCGCAGACCAGCAGTGACGACAACGCAGTTCGATCCTTCGACAGCGCTATAGTCGCCGCTACTCGTGATGACTTGGCTCGAGGTGTAATGGGAACCGTGCCGAATATCGAGCGCCTCACCGGCCGCCATGTCGGCATTCATGTCGACAAGAGCAATTTCCTTAACAATTCCACCCAGTTGTAGGGCAAACGCGGCATCAGATCCAACGCGACCACCGCCGCCAATAATGCTAACTTTCATCTGCCCAAATTATGGCAGGTTACTGGAGGTCCCAGTCGTATCGACCGCTGTCGACGATGACGCCCTGGGGCTGAAACTCGATCGTGCAACCTGCGACCAATCGGCTCGGAGTCATCGGTTTGACATGGCCGTCGATAAATAGCACATTCATCCTTCCGGTGTGCCACGGCCAGGCTCCACCGTACTCGGTGAACTTGTTTTGAGAGTTTTTGGCCCAACCGGGGAGGTCAGCAATAATCTCAATACCTTGGCCGTAATAGTACGAATCAAGTACCTGGCTTCCGCCTTCCTGCTTCCAGCGACAAGGTGGCACGACGAGGTGGCTTCCTCCGCCCGATGGGAAACCGGCTTGGTTCACAGATTCCACAGAATCAAGGCCAAAAATCGTTCCACTAGGCGTGAGGATGTTGCCCAATGTGCGCGGTAATGATAACCGATTGGAACCGATACTTACGATCGGAGCGAGATACAGATAGTTGTAACCAAGGTTGCTCAGCTTCGCGACTGCATAGTCGTATTCGATGGCGTCTACGCGAAGGTCTTGGTCAAAAGTGGCGGGTGGACGCGGCCACGGCTTGGGATCAGCCGGGCACTTATAGAGCCGGCGGTCTCCCATATACGCATTCAGAATCTGGGGCCAGCGGCGATCATTGAGAGCATTGGCGCCAGAAGTGCCGTTGTAAGCTGCCGGCAACATTCCTTCATTGTTGTCATTGAAGTAAAGATTCGCGGCCAATCCGGCTTGCTTGAAGTTGTTAAGGCACACCGAAGCGAACGCAGCACGGCGTGCCGATGAGAACACCGGGAACAAAATCGCCGCCAGCACCGCGATGATCGCGATGACAACAAGCAACTCAACCAGAGAGAAGGCGTTCCGTTTCAAGGGCCTAGGTCTCTATATTACGCAATAAAAGATCAATTGCGACGTTGAAACGTACGCATTTCGCCAAAAACTTGAAATCCAAGTTCGCGGTACCACTCAGAAAGTGATGCATCGCACTGCAAAACAATGGGTAATTGCAGGTGGTGGGCGCGGATTTGGGCTGAACGCATCAGGGCCGTACCATAGCCTCTCCTACGCAAGGAAGAGTCTACGCACACATTGTAAATTCCAAGTGCAGTTTGAGAGGGTGATACCATGGCCGCTGCTACTACCGACCTCTCATCAATGATCTGCCAAAGCTCGTGCGGGCCTGTGGTAGTTGTCTCAACGACGAGGTTCCTGAAGTCCGCGGCGTTCATGGCAAAGAACTGTTGAACCATGAAAGACGCAATAGTCCTGCGCTCGTCTTGACAATTGGCCGGAGTCCATTCTTCTCGGCCAAGTGTCTCTACGGGAAACCAGGCCATCTGGACCATCTGGTTTACGAGCGAAAAGCCGATGTCGGTCAGCGACTCACCGATCGAATCGGGCTCGTCGCCGGAGAGCACATAAACCCGAAGCGCTGGTTGCAATCTAGCCCAGCGGTCGATCTCATGAACAATTTCGGGGCGCTCGTCTTCACTGCCATGGACACCCATGATGAAGTTGCAAAACGCATACGGCAAAAGTGAGATCGTGCCGGAGAAGTTCTGGTGCTGAATCAGTCTTGCGTTAGACAGATGTTGGGCCAGACCCATATAGGTCTGGAGAACGTTTCGCCTTGCGGCATCGGTTACAGAACAAAGCTCCACAGCAGTCCCAACGTTGTCTTTCGCGGCAAGACGGTCACTCCAGCAGCCAATCCGCTGGTCACCTTCATGCCAATGAATGCTTGAGGGCCTTTGGGTGTAATGAAAATCGTTGCAAATCCTTTGCCCTCGTCATCAAATTTCCATATATCGAGGCCAATCCCAACCTGAAATCCAGTTTCGAGGTTAACCGGAGCGCCGATTCTTAGCGTTGGGGCGTAAAGTCGGGCTGGGGGGGTGAAAACTTCTCCAGCGAAAGACTGGGTGAAGAAGCGGGCGACCGATCTGAAGACGCCCGACTGCACGACAAATCCACCAAAGTGACCTGTATCGAGCCACATCGTCTTCATCTGGGGCAAGGCAACGCGCAACGCGTCGTAGCTCCTCGCCGGAACAATGGTGTCGTATCGAGCTGCAATCAAGTAGGCAGGACGTGACTCTTCTTTACTCAAGTATTCAGTAGGTTCGATATCCTTGAGTTCTTCGATGAGTTTCTCTCGAGTCCAGCGATTTCGTCGCAGGACTTCTCGTTCTCGGACTAGCCTTGAACTGGACCAAATGGTGTCGGCGAGGTCAGCTCCTCCCAAAATGGAACAGTAGGCGTCAATTCTCGGCTCGACGGCGAAGGTCATGCTACCCACGATCGCACCAAGACTGGTTCCACTCAGGCCAATCTTTGTCGCGTCGAATTCGGGTCGAGTCTCAATCCAGTCGATCGTTCGGCGAACGTCCCAAACGGCTTGGATCATCGTGGCCTTTAGCTTGAGAGGATCGGGCTGAATCGCGAGTTCGCCGCTCCGGCTTCCTTTTGGGGTTCGAGATAGGTGGAAAGGGAGCTCCATAATCACGGCGCCGATCCCCTGTTGGTTTAGTTTCTGCGCAAATTCGGTTTCACCCTTCAGGTCGGGCGCCCCCCAGTAGTGAAGAACGATGACAACAGGCACGGCTTCGGAAGAATCGGGCACAAAAGCGTGAATCTTGACGTTTTGATTTTCGGGGTACGGCGATTCCCACGCACTTGGGAAGGAGAATTGGTTTGGTTTGCTCGCAAATAGCTCGACCGGGTTAAATGGGATCGAAGGTGGCGGTGTTGCGATTGGCGGCTCAACGATCTTCGCCACAGCTGCCGAGGCGGCTAGTACAGCAAAAATGAAGAGAGTTGCCCTTTGCATGACGATTGGCCTGACGGTGGCCACCTACGCTCAGAGTTTAGACAACACGTTTGATGTTGCGCTCGGCACGGCGGGCCTCAATACCAATACGGCGAAGTTCGATCAACAAATCGTTGGTTTTTTCCAAGATAAGGCCTATCCGGGGACGTTTTACGAGAGCGCATATTCAAATCCTTGGCGTCTGCCGTTTTTAATGTCAGTTCAAAGAGAGCTTATTGCTTCGGCGAGTGATAAGCCGGGTGATAGTCTTGCCGCTGGAGCTCGAATGGTGGGTCACGGTGTCCGGCGATCGATCCTTGGGAATCAGATTGCATCGGCGGAGCAGTTTGCGAATCGGCCGGGCTCATTGGCGGGCGTTTTGGAGCGTATGAGGCGTTCCAACCTGATCTCGGGCAATGTACCGGTTCTGACCAGCATTCCCGAACCCGCTCGCCAGGCAGCAGCGCTCATCTTAACTGTCCTTATGGACGTGGCGCCCATGCGCCGGGCTTCGTTTTCCAAAGTTGACAATCTAGAGTCCCTTTTCGTTCGCGCGCGAACTCCCGAGCCTGCTTCCTATGATGCAGACCGGGCGAGTCGAATGGTGCGAGACATCGAGTCCGTCGACATGACCTACCTTTTCGCGGCGAGCCAAGACGTGGCCGCAGCCTGCACGGTTGCCCGCAATAAGCTCCTTGGGATCGACACGACTGAGAAATTCAATCTTCGTATTCCCACGGGCTGGGGAGAGATCATCATTTCGGGCGGGAATGATGACAAGTACTCCGGCGCCCAGGCCCTGCTGATTCTGGATTCTGGCGGCAATGACACCTATGTGGGTTATCCGAGCAACCGAACTGTGGCTAATTGGGCAAGCATAGTAATCGACAGCCGTGGCAATGACAAGTACTTGAGCCACGAGAAACTTGCTGCTCTGCCAGTGCGACAAGATCCCGATCGCAAAAACGCCACCGACTGGGGGCCCGGAGGCGCCACTTTGGGGGTCAGCATGATTTTTGATATGCAGGGCGACGACCTGTACCGGACCACAACGCCGGGCCTTGCAAGCGGCACATTCGGGGTCGGGTTTGTTAGCGACACTGCGGGCAACGACACCTATGATGCCTATGTAAATGCGCAGGGCTACGGCTACTTCGGATTGGGCATCATCGAAGATATGGCGGGTTCCGACAAGTACGCCGGATTTAGCGCCGTGCAGGGGTATGGAGGCCCAGGCGGATTTGGAGCCATAGTTGATCGTCAAGGTAACGACTCATACATTGCCAACAATGTGGATCTCGATTTCCCTAGCCCACAAACTGCGCAGGCCAATGTCAGCATGGCTCAGGGTGCAGGAGTTGGACGTCGGGCCGATTATCTGGATGGTCACTCGTTGAGTGGTGGGGTCGGAGTGCTCTACGATCTTGACGGCAATGATAACTTCGCCTGTGGAGTATTTGGCCAAGGTGTCGGCTATTGGGATGGCGTGGGCGCCCTGTGGGATCGGGGCGGAAATGATCTGTACACGGGCGTTTGGTATGTGCAAGGCGCGGCCGCTCACTTTGGCATTGGTTATTTTGAAGACGAGGGCGGGGTCGATGAATATGTTGCGACCCAGAATATGGCCCTCGGCGCCGGTCACGATTTCAGTGTTGGGATGTTTATCGACCGCTTTGGAGGAGACAACTACAAGGCGCCGAATCTTAGCTTGGGTGCAAGTAGCGCTAATGGGTTTGGCGTCTTCATGGACTTCGATGGAAATGACCGCTATGATTCGAGCAACATCACGTTGGGAAGAAGCGCCGATGTTCCGAAGAACAGTTTGCGAGAGAGGGGTCTCGGCTTAGGGCTTTTCTACGACGGATCGGGGACCGATACATATCCAACTGCCACCAATTGGGCGACAAATGCATCTCGAATCGTCAACTGGACCGATCGTAACGATCGCCCCGCCGAGAGCCAATTCGGTATCTTCTGGGACCGATAGATGGTTCCAATCCGCGATGACCTGAGAACGAGTGGGAGGCATTGGGTTACTTACACCCTGATTGCCCTCAACATCATCATCTACGTGTGGGATCGCCTCGGTTCGATCAATGGTAGCGGGATCATTTTCTCGGATCTCGCCATGAGGCCAACAGAGATCATCGCGGTAATTCAGGGCCGGGGCGAGCCAGCCAATTTGACTAGCCTCTTCACGATGCTCTTCCTTCACGCCAACCTGATGCACTTGGTCGGTAACCTCCTGTTCTTGCTGACCTTTGGCGGGCGAGTCGAGGAAGTGCTCGGGGCACCTCGGTATGCCCTCTATTACATCTTCTGGGGCATTGTCGCTTCGGCAGCCCACATCCTCTTTTTGCCAACTTCATCCGTGCCGACGCTCGGCGCCTCGGGTGCAATTGGGGGCGTTTTGGGAGCATATTTCCTGCTCTTCCCCGGCAACCGGATTCAGTTTATTATCTTCCCTTTGGTGTTCATTCCCTTCTCAATCGTTGCTTGGGTCATGCTCGGTTTCTGGTTCGTGTTTCAAATCTTGGTTCCCCAAGAGGGGGTTGCCAACTGGGCGCACGCAGGCGGCTTCGCGGCGGGGATGCTAACCGTCCTGATACTTGGCGGGCGGGCCAAGCTTCTGAAGGACTACCGCCTCGAACGACTTACCGATCAAGAATTCGATGACTAACAAGCTTCCAATCTGGGTTTGGCCCTGCGTACTGCTCGCGGCAATCGCGTCCCTCTATTCCGTGGCATTGCGTCACAAGGTCGAGGCGGGAAATCGTGCCGTCGCACCGGCGCTTGAATGGGGCGTGATTACGGCCGCGGCGTCCACTTCTGGAATTCCCTCAGATCAAGCGCTTGCCGAACTCATAGAGGTGGGCCTGAGAGCCGTGATCCTGCCCGAGGATACGATTGGCGATGCTATTGATCGGGGCGAAATGACTTTGACGACCAGCCCCGACACTGGCATCAAATTTCTGAGCGGCGGGCAGGCTGAACCAAGGGTTCGGCGCGCGCTAACGCGGCGAGGGGTCATTTTCCCGGCAGACGCGGGACGAGGCATCCAACTGTCGAGTGATACCCCGATGGATACCTTGAAGTCGGTTTCGTTAGGACTCGATGCCTTTGCTGCCAAACAAATCACCGAAGCGGGCCTCGCGCTCATCGCTCGCAACTCTAACACTGTTAGCCCGACAAAAGCCTATGTAGAGGCGATCGTCGCGGATGCCGCCGGACTCGGCGCATTCGGGTTCTTGCCACAAGGCGATAGTGTGCTGGGGAGCCGTGCGCACCTGCAAGACTTGGTAAATGCCTTGAAAGCCAAAGGAATGGTCTACTGCTCGCCGGAGTTTGCGAAAATGAGTGGTGAGGCAAAGATGACGGCTCTGGACCCTCGGAACGTTGTTCGCCTCCATGCGATTCAAGCTGCTGAGATTGGGGCCATGACCCCGGGCGAGGTTGTGGAGCGGTACGGAAGGGCAGCTGGCGAGCGAAATCAGCGTATTCTGCTCGTACGCCCCTTCGACGACACTCAAGAAACACCTCTGAAGTCACTGTTGGCGTCTATCAACAAGGTTTCCAACGCCATCCGCAAGGAAGGACTCGCAGTTCGAGAACCCCACCCCTGGGAGGACCCAACGGGAGCCGAGAAGGCTGTGCCAGTCATTGCCCTCGCGGTCCTGGGGATCGGAATGGCAATGCTTCTCACCACGGTCACCAGCAAGCCGCTACTTCTCGCCGGGGCCGTCGCCTTAGTTGCAGTCGCAGGACTTGCAATAGTCAAGAACGACTCCACATACCTTGCGACCTTGGCGGCAGTGCTTTTGCCCGTTCTCGGATACATGGCTCTTAGGCAGTGGTCTGGGTTCCATCCGATCATTCAATTCGGCCTTGTTTCGATTGTTAGTATCGTTGGCGGACTCTGCGTAGCCGGGTTGCTCAATGGACCGGCATTTTACGTCCGGGCAGACACTTTCTGGGCCGTCAAAGTCGCCCACTTTCTTCCCATCCTCATCGTTGGTGCTATGGTCATTCGCGACCACTTTGAATTGCCAAAGCTGGTTTCCTCGCCGGTAACGTGGGGCTCGATCATCGTAGGACTTGTTGTGCTCATTGGGCTCGGTTTCATGCTTGCGCGTACCGGCAATGACAATCCTGCGGCGGTAAGCGGAATCGAACTCAAAATTCGCAGCCTGCTGGAGCGGTACCTCAGTGTGCGGCCGAGAACAAAGGAGTTCATCCTCGGGCATCCGGCGCTCATTATCGGATTGTTCGCTCTGGCTCGGCCGAACAAGCGGTCACAGTCGATAGGTGGCTTGTTAGTCGCCCTTGGTATGATCGGACAGACAAGCATGGTCAATACGATGTGCCACCTTCACACTCCCGTGATGGTTGGCTTAATCCGGATTACGATCGGGTTGGTAGCTGGCCTTATTGTGGGGTTAGCGCTCTGGCCCTTGGTACGTCGGTGGCTTCCCGCATGAAGAAGGTTTTACTCGCCGGATATTTTGGCTGCGAGAATCTCGGTGATGATGCAATCCTTCTGGGCTTCATCGAGGGGATTCGCCAAGCTGGGCTCGAACCCACGGTTCTGAGCGGTGCACCTGAGGAAACTTATCGCCTCTATGGACTCAGCAGCATTCCAAGAAAGGACATGGCTCGGTTCCGGCAAGCCATGAGTGAGCATCACGCGTTGGTGTTTCCCGGGGGGTCCATTTTTCAGGATGTCACGAGTGTTAAGAGCGCGATGTTCTACGCCAACCTCGTCCGTGAAGCCAAGAAGCTCAACAAAAAGGTGGCTTTGCTCTCCCAAGGTGTTGGGCCGCTCAGTTCATTCTTAGGTAAGCGAGCAGCGAAATTCGCCTTCGAGAGCGCGGATGCAATAACCGTCCGCGATCCTGAGTCCATTCGAACTCTGCAATCTCTAGGAATAAAAGCCACCCCGAGAGCAACCAGCGACATGGCGTTTTTGCTTCCAACAGTAACCGGTGAGGAGGGTGGTTTCCAGGTTGGATCGATGAAGTCGGTTGGATTGATTCCAAGGCCTCATGGTAGGCCGCAAGAGGTGGAAAGACTTTTTGCCGATCTTAGTCGACTGCTTTTCGAAAACGGTTACATGCCAACGCTGATTGAACTCGACCGGCAACTTGATGGGCCTCTGATCCAGAGCATCGAGAAAGCCCAAGGCGGAAAGATCCCCAGTTTAAGAAAGCTCACTACTCCGATGGAACTTCAGAAGAGGTTGTTGCGAATGGATGGGGTGATCAGCATGCGGCTCCATGGAGGGATCATTGCCACTACGGTGGGCGTGCCTAGCGTGATGTTGAGCTACGACCCCAAGGTATCGGCGTTTGCCAGTGAGGCGGGCCTCCCGGGCGCACTTCCGATGAACAGCCTAACGGCCTCGCGCGTCTTTGATGTATTCCAAACGATGATGAAGCAACGAGACCAAGTGGCCGAGAAACTGGTGGCGAGACGCGAAGTCCTCCGGCAGCAAGCGATGCTCAATATCGAAGTCCTTCAAAACTGTGTTCGCTAGGTCTCTCATTTTCTGGCTCTGCGCGGCTGTGCCCGTCATTGGCGCGGCTGGTTCGCAGAATTGGAACTGGATCAATCGGAACCTAATTGATCGGATCCAGGTCAGCGGGTATCGAAGGCTGGGGTACCACATTCGATCGGTGAGTGGAGACCGCGAAGCCTACAACGTCACAAACTACAGCGGCCTCGGGCATCGCCCATTTACTGACGTTGGCCAGCTACAGATTTCTGGTCGCCGAGTTTTTGGATTGTTCAACTTTGAAGCAGCATTCTTGGACAGCCGCTTCACGGACCCGACCTCACAAAAGTTCAGCATCGACTACGAGCAAAGTGGCTGGAAAGTCAATCTGGGGGACATCCAGGGCAGCATGCTAAACACCAATCGGTTTGCGTCTTTCAGTCGCACTTTGCGTGGAGCCCAGGTGGGGTACAAGTCGGGAAACTTCCAAGCACGCGCCGTGACGAGTCAGGCAAAGGCCCGTGCAGAGACAGTGGCCATACCCGGTAACGGCAGTAGCGGGCCCTACTATCTGCAAACCAACCAAATCGTGCCTGAGAGTGAGCGCATCCAAGTCGACGGACTCCTCATGCAAAGGGGCCGTGACTACACGATCAGTTACGAAGTTGGTTCGATCACATTCACCACTTTGGCGGTCGCCCCCAGCAGCACCATCGCGGTTACCTTCGAGGCCTACGGGATGAACTCGCAACGAGGCACAATCGACGGCGCAGGGTTGAGCTATGACTTTGGCAAGGGTGGAAAAGTGGGGCTTACTGCGATGCGGCAAGTCGCACGTAACAGCTCGTTTGGGTCGACTAGGCTCGATAAATTTTTCGGTTTCGGCCCTCCGAGCACGCCTTACACGCTCTACTACGAACCGCTGACCAGTCGTCCAATTATCGTCCGGGTTAATGGTGTTCTTCAGACCGAGGGGGTGGACTACTACTTCGATGTGGACAATGCAGCCACCTTCTTTTTCACCCGGTTCATGCCGTCGACCGACGAGATCGACGTGGTTTACACTCCAAAGCCGCGGCAAACCGTGGACGGGGACCGGGAAGTTGTTGGGCTGGATTATCGCCTGCCGCTCGGTAAGAACGGGGCGATTAGCTATGCTCTTGCCAACGGCAAGCTGAAGAACGAGCTAAATCCAAGTCGCGGCTTAGCGCAAGGTCTGACCCTCGACTTCTCGCAAGGCGCCTGGTCATTGCGCGCAGGCGCGCGTGATGTTCCTCGCGGCTTTGTCAGCGTGGAAAGCGCAAACTTTAATCGAAATGAGCGCGCCGGTGATGTTGCCCTTTCATATGAGCTGAATTCAAGATCGAAGATCTCGGCTAATCACGCGGCCGCAAACGTGACAACTCGAACCGTGGACGGAGGCGGCAACGTGGTTTATCGTCAATCGAAGGTGAATTCTTCTGGCTTGGTTTACGAAATCACACCGAGTGAAACCGGTCAGCCTTTGCGGCTCAGTTGGGATCGCCGGCAAACTAGCATTCTCGGTAATCCGTCGCTCTCCAACGCATTCTCGCTGGCGACGAATAAGGGCTACTCGAACTGGGACTATCGCCTTTCTCTAAATCACATGATGGGGTCCGGACCGACCACATTCGTAACCAACTCTCCGCAGCAATCATTTTCTGTCAGTGGCCTCACCGGCGTCGCCTCGTGGCGACCGAATTCGAGATTGACGCTCGATACGGCGCTCAGTCTAAACAGCGTGCGGTCGGGCGGGGATAGTGGCTTAGGAAGGCGCGCTGACTTGAATTTGGCCTACGTGCCATCGGAAAAGCTGTCGGTCTCGGCTCGGTTTAGCGACACCGATAGTGGTGGCGTTAATGGACTGGGAGCCTACAATGATGGAACGGGCTTGGGCTTGGGATCGAGCGGCTTCACTGGCACCGTGCCCGGACTAAACTTCCTCGGCGCAACGGGCTCTCGGCTGGCTTCATTGGTCATCGATTACCATCCCCATGAACGGTTCAGCACCGGCATAGACGCATACATCAACCGATACACCGGAAGTGTGAGTAGCAATAGCGAGACTCAGGGGGCTGGGCTCTCACTTTTTTGGATGATGAGTCCCTTGCACCGATTTTCGATGCGGCTCGATACCAGCAACACCAAGTACTTAAGCAGTCCGCAGACTTCTTCGGCGACGCTGTTGACGGCGAGCTTAGATGGTCGCTTTAGTAGCCGCATGAGCTATGCCGTTCGGACGAGCGCGCTTTTGACGGGCGGGTCCAGCATCTACCAACAGAATGGTTTTACCTTTGAAGGAACAGCCAGCTACCGCCTTGGGCGACGCGAAAACCTCTTTGCCGAATTTATCAGCGGAACGACGACGGGCTATCTCCCCCAATCGGATGTGACTGCCGCCCTGACCTATCAATACCAATTGATCGATGCGCTTGCACTGAACATTGGTTACCGTTACCGCGATGTTCGCAACACTGGCGGTACATCGACCAGTGGCGCCTATCGGTCTGGTAGCTTTGACATGGAGCTGTCGTTCACCTTCCCTCGGTAACGCGGGATTATTTGAGACGTCACTGTCATTGCAATAATGAAATCACCTCTTTGGCTCTTGCCTCTCACGTCACTGCTGATTGCGGGTTGCGGCAGTGTTGTTTATGAGAACTCGACCTTGAGTGGTCGCGTCGCTGACGAAGACGGTCAGCCCGTTCGAGATGCCGATGTTTGGACAAGTGATGCCTCAACGCGCAGTAGCGTAAATGGGTCGTACACATTGCGGGGTAGCCGAGCCGGAGACATCAACGTGTTTGCCGAAACGGTTCAGGACGGCGTCACATATCGGGGACGAAACATGGTTCGCGCAGTGGCCGAAGAGGCCCAGTACAGTTGCAATATTGTGGTCTTCCCGGTCAATCGGCTAGCCGAGATAAGGGGCACCGTTCGAAACGATTTTGGTGACCCGATCGTTGGTGCGCGGGTCTTTGCTTACAGCGACGGATACTTGACCAGCGCGTCGACCGTAACAGATTCCGATGGCCGATACTCGCTCGACTATCTTGGCGGGTCGGTGCCCTACACCGTTCAAGCTGGCGCACCTGGATTTTCCAACGACACGGGGACGGTCACGTTGGCAAATGGGGAGGAGCGAACAGTCAATTTTGTCCTTTTAGATGCTGGCTTCCCGGCGCTTCCGCAAGTTACTGGGCTCAGTGCGACCACTTGGGTTAGTCCACGCTTCGGCAATCGAGGTGGCCCCAATCCGGCGGGCGCGTATGAGAACATAAAGCGCCGCTGGAACCCCAAACGCCCGACGACGACGGGTCGAACGAGTACGTTCGACAATCCAATTGAAGTCGAGCTCAATTGGGATCGCCTGATCGGCGACGATTTTTATGGCTACGGCATTTATCGAGGGATGTCGAGTGGGTCGATCACCGATTACGACTTCTATCGCGAGCCATTATCGGGCACGTACATTGATACCGACACTAATCTGCTACCAAGTTCGACCTACCGTTACCAAGTGTCGGCGCTCGGAACGCGATTCCCCGACGATCCAGATAGTGAAGGTCCGCGAAGTGCCATTGCTCAAGCGCGCACTCTGGATGACTTGACCGCCGACGCCTTCACGGTTGGGAGCAATTTGGAGTTCTCTTGGGACAACCTTTCCGGAGCCACTTCGTTCGTTGTTTATGTCTTTAGCGACTTCCCGAGCGTTGACCTGAACTCAATTTGGAACAACGAAAGTAGTCCTGTTGGCGGGACCGGCTATTCTTATAACCGGATCGCCAATCTTGGTGGATTCGTTTCGGGTCGAACGTACTATTACATCGTTCTCGGCCTTGCCAATAGTAATGCCAGTCGAACCTTGAGCCCCGTACAATCCTTCGTATATTAAGATGCTAAAGCGACCTTTGTATTGCTCTGCTTGGGCTGTCGTGCTGTTCGGTGCGCTGACCTCTGTCGTAGCCGGAACAACCCTATCCGTGCCCTATTCCTCTGCCCGAGGTGTTGATTCCGTAGAGCAAAGCGTACGGCAATTCACAGCGAACCTTGCAACGCTGAGCGCCCGTGAGAGAGAAGTCATGGCTCAAGGCGGACGTAGGGCTCCTATTTTCACGCTGCCCATTCGGGTGAAGTTAGAGGGCGCACCATCCCGCCAGAGATTCCCAGCTTTTCGAGGCTCCCCTGGCATTGCGCTTCAATTCGAGTCTTCTGGAGCCCGCGCTTTCCCGAGCAACTACCAAGCGCTTTTGACCGACGTATATGCGACCGTGCAATCGCGCCTGAATCTAGTTTTTGGGGCGCCGGCGGAAGCCGGAACGGTTTGGGTTCGAAACTATGATGCGGACATTCCAGACCGCCATGCCGTTGCCGGGGGTATTTACATCGACAACAACGGAAGCGGGCAGCGCGAGATACGGTTTCCCGTATATGCCGACGGGATTGGAATCAAACCAGAGGTCGCCGCCGTTAACTTCGTTCATACGCTATTGCTAGCCTATATGGGGAGCAAGCAGCTCCCATTTGAAGCCTGGGATGAGGGCCTGGTTCGGGCTGCGACCTTGCGGATTTGTCGAACACCGGGAGCTCTTCCTGCCACGCTCGACACCGAAGCAATCGAGCAAACTCTGCAGAGTAGCTATGACCTTGGGTCGTACTACGATTGGAACAACCAGCCAGCGCTGAGTAACCCCACATTTATTGCGCCTAACCTTGTAAACACTCAACTCCCACTGGGAGGTTCGGTCGGCGGGCTCTACTTGTTGCGGTATCTCATGGCCGGTTCCGCTTTTCAAAAGGTGTTGGTCGAGTATCCGTCCTTCGCCAGCTCCCTTCTGACCAGCTACTACGCGAACACCGGTGCCTATCAGTCGATCTCCCAGCTCAATGCACTCGGGCAAACGCTCACCAGTAGTGGTGTCGAGGGTCTGAGTTTTGGGTCTTGGACTGCTAGACAATTCATCTTGGACCCGTCACTCTCTCCTGGGCTCAAACTTCAAGTTCAGCCATTTCCAATTCTCGCCGGGCTGGAGGGTCCTGATTTCGGAGTCTTTGCGATCCAAGCCCACTATTTCGAGACCTTGCCAAACGGAAACGAAAACCTGCTGGCTGGCACGAGTTACCCAATCTTCTGGTCGACGGACTTCACCCGATTCTTTGGTAGCGGGCAAGACGACCGCATCGACATAGTTCAGGCCTATGGCAATGTCGTTCCGAATTTCCCGGGGACACCGACCGGTGGTGAGCCGTATCGCGTGACCGTGGATGTTCCCGTTCAGGATCAAATAGCTCGAGTTTCCTTGCCGGCGGGAGCAATCGCCACCGCCTCAAATCCGACACCCAAGGACGTCTACGGGACGATTACGGGTGTGGCCGCAGCCTCGGGTCAGACCTTTACCGTCGAGGTCCAATATGGCAGTACGGTTCATATCATTCCGGTAAGCAATTTCGCCTTTGGGGCGACAATAACTGATACGCCATTCGATGGATCCCTGCCGATGACGGTCCGTGTGAAACGGACCACTGGCCAAGGCACAACGACTATTTTGACGAGAAGGGTCAACAAGGGGCCCGGCGACATCGGTCTGGTGCTCGATGTTGGGCCACGGACTTCTTTCGATGTTTTCCTGCAGCAAGGCATCCAAATGATGGGCTTCCCAATCCAGACCACGAGGACTCGGCTCGACCAAGTGCTAGGTCTATCTGAGAATGCTACGATGGGTTCCCGCTGGAATCCAGCGAACGCGCGTTTCGAGTTTTTCCCGCGGTCGGGCTCGTTGCGAGAAGGGCACTCGCACTTTGTGCGATTGGAGAGCGGCGGGAGTCTATCGGTGCCCGGTTATCAGGCGTCGGAGCAACCGATTAGCGTTGCCTTGCGCCAAGGCTGGAATATGGTCTGCAACCCTCTCGCAAATAGCATCAGCCGAAGCGAACTGACCTTTGTCGCCGACACGGGCTTTCCAAAAATTTATAGCGAAGCCGTTGGTGATCTGATTGGAAGCGATATCTTTGAGTTTGTTCCTGGGGCCAGCGATGCGATCACTGGGATGCCTGAAACTGGCAGTTACTCCTCGATCACTGGCCTGGCAGCGGGGAAGCCCTTCTTCATCAAGGTGTTGTCGCCAACTGGGGCGACGATTGTCTTCGGTGGCACTGGGTCCGGTAGTCGCTCGACTCCCGTCGTCCCCAAGTATTGGAATATCGCACTGTCACTGACTGGTGCTGGGGAGCGAGCGACGGCGGTCTTTGGACAGCGTCAGGGCGCGACCAATGCGATCGACCGGGCCTTCGATATCGAGGCTCCCCCGGGATCTTCTGGGTTGAGTATTAAGGTTAATGAGGGCCTCTATCGGGCAACGAAGGCCTTTGGTAATCCGGCGACTTGGACGATCAACCTCGCGAACCTCAAGCCGGGGCGAACCTACAGTTTTGCCATGACCCGCGAAACTAATCGTCCAAGCACCTATGTGTTTCGGGACCCCGTTCGCAGCTATCTTACGATCTACTCGGGATCGGCAACCTATACCTTTACGGCAACCTCAGCGACTCGAACTTTGCTGATTGATAACAACTTCGTCCAATGAAATTACTGATTCTGCTGGTTTCGCTTTGTTTACTGCTCGTCGGCTGTGGCGGCGGTGGGGGTGGGACGCCCGCGACGATATTTCTTTCGGGCACTGTCCTAAGTATCTCGAACAATGGCGCCCCGGTGCCGGCCGCCCAAGTCACCATTGCGGGAACGACGGTCGCAACCGAGTCCGATGGCTTCTTTGGTATCGAGGTGCCAGCCGGCCAGACGGCAATGTCCGTTGCTTGGAATAGCATGACGTTTGATTTCACCTTTCCCGCTGCCGCCGAAGATCGAGATCTGGGCTTGTTTTTTGTCGGACCGCAGAAGGTAACCGTAAATGGAGTTGTGCGAAATCAGAACGACAATTCACCCATTGCTGGAGCGGAGGTGAAGCTCGGAGGGATTCGAACCACGACCGACGGTAGCGGTAATTACGTCCTTGTTGGGGTCGCCTATGACCCAGCGCAGCCAGCAAACTTTCAGGCCATGGAGGGACGAGCGGGAAAGAGCGGATTCTTTCCTCGCATTTTCACGCCCGATGCGCTTCCAGTAAGCGGCATCGCATCCTTGGGAGACGTGTTGTTGCTGCCCGATTCAGGAGTGGCCCCCCCGGGAACTCCCTTCAATATCGAAGGATTGGTTAATCCCTCAGGTAGCGGAGTTGGCGCCACGGTCCAGTTGAAGTTGGGAAGCACTGTGGTGCGGCAGATGACAACCGGGAGCGATCGCCGATTTGGTTTCTGGGTTGCCCCTGGTTCTTATACGGTGACCGCAACGAATGGTACGCTTACCTCTGGCCCGGTTCCGGTTGTACTGAATAGTCCGGGCGACACTGTCCAGCAGAATGTCACGCTCAACTAAGCCCATTGTCCGCAATTTCCTTTGGGGGGTCGCGTCTATTGCTTTGTTGTGGGCTGGATTCCTTGGTGTGCGATCGGTCATTCAAGCCGATCCATTTGCCGACTTCAAGCCGAAGCCAGAAGATCCTTCAAAGGCTGCCGTAACGATGCATGATACGAAGTTACGGGGATACCAAGATGGGAAGTTGGTCATGATGGCCGACAGCGACAAGCTGGAAATCACTCGAGACCGAAACATCTATCGGGCAGAAAAGATCCGCAATGGAATGTTCAAGCAGGATCAAAAGACTGTATGGTCTTTCGTCGCAGACAAGGGAGTCTGGCAGGATCAAGTGAAGCGCCTGTTTCTCGATCGCGGCATTCGAGCTTGGAATAAGGACATCGACCTTAAGAGTGATCAGCTGATGTATAGCAACTTGACCCAAGACATGGTCATCCCAGAAGGCGTAAAGGGCAAGTTTTATAGCGGAAACATTGACGCAAAGAAGCTCAATTACAATTTTAAGACAGAGAAATGGACCATCGGCAAGGTGGTCTGGGTCGGCACTCTCGCCCAGAACGAAGAGGTGCCCGTGCAACAGCCATCGCCGGCAAAGCCATGGACGCTGACTAGCGAAGGAGAGTCGTTTGGTGAGAAAGGGCACTTGACCCTTGTGAAGGCGACTGCCAAAAATGGGGAGGTCGAAATCCGGGCCGATAAGATTGAGAAGTTTGATCCGGTGGATGGACGACCAGAAATGCTGGTGGCCTCCGGCAATGTGCGGTACTTTGGCCAGGAAGCCAACTTAATGTGCGACCGAGTGGTGGTGTTCCGACGCGAGCGGCGGGCGATCTTGGAAGGCAAAGTGAATATGCTCATCAAGGCCGAAGCGGAGCGCGGACTCAAGGTTGAGCCGCTGCAGCCGATGCGGCCCGTGGTCCCAGATGAAATCACGCGTAAGTCGGGGCCCGCGCCCAAAGACTCGGATGAGTTGCGCTCGCTAGAAAACCGGCGTAAGTATCCGGTTCGGGTGCTCGCGGATCGCATCGAGTATTGGTATCAGAAAGGCCAGCGTCGAGCTCTTGCGACTGGTTCACCCCAAGCCCGGCAAGAGTTGCCCGAGGGCCAGTGGCGCATGGTTTGGGCCCCGCGGGCCGAATGGGACGGCGAGAATGAACGCATGAAGCTGTTGGGTAAGGCCAAACAGCGCGATGTTCGAGCGACGTTTTCGGATGGCTCGACCGTGAAGTCGGAGACGTTCACCTTCTCTACGGCGCGTGATGTCGAGACGTGGAGCGCGACGATGGTCGAAGCGCAAGGCACCGTGGATGAGGATGAGATTCCCGAGAACCCAGGAGGTGGTTCAGGCACCAATCCCCCACGACCGCTTGAAGGGCCAATTGGATGGATTGCAACTCGACCGGTTCGAATGGCGTAACAGCCTTATCGAGCCTAGACTCACCTCGCCATATCCCCGTCTGAATCAGCAGAACCGTCAGTCCCGCTGGAGATGGCTTGATAGGATCATTTCAATCGTTTTCGCAGCCGCCGTGGTCTACGTCTGTGCGTCGGTGAACAGCGGCGTCATTGGGTACATGCTCATGCTACTACCTGCGCCATTAACGTGGTTTATGAACCGCTGGACGGGGGTCATCTTGACGATATTGGCCTTGCCGTATATGTTCGCGACCTATGCTGCGTGCGATATCTATAATGGTCCAGGTTCAAACATGCTGCACCTGTTCCACGAATGGGACTGGATTTTCTTTCTCTTTGGATTCGTTCGGATGATCTTGACATTTACTCCGTTGGAACAGGCTGATAGCAGCTATGGCTAACCATTTAAGAACATTACTTCTCCAGTTCGGCGACGACTTCTTGAAGGTCCTTGTTATCGGCGGCAGCCTGGCGAAGCGCTTCGGCCACTTGCTTGGCCTCGTCGGTCTTCCCAAGTCGCTTCGCCGCGAGGCCATAGTTGACCACGATCGGCAGCGAATTCGGCAAAATGGAGAGGCCATAGCGCATCGCGTTGTATTGCTCCTCGTGTTTGCCTTGTGGGCCGAGCGCGTTACCGAGTTCGGCGAAGCCAATTTCGTTGCCGGGGAAGAGCTGGATCAGGCGATTAGAGGCTTCTTCGGCCTCGCGGAAGTCGCCACTTCGGTTAAGTGCCGCGGCATACAGCGCCCACATCTTCCAGTAGTCGGCGAGCCAGTTTCGCATCGGGCGCAGGATCTTCACGGCGCCTTCGTAGTCCTCGGCGTTCATCTTCTCCTGAGCCTGGGCGACGCTCTCGACGCGCTTTGGCTGCTCGAGTTCGACGAGCCAAGCGAGGGTCTGCGCTCGCGTGTTTGGATCGGGGTTGCCACCCAGAACGTCGCGAAGCACCTTTGGCACTTCGAATGTGCGGCCGGCAGCTTGCAAGGTCTGGGCGTATTCGATGAGCAGTTGAACGTCCTGTGGCGCCATCTCGATGACGTCTTCGTAGTAGTCCATCGCCTTGTCGAACTCTTGGACGTGAGCGAGAGCAGGGGCGTAAGCACGCTTCACGATGAGCGGCTCCTTGGCCTTTTCGAGCCCTTCGTCAAAAGCCCGAAGCGCTTCGGCTTCGTTGCCAGCCTGCACTAGCGATGCGCCGTAATTGGCCCAGGCGTGTGAGTTCTCGGGGTTAGCATCCACGACTTCTCGCCAGAGCATCGGAACTTCGTGGGCGCGGCCTTGACCAGCCACGATTTGAGCGAGAAAGCCCATACTTGGCTTGTCCACTGGCTCAAGTTCTACTGCCTTTTGGAAGCTGGCCTCGGCCTCATCGACTTGACCAAGAGCACTTTGCGCGATACCAATTCGAGTGTAAATTGCAGGTTCGTTATCTTCGATCTTCAGAGCTTCCTGCAAGACCTCTAAGGACTTCGCACTGTTATTGACGGCTTGGTAGAACTCACCCAGCACAACCATGGCACGGATGTCATCGGGAGTGAGAGACTTGGCCTTGGTGAGTGCCTCTTCAATATCTTCAGATCGGCCCAAACGCAACTGGGTACAGGCCCGGCAAAGGTTCAGCAGGGTCGCATAGGGCGCCTCCCACTCACTGTCAAGCTGTATGGCCTCAAGCAAAGCGTCGTACGCAAACTTCGGGTTGAATTCATTGATGACCTGGCCCTGGGTCTTCTCGATGTATTGCAGGGCGTCATAGCCTTCAATAAACTTGACGAAAGCCTCGCTGTTCGCCGTGCCAAAGAGCTGGTCATCGGTCTGAGCTTCGGCGGGAAGTACCACCTCTGCCCGGGCGCAAAGCTCTTCGATCATTGTCCGCATCGGGCGGAACGCGCCCGTGTTATCAAACTCAAAGGTCTCTTCGGCGACGGGCGCCTCGGTGCCATTGGCGAAGATTCGATAGGTGAGGTGGTACTTCCCGTCCTTTTCGACCAGTAATCCGTCCATAGCAGCGGCGGCTTGAGTCTGTTCAAACAGCTGCTTGATCATATCGATCTCATTCAGGCCTTCGGATGGGTTGACATTGGCGTACTTGGCGGGTTGCTCCTCACTCACCTGCATCAGGTAGTTGACCGAGTGCACTTCTGCCTGCGTGCGGGCACGAACGACTTCCGCCGCGAAGTTGGCGAACTGGCGGGCCAACGTAGGGCGGGTCTCTGGTCCGGCATTAAAAGGCAAAACTGCAACGCTCATAGCTTGCAAATTGTACCTGCTGGCAGTTCGAAAGAACGGGGTTTGGTTACTGGGATTTGCCTCAGCCGGCATCGGAGAAGTCGAGGACAATTTTGCCCGCCTCGCCCTTCTCAAGAGTCTCCATGGCCGACTGGACATCGCGGAACGAAACGCGGTGGGTGACAACGGGGGTGACGTCCAGCTTCTTTTCAACTAACAACCAGATCATCTGATCCCAAGTCTCAGGTAGTCGGCGACCAACAATACCTTGCAGGTCGATGCCCTTCATGATGAGCGTGTTGAGTTCGATCGTCTGCTGGGCCTCTTGATAAAGCCCGAGCAGGCTGATCCGTCCCCCTGGCCGAGTGTGGGTAATCGCTAAAGGGAGCGCGCTCGGATGCCCGCTCATCTCAAGTGTCGCGTCGACTCCTTGGGGAGCGAGCGCTCGGAGCTCGGCGGCGACGTCGTGCTGGGTCGGGTCCAGAATCACATCGGCGCCAAGTTGCTCTGCCAATTCTTTGCGATACTGCCGGACCTCCGTAACGATCACCTTGTGGGCTCCCAGGGCCTTACAAATCGCCACTGCAAAAAGGCCAATCGGCCCCATGCCGGTGATCAAGATCGTGCCGTTCTCAATCGGCCCAGCCATCACGGTGTGGACCGCATTTCCAAGAGCATCGAGCATGCTCGCGACGCCCTCGGGAACGACTCGGGGTGTCACGCGCGCATTCTCGGTGGGGATTACCGCAAAGCCACCAAAGCCGCCATCGACATCGATGCCAAGTAATCGGGTGTTGACGCAAACATGGGCCTGCCCACTCAGGCACTGCCGACACGTTCCGCAAACGATATGACTCTCGCTACTGACAAACTCACCTATGCGGCTCCCCGGAACTCCTTCGCCGACTTCAATAATCTCACCGCAAAACTCATGGCCGATGATCCGAGGTGGTTTGATTCGGCCCTGACTGAAAGCATCCCAATGGTAGATGTGGAGATCGGTGCCGCATACGGAACCGCTCTTTACTCGAAGCTTGACATGTCCAGGGCGGATCGCCGGTTCGGGAGCTTCGATGACATCGATCCCGAGTTCTGGGCGCAACTTTGCGATGGCGAACACGGGGAGATTGTAGCTTAAGGCCGCGCCTGTTAGCCCCAGGGCTCGGCCATAGGCAGGTGGTGCTGTGGCCCACGATGAGCAAGGGCAGAAGCTAGGCCCTCAGCTGGATCATATGGGCCTATTCCGATTGAGATCAGGGCTCGAGCCCCAAGATTGTCTTCCGAGTAGACGAGAATTTTTGTGAGGCGGCGGCGGTGGGCTTCAAGGGCGCCATGCCAGGTTCCGCCCTCTTTGAAGCGAGGGCCAAATGCAATGGCATACTCGGCAGCGGCATAAATTAGCACGTTACGCTCCATAAAGGAAGCCGATTGGCACTTGGCGCCAGAATGGTTCATGCTGAGCGAGGGCGCCGAGGTGCTAGAGATTGCAGGAAGCAAGACGAGCATCGGAATCTGGTGCTTTTGGGCAACCTCGAGCGCTAAACGGTCGATACCTCTGGCCCCACCGCTAACGATTCCAAATCCCATCGCGCCGATTTCGCGCACGCAGGTAGTGACTGCTTTAGCCGCATCATCTGTTGGCGTGCGAGAGCCAACAACCGCCACGAACCTAGGGCCTCCAAGTGGGGGCGGCCCTGCTGCCCAAAGAGCTGCGGGTGATGATGCACCGAGGACGCGCCGCCATCGAGCGGGATAGGCGGCGTTGGAAACGCCAAGGGCCGCACCGGAACTGACCAGGCGCTCGGCCCGGGCCCAGTGAGCAGCGTCCCTGAGGCATGCCGACTCTTCAAAGAGGGCAGCGCTTTGCAATGCAGCAATCGCCGCTGACTGGCAGCGACAAGATGATTCCCGCAAAGCCTCTAAGACCATGGGCCACCGCCGACGGGGCGTGCCACAGGACCGTAGCCCCCGCAAGTACAAGCAAACCATTGCCGTTTCGATCGCATCCATTGCTACTGTCTATTATATGTCATATAAACTGACGATCATGCTCCGAGATAAAATCCGAAAATGCTCAAGCACCCGGACCTGACCTTAAACCGCATTCTGCGGGTTCATCAGCAACTCATTCAAGAGCGGCTTGTTGGGGAACGACGTCCCTTGGAGGCTGAGATGCTGAGCAAGGCCTGCGCTACAGAAGAGGACGCTCGAGGCACCGTCGGATGGAAAAAAGTTGAAGCCGGGCACCGCTATGGGCCGGCTTACACAGTGTTTTGGTTTCGGGTGAAAGGAAGCATCCCCCGAGAATGGCGCGGTTGCGAGGTTGTCATGGAAGCGGTCACCGGTGGGGAGCGGACAGTCTGGAAAGGCAATTCCCCCGAGCGTGGCATCGACGGACCCCATGCCCTTTACCGACTCACCGACAGCGCAAAGGGCGGCGAAGAACTCGAGCTATACATTCAGACCCACACGGGGAACCCGCAAGTGCGACTCATTGGTGATACTCCAGCGAGAGAGGAGTTGACTGAGACGTTTCAGGGAGTAACGATCGCGGTCATCAATTCTGAACTGGTCCCCTTGCACTTCGATTTTGTCTTTGCCATCGATCTCATGAAGAGCCTCCCGAAGGATGATCCAGGCTATGCGACTCTCATGCGAGCTCTCAATCAAGCATGTAACATCTTGAGCGAAGACCCAGCGACCATCGCACCGGCCCGAAAGCTGATCAAGGACGCCCTCGGCTCCCTGAACACCGAAATGAAGCACAAGGTGACGGCAGTCGGTCACGCCCATCTCGACACCGCTTGGCTATGGCCCCTTCAAATCACCCATTACAAAATGGCGCACACTGCGGCGAACCAACTTTATCTCATGGAGCGCTACCCGGACTATGTGTTTGCTCACAGCCAGGCCAGCCAATACGAGTGGCTCGAACAGGAGTACCCCGACTTGTTTAAGCGAGTTAAGAGCGCGATTAGGAAGGGCCAGTGGGAAGTCGTCGGCAGCATGTGGGTCGAGGCGGACTGTAATGTGACTGGCGGCGAATCACTCGTTCGTCAGTTCCTCTACGGACGCCGCTACTTTAAGCAGAAGCTGGGAGTAACCACCGACGATATGTGGCTTCCTGACGTGTTCGGTTACGCCGCCGCGCTCCCACAAATCCTAGAGAAATTTGGCATCAAGTACTTCCTGACCCAGAAGATTAGTTGGAACCAAACCAACAAATTCCCCCACAACACGTTCTGGTGGCAAGGCATTGACGGCACCAAGGTCTGGTCGCACTTTCCTCCAGCGGACACCTATATCGGTTCGTGCGAACCGGGGCAGCTCATGGAGAGTGTCAAGAAGCACAAAGATCAAGCCAGGAGCGATCAAAGTTTGTATCTTTTTGGCTGGGGCGATGGCGGAGGCGGACCGACCGAGCAGCATCTTGAAATGCTTCGCAGGAGCCAGGCCTCGCCCTATCTTCCTGAAATTGAAACTGGTCGCAAGTCGGTTGACTTCTTTCGCGAGGCTCGCGCCAAGAGCCGCGACCTGATGACGTGGTCCGGCGAGCTTTACCTCGAAATGCACCGAGGTACCTATACAAGCCAAGCAAACAACAAGAAGTGGAACCGCGTTTCTGAATTCTTGTTACGCGACGCGGAGATGCTCTCTTGTTTTGCGCCGAGTTTCCCCAAGGCGTATCCGGATAAGAAGCTTGAAGATGCCTGGAAGCTCGTGCTTCTCAATCAGTTTCATGACATCATTCCTGGCTCGTCGGTGCGTGAGGTCTACGAAGATTCCGACCGCGACTATGCCGAGATTTTAAAGGCTGGTCATGAAGTCGTACAGGATGCTCTTCTCGAAATCGGGCAGAAGTTCGACACCGCTGATATGTTCCATCCGGTTGCGATGTTTGCCAATGCCACGATTCCAACACAAGGCTCGGTAGAGTGGACTAGCGAAGCCGTTCCAACGACGCTTGAATGCGAAGGCAATGCCTATCCGGTTCAACTCATCGAAGAGTTTGGTGAGAAGAAGCTCATCTTTGAAACGCCTGACGAAGCGCTCGGCAGCGTGGCTGTCGGTGATTTCACAAATGAAGTTCTGCCGCAGCGAAACAGCCGCCTGAAAGCCCGCGATCGCCGCCTGGAAAATAGCGAGTGGGTCGTGCGCTTTGACGGCAATGGCAATATCTCAAGCTTAGCTTCTTACGATGACCGGACAGTCGAGTTTATTGAGCCCGGCAAGCTTGGCAATGTCTTTCAAATCTTCGATGACCGCCCAAACTTCTGGGATGCTTGGGATATTGACCCTTGGACACTTGAAACTGAGAAGTCGCTTCTTAAAGCCGAGTCTTTCGAGATCGTGGAGCGCGGGCCGGTTCGAGTTGCCGTTGAGATCGTTCGCAAGATCAGCGAGGTCAGCTGGATCAAGCAGCGCATTAGCCTTGGGCCGACGCCTGGCGTCCGCTTTGACACCGAGATTGAATGGCGCGAGAGCCACAAACTGCTCAAGGTTGCGTTTCCGCTTAACCTGAATACCAACCGGGCGACCTACGAGATTCAATATGGGCACACCGAGAGGCCGACGCACGTGAACACCAGTTGGGACTCGGCTCGCTTTGAGGTTCCGGCGCAAAAGTGGATCGACATGAGCCAAGGCGACTTGGGTGTTGCGCTTTTGAACGACGCCAAGTATGGCTTTGACTGCCGGGCGAATGTCATGCGGATGTCGCTGCTTCGCGCTCCAAAGTCGCCCGATCCGCTTTGCGACATGGGGAGGCATCGCTTCAGCTATGTGCTGTTGCCGCACTTCGATCAGATCATTCATAGCGATGTGATCGCGGCAGCTTACGCGCACAATGCGCCGATGCGAAGCGCATTGCTCAAGCCAAGCCCCGGGCAGCCGGGCGGCTTGCCGGAGTTCCTTTCGCTTGACTCTCGTAACTTGATCGTCGAGTCGGTCAAGAAGGCCGAAGACAGCAACCGGATCATTGTGCGACTCTATGAATGTCACAACACTCGCGGCATTGGTTCACTGACCAGTGCCCACAAGATTAAGCGAGCCTGGATTTGCAACCTCGAAGAGACTCCGGAGCAAGAACTCGACGTGGCCGACAACGAAGTTGAGATTCGCTATCGACCCTTCGAGATCATCACGTTGATGCTAGATGTTTAGAACAACTGACCAACCAACCAATAGTTTTCCCATACTCAAGAGTGGGAAGCAGTTGGTCAGTTGCTCACATACACTAAGGGCGGCTGAGGTGAGGTTGTCACCACAAATCCTTACTGCAAACCTACGAGTGGATTAAGTGGCTAACGTTGACCCCATTGCCAGGGATGTTGGTGTCAACCTGGCATTGTGATCGGTTACACTTGGGGTGCCCATGTCGGTCACCAAGCGCGCCTACAAACTTGCTCAACGTTGCCCCCGGCTGGCTTGGTATAGCGAGAGGCACCGTTCGCCACTCGACGAAACAATACGTTGGCGAATAGATGTTGGCAACCGCATCGGCGAGTATGCCCGTCGCCGGTACCCGACGGGCGTTCTCTTGCCATGGCGCGATGGGCTTGAGGCGACCAAAGAGGCGATCGCCGACACGAGTAACAGCGTTCTTTTTGAGCCTTCGTTCCAAGTTGGCTCACTGGTGACGCGCGCGGATGTTCTTGAGCGGGTGCCTGGCGGGTGGCGACTGATCGAATTCAAGTCGGGTGCCTCGGTCAAGCCCGACTACGAACAAGAAGCGTTCTTTCAAGCCTACGTAATGGGACTTTGCGGGATTCCGATCGAGGACGTTTGTATCGGTTTCGTGAATACGGCCTACCGCTGGCCCGGCGATGTTGATTACGATCACAACGAGCTACTCCAAGTGGAATCGGTTTGGGCCCGAAAGGACAAGGTGATGCCCAAGGTTGATGCTGGCATTCGTATTGCAGAAGCGGCTCTGGCCAGCGAAGAGGCTCCAGCGAAGCACTTGGCCAGAAAGTGTTTTCGCCCCGATGACTGCGAGTTTCTTGAGAAGTGCCATCCCGAAGGCACGAGCGGCACTATCTTTCACATCCCGGATTTAAATTGGCGAGCCGCTGATAAGTTGGTCGAGAGCGGCATTGTGTTCTCCGCAGACCTGACTGACCAGTCTGAACTCAATGAGTCGACGATTCGAACCCTTGCTGCCATTCGAACCGGAAAGCCCGATTACGATCCTGGCCTTCAAGTTGCGCTTGATCAGGTTAAGTTTCCGGCGTTGTTCTTGGACTTTGAAACCGTCGGCTCAGCCTTTCCGCTCTTTGCCGGCACTCGCCCTTATGAAGATATTCAGTTCCAATGGTCGGGGCACATGGTGGATTACGCCGCCCAGCCGGAATCCGAATGGCGGCACTTCGAGTTCTTGCCCGAAGGTGCGGAAGACCCGCGCGAAGATTTCTGCCAGACAATATTGCCTCTGCTAAGAGAAGCAGCTACTGTCGTGCACTACTCGCCCTACGAAGAGCGGCAGCTCGGAGCCCTCAATCGCGCAGAGATTCCCGGGAGCCAAGAGTGCCTCGACCTCTTGAAGGCGAAGCAATGGGACCTGATGGTTGCGATCAAGGACAATGTCTTTCACCCCGATTTTAAGGGAAAGACCTCGATTAAAGTCACCTTGCCAACCCTGGTTGAGGGCTTTAGCTACGACGGGCTGAACATCAAGGATGGTCAGGCGGCGCAGATCGGATATCTCAGAATGATCGATTCCCAAACACCGCCCGAGATCGCGGCCCAGACTAGAGAAGATCTTCTGGCGTACTGCAAGCTCGACACCGAGGCGATGGTGCGCATCTATCAAGCGCTTTGCCTTGCAATATTGCCATCGTGAGTGCTACCTTACGGCTACGATGAAACGCGCATTCGTTCTCTCAACACTCGTTCTTGCATCTTTCGCTATGGCCCAAAACCAAGAGCGCCCCAAGCAGCTCGATTGGCTCGACGGCTTGACAGGCAAGTGGACGCTTGACGAAAAGGTGAGCAAGGAAAAGGGCACATGCAATGCCAAGTGGGTTCTCGCAAAGCGCCATGTGCAAATGGAATTCGTTGGATCGGTAATGGACATGCCCATGGAAGGTTTGATGCTTGTGAGCTGGGACGAAACTCGCAACAAGTACATCAGCACCTGGTTCGATAGCATGGGCGGCATGGCGATCTCCGGTTATGGCGACGTGAAGGGCGACACGCTCACGACAACCACCGACATGCTCGAAATCATGGGGCAGAAGGGCCGAATCAAGATGGTTCTCACCAAGGGCAAGGGCGGCTTCACGATGAACGTTGGTATGGGCGACGGCGACAAGTACGAAACCTTCATCGACCACCACTTCGTCTCCGCGAAGTAATCGCGGCAAACTCAGGTTAGGCGTCACTGTCACAATGGTTGGCAGTGACGCCTGATTCTTCTGGACTTCGCCGACTTTGGCGTTATGCAAGGCCGCATCGCCGCAAAGTGATCGCCGCTACGACTTACACCACCTTGGGCAAGGTGATGGACGTCGCCCCGGAAATACTCATTGGCGTCGTTATCGACGTCATTGTTAAGGGTCAAGATTCGTTTGTTGCGAACCTGATCGGTGTCACCGACCGTTGGCAGCAGCTTGTCATTCTGGCTTGCCTCAATGCACTCATTTGGATTCTAGAAAGCACGTTCGGTTACCTTAGTAATGTCGGTTGGCGGAACCTCGCGCAGACCATTCAGCACGACATGCGGCTCGAACTTTACACTCATGTTCAGAATCTTGAGGTCGCGTACTTCGAGGACACGACTAGCGGCGGCTTGCTCTCGGTGCTCAACGACGACATCAACCAGCTGGAGCGGTTTTTGGATGGTGGCGCCGCGAGCATCATTGATCTCTTCTGGAATGTGATTCTGGTCGGAATTGTCTTCGCGATGAGTTCACTTCTACTCACGGCGACGGCGTTCTTGCCCATTCCGCTGATTGTTCTAGGTTCACTCCTTTACCAAGAGCGACTTGAGCCACTGTACACAGGTGTGCGAGAGGGTGTCGCCGAACTCAGCGCGACCCTCAATGCGAATCTCGGCGGTATCACGACCATCAAGGCATTTACGGCCGAGAAGCGCGAGATCGAGAGGCTGAGGCAAGTCAGCGATGACTACCTCTCGGCGAACCGCGAGGCAATCAAGTTCAGTTCGGCCTTCGTGCCGCTGATTCGCATGGTGATTCTCTCTGGCTTCACTTGCACCCTTACAATAGGCGGCTGGATGGCGCTTAATGGTCGTCTTGAAGTTGGGCTTTATTCGGTGCTTGTCTTCATGACCCAGCGCTTGCTTTGGCCAATGACACGGCTTGGCGAGACGCTCGATCTGTATCAACGCGCGATGGCCTCGACGCGAAGGATTTTTGGATTGATGGACGTAGTGCCTTCGATGCAGTCGGGTGCCAGTGCTCTTGCATTGCCGGTGCGAGGGGAGATTGAGCTCGATCAGGTTGGCTTTGGCTATGGCGATGGTCCCGATGTCGTGCAGGGCATTTCGCTGAAGGTTCCGGCTGGCGAGACCCATGCGATCGTCGGCGCGACCGGTTCGGGCAAGACGACTTTGCTACGGATGCTGTTGCGATTCTACGATGCGCGGTCGGGCTCGGTGAAGATCGATGGGCACGATGTACGCGAGCTTTCCTACGCATCCTTGCGCAGTTCAATGGGTTACGTGAGCCAAGATGTCTTTCTCTTTCATGGCTCGGTTCGCGATAACATCGCGTATGGTCGGCCCGAAGCCACGCAGGAAGAAATCGAGGAAGCTGCACGGTCAGCCGAAGCGCACGACTTCATCACTGGTTTGCCGGAGGGCTACGACACGGTTGTCGGTGAGCGCGGGGTGAAGCTCTCTGGTGGCCAACGACAGCGATTGAGCATCGCCCGCGCGGTTCTGCGCGATCCTGCGATCCTGATTCTTGATGAAGCTACAAGTGCAGTGGACAATGAGACCGAGGCGGCTATTCAGCGGTCGCTCGCCAAGGTTACGAAGGATCGGACTTCGATTGTGATCGCCCACCGTCTCTCCACGGTCCGCGACGCCGATAAGATTTGGGTACTTGAAGGCGGTCGTATCACTGAGGCGGGAACTCACGAAGAACTGGTGCGCGGCAATGGCCTCTATGCGGCGCTTTGGCGCGTTCAAACCGGCGAGGCTGTTCGGGCATGAAGGTCGCCGTTGTTGGCGCTGGCATTGTTGGGCTCAGCACGGCCAAGGCACTGGTCAAGCGGGGCCACGAAGTTCATGTCTTTGAGCAGTTTCCCCTCTTTCATGATCGCGGCAGTTCGCATGGTCGAACGCGCATTGTCAGGAAGGCGTATACGAGCGCGTTTTGGACGGGGCTCATGACGGAGGCGTATCCCATGTGGGCGGATCTGGAAGCGCAAACCGGGCAGAAATTGGTAACCGAATGCGGCTTGTTATACTTTGGGAACCGCGATTCCGAGAGGATTCAAACTGGAATCGCGGCCCTCGAGTCTCTGTCGGTTCCGCATGAAGTGCTTGGCCCGGCGAAGGCACCTCAGAAACTTAGCCGACTGAGATTGGATGGCGGTGAGGTCGGCATCTTCACGCCTGAAGCCGGCTATGTTCGCGCCGACTTGGCATTGCGGGTGACTTACGATGTTTGCGTTGCCCACTGCGTGCAGTTCCATCTGTCAAAAGGCGACCCACACGAACTGGCTCAATCTCATGATCTGTGCATCGTGGCCGCCGGTGGGTGGATCACCAACCTCGTTCCGGACCTCGATGTTCGGGTCACGCGCCAGACGTTTGGCTATGAGCAAACCCCAATCGAGGGTGCGGTCTGGATCGACGACACGACTTTGGCTTACGGCTTCCCGAGCGACGATCTTGGCGCGAAGGTTGGAGCCCATGAAAACGGCCCACTTACAAATCCTGATGACATGGGGGTTCCCGGCACGGAGGACATGGAGGTGATCAACTCAGCCCTTCGAGACCGATTTGGAATCACGAAGCCAGACGTTCAGCACGTTACGACGTGCATCTACACCAGCACACCCGACGAGATGTTCAGAATGGGTTGGGTCGGCGACAACATACTGTTCGCGTCATGCTGTAGCGGACACGGATTCAAGCTCGGGCCATGGACGGGGCGAACCCTTGCGGGCATCACCGAAGGGCAGCCGATTCCCTCTGAATTCCACTTTCAAGCCTAGCCGTAGTTGCGCCAATTGCCCCACAGATGTGAATCCTCCCATTCTTCAGAAGGTTCGTGTCCGGCTTTTCGGAGGGCTAGCATGATTAGTGCGACATGATAGCCTTCATGCCAGATCATGTGTTGCAAGTAGAAAACTGGGTGGTCGTAGGGCCCGGAGACTTGGTGGTCGCTGTCGAAGGCAGACTTTAGCCATGACCGGATCGCAGTTTCGCTTAACGCTAGCTGCTTCTTAATCGCCGACATGTCTTCCGACATGATCCATTCGTCACCAACCTGTATGAAAAGTTCCTCGTAGCCGTCATAAGGGCTGCCGCTAGCGTGCTGAAACCAGTACGACCGCACTTCATTGACATGGCTAAATTGGGCGGCCAGGGTCATGCCATCATCGGATGGCTTTGATTGGGAAAGGTCAGTTGTGACCAGAGTGGCAAGGCTATTCACGCACTTGCATTGGCGGTCCCACGATTCGAGGAGGGCTTCGGAGACATTCACGTCAGAAGTCTACTGGGAGTCTGCTAGCGAACGCACGGAGATGCCGGAGGGCCTGCTAACATGGCGAGTATGGACCGCGATATCGCGCCTCTCCCTGACCTGCTGGAGCCATACGCGACCCTCGGAGCGATGCTCCTGGATGCCACTTACGATTGGAAAGACGAGTTGTTCGTCGATGATCTGCCTGCCGAAGAAGTTTGCTGGAAACCTCGCCCTAACGGTCAATCGATCGGGGCAATCATGCTACACATGATTATCGTGGAAGTGGCGTGGCTTCGGTGGTTTGTGCTCAAAGAAGAGATCAGCGCGGAGATAAAGGTGGAGCTCATGTGGAATGAAATCAACGTCGATGAGGACAAATGGCCCTCTCCTTACCATGAGCCTCTCAGTTGGTACTTCGCGCTTCAGGACCGTTATCGGAAAGAGACAATCGCATGCTTGAAGCAGTTGCCACCCCCTGACGAGTGGTTACCAGCTACTCGACGCAAGCTCACTCCGCGATGGGTGTTGGGTCATGTGATTCAGCATGAGAGCTACCACGGCGGGCAGATCGTAATGCTACATGATCTCTATCAACACCAAGCCGGAGTTTGAGGCTTGGCACGCGTTGGGCTCCTGATGCGTCATCCTTAGTACAGAGTGTCTCGCCCATCCACCAAAACCGTTGCCATTGCCGCCAATTTGGCGGCAGCGCTTGGTATCGGCGCATTCTTGGCTATCGCGAGCCAAAGGGAGGAAGTCCCGATGTCTACACCGGGAATGCACCGGGAGGAGATGGAGGAGCTTTGGCAGCAGATCAAAGACCTAGGCGTTCCTCATGACGTCTACGGGAAGACTCTTGGTGGCGGGTGTTGCGTTGCCGCATCGACGTATGGAGTCAGCGCCAATTGCCTCTGCGCCTCGATCATGGCCGAACGAAGTTGGTGGGAGCACGATCCGCTCTATAAGCGGTGCTCAGACGACCTCATTCCGATGGACGGATCCGGCCCATTTGGTCCCCCGACGGTTGGGTGTATTCAGCAAAACGGGACGACGATCATGGTTGCGATACAGAAGCTCCGAAAGTGCAAACCGGACTTACTCATGAAGTTCAAATACGCTAACCTGCTCAGCATCAGTTCAGGTGAACTGCACGAACTGATCAAGAAGAATTGCCCCGCGGCCATGGAGTTGGCCGCGCTTTGGTTGGCGGCCATTGCTTTGCCCCAGTGTAACAATGGAAAGGTTGGATCCTGTGGGTCATTCGTGTCGATGTGGAATGGAGGTCCCGGGGGCGGTCCCTGGTGGCATCGTAACCTGGGTCCTGAGGTTCGCAATAAGGCAAAAGTCGTTTTTGAGACCTTGCAGGCCGCCGGAACGCCCTGCGGGACACTGTCAAAATTTGGAGGAGCATGGTGAAGAACATTCTCAGGGCGAGGGTGCTCGTTCCGGTCACCTTGATTACGCTTGTCGGAGCTTGGTTCATCTACGAAAGGGTCTGCTTTGAGCGTGATCGCTACATGCTGAATGTCATGATAAAGGACACGACCTTGCCACTCGACATCTTGATCATGCGGCAAACAGGCATTGCGAGTAATCCTCATGTCAATGACCGGCGAGTTATTCGAGACGAAGCGTTCTTCAGTACACAGGCGCCTGCAAGTGAAGTAGCCGCTGCGCTGAAGAAGTTTGCCGCCAAGCATGGCAAATGGGATGAGAGGTGGATTAATTGGGCCGTTTACGATAACCGCGCAAATAATGGAACCAACCGGCCAAATGCCCCAGATGACTTTCGGACCTTGATATGGATCGCCGTTGACACGAACGCCGATCTGTTCTAGCGCATGATCTTGCGGATGTCTTCGAGGCGGATTATTCCTTGCGCTGGGTGAGACCTTCCAACGATCGCGATGTGATCGCCTCTGCCCACGCGAGCCTGCTTCTCTTCGACCGGCTCTCCCTCGATCACGACTTCGTAGCGCTGTGACCCGGCGGCAAGAGTAAGCGCCCAGCGGCGCCACTGTCGCCTGACACCGATAACGGTGTAGAGGGGAGACTCTGGCTGAATCCACTGACAGGCATTGGCCGGAATTGCCAACATCGCGCTTACCATGATTTCTAACCTGAGGCAAGTGGCATGCCATTCACTGCTGAAGCGATAATGAAGCAGGTGAAACAGCGAGTCGCGATACTGGTGGGAAATCGGGGGCGAGGGTCCAATATGGAGGCCCTCGTACTTGCGATGCAGTCCGGGCGGGTGCCAGCTATTCCAGCTGTGGTGTTGGCAAGTGATCCAGATTCTCCTGCATTGGCTCGGGCAAGGGCGCTTGGAGTTCCAATTCAGATTTTTGGAAGAGAGGGCTGTCCCAGTCTAGGCGCCGCGCTTGAAGGCATCCAATTGCTCTGCCTTGCTGGATATATAAAGCTTTTGCCCCCTGAAATTATTCAGATGCTGAATGGCCAGGTGTTGAACATCCACCCGGCACTGCTGCCGAAGTACGGAGGCAAAGGAATGTATGGACGCAATGTTCACAAAGCGGTCCTCGACGCCGGAGATTCCGAAAGCGGATGTTCGGTTCATTGGGTAACTAACAACTACGACGAGGGCGCGGTGATTCTGCAGCGACGGTGCCCGGTCCTGCCCGATGATACGCCGGAGAGCTTGGCGGCCAGAGTTCTGCAGCTCGAGCACGAGGCCTATCCGACTGCTCTAGCTCAGGTGCTTGGTGAGGATTAGCCTTCTTCTGCCATTCGTGCGGCTTCTCGGCCTTCTGTTGCTCGTACTGCTTGGGCCATTTCGGTGGCGCAATCGGACCCGGTTTCCCAAGGAGGGGGGAGTGCTCTTGCTTGTTAATCACACCAGCGACATTGACCCGGTTTTGGTACAAGCAGCTCTGCCTCGCCACGTTGTCTTCATGGCCAAGGAGGAGTTGTTTCGCATGGGGTTGCTGGGCGCGATCCTTCGAGTTTTCGGGGCCTTTCCCGTGAAGCGAGGAACGCCTGATCGAGGCGCCCTTCGTCGAGCCAGCGACCTGATAGAAAGCGGCCGCGTAGTCTGCATCTTTCCAGAAGGAAAGCTCAGCAAAACGGGTGAACTCGGCGAGATTCAACCCGGTGTTGCCTTGATTGCCAGTATCACGAATTGCACTGTGGTTTGCGCTCGCATCCGCGGAGCTAATCGTATCTTGCCCTACGGCCAACTTTTACCGAGACCTGCATTATCATGGGTCACGATTAGCTTTGGCAATCCATGGAGGACCGAAGGTGACTTCGTTGAGAGAGTACGCGATGAAATCCTGGGTCTTTAGTGATGCTGATCAGGAATATGGATGTCTTTGCGAGGAGGCATGCCAGGTTCGAATGGCTCATCAGCTCGTGGCAGTGCCATTTGTTTGGTTTCGGGCGTCCAACCTCGAACGGATTCCCAATGCCGCGTTCCGTAGTCGGCAAACATGATGAACATCATGAGGAACCAAACAAAGCCCAATGCCGCGTAGGTCTTGACGACATGTGATTGGTACTTAACGCCCATGAAGATCATGATAACGGCGACGGCTTTGACAAAAGCAATGCCCATCGCAATCAGGTTGTTGATGAGCGATGCCATCGCAGGAGGAACGCCCTTCAGCGCTTCTGGAGCGATTTGAGCCCAAGCAATTGTGACAACCATGAGAACGGCCAAAAGCATCAGTGTCTTCACGAGTGTGAAAAACGGCGTGATGTGGTGGCTATGGTCGTGTGCGTGAGATGCGTGTTCAGACATGGTCGTTACTTGGGCATAAGGTAGTACAGCGGATACAGGAATATCCACACGATATCAACGAAGTGCCAATAGAGGCCCAACATTTCTGTCGGCAAGTAGTCAGTGATCGCTGGATGATCGACGGCGATCATGAACATCAATACGCTGAACAGGATGATTCCGATCAAAACGTGGAGGCCATGTAAGCCGGTCGTGCCGAAATAAAGGCTGTACCACAACTGGGCGATGTTGCCAGGAATGTTTGGGTTATCCCAAGTGAATCCCGGGCCAGGGTAGTGACCGTGATTCCACTTCGGAATGTACTCAAAGAGCATCTTGATGACAAGGAACGCGAGGGCGCAAAGGTTGGTAAAGCCCAAGCATGCCAATGTCTGCATCTTCTTCTTCTTCTGATGGAAGTGGACGGCTAAAGCAACGGAGAACGAACTCAGGAGCAGAATGAAGGTATTGATGCCGCCGATTCTCCAGTCCAGTTCCTGGTGGAGCGCATAGAAATAGGGTTGGTACTTCCATCGGTAGACGACGTATGACATGAACATGACACCGAAGAACATGACTTCGGTGACCAGAAAGGCCCACATACCGATGACGTAGGTCTCCTGCTGTTGCGCAAGATCTTCGAACTGTTCGTAAACGACGTCCTGAGGTTGGTTCATCTTGTTAAGAGATATCGCCATTAGTGTGTCTCCTTTGGCGGAAGCCCTCGCAACGCGCGTTCTTCGGCTTCGGCATCATAGTCGTAAACATCGCCCACAACCACCGGCACGCCATGGAAGTTGTGCTTAATCGGTGGCGAGGCACAAGCCTCCCATTCGAGCCCCTTGGCGGCCCAGGGATTGGGCGGTGCCTTTGGCCCCTTAAAGAGTGAATAGGTCAAGTAGAACGCTGGGGTAATCAGCGATATCGCCAGGGCCGAGGCACCAAGGGTCGACATGACGTGATAGACCTGGAACTCGGGAGCAAAGTAGTAGTAGTGGTAGCGTCGAGGCATTCCGAGGTAACCGACCACGAACTGCGGCAAGAACGTCAAGTTGAACCCGATAAAGACCAGCAGGGCGTTCCACTTCGCGATTGCTTCTGGGTAGAGAACTCCAAACATCTTTGGCCACCAGAAGTGGAGGGCCGCGAGGAATGCGAGGAGCGTTCCGCCGACCATCACATAGTGGAAGTGCGCAACCACGAAGTACGTGGCCGTGACGTGGACGTCAGTTCCAGTGCTAGCCAAATAGAGTCCGGTCAAGCCTCCAACTGTGAACAGGCCAATAAAGCCTAAGGCGTAGATCATTGGCGATGCCAGCCAAACAGATCCCTTGTACATGGTCAAAGACCAGTTGAAGACCTTGATGGCCGAGGGTACAGCAACCAGGAAGCTCGTAAACGAGAACACGATTCCTTGGTACATCGACTGGGATGAGACGAACATGTGGTGCCCCCAGACGATGAATCCCAATGCGGCGATGCCAAGGGATGACAGCGCCACAAACTTATAGCCAAAGACCTTGTTCCGGCTGAAGCACGCCATGACCTCGCTAATGACCGCCATGCCAGGCAGGACCATGATGTAAACCGCGGGGTGGCTGTAGAACCAGAACATGTGCTGGAAGAGCACAGGGTCCCCACCGAGTTCTGGGCTGAAGATGCCAATCTTGGCTACTCGTTCGAAGACGACCAGCAGCAAAGTGATGGCGACAACCGGCGTACCCAAGATGATGATCAGTGAGGCGGCGTAGTGGCTCCAAACATAAAGAGGAAGCCGCCACCAAGTCATTCCCGGGGCACGCATCTTATGAATGGTTGCAATAAAGTTGACGCCTGTGAAGATCGAACTGAATCCCGACACAAAGGCAGCGACAAGCGCCAGCGTTATCTGACCATTCGAGTAGATCGATGAGAGCGGAGTATAGAATGTCCAGCCTGCGTCCACGCCCCCCGACATCATTGCGATCAGGAACATGGTTCCTCCAGCCATGTAGAAGTACCAGCTCAACAAGTTCAGCCTTGGAAAAGCTAGGTCTCGTGCACCGATCATGATAGGAATCAGAAAGTTGCCAAACACTGCCGGGATCGCAACCAGCAGGAAGAAGAAGATCATCACTGCACCGTGCGCAGTAAATGCCTTGTTGTAGGTTTCGTTCGACATCAAGACGCCGCGTGGCGAGGTGAGTTCGAGGCGCACCATCATCGCAGCGATTGAGCCTACAAGGAAGAAGAAGGAGACAGAGATGAGATAAAGGACGGCAATCCGCTTATGGTCCTTAGTCAATAGCCACGAGGCTAATGTGTGACCCTCTTGCAGGTAGTTCTTTTCTTCAGTCGCGACTTGGGTTGTCATCGTTGTTCCCCTGCGTTTTGGGCTGCTGTCACCGGCGCGGCAGGTGCGGCCGGAGTGCCGAGAGTCTTGATGTACTCGATCAGCTCAAGGATCTGCTCTTCAGTAAATGAGTACGGCTGCATCATGCTCTCGTAGCCCTTGGTGATTTTCCCTTCGGGTGCCAGCAATGACTGCCGGATATAGTCTCGGTCTGCAACCATCGACGAGCCATCTGTGAACTGGCGCTGCCGGCCGAAAAGTCCGTAAAGGGAGGGTGCCCTTTTATTGTCTTGTTCGGTATGGCAGGAGCCACACATGAAATCTTCGTAAAGCTGTTTGCCTGCCGCCGCGGGCATTTCAGGTTTGGGACGAAAACGATCCCCACCTGACTCCTTCCATTTCGCGAACTCGCTAGGCTCCAAGGCATAGACGTAGCCGCCCATTTCGGAGTGCTGGGTTCCACAGTGCATGGCACAGAACAGGTTGTACTTCCCAGGCTTTGTCGGAGTAAACCACATCTGCGTGTAGCGACCCGGAACGACCATGTATTGAACGCGAAATTGTGGGATGTAAAAGCTGTGAATCACATCCTGGCTAATCATGGTCAGCTTGACTGGAGTACCCACCGGCACGTGCAGCTCGTTGTTCTCGCGAACGCCATTGTCGTGCTGCGCGTGCCACATCCACCGCTTGCCAATCACGTTGATTTCCATAGCGTTCTCGGGCGGCTGGCGCATTTCGAGGTACATCTTGGCGCCCCAGAAGAAGATGCCTAACCCAATCACCAAGAAGCCTCCGGATGAAGACAACTCGATGATCGTATTGTGATGCATCGGATTGCTACGGTCCTCTGGCTTTCCGCTGCCTCGTTTGTACTTGATGATCAGTCCCAGGCACAACAAGAACACAAACAGCGTCGTGAGAACCGTGAACGCAGTGATGATATAAAACAGCGTGTCGTATTCAACCGCGAAGTTGGATGCCTGTTCAGGCGCAAAAGGGAAGTTCATATTGTTGAAGGGCCTCCGCTGCGTGGTCGCTGCTTGTTCTTGGTGCTCAGTACAAAAATCGAAGCGCTAAGAATTAGCAGTGTTCCGATTCCTGCTACCTTCAGAGCTTGTTGCACGACGAGGCGATATTTGCCGGTTGCAGGATCCATCATAAAGCAACCCAAGAGGATGGGTTCTGCCTCCGGTCCAACCTGCTCCTTACGGGCAATCTCCAGCGAGTTGCGAATTGCCGGTGCCGGAAACTCAGATCCCATGAGATAGCTCGCGAGCTTGCCCTCAGGGGTGGCCACCATGATTCCCGTCGCGTGATTGATCCGGTCAATTTCGGGCTCGTAAGTAAATCGAAATCCAATCGCGGTGGTGAGTTTGGTCACCGCGTCGATGTCGCCGGTCAAAAAGTGCCAAGTTTCTTTCGCCCGTTCGAGCGCGACCGCCTCCTCTTTGTCATTGTGTGCCCCCTCTACGTAAACTTTGTTGATTCCTGATTCCGTGACCTTGGCATCAATTGCGGTTTCAGTAGGGTCGATGGAAAAAGCGACGACTTCAAACTCATCGTTGGGATAACGAGCCTGAAGTGCCATCACTGACTTGACGGTTTTGTCAAACACGACGAGGCAGGCAGCCTTGCATCGGTAGAAGACCGGAACAATGATCACCGGCTTCTTATTATGAAAAAATTCGCCTAGCGTGACATCTTCCCCAAACTCGTCGCGCCACTTTGTTTCGAGAGGAATACGATTTCCAAGCTTCTGGTCGATGCCAATTGAATCTTTGTCGAAACCCCTTGCCTTTGGAGCCGCCGGCTGAGCAAGGCTAGTGCCTACGAGAGCTAGTGCAGCACCTGCGTACAACAGTCGCCTCAATTGGCCCCTCCGGTAATGCCGCTGGTCCCTTCCTTACTCAGAACCTCGATCGCGCGATCGACGGGCACTCGCTTCTTGCCTTGATTAATCGAACTGTTGCCATAAGTCTCTGTTTGCACATGGTCATGCTTGCGCAAGTCCTCCATGTCGCTGTGGGCCGTTGTATTGGTCTGAAGCGGTGCCTTGGTCGGCATCGTTCTCGGGGCATCCATTCGGACCGAATTGATTGCGTAGGGTCGCGGCACCATCGTCTTGCTGACGAGCAACATCAGCGCGTAGGCGACAGGAAAACAGATAGCAGTACCCACGAAGAAGCCCAGCACAATCTTGGCAACTCCCTTATAGTCGCCGTCCCGAAGCTCATAGCGAGCCGCTTGCGACTTAGCTAGTTCTTCTGGGTCGTCATGATATTCATGCGTGCTCATGATGTAATGCCTCCTGTAGTCTTGTGTCGTGAGCTGGTAGCAGCTCTGCTTCCGTCGTGGTCTTACCAAACATCCACATCCAGAAGCTGCCGATGCTAAGTATCGCCAGCAAGTCGGTCCAAATCGGTAATACTTGGCCTCCGCGCATGAACGGCATGATCGTCCAGTAGAGATCGATGAATCTCATGAGGAAGATGGCTGCCGCTGTAAAGGCGAGGAGAGAAAGGTTGCGCTTAGTTCGGGGCGCGAGCAAAGCGGTCCACGGAATCAACCAACCAAAGACAACGTTCACGGCCCCAAGGATGAGTAAGAATTGGCTTTCGACCTGCCGCTTGTAGTAGAAGCTCGTAAACTCCGGCAGATTTCCTGACCAAATGATGATGAACTGACTCAGCGAGAAGTAGATCCAGAGCATCGTCATCATGAAGTTGAGGTTGCCTAAGTCTTTGGTCAAATCCTCGCTTACAATCTGATTGTAAGGTTCCTTCTTGGCGTTTCGGCAAACGATAAACGTTGCTAGCGCGAGCGCCATGTTAGCAGACACGATGATGAACAGCGGGCCGTACATGGTGCTAAACCAGTGGGGATCCATGCTCATAAACCAGTCTGTCGCCGCAAGCGTAACGGAAAGGATGAAGACCACCATTCCGGGCGAAGCAAGGTTGGTTCTGAAGTGCTGTTCCCTGATTTCGCGGGATTCGTCTTGCCGCAAACTTGACTTCCGCAACCGCGCTGCCAAATACATCCAGATGAGGAAGTAGATGCCAAACCGGATTCCAAATCCCTGGGGGTTCAGCCATTGCGCTTTCGTCACCATGTACTCATCGTGAACTTGAAGCGGGAACCACTTGTAATAAGGGACTCCGAAATTCGCGGCGACAGGCAGAAACAGTAGCGCCATGATGAAAAGCGTCTTGGCACCACCGCCTGCTTCAAAGAGTCGAAGCACGGATTGGCTCCAGGCACCTCGGGTGATATAGGAGAGCAGTGCCATCCCGAGAGACCCAAGAGTCAACGCCATAAAGACACCCCAAGCCCATGTCCACGAGCGAACCATTTCGGCTCCCATTGCCTTATCGCCTCCAAACATCAGCGCCAATGCGGTGCCCCCAAAGAGGACTCCCATGAGCAAACCAAGATTGCCTAAGTGCCCAAACTTTGCTTTCTCCATTAGTGGTGGCCTCCTTCTGTCTTCTTAGCCTCTGCCGCTGCTGCTTCTTCCATGAGCTTCTTGTCTTCTGCCGAGAATTCGTTCACGTTTTGGCTAGCCTGCAAAGCACGGATATACGCGACAATTGCCCACCGGTCATCAGGAGTGACGCGGCTCGCTTGGCTGTACATCGTGCCGAAGCCATGGGTCATCACGTCGAAGAAGTGCCCGACCGGCATCTTACGAAGTCGCTCGCTGTGATAATTGGCCGGCTCCCGCTTCAATACAAGACCACGCTTGGTAATCATGCCTTGGCCGTCACCAGCCTCACCATGGCAGTGTGAGCAAACCACGTGAAACCGCTCCTTGCCCCGCTTCATGACCTTCACCATTTCGGTATTCGTGTCGACAACGTCACCATCGAGCGTTAGTCTCGCCGGAAACTTGTTAGTCAGCTTTCCATTTTCAAATCCCGTGGATTCGGCTTCATCAAGCTTCGCCCAGCCCTGGGCGACCGTGCCCTTAGGAACGGGTCGGCTCGCCGCGCCGTCCTTAAAGGTGCCACTCTCATCTTTGTCCCAAGGCGTGACTTTGGCCTGGTACCACATGTCGGTATGGCAACCCGCTAGAGTCGCGCTCATGAAAACGAGAAGCGAGATCTTAGGTAAGAACTTACGCAATCCAAACTCCGAACTCAAACCGAACTTCATTGGCTCCAATTTCCTGCCTCCTCAGCATCCACTCGCGCCACATTTACGGCATTAGTCGATTTCAATAGAGCCTCAGCCTTTGCGGCATCGAAGCCATCGTGGTTTTCAAGGCATAGGAAGAATTTGTCCTGACTTGCCCGATCAAAATTTGGCGCACTGAACACGGGATGATAGGGCTTCGGCAAACCGTTGAAAGCCGCCATTCCAAACACGGCCGCAAGGCCAGCGCAAAGAATGGTGCATTCGTAGGTAACCGGAATGAATGATGGCCAGCTAAATGCGGGGCGTCCTCCGACATTGTGCCGGTAGGTGTAGACCGACGTGATGTATTGCAGGGCCAGTCCCGTCAGTCCACCGAGGAATCCAGCTCCAAAAATCGTCCATGGAACTTTCACATCGTGAAACTTCATGGCGTCGGTTAGGCCGTGAATCGGAAATGGCGAGAAGCAGTCCATCTCCGTGAATCCCGCTTCTCGGGCCTTTTCGGCGGCACGAATCAGATCGCCTGGCGCATTAAACTCTGCGCAAACACCATATAGCAGGTCGACCGTTTCAGCGTGTGCGCTCATTCAGCCCCCTTGCCAGCAGTCGCTAGCTCACCGTGGTGATCGCCAACGTGATCACCGGTTTTCTTATAGAGCAGATCCTTCATTTCGAAGATGTTGATGACCGGAACGAATCGGAAGAAGAGGAACATCAGCAGGATGAAGAAACCAATAGTTCCGAAGAACATGCCGAAATCCCACACTGATGGTGAATACATTCCCCAGCTTGAGGGCAAGTAGTCGCGGTGCAGTGACATCGGAATAATCACGAAGCGCTCCAGCCACATTCCAATCGAAACCAATTGGCTGACCACAAAGAGGACCACAACGTTTTTCCGCGCTTTGGGCCACCAAAGGATCTGCGGCGCGAGTCCATTGCAGAACCACAGCGCCCAGAACAACCCAGCGTAGGGGCCGAAGAAGCGGTTCTGAACGAGAGCTTGCTCCCATATAACGCCGCTGTACCAAGCGTAGAAGACCTCGCTCAAATAGCCATAGAACACGACTAGCCCAGTTGTGAGCATGATCTTGGCCATCCAATCGAGATGTGTATCCGTGATCAGGTCGTTCAAGCCGTACCACTTTCGGAGCGGAATGGCAAAGGTAAGCACCATTGCGAAGCCCGCAAACACGGCACCAGCCACGAAGTAGGGTGGAAACACGGTGACGTTCCAGCCGGGCACGATAGAGACGGCAAAGTCAAGGGACACGATTGAGTGCACCGAAAGCACGAGAGGTGTCGAAAGACCAGCGAGAATCAGGTAGGCCTGCTCATATCGATGCCAGTGCTTTGCTGAGCCACGCCAGCCAAGCGAAAGCATTGCCCAGACTCGGGCGACGACCGCGTTCTTGGTCTTATCGCGTAGCGTGGCGAAGTCGGGGATTAAGCCGATGAACCAGAACAAGGCCGAGATCGTGATGTACGTCGTGACCGCAAAGACATCCCAAATAAGCGGGCTTCGGAACTGAGGCCACATACCGAGAATGTTGGGATATGGGAATAGCCAATACGCTACCCACGGGCGTCCAGTGTGCAGGAGCGGGTAGAGCCCCGCACACATAACCGCAAAGATGGTCATCGCTTCCGCAAAGCGGTTAATGGAGTTGCGCCACTGCTGGCGAACGAGCAGAAGAACCGCCGAAATCAGCGTACCGGCGTGGCCAATACCAATCCACCAAACGAAGTTGATGATGTCGAAGCCCCAACCGACGGGCTGGTTGTTACCCCAAATGCCGATGCCCTGGAAGAGTAGCCATACGATGGAGGTCAGCAGCATCAAGGTGCCAAGACCGCCGATGGCGACAAACACATACCAGGCCTTCGGGTGGCGCTTATGATCCAGAATCAAAGACCCGATTTGATCATCGAGCTTTGAATAGCTGTGCTGCCCGGGCAGTAGATCGTTTAATTCGTCTAACTTTTCTTTAACAATCTTGGACATTATCCGATCTCCTTGTTCGGGTTGCGAAGCTTGGTGAGGTAAGTAGTGCGGTTGTGCGTGTTGAGCTCTTCCAACAACGAATAGTTGCGCGGCATTTTCTTAAGTCGAGCCAGCTTGCTGCTTTCATCGGCTAGGTTGCCAAAGGTGATAGCTCCAGTGGGGCACGCTTGTTGGCACGCAGTAATGACTTCACCATCCATCGGCTCGGGCTTTTCTCGCTGCCCCTTGGCAAAGGCGTTCTTGGCGGTGATTCGTGCTGCGTTGATGCGCTGAACGCAGTAGGTGCATTTCTCCATGACACCCCTGCCTCGAACTGTGACTTCCGGGTTGTTAACCATTAGCCGAACACGAAGGTCTCGGCTCGAATTCTTACCATCGATCTTGAAGTCGCTGAACTTGCGATCGTTGTAATTAAGGAAGTTGAAGCGCCGGACCTTGTAGGGGCAGTTGTTTGAGCAGTACCGAGTGCCAACGCAGCGGTTATAAACCATCTGGTTGAGTCCTTCTTTACTGTGAACCGTTGCCGCGACTGGGCAAACCGGCTCACAAGGGGCGGCTTCGCAGTGCATGCAGGTCACAGGCATAAGGTGGGTTGTCGGGTTATCGAGGTCGGCCCGAGTAGGCTTCTTCTTACCGCTCATTTCGCCAAGGTCCTTGCTTCCGTAATAGCGATCGATGCGAATCCAATGCATTTCGCGCCCTTTCAGGACCTGGTCCTTGCCCACCACAGCGATGTTGTTCTCGGCTTGGCAGGCGGTGACGCAGGCGTGGCATCCGGTGCAGACATTGAGGTCGATTGTCATGCCCCACTTCGGCCCTTCGAAAGGAAACTCCTTTTCAGGATCTGGGTACATGGAGATGTCTCGATGGTGCCCTTCGTGGTGCTCGCCCTCGTGCGGATGCAGTAGTGCATCGAGCTCCATTTCGCGCACAATGTCACGACCCTCTAGGTAGTGGTGCATCTGCGTGCTTGCCAAAGCGACTTTGCCACCGACCTTTGTTACGGAGCCTTTCACAGCGCTCGCGCCATCCCAAAGTTGATAAGCGTTAAACCCCGTTCCAGCGGCGATGAGCGTATCGTTCATATCGCGGCCGTAACCCAAGTGGACTGTTACGGAGTTCTCCGCCTGACCTGGCAGCACCCAAGCCCCGCCGGTCACTTTGCCAGAAGCAGTTGCAACCTCGACTAAGTCCCCACTCACAACGCCGAGTTTCTCGGCATGCTTCGGGCTCAGCTGAACGGTGTTGTCCCAAGTTAGCGTCGTGAGTGGCTTAGGCAACTCTTGCAGCCAGCCATTGTTCGCAAAGCGACCATCGAAGATCGTTGGATCGAGCCTAAGCAGGACTTCTAGCTCACCAGTCCCGGTGATAGCTTTGATTGGGGCGGGTGGCATAGCGCTGAGTCCTGCCGCCGCAGCCTTTGTGTTTGGGATGATGCCGTCTTGCAGGGCAGCGCGCCAACCTTGGTCGTCCAACCCTTGCCCGGCCCATCGAGCCTTGATGATGTCTTGGGCCGAGTCGGCATTACCAAATAGCGCCAGCATGAGTTCAAGAACTGATTTGGTATCGAATAGCGGGTCGATAAGAGGCTGGATGATAGTCGCCGTGCCATCGAGTCCGCGACCGTCACCCCAGCTTTCCAATGAGTGAGACTCGGGCAAGTGCCAAGTGCAAACTCGCCCGGTCTCATCGAGCATTGGCGAAAGATGGGCGGATACCTTGGCTTGTTTAATCAGCTCACCGAATTTTAGGTCGGCCGGTGCATTGAATGCTGGGTTACCACCTAAGACAAGAAGGAACTCCGTATCGCCATTGGCGAATGCTCCAGCAAACGCTCGAAGAGAGTCCTCCTGCTTGCCCGCCATCCAGGCAACGGCCGAATGATGGGTAACAAGCGACCCTTCGGCGCCAAGCTTGAGGTTGATGAGATGACAGAGTGCTTGGGCTTCCGCCGATAGGTACTCGCCACCAATAACCACAGCGTGACCGCTGTTCTTTTCCAAATCTTGGGCAACGGCTTCTAGCCATACGGAAAGGTCTCCCCCAACGCTCGCGTTGCTTACCGGCACGCCAAGTCGAGCGGCAAGGGCTTGGACGAATTGGTCGACCATTTCGGCCTCTGCAGGGAACCGGTGATCGGCAAGAGCTCCAGTGGCGGATGGTGTCGGCTCGATCGCATACAATCGGCTCATCGACTCTGGGTCCCCATCGACGTTGCGACTTGCGGCCCAATCTCGGGCATTCTTCAAGAAGCCAGGACCGGAGGCCAAGAAGTCGCTATCGATTGCCAGAATTGCTTTGGCCTTGCTTAAGTGATAGACCGTCTCCAGAGGTTTGCCAAAGGCAATCACGGTTCCCAGATAGGCCTTGTCACGCGCTGAAGGCTCCCAAGAAGCGATCGAGGCCCTTGGAAACTCCTTTCGAAATCGTTCTAATTCGGCTATCAAGCTAGGAGAACCAACGGTCGGCAGGAGAACAGCAAGGCCCTCACCTCCCTTCTTCTTTAGATCGGAAACGATCTTACGAGCATCGCTTAAGAACGTTGTCCAGTCATTTGTGATTCCGTCTTTTGTCGGACTCTTGCTACGGTCTGGATCGTACAGATCAAGGACCGAAGCCTGCATGAATGCGCTGCTTGCCCCGCCAGTGGTCGGGTGCTTTGGATTTCCTTCAACCTTCGTTGGACGCCCGTAGTTGCTCTCAACAATGATGCCTTCGGTGATTCCCTGGAGCGTGTAGCCGGTCGCGAAGTAGAGTTTCTCGCCCGTCACCATCTCTTCGGGGCGATTCACGTAAGGAACAAGCTGCGCACTAGGAAGTCGCATGCTGCGGCAACCGGCAAGGCCAGCGAGCATCATCGAAGCGCCCATGTACTTGAGCAAGCTTCGGCGATCGACGTTCATCAGTGATGCACGGTTTGGAAATTCGTCGTCTACCCAAGCCTGAAACTCTGGCGTCTCGGCAACTTCTTCAAGGCTTCGCCAATAGGCACGACCAGACTTGCCCGCCAATTTCTCTCGGACTTCGCTTAAATTGAGTTCTCCCCTCGTTCCCATTATCGTAAATCCTTAGCGGTGGCAGATATAGCAGTCCATGAGCTGCTCCTTCTTGATTCCTCGGGCCTTTACCAAATCGCGGCCCTCTTGCGTGCTGAGCGCATGCTGCTCAGCACCTTTGATCAAGTTCATTTCCATGCCACTCAGCGAGTGGCGAGATGCGTCCTTCTGATACTTCACGTACAGGTTAAAGACCTGCTCACGCGGGCTCAATTCCTTGTTCGCCGGATCGGCATACATGTACTTCTCTGGCTCGCGGTGGCACTCCAAGCACCACGACATAAACAAGTTTCGCGACTTGTAAGCGATTTGCATATCCTGAATCGCTCCGTGGCACTGATTGCAGCTAATGCCCTTGTTGACGTGCACTGAGTGGTTGAAGTAAACGAACTCAGGCACCTTATTAAGCTGAGTCCAAACAATTGGCTTATTCTCGGCGTAGCTCTTTCGAACTGGCTCGAGGAGCGGGCTGTTGGTCCAAATGTTGGAGTGGCAGGTCATACACGTTTCCGTGCTTGGCATGCCTGCATCGGCCGCCGTCTCCACACTGGTATGGCAGAAGCGGCAGTCGATGCCAAGCTCAATTGTGTGGTGTCGGTGGCTGAATGGCACCGGCTGGTCCAGCGGGATGTTCTGACGCGTATTTGGCGAATTTCGACTAAGCGTCATTCCAACCAAAATCGCCAAAACAGGCAAACTCGCGAAAGCCATAAGGCTAATCTTCGCGTATGAGTTTGTCGCGGCATTGAACAGTTGCGGCATGAGTCTTTTATCCTACTTGAATCTCAGCGGGGCTCGCCCCGGCTATAAAGAGAGTCTGGCTCCTCCTCCAGCTTGGTCTATCGCCATCATCACGAAGATTAAGGCTAAGTAGACCATCGAAAACTTGAACAAACGAACCGCTTTTGGGCGGTCGGGCGATTGCATGAGTTGCCAACTTCGCAAAACTAAAACTCCGTTCAGCAAGACGGCAGAGATCGTATAAATGAGTCCTGCCTCGCCCAGAACGAGAGGGAAAGCGCAAAGAATTGTGGTTAGAATCGAGTAAGCCGTGATCTGGACAACTGTGGCATGGTCGCCTTTGACCACTGGAAGCATGGGAATGTTGGCTTCTCGGTACTCGTCCTTGATGAACAGTGCAAGAGCCCAGAAGTGAACCGGGGTCCACACGACGATTAGGGCAAAGAGGAACCAAGCGAGCGGGCTTAGTGAATTTGTGACTGCAGCCCAGCCAACCAATGGAGGAAATGCCCCCGCCGCACCGCCGATCACGATGTTGTGCCACGTCCTACGCTTCAGCAAGATCGTGTAGATGACCACGTAGAAAAGTAGCCCTGCCATTGCGAGCACAGCGGTCAGGACATTCGCCGACATACCTAGAATAGCAAAGCTTAAGACAGCCAATGCGATTGCAAACGCCGAGGCCATCCAGAGAGGCATGACGTGCGCTACCGTCGGTCGATGGCTTGTTCTCGCCATGCGCCCATCGATATCGCTATCAATAACCATGTTGATCGCATTTGCCGATCCCGCCGCGAAGTAGCCGCCAATGGTCACCCAGACCAAGAGCCAACCACCCGGCCATCCTCTGGCCGCAATGAACATAGCCAAGACTGTTGTAAAGAGGAGCAGACTAATTACTCGAGGCTTGGTGAGCACCACAAAGGCGTTGATTTTCTCTTTCCAAGGCATCGAGTAGATCGTGTAAGGCTCCTCGTCGCCCTCTGCGATGACTGGTGCGATTTTTACCGAAAGAGCCTGGGCGCATAGCAACACGAACAGAATCCAGATCGCATCCGCAATCAGCAGGTGCATGATCTGGAAGTAGACGGGCGCCTTTAGGGCAACATTCAGTGCACCGTGACCAAGCTGCAAGACGAGTAGTGTCGTCGTCCAACGAGTGAGGCTATTCACCTGAGGCGACTTGCGAAGGGTTCCTACAAACGCTAATCCAAGCAGGAGGTAAAGCGTTGCCGAGGTGCTAATGACAGGGTGTGCGATCCGCAGTCGCTCCAAAAAGTGCGCCGCTGGATCCATCGTCCTTGCCAATCCGGCGAAGGTGTCGGTCGGCTTGAAAAGTGTGTCGCCAAGCGCCGTAATGGCACCGCTAACGATTGTGCCCACCATGGCGAAGGCGCCGACTCCCAGCGCTCCCAGCACGGCTCCCTGCCCCTTGAGCCGAACGCGTTCGCCTCCCCATGTGAAGTATGCAGTTAACGTGATAACTGCGAGCAGGCAGGTCGTGTTGAAGTGGTGCAGCGCCATCACGACGGCTCGCGTAACCGAAAGATCTTGGCCCACCAATTTGCCAAGAACGAGCCACGCGCCAATCAAGGATTCGATAATCCCTAGCCCGGCAGAGATCAGTGCTGCCTTGCGCACGACACTTTCCTTTGGCAAGTTTCGCAGGACCCAAATCGCGACGAAGAAGACTGGTATGAGCCAAAGCCCAGTCATGGCTCGGTGCGTAAATTCGATGGCTTTTGCCCCGCCTAGGGCGGTGGGAATGATTTCACCATCGCACTTTGGCCAATGATCGCCGCATCCCGCTCCGCTGCCGGTTGCGCGGACCACGGCACCCCAAAGGATCACGAGCACCGTGAAACAAACATTGAAAATTGTCAGCCGCCTAAACCAAAGCGGAATCTGGACTTTTCCGTCAATGTTCTGGGGGTTGCGGCCTTCGTTCGCGAGTACCGATTGGGTTCCCTGAGGTTTGTCGGAAGGGTCTCCAGGTCGCATCGTCGCTTGCCTGTTCCCAAGGTATCCGATTTGGTGCCCCGCCGTCAAATGGGTCAAGAAAAAGTCATTCGACCCCATTGACACTTTTCTTTGAATTTGGGGGAAACTAGCGAACTCCAGCAAAAGCTGGTTTTTATGCGGAGTACCGTGGAACGATACTTCCGCTATTAGTATGTTGTGAGCTAGTTATGTGGACCAAGGCGTTTTTGTCGGTGGGCTTGTGTGGTGCTATTCAGATCGCATCAGCCGCTCAGTTGCACCCCGTCGAATATCAGGTGGTGCGATGGAACAAGTTTGCCTTTCACTCGGTGTCCGTGGACCTCACGTCTGAGCAAGTTAGCCCTGCCGTAATCCACTCTCCTCGCCTCGAGTCCATTTGGAGTTTGGTGAAGGAAGACACTCCGACCGTGGCAGTCACAGGCACGTTCTTCCACCCGACAAGCGCCTCTCCCGTCGGCGATATCGTGGTCGAGGGCAAGCAGACCGCCGAAGGTTATCGCGGCTCGGTGGTCGCCGTGGATTGGTTTGGCGACGTCAAGATTTTTGATTCGGCTTTCGACCAAGCGATCGACTGGTCCCCTTACCGCTTCGCTTTACGCGGCACCGTGCGGATTATTCGAAATGGCGTCGTCTCGCCCGACCCCAAGAGTCAGCAATTCCGAGATCCCCGGGTGTGGAGCAGCGCCGAGCGCTGCGCCGTCGGCACAACCAAAGATGGCCGCCTGGTGATCTTCGCCACCAACAACGCGGTGACGCTTAGCGAACTTGGTAAGGCTATGCTCTCGGCTGGTGTTCATGATGCGGTGAACATGGACGGAGGTACTAGCGCCGCGATGCTGTACAAGGGCGATCTCAAGGTCCGACCGGGTCGTAAGTTGAGCAACCTGTTCGTTGTTTACGAGCGCTCCCCGTTTCTATTGCCTTCGGATTAGTGACCTCATCATTAGGAATCTCTAGTAAACTCCCGCGAACTTGAGACTGAGTGTCGTGGTCCCGGCCTATAACGAAGAACTCCGAATTCAGCGAACGCTGGAGCGGCTTGCAGAGTATTACGACGCTCAGGATTACGACTACGACGTGGCAGTGATCAGCGATGGCAGCACGGATAGGACCAACGCGATTGTTGACGAGTTTGCCAAGACCCATTCGAAGTTTTCGCTTGTTAGGAGTGAGCCGAACCAGGGAAAGGGGGCGGTCGTTCGACTGGGGATGTTGCAGGCCACTGGTGACTACGTGTTGTTCTGCGATGCCGACCTCGCGACGCCGCAAGAGGAGACCGAGAAGCTCCTCCCGCGGGTTCAAAACGGCGCCGATATCGCAATCGGCAGCCGCCCGTTGCGCGAATCGAGCCTCGAGATTCGGCAGCCTTGGTACCGCGAGATGCTCGGGCGAACTTTTAATGGCGTCGTGCAAATGCTCGCGATCAAGGGGATTGCTGATACTCAGTGTGGGTTCAAGGTTTTCACTCGCGAGGCGGCTCAAGAGGTCTTTAAGCGGTGCAAGTTAAATGGCTTTAGCTTTGATTTGGAAGCGCTGATGATCGCACGAGACTTGGGCTACAAGATCGAAGAAATCCCGATCCGCTGGATGCATCAAGAGGGCTCGAAAGTGCGCGTGTTGCGCGACGGCACCCGAATGGTGCTGGATTTGGTCAAACTGAGGCTAAAAGGAAAACGAGCCCGCCTTGAACCACGATGAGTACGGCCAGATGTTCGACCGCGAAGACCATTATTGGTGGTTCGTCGCGAGGCGCGAGCTTGCGCTGAAGCTCCTAGGCCGAGGCAAAGGTAAATCGTTAGACGTCGGCTGTGGTACGGGTGCCTTGCTGGCGGCTCTAGGGCCGGAAGCCTTGGGTATCGATTTCAGCCCGGAAGCGTTGCGCTTTTGCCTCAGGCGAGGCCTGAAGAAAGTCGCTCTTGGTGATGCCCAGCGGCTGCCTTTGGTAGATCAATGCGTATCCCGAGTGGTCACGTTAGACACATTGGAACACGTTTCGGATGACCGGGCCGCGATCTCGGAGATCTATCGGGCCTTGAAACCTGAAGGCTTACTCGTTCTGAACGTGCCCGCTTTCAAGTGGCTCTGGGGGCCTCATGATGTTGCGCTCCACCATCATCGCCGGTACACCCGCACAGAGGTGAGATTGTTGCTACAAGATGCCGGATTCAAGGTCGAACTGCTTAGCTACAGTGTGTTCTTCCTTTTTCCCGTTGTGGTGGGCGTTCGGCTATTGGACCGAATTTTTCGCCGAGAAGCGAAGGTGAGGTTGCCAGAAGTCGGGAGCTTTCTCAATCACCTTCTCATCTGCCTCATGAGGTTGGAGGGAAAGCTGTTGCAATGGGTACCGCTACCGGTGGGTAGCAGCGTTGTCGCCGTTGCGCGCAAGTAGGGACGACTCATAGGCAATGCATTCAACGCCGTAATACTGGCTCGTCAGTCCAAGAGGTTGCATCCCAATCTTCTCCATGACTCGCAACGACGCCAAATTCTGGGGATATGCGATGGCGAGCACGCGTGGGACATGTCGATGAGCGAGTTCTAGCATCGCCGCTGCGATTTGGGTTCCAAGGCCCTGCCCCCATTTGTCCCGCCTCAGGTGCCATCCGATTTCAAAATCGCCGGTGGGATTCCCTTCGCCATCTGGGAGTTCCTTGAAGAGCGCCGAGCCAACCGGCTCGCCATCGAGGCAGGCCGCCCAAAATCCCGTCACGCCGCCAGTAGACGCTGCGGAATCTGCGATTTTCTGGAGCCTCTCGCGTTGCATTTCAACGGATTCCATTACAGTAACTCGACACCCCAGATAGCGCACGACTTCGATGTCGGAATAGATCTTGAAGGCGGCTTCAGCATCGTGTTGTGGATCCCAATTTCGGAAGGTCAGGCGGCTCATGTTCTAAACTACTGATGTGACACGTGTCGGTTGCGTCCCATATTTGAACGCCTACCCCTTGGTAGCTCGCACCACCTTGGATGTTCATTATGCGGTGCCAACTGAGTTGCCGCCGCTACTTGCAAACCGTGAGGTCGCGGCGATCTTGGTGAGTAGTATCGTTGGACTACGCACGCCGAGCGCCCGTGTGGTTCGGGGGGCCTGCGTTGGCTCGAATGGGCCAGTCTTCAGTGTTCGGCTCTTTAGCAAGGTGCCGATTGTCGAGATTAGGTCACTGGCGCTGGACCAGAGTTCGATGACGAGCAACACCTTAGCTCAGATTCTGTTGAAGGAACTGTATCGGGTTTCTCCCGAAGCCCAGCCAGAGCCACCTAACTTGGAGGAGATGCTCGCCAAACACGATGCGGCGATACTGATCGGCGACAATGGCATGCGAGCCCAGGGTTCAGGGCTTCACGTGATGGATCTGGGAGAGGCTTGGACAAGTTGGACAGGCTTGCCGTTTGTTTGGGCAATGTGGCTGGGCGGACCCGACCTAACGACTGAAATCGCAGCGCATCTCATTCATGCAAGGCAAGACGCTCTCAACAATATGGAGCCAATCATCGACGAAGCGGTCGAGCGGTTTGGGTTTTCGGAGGAGGTCACGCGGAGCTACCTTTGCAATACGATGACTTATGATTTCGACGCCCGCCATGAGGCCGCGCTCCGAGTTTTCGGAGAGTTTGCGCTCGCTCATGGCGTGATCGCCGAAATGTGCATGCCGGAGTGGGTCGAAGGTGGGCTAGCCGTTTAGGACCAGCTTCTCCTTCTCAACCGCCTCGATCCCACCTCGCAACTCTGCGACATTGTCAAGTCCAGCCTGTTTCAGGATGCTGCAGGCGACGGCCGACCTCCCTCCGCTCTGGCAATAGGCGACGATACGGCGATCGCAAGGCAAGCTCTCTAGCTGGGTCGCCAAGTATCCCAAGGGCAAATGATGCGCCCCGGAAATGTGGCCCGAGTTCCATTCGCTGGCATTGCGGATGTCGATCAGGTAGTCATCGGGAGACACTTCGCCCAGGGACACCTGAGCAAGGGACGATGTCGGTTCACTGAGCTCGCTCGGCGCAATCCAACCCGCCACGACGTCTAACCCAATCATCGCGAGGTCCCTCTTGGCTGCAATCGCCTCGTCGCTGTCGTTGGTCACCAGCGTAATCGGCGCATCGTAGCGAAGGAGCCAACCCGCGCGGCCGGGGAAGCTGTGCCCAAATGGAATGGCAAGTGACCCATCGATGTAGCTTTCGCGAATGTCTGCTGCGCTACGAATGTCGACCAACAATCCACTTGGCGATCCGAGGTGCGTTGGGCGTGAAATTTCGACCAGCACTTCCGGGCCTTCCTTGTTAAGCCGTTTCATCTCCTTGAAGTAGTAAGGAGGCTCGGGCTGCCCTTCCAGGATTTCCTTCACAAATGAATCCGAACTCGTGCTCAGCAGAGCCCAATTCGTCTTGCGCTCGTAGCCAAGGGTCGTGACGGGAACTGCTCCCAGGGACTTGCCACAGGCCGATCCGGCGCCATGCCCGGGCCAGATTAAGAGTGAGTCGGGCAAAGCCTCTAGCTTCTTGAGGGATTCGAAAAGGGTCTGCGCCCCTTTGATCATTGTGCCCTCGATGTTGGCGGCCCGTTCCAAAAGGTCCGGTCGTCCAACGTCTCCAACAAAAAGAAAGTCGCCCGAGAAAAGCGAATGGGGGACTTCTCCAGCGGGGTGATCTACCAAAAGGAATGCGAGGTGCTCCGGCGTATGCCCTGGCGTATGAACCGCGGTGAGAGTGAGGTTACCAATTTCGATCTTGTCACCATCTTTAAGCAAGGTGACTTTCGGATCAGCTGCAAATGCGTATTTCCAATTCTCATCGCCCTCATCCGATAGAAACATTTGTGCCCCGGTCGCGGCGCTTAGTTCACGGGTACCCGACAGGTAGTCAGCGTGAATATGCGTCTCGGTGATTGCCACGATCTTCAGGTCGTTTTCTGCGGCAAGGTCGATGTACATGTTAGCGTCACGAATGGGATCGATGACGATCGCTTCACCTGTCGCCGCGCAACCGATCAGATAGCTGTTTTGTGCGAGTTTTTCGTAAGTAATAGGTTTGAGAATCATTGTTGTGTCCGGGATTGGTTTAAGGTTGCCTTGGGCTGGTTCCACGGGAGTTTTGCAAGCAGGCTAGCCATCAAGCAGAGGTTTGTCGCTCCGGCAAATGTGAGCCCAGCTCCGACAAAAACAGCGAGGTAAATCCAACTCGCATTAGTGAACAGCGAGGCAAGTGTGCCAAGGAGAACGAGAAGCCCTGCGGCGAGACGCACTTGTCGTTCTAGTGACCACCGCGTATGCCGGCTCGGTGCCGTGAGTGGATGCCCAGCCTCCGCCCATGCCTTGGTGCCGCCTTCGAGCAAAATGAGGTCATCATGCTGGCTACGAAGAAGTTCGCAAGCCATCGATGCGCGATTGCCACTTTGGCAAAGGACGACAACTCTCGTGCCCAAATCGTCCAGGCGTCCTTCGAGTTGTTCCAGGGGAATGTTCGTTGCCTTTGGCACGTGACCGCTTGCAAACTCGTCGGCACCCCGGACATCGACTAGTTGAATTGACGGATCGGCTTCAAGCAGCTTCTTGAGATCCGAAGCAGTGATTGATTTACTCATCGTAACTGGGTAGAGACAGGAGCCGACGAAATCGATTCAAAGAATTTGCGAGATCACCCAGATGGCCATTGCCAAGACCATATAGGCGAACGCTCGCTGCAGTGACTTCTTTGGAGCCCGATCACGAAGAGCGATCCCAATAAACATACCGATGATTGCCGCTGCTGTTACCGCTAGCAGAGTTGGCCAGTCAATTGCGTGTCGCAGTTCTCCGGTAAAGCCAACAAGAGACTGGCAAGTGATCACAAGGAGCGATGTTGAGATCGCGCGCTTTAGATCGACACCGAGTAGTAGATTGAGCGCGGGCACCACGAGGAACCCGCCACCGGCGCCCAGTGTGCCGCTGATGATTCCAATTGCCACACCAATCAGCCCGGTGAGAAGCAATGGTTTGGCCCCTGCTTCTTCAACCTCCTTGGCCGGGGTGAGCATCCTCGTCCCAACGATCAGCATGATGACCGCAAAAGCGCCCATCAGCCAGCGTCCGCGGTCGATGCCGAGTATCTGCGACGGTATTGCCGGCACCAAGTAGGACCTCGCCAGGAAGGTCCCGATGCTACTGGGGATGGCGATCGTGATCGCGGCAGCGAGGTCGGCTTCTTTCTTGTGGATGGTCGCCGCGGCGCCAAAAAGGCTGGCTGCCCCGACCACGAAGAGTGAACTTCCGGTTGCGACTTCGGGAGGCTGGTGGAACAGGTACACGAAAATTGGAACCGTCAGTACCCCGCCCCCGCCTCCAAGGGCCCCTAAAACCAATCCCATAAACACTGCTGCGAGGTAGGCCATCAAGGATTGAGAGTGAATCTGAGCGAATTTCGATTCACCGAGCGCAGATCGAATGGTCCAAACGGTCCCTCACCATCGCTCGGGCGCGATGAAGGCGCGACTTCGCCGCAGCTTCTGTGATTCCAAGCTGTTTGGCTGCGTCGGCTAGGCTGTGCTCTTCGATTTCACAGGCTTCGTAGACCTGCCGATAGCTTTCATCGAGTTCCTCGACCGCTTGCTTAACACAACCTTTTAGAACCTCCATCTCAAATGGTTCTGCATCTCTGTCTATAAGCTGGTGAGCATCGGCATATTCCCAAACCTCTTGCATCTTTGGGTGCTGTCGCATTCTCGAGCAAACTCGGCGGCCGATCATTGCAAGCCATCCTCGAAATGCACCCTCATCTTTCAGCTGATGAAGCGACTGAAAAGCCAGCATGATCGCCGTGGCCAATGCATCTTCTGCGTCTTCGCGCCCATTGCAAACCCGAGTCATTTGTCGATAAACCGCGTCCTTGTGCTCCTCGACCATTAGCTCAAACTGGCTTGACTCCATCGTCTTAGTCTAGCTCCAGAACCGATACAATGACCGTATGAAGTGGCGCTTTGGAGCAATCGGCTTGGACTATCGGCTGTCGGGCAATGCGTTCTTTCCACCCGACATCAAGCCAAAGGATCATCTGAAGTACTACGCCACCAAGTTTGGGGCGATCGAGACCGACGGCTCGTTTTACAAGTTGCCATCGGACGACCTGATGAAGAAATGGCGCGATGCGGTGCCGGATGACTTCGTGATTGGCATGAAGTGCCCCAAGCAGATTACGCATGCGGGTGGGCTTGATCGATTTTCAAAGGATGACGCTCGATCTCGTTGGGCCAGACTGGTCGAGCTTGCCAATATTCTCGGGGCTTCAAGGACAATGTTAGTTGTCCAACTGCCGGGCACGGCGAGCATTAAGTTGTTTGATGAGCTGGCGGCTTTTCTTGGTCGGCGCGACTACGCCGGACCGGTTGCGGTCGAGCTTCGGGGGGCGGCCTGGCACATGCCCGAGACCGCCGCGATGCTTCGCGAACAAGGCGTGATTTGGGGGACGGCTGATGTTGTTCCCGATGGTGAAGGTGCGATTGCGCCGGGTACGAATGGTGCTCAGTACATGCCGCAGCGGCCGGTGACGACAGCCGAGACGAGACTCGTGAGGCTGTGCACAGGATCATACGGCCGAGCGCAGCGTGGCGAGGAAACGCAGGAGATTGATAACACGCCGCGCATCCAATGGTGGATTGATCAACTCGCGAATCCCGACTTTGCCGAGGGGGCTCCTGAAGCCAAGGAGACCATCGTGATCGCTAGCGACAAGCTAGAAGCGTTTGCGTTGCCGACCCTTGAGCGTTGGCAGATGCTCGTGAGCTAGAAAGGTATCCTCAAGCTCCACCGGGGGATGTAGCTCAGTTGGGAGAGCGCTGCAATCGCACTGCAGAGGTCGTGGGTTCGAATCCCATCATCTCCACCAAAACCTATCGAACTGGGAACTTTTTTGTTTGTCTCTCGTAAAACATTTTTAACCCCGAAGGGGAGTAGCGCCTGCACTTTGCAGAACTGAGGTCGTCATTACGCTCGAAAGAGCCGGCCCAGTAATTAGCGCAAGACCTTCACCGCGTTGCGAGTGAAGGTTTTTTTGTGACCTATAGCACCTTGCGGACGGGTGTGTGTAGGTAACAAGAAATGAAGTGTCCGAAATGCGAAATCACTGAACTCTCGATGTCCGAACGAACCGGAGTTGAGATTGACTATTGCCCGACATGCCGCGGAGTTTGGCTGGATCGCGGAGAACTCGATAAGATCATTGAACGAGTGTCCCTTGCCGACAAATTGGCTCGGCATTCCACTGACCGTGGAACCCCCTATTCTCGAGAAGAGCGAGGGCTGCGCAGGTACGAGGACGACGACGACCACCGCAAATACAGCAAGAAGCGCGGCGGATTCCTTGGAGATTTGTTCGACTTCTGATGGCAGAACTAGCAAATATCCCCCTTTGGATTTGGGGCGCGTTCATGGGTTTCGTGCTCTTGATGCTCGCCCTAGATCTTGGCGTTTTCCATCGCCACGCACACAAGATCGAGATGAAGGAGGCGCTCACTTGGAGCGGCATTTGGATTGGTCTTGCGCTGCTGTTTAACCTCGGTCTGTTTTTCTTTTGGGATCAGATTCAGCCAGGGAGCCAGTACACGAATGAGGAGGCTGGGTATTCGTTTCTCGCCGGATACTTGATAGAAAAGGCCCTAAGTGTCGACAACATATTCGTCTTTCTGTTGATATTTGGGTACTTCGCGGTGCCCGACGAGTACCAGCATCGCGTGCTCTTTTGGGGAATCATCGGAGCGCTGATTCTGCGCGCGGTATTCATCGCAGCCGGAGTTGCCATTCTTGAAAAGTTTTTCTGGATGATGATCGTGTTTGGTCTCTTCCTGATCTTCACTGGCATTAAGATGGCGATCGTCAAAGACAAAAAGATCGACCCGGAAAAGAACCCGCTTGTGAGGGCATTTCGAAAATTGATGCCTGTGACGAGGGACTATCAGGGCCAAGAATTCTTTACAAGAATCGATGGAAAGTTGTGGGCTACTCCGCTCTTTGTTGTCTTGCTAATGGTTGAGTTCACGGATGTGATCTTTGCTGTCGACTCAATTCCGGCGATCTTCGCGATCACCTCCGATCCATTTCTGGTGTTCACATCGAATGTCTTTGCTATTCTTGGCCTGCGGGCGCTCTTTTTTGCTCTTGCCGGCCTGATGCAGATGTTCCACTATCTTAGCTATGGTCTTGCGGCAATCCTTGTCTTCGTCGGTGGCAAGATGCTCTACAACTATGCTGAGAAGGTTGTCGTCCCTGAATGGCCAAAGTTTCCAGTCGCCCTATCTTTAGGGGTCATCCTGTTGATTCTTGCCACGGCTGTTGGGGCTTCTTTGAGAAGCTCGAGGCCCAAGGAGGCCGTCCGTGGTTAGACAATCGTCCAAACTTCGCTTTGGTCGCGACAAAGACGATGCTTCGCCTTTTCTCCTGATCTTCGGAACACTAGTGCCTCTGGTAAATGGTGCGTTGGGCACTGCAGCGGGTGTATTCGCGGGCCTCTCAGCGGGCGGAGCAGGTGTGCTGGGCTCGATGGCGGCAAGTGCATCGTACATCGCCGCGCCAGCAGCTGTCCGGCTATTCTATATCTCACTGGTGCGATCGGCGAAACCTTTCCGTTCAACCTCATGATTGGAATTCCCTTGTATCTGGAGATGGCAAGAATGTTAAAAGCGGGAGTTTGATGAAGCGGCCAATCAAGCTGATAACGGATCAACATGTATCTTCTTAACTTTAGAAAGGTGAGTGGTCATTAGGAAGTCCTTCGCAATCATCATCAACTCCCATTCGCGATCGGGGCGGGCGATGTTGGAACTCGTGCGAGCCCGCCTGGGAGGCGAAGCTGCGTTTATAGTCCCCCTCGAAGCATGGGATGACATGGAGAAGGCAATTTTGCGCGCCGAAGCGGAAGGCATCAAAGAACTTTGGGTCGGAGGCGGCGATGGCACAATTGGCAGGGTGGCCAAGTTCCTGATGGGCAAATCCACCGTGCTTGGTATCTTGCCTTTAGGTACAGGCAATGCATTGGCGAGAGAACTCGGCATACCAATCAAGACCGACAGTGCCATTTCCTTTCTGCAAAACGATGCCGTGGCGATGCCGCTAGACCTCGCAACCTGTAATGACCGCGCGTTTATCACGATTGCGACACTCGGGATCACAACGCACATCGCGGAAGAGTTGAAGTCTGAAGCAAAGAGGCGTTATGGAAGGCTTGCTTACCTTGGCGCTTTCTGGCGTGCGATCAAGGCTTTTCGCACCTATCATGTCGTAATCGAGGCGGATGGGAAGCACTTTGCGGGGCGTGTGGCCCAAGTAGTTGTCAGCAATTCGCGGCTGCACTCCGGTCCCTTTGCCGTGACCGATAATGCGAGTGCGAGCGATGGGTTGCTCTCGATCTATGCGGTCGCGCAAGAAGACCGCCGCGGCTTCTTTAAGTTCCTGTGGGCGTTCTTACGTGGTCGGCAAACGCAGCTCGAGAATGTTTGGTCTACCGAGGCGCAGCGCGTCACAATCACGTGCCGACGCAGGCAGAAGTTCATTCTCGACGGCGATCCTTACAAGGCGCAGCGGGTGGAGATTCAAAGCGTTCGGCATGCGATCCAAGTTTTCGCACGGCCCGAATAGAATAGAAAAATGCCGCGGCAATCTGCCGCGGCATTTGAAGCCGATAAACTTAGGTTCTTCGCGACCGTCTTCGGATCAGTGAAGCCAAGCCAAGACCCAGAGTTACCATCGTAAATGGCTCTGGCACCGTTTGAAGGTTGTCTAGGCCCATATAGGAGCTCCTCAAGACCGGCGTCGACATGTCAGCCATGGCTCGAAACTCTAGGAAACCCGACGTTGCGGATGCTGTGAACGTGAAGCTCCTCGTTTGCCAGGTTTTCGAGAGCGTGTTCTGAGCAAACGTGCCGATGTAGGCATTGTTAAAGTATGCGTCGATCGTTCCGTAGCCGTCATAGACGCCGCCAAACTGCACATTTCCTAGTGTTGTTGGGTCAGTGATCATGCTCGCGGTGACCGTGTACTGGTTGTTGACAGTCAGGCCAGAAACGTTTTGGCCGAAGGACTCGCCGAAGCCCATTGGGGCGGATGCGGCGAAGCCGATGAAGCGGTGGCCGTGTGCGGCGACGACGCCAGACATCATGTTGTTGTAGGCCGCGATTCCGCCAATGCCCCAACCGTCCACCGCGGCGTTGTCATACATGTCGGGTGTGAATGTTGTAGCGACCCACGGAGCCGGTGTGCCCGGCGAGAAGATATTCGGCGCTCCAGAATAGGCGGTGCCGGTTTCAAAGCTGCCATTGACGATGAATGCAAAGCTGGATGATGCGGCAGCGATCAGCAGTCCAAGCGAGAGGGTTCGGTAAGTGTTCATTGTTTTTCCTTTGATGATCGAATTGCTCGATCTGATTCGATTTGACACCTTTCGCCGACCCAAGAGCAAGCCCACATTTGGGACATGAGCTAGTTCTCCTGTAATATAGGTTCAGATGGAAGCGAGCTTTGGGCCCGCAATTAGGTCCGAGAGACTAAGACTGGGTCAGTCTCTTGGCGAATTTGCGGACTTCCTTGGGACTTCGGTTTCCACCCTCAAGCGGTGGGAGGCCGGCCAAGTCGCGCCGACCGAGGCCCAACGCGAAGCGCTTTTCGATCTCATTCACGGGGCGCAGCGTTCAGAGCCGGAGCTCGATGGCATCCACTACGGATGGATGCTAAAGATCGAAAGGTTTGCCGCGCTCACGTCGATCCGCCGCGCAGCCGAGCAAACTTTGATCCCCGCATCGGCTTGGCATCGCTACGAGACCGGGCAGAGTCGCGTCGGTCGCAACCAGGTCAAAAAGCTCATTCAAAAGCTCGGCGGACCCGTCGTCGAGCCCGCCGAAAGCCTCAGCTTAGAGCAATTGCAAGCGTTGGCGGCCAATGAACCACTCACGGCGGCGCGCACCCTTGTAAACCTCTTGCTCGAAGCCGAGCATGGGCGTTGGACGCCGCCACTCACGCGGTTCGAAGCCTCGCGCACGCTCGCCCTCTCGCTCATGCACATCGGCGAGCATCATTTGTGCGGTCAGGCTTATCGCATCGCGGCCCGATATGGCGCGGAGGAGGGCATTCCCGAAGAGGAAATCACCGCGACGCAGATTTCGTCGGGCTGGAGAGGCTTTCCCGAAGTCACCAATCGCATGGCGGCGGCCAATCGGTTGCGTTGGATGGAGAAGAAAATCGTCACGTTGCCCGAGGATCGCCAAGCCGAGTTCGCCACGATGCGGTCCATGTTCATAGACTGGGCGGGCTATCCCCACCTCGCCGCCGACGTGCTGCGCCATGCGAATCACGATGATCTTCAAGAGCTTTCGCTCGCCTGGATCGAATGCAAATACGGTTCGCCCGAGCGCGCAATCACGCTCGCCGACGAATTCCTCGATCACGACAACGCAAAAAATCGCTTCATCGCCAACAAGGTCGTGCTCGAGGCCTACATGAAGCTCGACGACCTCGAAAAGGCGAAGACGCCGATGGAAAATCTGCTCGAGTTGCGCGCGACGCTCGGCTTCTGGTCGCCCGACCTCACCACGCGGTCCAAAAAGATTCTGCGGTCCCCATAAACTGTCGCCGCCCGGCCACATAGATTGCGGGCAGCGATTGCTCGCTGCCCGACCAAAAGCGGCGATGGCTCGCCGCACTCAATAGAGAATTACGCCGCCATCGGCAGCTCGGTGTACGAGCCTTCTCCATAAATCACGGCGAGGTTGCTCGGCGCGCTTGTTTGGCTTCCGCGGGTGGCGAGGACGCGGAAAGTGCGCATCTGGCCAGGCTCGAAGCCCGTCAAAGTCAGCGTCGTGCGCGTCGTGCTAGCGATGAACTCGAACGGGCCCGATTCGCCCGTCTGAGCTTCGACCACAAAGGTCACCGAGCGCAGATTTGTGCTGCGATTCCACTTCAGGCGAACCTCGCCATTGGGCGAAGGCGTGGCCAAAAAGTCGAACACGGGCACAAGCGGGCGGGCGCCGGAGTGGCTTGGACGCGGGCTGAGATTCGCCGCCGCCAGCATCTCGTTCGACACCTCGGGGTTGGCGTAAATCTTGCCGACAAAGCTCGACATGGCATCAAGCGTCGTCGCCCGCTCGGCATACTTGGCCTGGGTGGCTGCCAGCTTGGCGGCATCGGCATTCATCGAGGCCGTGATGCTGCTGTCGAACGCATCATTGGTCGCGACCAGCGCCTCGACTTCAGCCTCGGTCAGGCCGTAGTCGGCGAACTTCGTGATGAGGAAGTCGGTCGTAATTGCGATATTCTGGGTGAGCGTCGAGTCGCTCATTGCATGGTATCCGTTTGCCATAACAGTAAATATCTTTGGCACTATGTTCAACTTTTTAGAGGTTTCTTGCGACAAAAAAGTCGTCGGAACGGCCCACTATCGGTGAAAAGTGATCATCGAACCGAGCCCGACGGCCCTTTTTCTGAGAAAAGTGATCATCGAAGCGAGACCAACGGCGAATTTTGCGAGAAGAATGATCGTTGAGGTCAACTCGACGGCTCTTCCTGCGGGGCCAGTGATCACGAATGGCGCGATTTGCGCCATCGAAGCGAGGGCTTCGGCCCCATTTTTTTGGAGTCCCGCACGTTAGCCCGCCCTGACCTCACCCCTAACCACACCCCACACCCCACACCCCCCAAACACGGGTACGATTTGCGCACTATGAAGAAGTTCTTCGCTGTTGCCGCCTCTGCGACCTTGCTTGGCGCGTTCGCCCATGCCGATTCTTATGGCCTGAGTATTAGCTCCGGAATCTTTTATCCGAGCAATTCGCTGGTAAAGAGCGCATTTGGCGACCAATGGTGGGGGTTTGGAATTTCTCCTGCCAGCTCGCGCTCCGCGACTGGAGGACGGATCGACTATGACGTGAATGTTCTCACTCGTAGCAAGAACGGCAACCGCGTATTCATCTTTGCTCCGACCGTCGGCTGGAACCAAGGCTTTGGCACCGACCCTCGCGGCACTGTTCCTTATTTTGCGGCCCGAATTGGCCCGGCCTACACCGATTTTCGACTTTTTGGCGACACCGAGCGCGGACTCATTATTAACACCAATTTTGAGCTTGGCGCGACAGTGGGTGAACGGCTGCGCATCTTCGGGCGATACGACAATTTTACGAAGCGCGCCGGAGTCAATTTCTCAGGATTTAGCCTGAACGCATCTTGGCTTTTCGCGTCTTTCTGACGCCTTTATGCCCCATACAAAAAACACCGCCGAACTCGATCAATGGAAAGTCCAAGAGACGGCTTTCCTCGTTTACGTCAACGACTCTGAAGCAGAAGACGACCTCGTCGAGGCTGAATTAGAAAGCCTTTGCGAGGCGGCTCGGATTAAACCGATCGGCATGATGCGCCAGCGCATCGACCGGCCGCACCAGCACGCCTACATTGGCAAAGGAAAGCTGGAGGAACTTTGCGCCTACGCCAAAGACGCCGACGCCGACGTGATTATCTTCGACTGCGAGCTGAGCGGAATTCAGGCTCGCAACATCAGCGAGACTTGCGAAGTGAAGGTCGTGGACCGCACGCAGCTGATTCTCGACATCTTTGCCCGCCGCGCGAAAACGACGGAAGGACAATTGCAAGTCGAGCTCGCCCAACTGAGCTACATGATGCCTCGGCTCATGAGCGTTTACACGAAATTCGAGCGCCAGCGCGGCGGCATCGGCATGCGCGGCCCCGGCGAAACCAAACTGGAATCGGACCGCCGAATGGTGCGCGACCGGATCAGCCGGCTCGGCCAATCGATCGAGGACGTGAAGATTCATCGGAAGCAGCAGCGCAGCTCGCGCCGAAAACACCCCTTTCCTTTTGTCTCGATCGTCGGCTACACGAGCGCGGGGAAGTCAACGCTGATGAACCTGCTCACCGGCGCGGAAGTGCTGGTCGACGCAATGGTCTTTGCGACGCTCGACCCAACGACGCGAAAGATCGACCTGCCGGATGGCTACAGCATCTTTCTGACCGACACCGTGGGCTTCATCCGGAACCTTCCGACGAACCTCGTCGCGGCCTTTCGCGCGACGCTGGAGGAGGCCACTGACGCGGACTTCATCATTCACGTGGTGGACGTTAGCCATCCGAACTGGGAAGAGCAAGCGGCCTCGGTTTTGGAGACCCTGGACCAACTTGATGCGGGCGAGAAACCGATCGTGACGGTCTTCAACAAGATCGACGCACTCCCCGACCCAACCATCGTGCGCGAACTCGTCGCCCACACGCCCGACTCGGTTGCTATCTCGGCCCTGAAGAAGGTCGGCATCAACGACTTGATGAACCGCCTGAAGGAGATGGCGCAAAAGCAGCTCGGTCGCGTTTCGGCCGTGCTTCCTTATGATAAGTCTAACATTGTGGATGAATGTTATCGCTTCGGTCGCGTGATTAAAGCGGACTACGAAGAGGACGGGATCCACCTTGAAGCCGAAGTGACAAGCGAAATGCTCGGGTTGCTAAAGCCTTACTTGACTTAGCGCTATCGGAGCATCGCCCACGTGGCGGCTCCGACGAAGAGCACAAGACTAATTGCGAGCTGCGGATCCTTGAAAAGCAGCACGTCGGGGTCACTGCCTTCGTCTTGCGTGAACGCCAGGAGCAAGTAGCGCAAAAGGGCGAAGGCGACGATCGGAATAGTGATGGCGAGACTGCGATGCTCGCGCGCCGTGGCCGAAGAGATGGCGTAAAGGGCGTAACAAACGAGCGTCGAGGCACTCGTGATCGTGAGCGCGTGATCGAGAAACTTTGCGTTGTACTTGCTCAAGCTTTCGCGACCCTCGGTACCGAGCGTCAGAAGCTCGCCGCGCCGTTTTGCGAACCCAAGAAAGAGCGCGAAGAGCCCCGTGCACGCAAACAGCCAGCCTGATGCTACGACCTGAATCGCAACGGCCCCCATCAATGCACGAAGAACAAAGCCTCCGGCGATCGCAAAAACATCGAGAACCGGCTCATGCTTAAGCCAAAACGAGTACGCGATTTGCAAGGCGGCATATGCACCCAGGACACCGAGCGCCTGCATATTGATACTCACTGCAATGGCAAGCCCTGCCATTAGGAGGAGAAAGGCCAGCGTTACGGCGAGTGTCTTGCTGATCGCCCCAGAGGCAACAGGCCGCTGGCTCTTGCGCGGGTGGTTCCTGTCGCGCTCCGCGTCCATGACGTCATTGAATGCGTACGTAGCGGAACTTAGACAGCAAAAGGCGGCGAATGCTAACCAAACGAGTTGCGAATAGCCGGGCATCTCCCAGCCCGAAACGAATAGAAATGGCGCCCAGACCAAGAGGTTCTTCGTCCACTGATGTGGCCTTAACAGGCGGACGATGGGCAGCATCGGGCCGAGCATACCCTTGCAAAACCTTGCATACTTGAAATCATGACGGTGGGGGAGTGGGTCCGTCACGCTACGGAGCAGCTAAAGGATGCGGGTATCGCCACGCCTCAGTTGGAAGCTCAACTCCTTGCCGCCCATGCCTTGGACCGTGACCGAGCCTGGGTTCTCGCGCATTCTCACGACGATGCCTTCAACGAGGAGCAGTTATCTTCATGTCTCATGCATCGATTGAGCCGGTTTCCATTGGCCTACATCACCGGTTGGCGTGAGTTCTATGGTCGAGAGTTCTCGGTGGACACTTCTGTCCTGATTCCGCGCCAGGAAACGGAGACCTTAGTGCAAGCCGCCCTTGAAGTACTGCCGCACGGTGCCCACGTTTTGGATCTGGGAACTGGTTCGGGGTGCGTTGCCATTACTCTCAAACTAGAACGTCCTGATCTGGATATCGTGGCCTGCGATATCAGCGACGAAGCCCTAGCGATCGCCGAGCGCAACGCGGAACGACTATGCGCAGACCTCGACTTCGTTTGGAGCGATGGTTTTGGCACTTTTGAAGACGAGCGATTTGATGCAATCATCACGAACCCTCCATATGTTGAAGCTGATGCCGACTTAGAACCCGAAGTAAGTGAATGGGAGCCGGCCCATGCCCTCTTTGCTGGGCCTGATGGGCTGAGTTTCTATCGGCGGCTGGCCAAGGAAGTCCCGAAGCAACTTACGAAAGACGGGTGGTTTCTTGCCGAGTTAGGCGATGGGCAATCGGCAGCAGTGGAAGAGATGTTTGAAGGCCGGACGATGCGGTTATGGCGCGACCTCGGCGGCGCCGCTAGGGTTCTCGGCGTTCGATTCGAGTGACTTCGCGCGCTCCTCGCGAGCAAAGGCAATGAGTTCGAGGAAAATGGTGAGGAGAGCAGGCCCAGCAATGAGGCCGACCGGGCCAAAGGCCAATATTCCTCCTAGCAAGCTGAAGAAGATCGCTATGTAGTGAAGTCCGACCGCTTCACCAATGTACTTTGGCCTCAGGAAATTGTCGATGTTGCTGATGACGACAAAACCCCATACGAGTAGAAACACTCCTTGCCAGATCTTTCCTTGCATCAACAGGATAAGGCCGAACGGAACGTACACGATTGGCGCGCCAAGCAATGGAATAACGCAAAGGACAAAGGTCGCGAAGGCCCAGACCAACCAGCCTTCGACTCCCGAGATTGCGTAACCAATCCCCGCGGCCGCGCCCTGAATCAGCGCCACCAAGACGACCCCGATGAACACGGCCTTTATGGTCTGTTGAACTCGACTTAAGATCTTCCGAGTCCACGCTTCAGGCAAGGGAATGAGCTCAATCGCAGGCTTGAGGAGCTTGTGACCGTCTTTCAGCATAAAGAACATTGTCAAGAACGAGACCACCATCATGACTGCGCTCACCGCAAACGCCGTTGCGCCCTTTGTCACTGGGCCAGTTACGGTGCGGGCGATTTCTTGCCCATTCTCACGGACATACTCGTCAACCTTGAAATCGATGTCGAACTGCTTCAGTGTTGGCTGGATTGCCGTGTCGATTTGCTGGGCGAGCCGAGTGATAGGCGTCTCTTTGGTCTTGGTGGTAGTGACGGCTGGGTTGGTTGCATGCTTTTCGAAGTCATCGGCAACTCCACGGAATTGGAGGAAAACGAGAAGCCCCACAAGGCCAAGGGGTATTGCTACAAGGAATACGGTACTGAGGATTGTTAAGAGGGAACTAACAACTTCGTTGAACCGGCTGCAGAAGCGTTTGTAAAGGGGATAGGAAAGGACGCTGAGAACGACCGACCACATGAGCGCTTGGGCGAATGGCGCGAGCACCATCGCAACGAGCAAGAGAACAACCGCGATGAGAGCCCAGAAGCCAAACTTCTTATACTGGCGGTCAAGTTCGTTCACTTCCATGTTGTGCATGTCTTACTTGTCCTCAGATTCAGACGTTGCAATTTGGGCTCACGACTTCCATTCGGTCAGCATTTGCCTAGCAGCTTCGAGATCATCGGGCGGCAAGTGGCCTTCGATCACTTGCTCGGTTAGGAATCTCATCGCTTCGCCGATTGTTGGGCCCGGCGGCAACCCCAATATTGCCATGACCTCCTGACCGCTGATCGGGGACTTGATCGTTGCTGCCGGTGTCTGCGCGGAAACTTCCTGAATTTGTGCGTATATTGCCGGGGCATTAATAGTCTTGACGCCTGGTTTGAGAGCCCTGGCATCCGCATCAACCAGCAGAATGAGCCGTTCTAACTGGTCATCAAGGTCCCGAATCAAGCGGCGCGCGGCTGGTGCCGAAAGCTTTGGGGCACTGCTCAATCGCATATGATTCTTGACTAGGAGCGATACCGCATCGATGGTTTCATTGTCATAACGTAGCCTGCGTAGAATCATTCTAGACATCTCGGCACCGACGACCTCGTGAGAGAAGAAACGGGTGTCACCCTTCTCGTCTATCGTCCTCGTCGATGGCTTGCCGACATCGTGCAACAAGCAGGAAAGATTGAGGATCAGGTCATTGGAGGCCGCGTTTGCGATCACGAGCAGTGTGTGGTCCCAAACGTCCAGATGATGCCATTTGCCTTGCTCGACGCCGTGCATGTCGAGTACCTCGGGCATGATGTATGGCATGAGACCAAAGGCACACATTTCTCGCAAGGCCTCGGGGTAGCAGACCATCTTTGAAAATTCGTCACGAATTCTCTCTGCGCTAATCGACTGCAATCGGTGCGCCTCATCTTTGATTGAGTCGGTTAATCCCGGCGCGTACTCAAAACTGAGTTGATGGCGGAAGCGAATGGCTCGTAGCATTCGCAGCGGATCGTCGAAAAACGTTTGCCGGGGGTCGAGGGGTGTTCGCAACATTCGATCTCGCAGGTCCTCAAGGCCTGTCCCCACGAGGTCCATAAGCCGACCATCCTTGAGGTTAACCATTAGGGCATTGCAGGTGAAGTCGCGCCGGCGGGCATCGTCGAGTAAAGTTCCCGACTCCACCTGGGGCTTGCGCGACGATGGAACATAGGACTCCCTGCGGGCCGAAACAAACTCAAATTGAGCGTGGCTCAACCGCACCATCGCGGTTCCAAACCGAGGATAGGTCGCAAGATGCTTGGCACCGTTTTCGCCCAGCCACTGGGCGAGCGCGATCGAATCACCTTCCAGCACTAGGTCGAAATCGCCCGATAGCTTGCGGTTAAGGAGAGCGTCGCGAACGCATCCGCCGACCAGCCAGACTTGGCCGGCCCATTCGGACCGGTTCACCAGATCTTGCAGCGCTTTCACAGCCGGTTGCTCTAGCAGCGTCTCCATCAGTGGAATAGCTTACAGGTAAAACCCGATGCATGTTTGCAGAGCGCGTTGATGGATCTAAGAGTATTCGCCTAAGCGAGATTCCCACGAATTCCGATGGCGGCTTGAGCAAAGAAATTGCCGAGAAGCAGACAAAGGCCTTGGGTGATCGGCTGGGCGAACTTGCCGATCTCATGTATTTCGCGGGCCAGCATCCGTTGCTAGTCATCCTGCAAGGAATGGATACAAGTGGCAAGGACGGGACAATTCGGTTTTTGCTCCAGCATCTGAACGCGCAGGGCACATCGGTAGCTTCGTTCAAGGTTCCGACTCCCAGGGAACTCAGCCAGGACTTTCTGTGGCGATGTCACCAAGACACGCCGAGGCGCGGCGCCATTACGATCTTTAACCGATCGCACTACGAGGATGTGCTCGTGGTGCGAGTCCATTCTCTGACACCAGAGGAGCGATGGAGGAAGCGCTACGGTCATATTCGCGCGTTTGAGGATCTACTGTCCGACAACGAAACGATCATTACAAAGTTCTTTCTGCATATTTCAAAAGAGGAACAAGAAGAGCGGCTCTTGGCTCGAGAGAAAGAGACTGAGAAGGCCTGGAAACTGAGCGCAGGTGACTGGAAAGAGCGCGAGTATTGGCAGGACTATCAGGATGCCTACGAGGATGCCATCAACAAGACGAGCTCGCCTGAAGCTCCCTGGTTTGTCGTTCCATCGGACCGAAAGTGGTTCAGGAATCTAGCCATTGTAGAAGCCCTCGTTCAAGCGCTCGAGCGCCACGAAGAAGGCTGGATGGAAAAGCTAGAGAAGATCGGGACCGAGGCAAAAGCAGAACTCGCCGAGTACCGAAGTACTCAGCGAGGTTCTGGGGCCAACTAGACTCACTCGTCTGTGCTACCAAAGTTTGCGATGACGATATCGATGTCGGCGGCATCGACTTCGAGTGATCCATCCATATCGGTCATCACTCCACTGCCACCAAAGTCAGCAATAACCGCATCGATATCGGCCGCATCCACTTCTCCCGAGTCGTCGGCATCTCCATTGACAGGATTGAAGTTGACATTCGTGGCACCGTTGCTGTTCACTGCGACAGAAGCTAGCTTGTCGCGCAGCCAGTGCTGGATATCCAGATTGACTTGGTAGTTGCCGTTGCCGAGGGCGCCTGGCTTGTTCACCGAATAAGTCCCATTTGGGTTGAGAGTGCCAGCGACGGTCGCGATGTCGGTAGTTCCACCAACGTTGCGGAATCGTAGGAGGAACGGCCGACCGCCCGGTGCACCGACAAAGTCATCGAGATTCACTTGTCCAGAAATGGTTGGCAGTCCGCTGGAGAATGACAGCGTAGCAGGATCGCTCGTCACGACTCCGCAAGTCGCGCTGACAACGCAAGTGTAGTTGCCGGCGTCCTGAGGCTGGGTCGTCAAGAAGATGAGATCAGGGGTTTGTGCGCCAAAAATTCGGCCCGACACGTTTTGAACCGGCGTCGCACCCTGATACCACTGGTACTGCAAGTTGGCCCCTTGTGCTACGACAGAGAATGTGGCCGGTTGGCCCAATGCGACTGAAACGCTGTCCGGGTCATCAGTGATGCTCACGGGATTTGTCGATTCGTAGGTGAACCTGATGTTCCAGTCACCACTGGGCCGAACCCAAAATGGAAGTGACTGGAAATTGCTCCAGCCCGGAGGCGCCTGAAGCGGACTACCAACATCTACCGCATAGAGCCAGTTACGCGAGATTTGCGAGATTCCATTGCTGTCGATGGTCGGAAACGCATTCGTATTGGAGTCCGGGGCATTTGGTGGTGTCGGAGGATTATTGTGTTGAAGCACACGGTATCCAATCGTCACAGTATTCGAGCCGTTGTTCTGCAAAATGATCTGTTCGGGATCGCCGGGATCCACTGAAAACTGGATGTTCGTGCCTTGGGTGCCCGGGCCGAGCCGCAAGTAGGGAAGCATAATGTCGTCGGCCGCATAACTAAACGCCAGTGTCCCATTAGTTGGTGTTCCCTCATACCCAAAGACTTCCCACACGGTGGTCGTTAGCACCGTCGCATTCGATGTTGCGAAGATCATCTCTGTTAGGTTGAGCTTGATTGGGAAGGCGGACGCGGGAATGACAAAACTTGCTGCAGCAGCTTCGCCATCGACTAGACCCGCTTCAGCGTAGCCCGTGAAATTACTTTGGAAGTTTGCGCCAGAGTGTGTAACAACCGTCGTGCATTGAGCGGCGGCAAACGAGGACAACGCGCCAAGAAGCGCAAGCGAGATAACAGAGCGCATATACACAGTGAGTCTCCGAACAGCTAGGCTGTGTTCCATTCTACAACAGGTTTCGTGCCAGCAGACCTAATATTATTAGTCGTCCGCATTGCCGAAGCAAGCAATGACAATATCAATGTCCCCTGCATCAACCTCACCTGTGCCATCTACGTCGGCATCGACGTTTCCTGGGCCGGGATAGGAATTGCCGAAATTAGCAATAACATCATCTATATCAGCCGCGTCCACTTCCCCGCTGTGGTCAGCGTCTCCATTCAGTAGGTGAACCGTTCCGAACCCAAAGCTCGTACCAGGCATGACGATAATCAACTTCTCCTTAAGACTAGACCCGGTGTCCCACTCCCAAATCGAGTAGCCTTGAATCGTATCGGGCAGTACGGTTGAGAAGTTGACTGTTGACGAACTCGTAACCATTGAGCCAGAAGCTGCCGTAACGGTGCCCTGCTTGATGGCCCAGTTCACTGTCCGATTGACTCCGGGGGCGAAGTTTGGAATCATGTCATCCAGGACTAAGGTGCCGTAAACGGTGACGGGAACGGGGCCATAAGCGAGCGCCGTAACGTTGTGTCCGCCGTAATTGCCAACATTCGTTATGGCCGTCTTCGACGCGTTGTAGTATGCGAGGTTGTTACCCCGCGTTACGTAAACGCGATCCTGAACCGGGTGGTAGGCACAATCGTATTCTGTTCCCGTGTAGATTCCCTGGGTGCCGACGGGGACAAAGGTGGGATTTGAAGTGAAGAAGTTGTCGATCCGATGGAGGGGACTGCTACTGATCGGGTTGTTAACATCGAGGTGAAAGATGTTGTTTTGCCCATCAATGAATACGGTATCCATGTCGAGCCCGCTGTAATTCGGCCACACCACCGTATTAATTTGGTAGAGCTGATTGTAATGGACAAAAGTGTTAGTGAAGTAGTTTGCACCATAGGTCATGATCAACCTATTAGCCCAGGGCCAATGCTCAACAGCCTCGAAGTACGATGAAAAGATGTCGATTGTCTCTGAGGTCACGCTTCCATTTAGCGGATCGATCCAGAGGAGAAAGCTTGAGTTACTGCCGTAGTGAGCGACGGCAACATACTTCTTGCGATTACTGTCGTAGGTCATGCTTGAAATCGTGAGGGCTCCCTCCATGCCCAGACTAAACATCACCTCGGCGAGACCCGTGGTGGTGTCAATTCGGACCATGTTGTAGCCGCTCATGCCTTGAGCGATGCCAACAAGAGAGCCGGCGTAGGCGGATTGGCCGATTAAGCCGGCAAGGATAGCACTGTATCGTAGTTTCATGTTCTTGTCTGGAGGAGCATCAATCGTCTGTATTGCCGAAGCAGGCGATCACGATGTCAATGTCGTCGGCATCTACTTCGCCGGTGCCGTTAACGTCGGCGTCAACATTGCCTGGACCGGGGTAAGAGTTGCCGAAGTTGGAGATCACATTATCAATGTCGGCAGCGTCAACTTCACCGGAATGGTCGGCATCGCCATTTAGAAGATGAACTGTCCCAAAGCCAAATGAGTTGCCGGGCATGATGATGATCAACTTCTCCTTAAGACTAGACCCGGTGTCCCACTCCCAAATTGAGTAGCCTTGAATTGAATCGGGCAGGCTCACGGCAAAGTTAACGATTGCCGTGTTAGTGGTCACCGAACCCGAGGCGGCGGTTATGGTTCCTTGCTTAACGGCCCAGTTGATCGTGCGTGAAATGCCAGGCGCAAAATTGGAGAGCATGTCATCGAGGATGAGGGTGCCATAAATCAGGTGTGGCTCCGCGCCATAGGCCAAACAGGTCACTAGGGGGCCGCCGTAGTTCCCGATGTTTGTGAGGGTCGTGCCTGCCGAATTGTAATAGGCGAGCGCCGATCCTCGAGTCACATAAAGGCGATCTTGGACCGGGTGGTAGGCAACATCGTATTCAGATTCATTGTAAATTGACCAGTCGCCAACGGGAGTCATGGTCGCGCTGCCCGTCGTGGCAAGCGCGTTGTTGATGATGTGGCGCGGACTCGTGTCGAACGAATTGTTCACGTCCAGATGGCAGACTCTAAACTGTCCGTCCGTGAAGAGGGTGTCCATGTCCATGGTGGGGCCCCAAACCCAGCCTGAATTTAAGAACATGTTTGTGTCATGGATCCAAAGCTGGTTTGTATAATTTGGACCAGACCCGACCGCTAACGCAATTTGGTTAGTCCAATTCAGATACTCGATTCCTTCGAAGAATGGAGCCCCTGACCAAACAGGTACTGAAGTCATCGAATAGTCCATGGGGTCAATCGCGACGAGGTAACTACTGGTTGGGCTCACGTTAGCGACGGCCAGAAGCCTCTTGTTCATCGCGTCGTAGGTCATGGAATTAAAGGCCGCGACGCCAGTCATCGGATAGTTGGCAACAACTTGCGCCAAACCGCTAGTGGTGTTGATCTTCACCAGGTTAAAGCCGCCGATATAGGGCGACATGCCGAACAAGGCACCGCCAAAGGCAGTTTGAGAAGCCAGGATTGAACCTAATGCGATGTGTCGTAGTTTCATATTGTTTCCGGTAGAGGGTTAGTCGTCGACGTTTCCGAAACAGGCGATGACGATGTCAATGTCGTCGGAGTCCACTTCGCCTGAGCAATCTACGTCGGCGTTGAGATTCCCAGGGTCGTTAGGATAAACATTGCCAAAGTTCGCGATAACCACGTCGATGTCGGCACTATCCACCTCACCTGAGAGGTCACAGTCGCCGTTCTTTAGATTCACCGTGCCAAAACCCGTGCTGTAACCCGGTAGCACGATAATGAGCTTTTTGACGAGGTGCGGACCGGTGTCCCATTCAAAGATGCTGGGGCCTTGAATATCGCTGGGAATTTCAATGGAGAAATTGTGGACTTGGGTTGTGGCGGTTACCATGCCCGACCAGACCGTGGTCGTGCCTTGCTTGATCGCATAGTTAATGTCCCGCTGTGTGCCAAAGGCAAAGTTGCTGATTGTGTTTTCCAGAACGATGTTGCCTGTGATGGTCACTTTTTCGGCGCCATACGCAAGGGCTCCGACATTGATTCCCGAGCCGTAGTTGGGCAGGTTGATGATGCTTGCCCCATTTGGACTGTAGTAGCCCAAATTGGTCCATCTTGAGAGGTAAGTGCGCTGGGTTACCGGATCGTAAGCTCCGTCCATATCGAAGTCACCGTGTGCCGTCCAATTGCTGTAGGGAGTCCAAGTCCAGTTGTTATTGGTGGCGCCAACAATAATGTGCCGAGGGCTGATTCCGTCGACCGGGTTGTTTACATCGAGAGTGTTCAAGTTGTTTCCCGCATCGCGGAACAATGAGTCCATGTCGTAATTGCCGGGAACGTTACCCAGGGTGAACGCAGACGCAACATGGTTCGTGTTGTAAAAGATTAAGTACTGGGTGTAGTAGTTACTGCCGCCCGTAACTACCATCGGATTGGGCCATCCCGGCATCCACTCGATGGCCTCCCAATATTGGGCCGGGGTGTCGAGGTCGGTCGACCAGTGGGCCCAGTCCATCGGGTTGATGAAGATGAATTGAGCCGATGTTCCGCCGCTGGTTGCGACCGCGACGTAGAGTCGATTGACCGGATCGTAGGTCATCGAGTTGATCGCTTGCCAGTTTTGGTAACCCAAATACGCTACCGGTGTTGCCACTCCAGTGGAGGGGTTGATCTTGACCATGTTGTAGCCGATCGGGCTCGGAGAAATGCCGAACAACCCCATGCCGAATGCGCTTTGGGCGACAAGTCCTCCGAGCAGGGCGAAGTGCCTCATACCCCTATGATAAGCCAGAATTTGCTGGAATCACGATTTATGGGTGAATTTTCTCAGAGGGAGCGATTGCGGAGTTTGCTGTCAACTTTGCCGGGCGACCCAGAGGAGTCGGTCGAACAGCAAGCACGCTGGTTCTTGCGCGTTCCTGTCGACATGGCGATTGCTATTTCAGCGGTTGAGGTTGTTTTTCCGGAACCATCCCATTGCCCGAACTGCGATGCAGTTTGCGATAAGCGGGCGACCCCCTACTGCAGCGAACGTTGCAAGGAGATGAGCAGTTTCGTGCGCCAATTCCGCGCGACCCTATTCACCGAGACTATTTTTCTCGCCGAGAAACAAGTCGCCTATGGGCAGATCGTTTGGCACCTCATGGGTGGCGGTTTGCCTTATCGAAATTCGTTGATTCCGGCGCGTGCATTGGCGCGCTTTTTTGAGAAGCACGACGGCAAATGCTCGGCTTGTGGAGGTGCTGCCACGACGGTAGATCACATCAAGACCTTTTGCAATAGGCCCATTAACCTGCGCCCGATGTGCGACTCATGTGCGGTGACCAGACCCTTTGGGGATGCGGCTGTCATGGCTCAAGGCGCTGAGGTCTTGAAGGACGTGGCGCAGCGGATTGGGAACGCGGTACCGATCCGGTGTTGCGACGATCAATCGACCTGGGATTGGCGAGCCCACTTGAAACTTAGGCAAAGTCAGAACTTGCCTGGCGGCCAGTGAGTGAGCGAGTACGGATCGCTGTCACCGCAACCAGGAATTGACTGGTAGTTTAGGTTAATCTCGATGAGCTTTCCGCCTTTGAAAATGTAAGTTCGATCCCAGCGCTGGCCAAAAGTCTTGTCCTCCATCCGGACCGCACGATAAAGAAGGCATGTATATTGGCTCTGCGCACCACGGCGCACTTGCTTCGTCGGCTTGCCTAGCTTCTTCATCAGCGTGGATAGCGCCATCCCAATGTACTCACCCGTGTTCGTCGAAAGGTTGAGTGGCTCCTTCGTAGGGCTCGAAATCCAATCCGGGATCATCCGTCGGTCGCGGATCAGCGTAATGTTAACCGAGGAGAAATCGCAATCCACAGCCTTGGTTAGGTAGTAGTCGGAGTTCGTATCCATGATGTACGCCTGCGCCACTTTTCGACCCTCGACCGAATAGCCGCTGATAGATTGGGCAACTCCGCTGGGTGCGGCAACAAGTGCGAGGGCTATGGATAGCATGAATTTAGTATAACAAGATCACAGGCTACTTTCTAGCCTTTTTCTCAAGCCACCGATCCCTGCACGCAAGGACTATGACCGCGACAATGATTATGCCGAGCACGATTGGCCCCATAGGACCGCTGGCCCTGAAGCCGTAGCCGAATCCCATCGCTAAAAGCAACGCGGCAGAAATACATCCTAATGCTTCCTTCCAAGTCGTTTTGTGGTTTTCAATTGGTGGGATGACGTAATCATTCAGCCATTGGGCAGCCCTCGGATCTGGCTCGAGAAAGAGTAACTCAAATTGCTCTGTCTCTTCATGAAAGAACTTGATCTTTACGGGCCGCAATAGAGCGTCGGTGAAAGTGGATTGAGCTGAATCCTCGGGAGATTCCGAATCGTAAACCTCAATCGACATCCAGGTGAGTTCCAGATTCTCGTATACGTGGCGCTCTTTCTTCGAGTGGTCGAAGTAATGTAGCGGGAAGAGAGGTTCGGTCACCTATGCCCCGTATGGAACCCAGATGTTCTTCACCTGAGTCGCTTTCCTCAGCCACTCGCGCCCCGGTTCAGCCCAGAAGTCCTCGCCGTGGCCGATCCAGGTCTGTTTGAGATTCGCCGCGCTCATCGTCTCGGTCTCTGCGCCGTTCGGGCCGAAGTTCCAAATTGCCTGAAGCGTGTCGTGCTCGGCTAAGGTCTTCTCAAGTTCTTCGCGAAGGCCCGTTACGATATTCAAGACACCGCCCGGAACGTCGCTCGCCTCGATGACGCGGATGAGTTCGCAAACGGGCAATGGATTGGCTTCGCTTGGTATCGCGACCACCGTATTGCCCATCGCGATCAAAGGCAGAACCAAACTGAGGAAACCAAGCAAAGGAGCATCATCCGGACAAACCACTCCGCACGCGCCAATCGGCTCGTTGCGCGTGTAGACCAGGCCGCGCATCGGCACCTGATGCACCGCGCCATCGTACTTATCGGCCCAGGCGGCGTAATGCATGATGCGCTCGATCGAGGCATCCATTTCAGCGTCGCTAACGCCAATTCGTTCGCGCTCTCCGGCTAGGTTTTCGGCAAGATAGTAGAGAATCTGCGCCCGCGCGTGGCCAGTTTGTGACGACCAAGACCCCAACGCCCCTTCGGCCGCTTCGACCGCGTTGCGAATGTCTTTGCGATTGCCGCGGCTCACTTCTTGGCCGTGAATGGTGAGGCTGTAGCCGCCGTCGGGGCGGACTTGTTTGCCGGCGATGAAAAGCTTATGTGTGACGTCGAGGGACTTTGCTGGACGTGGTGGGACTTGGCTGGACTTAGCTACGTCCCTCAAGGTCCCTCCATGTCCCGCCATTTCCCTCAAATACTCATAAAGCCCCTCCCGGCCCCCTTCCCGGCCAAATCCGCTCTCGCGGTAGCCGCCGAAGCCCGCCGCGGCGTCGAATTGGTTCGTGCAATTCACCCAAACGACGCCGGCCTTAATCCGGCTTGCGATGTCGTGGGCCAGGTTCAGGTTTTCGGTCCAGACGCTGCTCGCCAATCCATAAACCGTATTGTTCGCCAAGGCGATCGCCTCGTCGGGAGTGCGGAAGGTCATCGCGACCAAAACCGGGCCGAAAATCTCTTCCTGAACTACGGTCGAAGCGGGGCCGACGTCGGTCAAAAGGGTCGGCGGGTAGTACCAGCCATCCTTCGGGCAGGCAAATGATTTAGGTTGGAACTTCGTCGCGCCTTCGGTGACGCCTTGTTCAACCAAATCCGAAATGCGGTCGAGTTGCACATGGTCCACAATCGCGCCGACGTCCACCGCCTTATCGAGCGGATCGCCCACGCGGAGGTTTTCCATGCGGGCCTTGGTCTTAGCGATCACCTTTTCGGCGACGCCTTCTTGAACCAGCAAGCGGGAGCCCGCGCAGCAGACTTGGCCCTGGTTGAACCAGATCGCGTCGACCATTCCCTCCACAGCGGCGTCCAAGTCCGCATCCTCGAAGACAATAAACGGCGATTTTCCGCCCAATTCCAGCGATAATTTCTTGCCTGTTCCCGCCGTCGCGCGCCGCAAAATTCGCCCGACTTCCGTCGAGCCCGTGAAGGCGATCTTATCAATGTCTTTATGCGCGACGATGGCTTTGCCGGTCTCGCCGTCGCCGGTCACGATGTTTACCACGCCCGCCGGGAGGCCAACTTGCGCACAGATTTCGGCGAATAAAAGCGCCGTTAATGACGTAAATTCCGCCGGTTTCAGCACCACGGTGTTGCCCATGGCGATCGCGGGGGCGATTTTCCACGCGAGCATTAATAAAGGAAAATTCCACGGAATAATCTGGCCGCAAACGCCCACCGGCTCGTAGCCCGGAAACTCCGAATCGCGCAATTGCGCCCAGCCCGCGTGCGAATAAAAATGCCGCGCCACCAAGGGCACATCAATGTCGCGCGTCTCGCGGATGGGCTTGCCATTGTCCATCGTCTCCAGCACCGCGAACAGCCGCGAATGCTTCTGAATCTGCCGCGCGATGGCGTACAAAAACCGCGCCCGCGCCGCGCCGCTCAGCTTTTGCCACGCCGGCAATGCCGCCCGCGCCGCCGCCACCGCATCATCGACATCCGAAGAAGACCCTTGCGCGATCTGTGCAAGTTTGCCGCCATTTGATGGGTTAAAGCTGTCGAAATGCGAGGCCCCGCCGCGCCATTCGCCGTCAATAAAGTGCCCGAATTCACCCTTATGATCGTCGATCCATTGCTGGGCAACCTTTGCCTCTTCGGGCGCCGGCCCGTATTCCAAGGTTTCGAAGATGTCTTTGACGGTCATGGGCTCAGTCAGTATATCAGTCCCTGCCTCGCTTCCCAGGATTACGCATCCTAAATTTCGTTGGATTTTCGCAGAACTTCCTTACAATGAGTACATGCGTTTTTCTCGTTGTTCTGGATTAGTGCCTGCCCTGTGTGCTGTGGCAATTGTTCCTGGCCAGACCATCACCTTTGCGTCGCTTTTGCCAATCACCAGTGTGGCAAACCCCAAAGTAACTTTGATTGGTGACTTTACAGGTGACGGAAAGAAGGATCTCGGCGTGCTTGCCAACGCCTTCTTTGTGATTCCAGGCGATGGATTTGGATTCTTTGGAGCCCCAATTTTTTCATCGACTGGAGGTCCAATGGTCAATGCGGCTGCTGGGGATTTCAATGAGGATGGTTTGCTCGATTTTGTCTGCGCAGATGGCGCAGGCTCGATAAAGATAATGGCGAATCAAGGTGCTGGCACGTTTCTGGAGTTAAGCACCTATCCAGCGGGCGCTGGGGCGAGATTCTTAGCGTTATCGGACTTCAACAACGATACGCACCTCGACATTGCGGTCGCCTATCCCTCCCTTCCGTTGGTTACGCGCTTCATGGGAACTGGCACCGGCAGCTTCTCTAGCGGAATCAACACTTCGGTTCCGATCGCGGGGACCGTTACCTCGATGGCCATCGGGGACATGAACAACGATGGCAAGCAAGAACTCGCGCTTAACTACGGTAGTTCCGTTGCTTTCACGAACTGGTCGGGACCAAACCTTGTATACGTCAGTACTTTCACGACATCGGCCCTAGCGGGAACGATCGTGTCGGCGTATGTGGACAGCGACCTGAACGCGGACATCGTGGCGGCTTCCAATTCGACGGTAATGAGTACCCACCGGAGCACCGGCGGAGGGTTTATCTTTGCATCTTCGAGCATTATTGGCGGCAATGGAGTGGCCACTATTGCTAACGACCTGAATGGCGATGGTCGAGCGGAGATTATTACTGGTTCAAGCTCTGGCCCCCAAGTCTTTGCCGTGCAAACAAACGGCACCATGCTTTTGGGCTCAGTCACATCAGTAAACGCCAATGCAAATCCCATTCACATCGCGAGTGGTGATCTCACCAGCGATGGCCGCGCGGACTTGGTAACGACCAACACGACTGCTTCCGTCGTATCGGTCCTTGTAAACAGCATGACGCGGACCGTGACCTGTAACATCGCGCTAAACGACTTTATCGGTGCTCTCGGGTCTCACCAAGTGGAGTACAGGCTCAAGAGCGGTACAACCACCATCAATTCCGGCTTGGCTATCACCAGCATGTCGGGCCAAATCACCTTCAATACGACCGCATTTGGCTCCTACACCCTTTCTGTGGAGACGTCACATTGGCTCCGTCGCCAAGTTGGCATTACAATCACCAATTCGGGAGCGAGTGCTTCGTTCACTTTGCCAAACGGAGATGCAGATCTTAACGGAGAGGTGGATGCAGGGGACATCGATCTCGTGATCTCGAATTTTGGCAACACTGGTCCAAGTAATTCTGATCTCGACGGTACCTACGAAGTGGACTTCGCAGATATCGACATTGTCATTTCGAACTTTGGTGCGATTGACGACTGAACTATGCGGCTCGCCTTTGATCGCGGAGGGCCTTTCGTGCTCCTGCGATGCTGAACATCTCGTCGCGGAGCAGTCTCTTTAGCGTGAACACGGTCTGAATGTCTTCGGGGCGATAGCGCCGTTGTCCACCATCAGTGCGAGTGGGATAGAGGAACTCGGGGAACTCACGTTCCCAGTAGCGAAGCGTATGCACTTCGACACCTGTGATGGCGCTGGCTCCACTGATTCCCACCGCCTGCTCGGCTCGGCGCTTATTGTTTGGCATACCTCTTACGAAACTCCAAGTGGGAACGGCTCCCGGCAAAAGTATCGGCGGGTTAAAGCAGAATCTTGAGGTCTTAGGGGGAATAGGTTTCGGGTTGCAGGTTTCAGAAGGCTTTGACGCCGAAGCAGCAGGAGCAATTTGAACCTGTAACCCTCACCCCGACCGCGAACCGAAATCCGAACACCGAACACCAAGTTACTCCTCAATCAAGTACTCGGCAATAAGAATTGCCGTACTCACCAAAGCCGAAATGTGGGTGCGCTCATAGGCGTGAGAGGTATCCACACCCGGTCCAATCAAGGCGACTTCAGCTCGCCCACCAGCTCCCCAGTATTGTGTTCCATCGCTTGCATAGTGGGGGTAGATATCCGGCTTTAGCTCGACCGCTGCCTTTTCCGCAATCGAACGAAGTTTGTCGGTGAATCGGCGGCTGTACGGGCCTCCTGAGTCTTTTACGCAAATTGAGCAATGGAACTCGCTGCCTTGCTGACCCTTGCCAACAACTGCCATATCCAGCACGAGGAGTTCGGCTAGGTCATCGGGAAGGCCGTCCACTCCCCCATGCCCGACTTCTTCAAAGTTGCTAATGAGCACGCTTGTGCGGCGCATCGGTGTCACACCTGCGTCGCTAATTGCCTTAAGAGCGGCTAGCAGCGCAGCGACGCAAGCCTTGTCGTCTAGGAATCGACTCCGAATAAATCCAGACGTCTCGTTGAATGCAACTCGGGGATCGATGTAAACGAAGTCACCCACTTCGATCCCAAGCATTCGCGTTTCTTCCGCGCTAGACGTGACCTCGTCAATCCGTATTTCAAGCGAATCGGAGTTGCGCTCTTTTGTTGTCGCCTCGCGGCTGACGTGGGCCGCCCCATTCTCCAGAACAATCGAGCCGGGGATACCGCGGCCGCTTTTGGTCATCACTGTCACCCCTTCACTCTCGATGCTCGGCCAATTGATGCCGCCAATGGCGCTGATCCGGAGCCGTCCGCTCGATTTGATCTCTGCGACCATGGCTCCGAGGGTGTCTACATGGGCGGTTAATCCTCGGGGCCTTTCCTCGGACAGACCAGGCATGTTGGCCACGAGCGCACCCTTGTACGTTCGCCCCGCGTGGATGCCAAAGACTTCGAGTTCCTGCTCGACAAAGCTAATTGCCCAGTCGGTATCGCCCGTCGGGCTAGGCGTGTTGAGCAAATCAATGAGCGTCTTGCTCAGGTACTCGCGGTCGATCTCGAATCGAGGCATGAGCGATTTTAGAACAAGATGAGAAGTTGAAGTACGAAGGACGAGCTACAAACGACGATCTTCGAACTTCCGACTTCGTCGTTCGACTGGGGCCATTGGCTTCAAAAGTAGCTTTTCCACAGCCTTAACTGGTACCATCGCACCTCCCCATGGAGACATTCCCATCACTTGGCCTGCCGGCCGATTTCGGCCCGCAGCTCGACGCGCTGGGGATCAAGACTCCTACGCCAATCCAGGCTGAATCAACGCCACTTATTCTTGAAGGGCACGATCTGGTTGGCATCGCACAAACCGGTACAGGCAAGACACTTGCTTTTGGACTCGCGCTAATCGCTCGCATGCGAGAAGATGCTGGACGCGCCTTGATTCTGGCTCCAACAAGAGAACTTGCGGCTCAGATCGCAACCGCACTTCGACCGTTTGCCCAGGCCTTTGGCTTCCGCACTGCCGTGCTTGTAGGGGGCGTTGGAATGCAGGGTCAAAATGCCGACCTGCGCCGTAACCCGGGTTTGGTTGTTGCAACTCCAGGACGCCTTCTCGACCATGTTCAAAAGGGTCATATTCGGTTGCGAGAATTCAATAAGGTTGTTCTCGATGAGGCCGATCGCATGCTCGACATGGGCTTTCAACCCGCGATCGAAATGATCTTGAGCAAGTTGCCTGAGGAACGGCACACGATGATGTTCAGCGCGACAATGCCCGACACGATCGCGACGTTGGTTAAGAAGTTTATGAAGGACCCCAAGCGGGTCGAAGTTTCACCGCCTGGTTCAACCGTTCACCTCATCGATCAAAGTGCGGTTTTCGTTCCTCAGCTCGATAAGTACGACTTGCTTCATAAGCTAATTTGTGCAACTGAGGGTCAGGCGCTGGTCTTTACGAGAACCCGGTATGGAGCCAAGCGGGTTGCCGAGGCGATGCGCCATATGGCTCTCGACGCCGTTGAAATCCATTCGGACCGAACTCAGAACCAGCGCACCGCCGCGATCACCGGATTCCGTAATGGCAAGTACCGCGTGATGGTCGCGACCGACATCGCCGCACGCGGTATCGATGTGAAGGATATCAGCCTGGTTGTCCAGTATGATTTGCCGGACGATCATGACGACTACGTCCACCGGATTGGTCGAACGGGTCGAGCGGGCGCCACGGGTCGAGCAATTATCTTCGTTACACCCGAAAAGGTGCGATCTCTAGCAGCGTTGGAGCAAACGGTCGGCTACTCGATTGCAACTGCACCGGAATCACCTTTTGCGCGAGAAGAAGCGCGAAGTCGCCGGGCCAGAGAGCGTTCGCAGCCTATGGATGAAAAGGGTCGCGGACCTCGCCCGATTGTTAAGCGCGAGCCCCACTCGACAATGCCGTTCTACAAGCAAGAGTCTAGGCGACCACGCGAGGATGACCGAGCGCCCGATCGACGTGAGCGACCAGCCACAAGCAATCGTCCTTGGGAACGAAGAGAACCAGCGGCACATGGCCACAGAAACGACGATCGCGGCGGTTACGAGCGACGTGAGCGACCCGCTGCTAATAACCGTCCTTGGGAGAGGCGCGATGAATCTTCTCGAGGCGGCTATCAGGGCCGAGATTCGCGAGATCAGGATCGCCGACCCAGCTATGGAGATCGGAATCAAGACCGGCGTGAGAGGTCATCAGGCGACCAGCGGCCCTGGGAGCGCAAGAGCTTCGGAGAACGCGATTCTAGAAGAGAGAGCCGGCCTTCGACTTATGGAGATCGGGGGTATGAGCGACGAGATCGTCCGGTTGCCCCGAACCGTCCATGGGAAGGTAAGAAAAACGAGAGCCGGGGCGGCTACGAGCGAAGGAATGACGGCTACGATCGTCCCCGCTATGAGGACCGCGGCGGTAAGCCCGATAGCCGAGGAAAGAGAGACTTTGGTAGCAATCACCGCAAGCCCGAGGGGCCGGCACGGCCTTGGGGAAATCGCGAACGATCCTATCAAAGCCGCCCAACCGAAGAGGCTGCTCCGCGAAGAAAGCGCGAGGATTCGGCTCGGCCCGAGCATCCTGGAAAGAAGTCACCGGTAAAGGATCGCCCGGCGACGGTTTTGAGCCCGAAGACGGGTCGACCACGACCGAACGGAATGCCAAAGTCGTTTAAGGCAAAGCCGAAAAAGGGCAAGAAGCCAGCAGGCTTCAAGCCGAAGCACAAGCGCTAAGGCAGCATGTGCCCCATCTTCGCGGCCTTCGTCGCGAGATACTTCTCGCGATTGGGGTCGCTTGGAGCGACGATGGGAACAAACTCAACAAACTCAAGGCCATAACCGGCCACGCCAGCGCGCTTGGCTGGGTTGTTCGTCATCAAGCGTATCTTCGAGACTCCTAGATCGGCCAGTACTTGCGCTCCCAGGGAGTAATTCCGTTGGTCAGCTTTGTAACCCAGAGCTAAGTTCGCCTCAACGGTGTCCATACCTTGATCCTGCAGTTCGTACGCCTTGAGCTTCGGAATCAGGCCGATTCCCCTGCCTTCCTGCATGATGTAAACAACCACGCCGCGCCCTTCTTCTTCAATCATTCGCAACGCCATTTCGAGTTGGTCGCCGCAGTCGCAACGGAGCGAGTGTAGGAGGTCCCCAGTTAGGCAAGAACTGTGCATTCGAACGAGGACAGGCTCGCCCCCGGAAACGTCCCCCTTAACAATGGCGACATAGGGATCGTGTTCGACGTTCGGCTGGTAGGCGTAAAGTTGAAAGTGGCCGAACTTGGTTGGGAAATCAATTGGCCCGGCCGCTCGCTCGATGAGTCTCTCGTTTTGCCGTCGGTAGGCGATAAGGTCGGCAATGGTGACGATGATGAGCCCATGCTTTTCGGCAAATTTTTCAAGCTCAGGCAGACGCATCATCGTTCCGTCTTCGTTGAGAATCTCGCAACCCACGCCAGTTGGCTGAAAACCCGCGAGAGTCATCAGATCAACAATTGCCTCCGTATGCCCCGCCCTTTGGAGAACTCCACCGGACTCGGCACGCAACGGAATAATGTGGCCAGGTCGCGCGAGGTCGGTCGGCTTGGCCCCTCGGTCGACAAAAACCTTGACTGCCAAGGTCCGGTCGGCCGCGCTGACACCTGTAGTTGCGCCATGGAGCGCGTCGACAGTTTCGGCCATCGCAGTCCCGTAGCGTGCGGTGTTCTGCTTCGTCATCATCGGAATGCCAAGTTCTTGAAGGCGCTCGGAGGTGGTCGGAATGAACGGTACACCGCGACCATGAAGCAACATAAAGTTCATCAGTTCTGGCGTGCATTCTTCGGCGGCGCAAACCAGGTCGCCCTCATTTTCTCGATCCGGATCATCGACGACAATGATCAGCCGGCCCTTTTGTAGTTCGGCTAGAGCTTCAGGAATTGTTGCGAAGGGCATTCGCTTGATTCTACGATTTTTTCGAGTTCAGGTTCTATAGCTCGGGCCAAATAGCCTCGTTCGGGTAGATTGCCGCGATGGCTGAATTTCCACGAATTACTCCCTACATCGTCACCCATAGTGCAAAGGAAGCAATTGCCTTTTACGAGCGGGCATTTGGGGCCACAACGATCAATGTAATGGAAACTCCCGATGGCAAGGTGATGAATGCTCAACTGCAGTTCGGCGACAGCATGCTGATGCTGAATGATGAGTTTCCAGATTACGGTGCCCTAAGCGCCAAGACCCTCGGCGCCAATGCAGTGACCTTTCATCTACTGAGCCACGATGTCGACAATGAGTTTCAGCGCGCTGTCGACGCCGGATGTGAAGTCATGATGCCCTTAGCCGATATGTTTTGGGGCGACCGCTTCGGTCAAGTCAAGGATCCATTTGGATACAAGTGGTCCTTCGGTCAGGCACTTAGCGAACTTGGCCGCGAGGCGCCCCCGATGGACTTCTAAGGCTTTAGCACGTCCAATGAGGTGAACTTGGAGCCGAGAACCTTCTCGCTTTCACCTCCCATCCAGCTATCGAGGGCAGTTGCATAGACCTGTCGAAAGTCGACGCTGAATGGGACGTCGCCATCAACCAACTTCTCAAGGTCAGGCTTCGGACCATAAAGCCCGCCCTTGACCTGCTTTCCGACTAAGAACATGGGGCCAGCAGCGCCGTGGTCCGTACCGCCGCTCGCGTTCTCATATGACCTTCTTCCAAACTCTGAGAAGACCAAGACCATAACCTTATCCGCCTTACCAAGTGCTTCCATTTCTCGCTGGAAGGCGAGGATTGAGTCGCTGAAGCCCTTCATCAGCTTAGCGTGCTGATCGACTTGGCGGGCGTGAGTATCAAAGCCGCCGGCAGAGAAATACAGGACACGGGTTTGAGGCGAAGCCGCGATGATTTGAGAAATCTGTCTAAAGCCATTACCAAAGGCATCCGCAGGGTAGGTTTCTTTGGGAGTGAAGCCCTTGAGCTTGTCGCGAAGTGCCACCATGGCATCGAGGGCTGACTTGTTTGCAGCGCGAACGACAGCTTCGCCCTCACTGCCTCCTGATCCCTGAATGAGCCGAAGCATTCGCTCGGCGTCAGGATCGCCAACCATGCTCTGAATGTCGGCGAGGCTTGCAAAACAGGGGACCGAGACTTCGTCGGCTTGCAGGGCCCGTGGCTTGTCTGTGGAGAGGCCGAGCGCAAAAACTGGGTTCAGCTTGGAACGGGTCTCGAGAATGTCGAGGTGGCGTCCCAACCAACCATATTTGAGATTTGTTTCGGGAGATGCTGATTGCCAAATCTCCATGCTCTTGAAGTGAGAGCGATTGGGCTTGGGATAACCCACGCCGTTGATGATCGCAACCTTGCCTTCTTTGTAAAGGGTCTTCATCCCCTCCATGGCCGGGTGCAAGCCTAGCCCTTCGGCAAGAACCAGGGCCTGGTCCTCGGCAATGCCAAGGGTCGGTCGAAGTTGATGATAGCGGGAATCGGCGTAAGGAACAACAGTGTTCAGGCCGTCGTTACCGCCAGAAAGCTGAAGAACAACGAGGACTGCTTCTGGATCGATCTTGCGGCCCGCGGAAGCGCGAAGGACATCGGCTCTAGCGATAGTGCTTAACCAAGTAGGAGCAACTAGGCCGATGGCGATCTTGGCCGTGTTTCCTAGGAAGCTACGTCGAGAGAGTTCGTTGCTCATGTCTTGCCCTTATTACTTAATCTACACCGGAGATGATTGGAATGGACGTGGAAAAATCACAATTGTTCAGGGCACGGTACGCTATTTGATGATGGAGAAACCCGGGGCCAGCATCCTCACCTGCGTCGTATTGTCGGCGCTGACGCTGGGTGTTTTCGGGCTTGAACAGTCCTCGGGGCCGGAGAGCGCGGTCCGAAAGTACCTGTCGTCTTTGTCGAGGAATGATGTCCCCGGCGTCCAAGCACTGATCACGGTTCCAGTCGATTCGAATGCCAGCTTGTTCCTGATTCAGGCGCTCCAGCCCATTGCAAGCAACCCTTACCGAGTGACGGCAAAACAGCGAGAGGGCAATATCGCCTTGGTCAAGACCGATCACGAGGCATCGGTTCTGACCGCAAATGGTCAGCAACCGGTGGTCGTCTCCTTCTTTTGGGTGCTTAGCCGAGAGCGAGGAGTGTGGAGAATTGACCCGATCGGAACCCTCAGATACCGACAACGAAGCGATAGCGGCCGTCTTTAGTTCAAAATGCAGAGAACTATGAAGCGTGCAGGGCGAGCAAACTGGCTGACGATTGCGGGCACCCTTGGTTTGTTGGTCATCGGCGTGCTGTTCTTTTTGTCTGGCGAGTCTAGCCAATCAGCGGCCATTCGATTTATGAACGCCCTTGGAAAGGGCGATGTGGTGACTTTGACTTCAATGAGCGAAATCCCTGGGAAGTCGCCAGACGAAATCAAATCTGCTTGGGAAAGGACGACCTCAATCGGCAAGCACTACATCTTTACCTATAAAATTGAGTCGACCCTCAACGCGAATGATCAAGTGTCGATGGTCCGGATGATGGTTATCCGGAATGCGGAGCGAGATGGAGGCTATGAGGAGAAGTTTGAGCTCCCGCTGATCAAGAAGGATGGAAAGTGGAAGGTAGAAGTATTGGGCCTCGATCGGCGCTTGTATCCGGGCCTGCCCAGGGAGTAGTCACCCCCGCCAAGCACACAGCCATGTTCAGTATTGTTGCGCCTTCGGCGAAGGAGGTACGGTTTGCGAGCGATCTCTTCGGTTGGGATCGCCCCAAGGCCATGCAGCGTTCGGGCGATCAGTGGGTGCTCGATGTTCCTCTGCCCGACGATGTACGTATCGAATATCAATTCGTAGTCGATGGCAAGTGGATCCTCGATCCAAAGAACCCGGTTCGAAGCGCCAATGGATTTGGTGGCTTCAACAGCTCCTATACAGGACCTCAATATACGGAGCATGTCCCGGACACAATTCCGGAAACCCCGATGCGCAGGTTAGCCCTGCGGGTAGGCGGGCATGCCGAAAGCCGGGCGGTCGCATTGTTTGTGCCTGAAGGGGTCAAAGGCAGGATTCCAGTGTTGATTTATGCTGACGGAAAGGAGTACGAAAAGTTTGTCCAGCCGCAGCACATTATCCAGAACTTGATCGATGCGAAGAAGATTCCGCCGGTTGCGGTGGCCCTAGTGCCGCCAAAGGATCGCATGCAGGAGTATTGGAAGGACTCTACTGATTACGAGGACTATGTTGTCCACAATGTGTTGCCCGCATTGCGGGAGCAGGCTCCAATCTCGATGTCTGCCTCCGACGTCTATGTGGGCGGCGCATCCTTGGGGGGATTGATCAGCATGCGCCTGGCCGAGCACTATCCGGCCCATGTCGCTGGAGGTGTTCACTCGCAATCGGGTGCGTTTTGGGCCTCGCCGGGAGTGTTTGCGAAGTCCGCTCTGCTTCGACTCAGTCCAGACATTAAGATATTCATTGATTGGGGCCGGTACGAGGGAGTACTTACCGTCAGCAATGACCGGATGGCAGATGCTCTGCGCCGTCTCTTCAAGCCGCATGGCACATTGGTGACCGGCGAGGGCCACAATTGGACGGCCTGGCGGTCTCGCTTTGCTACTGGGCTCGAATACCTTCTTGGACAATAGTCTCTAGAATGTCCTAAAGGCATCCGACAATCTGATTAGCGCCCGTACGTTTACGGGCCTCGCGAATCATGAAACTTGTTGCCCTCGGCCTTGTCCTATTGGCGAATCAGAGCCAATCACCAACTACCCCCGCCCCATTTCGGCTCAAGCCAGGCGACGAGATTCGCGTGGTCGTATTGGGTTACAGCGAGTTTGTCTCTAACTACATTGTCTTGAGCGACGGAACGATCAGCGGCATCGGCTTTGGCCAAGTGAAAGCTGCCGGAAAGACGGTTCCGCAGTTACAGTCAGAGGTCACCGACCGCCTGACGGCGTACATCCGCAATCCAAAGGTCGCCATCGTGGTTACAAATGAGCGGAAGGAGAGCGTTTTCGTCGTTCGTGGCGATGGGGACTCTTCGACTTCTCCAACGAGTGGCGGCTTCCCATTCCAGCCGGGAATGGAGCTTCGGCAATTGGTCGCCATGAGCAAGATGCCTACCCCGCTCGATCTCTATGAGACGCGGGTCTATCGTTCGGGCAAAGTACTGCAGTCGGTGAATTTAGATCAACTCATGAAGGGTGACCAAACTCAATGGAATGGCCCCATGGAACCGGGCGACCTTGTTACGATCATGCCGGTCCAAATGGTCCGCGTTTGGGTCCTTGGAATGGTGGGCGCACCGGGCGAGAAGCGGATCCGGCAGGGGAGCGACCTCTACCATGCCATTGCGACCGCGGGGGCTATCATGGCGAGCCCCGAACAGTTTGCCGACGTGGAAGTCATGGTTCGACGAGGGCCTGACGTCATTTCATTCGCGCCGAAGCAGGACTTTGGTAGAGCTCCGTTTGTACTTGAGAATGGCGACACGGTCATTGTCCAGCCCCCAACCCTTTTAAGAGTCTCGGTCGGGGGCTTCGTCAATCGTCCGGGAGACTTCGAGGTCAAACCGGGCACTTCGCTCAGCCAAGTCATCGGCGCAACTGCAGGTGGGCCGACCGAAGACGGCACTCTTAAGGGCGTTTACGTTTTCCGGGGCTCACAAGTATATGTCTCCGATGCCCTTCCCACATCGGGGAGCTTCCCGCTAATGAGCGGCGATTCGGTCTTTGTGCTCCGGAACGAGCGCGTCTTTACGGTCCTTGGTGAGGTTCAAAAGCCAGGGACGATCAAGATGCAAGACAACAAGGAGTATCGTTTGGTGGACGCCTTGGCAATGGGCAGCGGATTGGCCGAAAAGGGCTCCCTTCGCCGCATTTTCGTTTTGAAGCCGGAGGGCGGAAAGTTCGTCGCCAAGCAATTCAATCTAGACGAGTTCCTTAAGGATGGCAACCTCGACGCAAATCCCGTGATCGCGCCCGGAGACGTAGTTCTGTTTGGCCAACCAAAAGGGTTCACTCTCAGTAATATCTCGCAAGCCTTGAACGGGGTTCTCGTGTTACAGAACCTATTCCGCTAACCCGGCCCCTCGGACCAAATAAAATCTTCCGCTGGTACATTAGCTTTTGGCTATGTTCCAGAGGTTGACGTGAAGATTCAAGAAATCATGAGCTACTTGCCGCATCGGTATCCGATGTTGATGGTAGACCGCATCGAGGAACTTGAAGAAAGCAGTTGTGTGGCGATCAAAAATGTGACCATCAACGAACCATTCTTCGTTGGTCATTACCCAGGCTTTCCGATCATGCCGGGCGTGCTCATTATCGAAGCCATGGCTCAGGCCGGAGCGGTCATCCTTTTGTGCGACAAGAAGTACGAAGGACTGGTGCCGATCATCGGTAATGTCGATGAGGTGAAGTTCAGACGCCAAGTTGTGCCGGGGGACCAATTGCGAACGCACGTGAGTTTGTTATGGATGCGGGGAGCAATTGGCCGGATCAAATGCGAGGCGACGGTCGAAGGAGACATCGCTGCAACAATGGAACTCACTTTCAAACTCGTTCCCATCGTTAAGGAGTAGATTTGGCGAACATTCATCCCAGCTCCGTAATTAGCTCGAGTGCCGAGATCGCTGATGATGTGATCGTCGGGCCATTCTGCTATGTGGACGATGGGGTCGTGCTGGGACCGGGTTGCCGCCTAGACTCTCATGTAACAGTGAAGTCCGGGACCAAAATGGGGGCGCGGAACTCGGTTTTCCAAGGAGCCATTATCGGGGGTGATCCGCAGGATAGGGGATTTCAGGGGCAAGAGAGCTATGTCGAAATGGGTGACGATAACGTCATTCGCGAGTTTGTGACTATCCACCGATCAAAGCTCGAAGGAGGGACGACCCGGCTCGGGAATCGCAATTATCTCATGGCTTTCGTTCATCTTGGGCATGACTGCAATTTGCACGACGACATCACGATTACCAATAATGTCGGGTGCGCCGGACATGTGACGATCGAGGATCGCGCGAATATTGGGGGCATGACCGGGATTCACCAGTGGACCCGCATCGGGAGAGCCGCCATGGTCGCCGGGATGGCGAGAATCACCCGAGATGTCCCTCCTTATTGCGTGGTCGCCGGTGATAATGAAGTCATCGACATCAATGCGGTCGGACTTCGGCGCCTCCTCGTGACGCAAGAGGCGAGACGCGCACTTCACAAAGCGGTGCGACTCCTCTATAAGTCTGAATTAGGCCTCACTCATGCCATTGAAATTGTAAGGCGAGATGTCGAGCTTACTCCGGAAGTCGAGTACCTCTTGCAGTTCGAGCAACGGCGGTTTGGCGGTAAGAATGGCCGCGGCGATCAACCGTGAGGATCTTTCTTTGCGCTGGTGAAGCAAGCGGCGATGCCTACGCCGGAGCCCTTGCAGAACAATTGGCTCCAGACTTCGAGATCGAGGGTGTAGGCGGATCGCAACTCCGCAAGGCAGGCGCCAGAATGGTCGCCGACAGCCGTCGCTGGGGTGCACTTGGTCTCATCGAGACACTGAAAGTTGCGCCTCTCGTATTGGGCGGGTTTCGGGCTGCGAAGAAGAACCTGCGGCAGGGCACGCCCGGTGTCTTTGTCCCGATCGACTACGGCTATATCAATGTGCGTCTTGCTCGCACAGCTAAGCGGCACGGTTGGAAGGTGCTCTACTTCATTCCGCCCGGGAGTTGGCGTCGTGACAAACAGGGAGCGGACTTGCCGTTAATAACGGACAAGATCGTGACGCCCTTCCCGTGGTCGGCCAAGATATTGCGCGACATGGGAGCCGATGCAGAGTTCTTTGGACACCCGGTTCTGCAAATGATCGAAAGCGATGGCGTAGATATCCAACGGTCGGAAGACGAAGTCGCGATCTTGCCGGGAAGTCGCCAGCATGAGATTATTCACAACCTACCTCCGATTGTCGCCGCAGTGAAAGCGCTGGGAGTGAAGAAGGTCGCCTTTGGTGTGGCGAGTACCATCACGAGCGAAGAGCTCTCTCGGCTCTGGTTGCAGGCTGGTGGAAATGGAATCGAGGCCGACTTTAACACGGATCGCCACCAAGTTTTGCGACGATGCCGTGCAGGGGTTATCTGCTCGGGAACTGCTACTCTTGAGGCCGCCATGTGTGGCTTGCCTCATGTTGTGGTCTATCGCGGTTCTCGGGCCATGGTGATCGAGGCCAAGATACGTAAACCACAGTTTGAATACATCTCTCTTCCCAACCTCATTTTGCAGCAGCCGATTCTCACTGAGCTGATTCAATGGGATGCCACGGCAGAGCGCATTAAGCAGGAATTGGGGAAGATCATGGATGACGGCGGTCCGCGCAGACGGCAACTCGATGCGTTTGCGAGATTGCAAAGCGACTTGGAGCCGCGAGACTGCCTCAATCGGACCGCTCAACTGATTCGAGAACTGGCTACCTCAAAGTAATTCTGCTTTTGTGTTCTGTTTGTGGAGCTTTTTGCCTACAATAGTATTTGTATGGGCACGCGAATCTTTCTTGCCACCCTATGCTTGGTCACGTTGAGCGAGGCCAAGGTCTTTAGCAGCCGTCGAGTCCAGGATGTCCAGTCTTACTGGAATGAGGATGGGCGATACATTGCGGGGCTACCAGACAACGTTAAGCAGAATGGTGCCTGGCAAGTCCGCCTGACTGTGGAGGGATCGGTCTGGTTGAGGAACTACAGCCGTTCCCGTGGAATTGGGAAATCTCAACCGAACCTGGTTGCCACTTCGACGAGGTCGGATTGGGAAGCATGGATCAATGCCAAGATCGCTTGGGATCGGGCCAACGCCGCGCTCGCGGCGCGCAAGAAGAACGTCGAGCAACATGGCTGCGAAATGCCCAAATTGATCGTTGCTAGTGATCCTGGTCCAGCGCCCGCCGATTTGGCCGCCCAAGTTGGGCAACCACCCTTATTCGCCGAAGCCGTAATGCCCAGGATGCACCGGGTCAAGTTTGAGGACAGCAATCGGCATGCTTGGTTGGATAACCCAGACATGCGGCCCCGATACGAGTACTACCGCTTCAAGGACGGAGTCCAAGATGGTGGCACGGCAATGCGAAAGGAGCCGGAGGAGGTGATTTCCCAGCTCCTAAAGAAGGCTGGAATAGAAGGCTCGGTCAAAAAGGTGTTTGCTGCGGTGTCACTGCTAGAAGGCGGATTCGACAGCATCAATACGTACGACACGGGTTTTGTGAGCGTTGGGTTCATTCAATTCGCATGCTTGACTAATGGAGCCGGTTCACTTGGTCAAGTGATGCTTCGTCAGCGCACAAATGACCCTGCAAGTTTTGAGCGAGACTTCCGACGATTTGGTCTCGATGTCGCTCCTAGTGGCTCGATCATCGCCTTGGATATCTCCAGCGGCGAAGAGCGAATTGGTCCAGAGGCCGCCCAACAAATCATCAAAGATAAGCGCTTGATCGGCGTGTTTCAAAGGGCGGGAAGGCTGAGCGAAGCCAATCGAATTGCCCAACTGCAAATTGCGAAGCAGCAGTATTATCCTGCCGGTGATTCTCTGCTCGTGCCCGTCGATGGCAGAATTCTAAGTGGGACGGTCGGGGCGATAATCAAGAGCGAAGCGGGACTGGCGACGCTGATGGACCGAAAAGTCAATACGGGCAAACTCGATCCGATCTTGCCGGTGCTGCAAGGCATTGCGCGCACCTACAAGATTCAGAATTTTGATGATTTCGCAAAGTACGAATTGGAGATCGTCGAGAAAATGCGTTGGCGCAAGAGCTATCTTGAAGATTCCACTCTAAGCCAGCCAGTTCGAAAACCTGACAACAATTCTCAAGGTCAGCCTATCTTTCCGCCTAAGTAATACCGATAAACATACTGGGAATCCCGGTTTGTGATGGTTGAAAGAGAACAGCATCCCTTGATTGCAAGATGGCGTTGGCTCGCTAGTCTTGCTGTAATTGGTGGGATTGTCGCCTTTGCTTACACCGCTTGGATTCCAGCGAAGCACCGCGTTCGGGCCCAGGTGATGTTGTTGCCAACGGCAAATGACTTGCTCGCTTACTCACCGATTCTCAGCGGCAATACCGCGACGCCACTCACGGTGCTCCAAGGCATGTTCGATAGCGATGCGATGGCCCGAGAACTCTCCGACCAATTTAAGATTTCAGAAGACACGCTGAGGGGGATCTGGTTTGTTCGATCCGATCAAACGACGAATCAGCTGGAAGTCATTGCCGACGCGACGAGCCAAGAACAAGCTCGGCAGATTGTCGAGTTCTCGATCTCGAAGGCACGCGAGTTTGAGCTGCGCGCGAACGAATCTACGGCGGGTCGCCGAGAAATGCAACTGGCCGCATCGCTTAAGGCGCAGCAAAAGCGGAACGAGCAGGCAGAATTCGAACTGGTGAAGTTCCTTGAGGAGACATCCACGACCGCGTGGGACGGCCAGGGCATCCTGCAGAGTATCGCCTCTGCCGAGGCCAACCAAGTTCAACTCAGCCTACTGAAGACTCAGCGGGCGCAAATCTACTCAAAGATTCAGAAGAACTTGGCCAACGGTGCCCTGCCAAAGGACGCTAAGTTGGACGAGCTTCGCCAAAAGGCACTTACGGCCAAGAAGGAATATACCGACGGCCATTCGGAACTTGGCCCAGAGTCTCCGCTACTTGGGCAACTTCAGAGCAAGTTTGAAGTGGCCGACAACCTGTACCGCCGGGAACTGCAAAGGGCACGTCTTGCCGCGAATGCTGGCCTACAGGGTGAATTGGCCGATCTCGATGCCCAAATTGCGGGCCTGCAGTATCTTGTGCGTCGCGAGGGCAACCTTATCGAGCAAGGGCCAGCAGAGCAGTCCGTTCTTCAGCAGCGAATTCGAAAGCTACGCGAGACCTTTGCGACAACGACCGACTTGAGGGCCAAGTATGAACAGGCGCGGATCGACGCTGAGGTCGAAAGGGTCAACTGGGCAGTGATTACCCCGGCCTTTAGCGAGGAACAGCCCATCAACAAGCGGTGGGCCAGAAATCCCGCCGCTGGCGCCGTCCTTGGCCTGCTATTTGGAGCGATTCTCGCCTTTTCTGTTCCCACTAAAGCGCGGAGGCGCAAGGAGAAAGTTCAATGTCAAACCGCTGCTTAGTGATTGCCGAAGTAGCCCAGGCCCATGATGGATCGCTGGGAATGGCGCACGCCTTCGTCGATGCCGCCAAGGCGGCGGGCGCCGACATGGTGAAATTTCAGATGCACTTTGCCTCGGAAGAAAGCACTCCGCAAGAGCCTTGGAGAGTGGCGTTTTCACGACAAGATCAGTCCCGATACGAGTATTGGCAGCGCATGGAGTTCTCTGAGACGCAGTGGCATGAACTCAAAGCTCATTGCGACGAAGCGGGAATCACGTTCCTATGTTCGCCATTTAGTCTCCGAGCAGTTGAGATTTTGAAGAAGATTGGAATGCCCGCGTGGAAGATCGCCAGCGGGGAAGTACTGGGAAGAAAGATGTTCGATGCCATGGCGGAAGCTGGCTGGCCAATGTTTGTTTCGACCGGAATGATCGGCTGGGAAGACATTAGGCGGGTGGTTAAACAAGTGCAAGAAAGAAATTTAGAACTGGTACTTTTCCAATGCACAACAGCCTATCCCACTCCGCCTAAAATGGTTGGGCTAAACGTGATCGAGATGATGCGCCAGGAGTTTGGCTGTCGCGTTGGACTGAGCGACCATAGTGGTCAAATCTACGCGGGTTTGGCGGCCGCCACCCTCGGCGTCGACGCGTTGGAGGTCCATATCACTTGGCATCGCGGTGCCTTCGGCCCGGATGTCCCAGCTTCGCTCACCCTTGAGGATCTCGCAACCTTGGTCCAGGGCGTGAGAGCAATCGAGACCATGCACGCAAATCCAGTTGACAAGGACGAATTGGCGGCCGAGTTGCAGCCGCTGAGACAGAAGTTTGGCAAGAGCCTCGTTGCAAAGACCTCGATTCGAGCCGGCGAGATTATCGCTCATCACCATCTGGCCCTAAAAAAGCCGGGAGCGGGTCTGCCAGAAGATAAGTGGGACGAGATCGTCGGGAGAACTGCTGTTCGAGACCTCGCCAAAGACGAGTTTATTTTGGAGAAAGACGTTGCGTAAAGTCAGTGTTGTACTAGTCGATCGAGCCAATTATGGAAGGCTTCGTCCCGTCATGGAGGCGCTAAAGGCGCATCCTTCAATCGAGCTCCAAGTAATTTGCGGCGGCACCCTCGTGCTTGAGCGCTTTGGCCGAGCCGTGGATGTCATCCGACGAGATGGCTTCGATGTTACAACCGAGCTGTTTATGGAGTTGGAAGGCTCGACGCCGGCCACGATGGCAAAGTCGGTTGGACTCGGCGTCATAGAATTCACCAATGCCTTTCAGCGGCTCCAGCCCGAAGTCGTCGTGATGATTGGAGACCGATACGAGGCGCTGGGTGCGGCAATCGCCGCCGCCTACATGAACTTGACTCTGGTTCACATCCAGGGCGGAGAAGTCAGCGGATCGATCGACGAGAGTGCCCGACACGCCATCAGCAAATTCGCCCACTATCATGTTCCCAGCACGCCGAGGGCTTCCGAATACTTGCTACGCATGGGTGAGCGCTCAGACTCAGTTTTGACCATTGGGTGCCCTAGTAGCGACATCGCGCGCTCACTTGACCTGACTCTCGACAATGATGCGTTGAACACCGTTGGCGCGGGTGCCCAACTTGACTTCAAGAGCCCATTTTTGCTTGCTCTCTTTCATCCGACAACAACCGAGTTTGGTGGCGAGGCAGCTCAGATGCAGCAGCTCCTTTGCGCTCTCAATACGGCGCAAAAGCCGACATTGCTTCTATGGCCCAACATCGATGCGGGCAGCGATCACATTAGTAAGGAGGTCCGCCGATTCCGCGCCCAGAACGACACGTCGAAGTGGCTCAAGACCATGACAAATCTCGATCCTGAAACTTACTTGAAGGTACTTGCTAATACGGCATGCGCCGTAGGCAATAGCAGTAGTTTCGTTCGTGATGCCAGTTACTTTGGCACTCCGGTTGTTTTGGTTGGGAATCGCCAGGCCGGACGCGAGCGAGGCGAGCACGTATGGCCTGTCGCACCTGAAGCCATCGCCATTCAGAACGCAATTCAAGCTCAACTGGCCCACGGGCGCTACAGCCCCAGCACGCTATACGGCGATGGATTTGTCGCCCCAATGGTTGCGGACAAGGTAGCCAAGCTCGAGCTTAGAACACAAAAACAACTTTCATACACCGAAGAGGAGAAACAAATCGCCGCATGATCGCCATTGCCACCACCCGAGAAGAACGAATACAAGCCCTTAATTTCGACTACGCTAGCGTGCCGAAAGAGGCCATCCTCCCTTGCAACCTTTGCGCTTCCGATCGCTGGGTAGTGATTACGCACCGAGACCGTTATGGTTACCCTGCAAGGGCCACCACCTGTGCAGATTGTGGACTCACGATGCTTAATCCAAGGATGACTCCGGAGGCCTATGGCAAGTTTTATGAGGGAGTGTATAGGCCCTTGGTAAGTGCGTATCACGGCCGACTGATCGACGCCAAGACCATTCAGGCAGAGCAAGTGCCTTACGCCCGAGCTTTTATTGAGTTTGCCGCACCGTACATCACGGATTCCCATCGCACACTGCTCGATGTGGGTGGCTCCACGGGCATCGTGGCGAGGGAATTCATGGCTGAATTTGGATTCAGCACTACACTGATCGATCCTGCTCCAGCCGAAACTGCTGAGGCTGCGGCCTTGGGAATCGAGAGTATCACGGGGTTTGTTGAAAGCTGGGATTCGCAAGGGCGGAAGTTCGACGTAGTGGGGCTGTTCCAGACCATCGATCACCTGATGGATCTCACTCTAACCTTAGCGAAGCTTCGAGAGGTGATTTCGGACCACGGAATCTTTTTGGTCGATATCGTGGACTTTCGGGCCGCGATGCTTCGCAACCGATCGGTTGAAGAAGCGATCAAGATCGATCATGTCTACTCGCTTACCGAGGAGACCGCAGAGGCCCTCTTTGCGCGCGCCGGATTTGCGTGGGTGCGAAAGAGTTACAGTGCCGACCACTTGCATGTTTCTTACATTTGCGTGCCCACGAAGCCGACCATAGTCACGCCCGAGTCGACTTGGGTCGCAAATCTGCTTCGCGAAATCCGACAGGTCCAGAACACCAAATGAAGATCTTGGGATTTATCCCGGCAAGGGCAGGCAGTAAGGGTGTCCCTGGTAAAAACCATCGTTTGCTGAGCGGAATGAGCCTGGTAGAGCGGACTTTTCGCATTGCTTGCGAAAGTGGAGTCTGCGACCGGATCATCGTGAGTACTGATGATATTGCGGTCATGGCATTGGCCCGAAAAATTGGTCTCGACGTTCCATTTGTAAGGCCAGCGGAGTTGTCGCTCGACACGACTCCGATGCTCGATGTTCTCCGACACGGTGTTGGGGTTCTTGAGCTAGCCGGATATCGTCCTGATGCGATCATGCTACTGCAGCCTACGTCACCTCTCCGCACGGCTGAGCAACTTAGGGAGGCAACTTCAATGCTCGAGAGCGGCGACTCGGTCTGCTCGGTAGCCGAGGTTCCCCCGACACTCAGCCCCTACTCGGTCATGCGGATTGAAGGTGGCTGGCTCAAGAACTTCCTTGATGAGGGCCAAAAAATCACTCGGCGACAAGATGCTCCAGCCGCTTTTGTTAGAGAAGGAACCGTGTATCTGGTTAGACGCGACGTACTCATGGAGCAAGGGTCGATTTATGGACAGCGATGTGTGCCAATGCTCGTGACCGGGTCGATTAGCATCGACACTGAAGAGGACTGGACCGAAGCGGAGCGGAGGTTGGCGGCTTGAAAATCGCGATCACCTTTCCAAACCATTGGGCGATAAAAAATATTCTCCACAGCGGCGTTGCGGCTCGATTGCAAGCGCAAGCCGAGATTATTGGAATTGCTGATCCATCTCGTATTCCTCACCTAGAGGGTCTCGTTCGCGAACTTGGTTTGAGACCCATCGAGTGGCATGGCTATCAACCCCAGCCGGAGTCCTCAAATCTCACCCGGGTACGAAAGCTCCAGAAGAGCCTTGTTTTCGAAAGCCAGGGTGTTGCAACGGAACGCATCCTTCAGAAGAAAGGACAGCGTAGCAGAGCCGAGCGCATCGTCGGGTCCATTCTCAGGTTCGTGGCATCGACGCCCTTTTCCCCGCAACTTGCCAATTCTGTTTCCAAGAAGCGATGGGACCTAACTGCGGTCGGCGCATTGCCGAAGGCCGACCTGCTGTTTACAACGAATCCGGTTGACTTTCGCGAGGACCCACTCATTAAGGCGGCAAAGCTTGTCGATATGCCCGTTGCGACGATGATCCCAAGTTGGGATAACCTCAGCACGAAGGGAGTTCTCTTTACCGACTTCGATGAAGTTTACGTTTGGAATGAGGTTATGCAGGCTGAGGTGTTGAGCCTCTTGTCAAGCCTATCAGTCAGTCAAGTTCCGATCGTGGGCATTCCTCGATTTGGTGTATATGAAGGTGCTCAAGGCATCGGGCCGGGGCCGAAGCAGATTCTCTTCGCCAACACGGCGACCAAGTCTTGCCCCGATCAGCCAGCGGTAGCGCGGCACTTGGCAGAAGCCCTTAACGAGGGAGCGTTTGGCGACGCGCAACTCACCATTCGTTGCCATCCGCACGATCAGCCGGCTGACTATGCGTTCCTCAGAAACTACGCGAACGTGTATGTGTGGCCAGAATTAGCAGAGTCCTATGGGGTCGAGACGGTGCCCCCGGCGGATGATCTCACCGTCTTACGGCGCATGATGCAGTCAGCGGATGTTTGTGTGAATTGCGCCAGCACGATTGTCTTGGATGCGGCCGCGAATGACGTTCCCATTGTTTCTGTCGCCTATGATGGTGACCGTGAACTTCCAGAGAACATCTCGGTGCGGAAGTTTTATCAATTCACCCATCAGCAGCCTTATGTTGAGAGCGGTGCCGGACAGATGGCTTATGGTCGCGCAGAATTGATAGAAGCGATTAGATTCGCACTGGGTCATCCCGAAGATCGCCGATCTGAGCGGGCCGCCTTAGCGCGTTTGGCAACGCAGGGGCAGCCAGAGATTCGCTTGGCTGAGGCGCTATTGAATTGCGCAGGGGCGATTCGGAGCGCTGCATGATTCGAACGATCACCGGAAAGCTCCTTGCCTGCGTAGGGTCCTTTGCGCTTTTGGGTGCGACAACTTCCGTCGCTGCCGACGCGTTAGGGGTCAATCTGTTTGGCTTTGGCTCGATGGACGTGGTTCGAAATGGACTCGCATGCACGGTCATCGGCCTGTTGGTTGCTCTCTTCCTGCCGCGATTTCAAGACATTCGAGCCGCGCTGGCCATTCTTATTCCCGTGCTCACCCAGTTTTATCAGGTTGGTTTGGCTTGGGATTTTGCCCTCGGCCCGCAGTCGCTGATTCGCGTCCTACCATACGTGGGTCTAGCCTGTGCCTTGAGCGCGGAGCTAATTCGCAGACCAGTCTGCCTTTCCAGGGCCGAGCAAGTTGGCTTTTTACTTTGTGGTGGCGTCGGATTATTGGGGTGGGTTAGCGGGCTTGATGCATCGGCAGTTGGGTTCTTTGGATTTCTCGTATTCGCCATCCTATTGCCCCTTCTCTATGCGTACTTCAAGCAGCAATTTGCGTCCGATATCACCGCTGGAGCCCAACTCGCTTCTGCCTCATTTGTGTCATTCCTAGCTCTCGCCGTTGGCACTTTTGTCGTCATCAAACTAGGTTCAGGCATGTCGATGGGTGGCGTTACCGGCCTCCTTGGTACGAGAAATGTGAGCGACTACAACCTCATCTTTGCCTACATGCTGTTGCTTTGGCCTATCGCATTGGTTGCGGCCTCTCGTATTGGAGCCTGGTGCGTTGGAGTTCTGTCGGTTCTGTTTCTGGCGAGCGCAGTGATTGGTCTTTCTCGGACAGGAATCCTGTTAGTTCCACTGCTCATCATCGTCGGGATTTTTTCGTTGTATCGGAGATCGCCGGTCGCTCTTGGATCAACGGTTCTCGCGATGGCCATCACATGCTTGTTGGTTTGGACGGCGATGCCCAATCGCGAGTCACTTGGCCTCGTATGGGCTCAGCGGTTCAACATCTCAAGTCCAGAACAGATGGCCAGCATTTTCAGCCGGGTCAAGCCGGGTGGCGACGATAGCTTTGCTCGCGATCAGCTTCGAAATGAGGCCCTGCGCCTTTGGAGACAAGATCCGCTGATCGGGCAAGGGTACGGAGGGTTTGGAGCATGGAGCGTCCGTGGTTACAACGATGCGCATTCCGTGACCTTCACCACCCTCGCTGAAAATGGACTCATCGGACTTGGTGCCCTCTACGGCTTGTTTGGATTCTTAGGACTTCGGTTGTTGCGGCTCTCTTTTCGTCCGCTCAACCGTGGCGAAAACTACCGAATTGGGGCGGTATTTCTAGTCTCGTTTCTCGCTTGGCTCCTCGCAATGCACTCGGTTGGTGGGAATCTAGCCGTGCTTAGCCCGCGAAGTTTCAACGTGAATGTCATCAATGGCATTCTTATGGTCGCCTACCTCTTCGTTCATCGATTGGGAATTACGACTAACGAGAAGCCCTCGGAGTCGCCGTGGCTCCTTCGAAGCAATCACCAAATGGCACCCCAATCATGAGCTTCTTTCGTAACGCAACCATTTTAGGCGGGGCTCAGATTGTCAACATTTTGCTTGCGCTGGTTTCTCGAGTAGTTTTGTCTCGAGCCCTTGGGGCGGCAAACTACGGTGCCTTCGGTGTGTCCACAAACGCGATAGGCGTGACTAGCCGCGTCCTCTCTTTAGGTTCCGCTAGCGCGTCTCAGTACTTTGCCAGCAAGCCATCCGTTTCGCGGTCTGCCGTTGTTGGCACGAGCTTTGGCCTATCGGTGCTGATCAGTGTCTTTGCGTTGGGAGGTCAATACTTGTTCCTATCGCTCTTGCAAGACCTCCTTTTTCCGAAACACCCGAGCGGGATGCAGGCCGTGTTGATGATGTCGTGGTCGATGCCTTTTGTAGTGCTCGCAATGAACTTGGGAGTCATGTTAATCCCAATGAAAAAAGTGCGCGCGTACGGCATACTCCAGCTGCTTTCGGGAGGAGCCTTTGTTGTACCTTGTCTCATCCTCCTACCTTTCCTGCCGCCTTTACAGGCCGCAGTCTGGGCTCAGATAGTCGTTTGGGCTTCCGTACTTGGGGCAACACTATGGTTCCTTCGAGGCGAGCTTCGAACGATGCGATGGTCGAACGAACTCGCAATTGATCTACTAAAGTTTGGATTTCGATCTTGGCCGAATGTCTGCCTAAGCATCGGCATAGCGTCATTTGCCGTGTTGTTGGGAGCCAGGTTCTTGACCCCAATTGAACTGTCGTTGTTTGTCCTGGCCATGAACATCGTCGAAGGCATATTTGCACCCCATGGTTCGCTCGGTGCCCTGATCCTTAGTAAGCAGGCCTCCGATGCCGCTGCCGGCGACGCCATCATGCGTATGATGCGGGTCTCGGTGGGGTTATTCCTCTGCCTATTTGTAGTGCTTGCGGTTACCGGCTACTGGTTGATCCCATTGGTCTTTGGAACCGAGTTCCGGGGTGCCTTCTCCGTCACTCTAGCTCTATTCGGCACCGGGGTATCTCATGCGCTGCTTAAAACCATGGGGAATGCCTTTGCTGGCGCTGGTCGGCCTGGTCTGACGACTGGGGCTCTGGTTGTCGAGGTAGTTACGCTGGTTGGAATGCTCCACGTCTTGGGGCCCATGGGCCTATGGGGCGTTGTTCTTGCCAGCGTTGGGGCTGCCACATGGGGCGTGATTACGGGGCTTATTCAAATGTGTTCGCTGTACCAAGCCCGAATCGGTGATCTTTTGCTGGTAAAGAAAAACGATTGGGCTGCCCTGCGCAGGCGTTCCGCCCAACTTAAGCGTGCGGCTTAGCGGGCAAATCTCTGATCCACTTGACTAACTCGGCCATATTGTTCGTCGAATCGGCCTCGAGCACAATTCGTTCCCGAGCCTCTTGCCCCGATGGATGCTGTACTCCGGGATGACGGATCGCTTCTTCCAGAGCCTTGGCTAAGGCTACGGGGTCGTCAGGCGAAATCAAGGTCTTAGCCCAAGGTCGATTGGCCGGTATGTCGCTAAGAACTGGGTAGAGACCGCAGCTCATCGCCTCGAGAAGAGAGGTAGCCGTTCCGTCAGACCGTGACATGGACACAAAAATACTCGATTCCTGCAGAGCCCGAAGTACTCCTTGGCTGGCCAAGCCGCCAATGAAATCAACTCGAGCTAGGGAAGTGGACGACAGGTTGGCTTTCGCCCATTCCTGATGAGACTCGACCAGTGGCCCTCCGGCTACGAACTGGAATCTCCACTCGGGGAGATCATCGGGCAAGAGGGCGAGAGCTTTGAGGATGGTGAGGTTGTTGTAGACCGAACTGAAGCCTCGGGTGCAGATCATGGTCGGGACTGGCGGTTTCGAACTGGGCACGAAGACACTGGTATCGACACCCAGCAAGAGCTCGCGAACCTTTGCATGCGGAGCAAGCTTCTTGGTCTGTTCGGCTAGGTACTGCCCATTGGCGACGACGAGGTCAGCCATTGAGAGGTTCCGCCGGGTTGCCCAAGCTTTGGGGGGACGGGTGGCAAGGACATCACTGCCAACCGCATAGAGAACGGTACGCGGGGCTTTAGACCGGATAGCGGCCAAACCAAGTCCGCCGGCATAAAGGCTCAGCACAGCATCAGGTCTTAGGGTCTTGAAGTGGTTCCGGAGCCAAGACCCCATTTGAACATACTTGAACGGTCCTCCGCGGATCACTGTGCGGGTCGCTACGTGCCTTTCGAACGAAGCGATGCGATCGAGCCAGTCCGGGGAGTTGGGATCGATATAGCCTTTACCAGCGACTTGAAAAGCATGAACTTCGGCTCCGGCTTTCGCAATCGCTTCGATGGCCCCATAGGACCATGGGGAATCGAGGCTAGAAAGGATCGCAAGCCTCACGCTGCCTCCCATGTAGCGCGAACAGATTGCTCGAGCGAGACTAGCGGACGCCACCCCAGGGATTGGAGCTTTGACGAGTCAGCGATGAAGACGTCAAGTTCGCTGCTTTGAGTGGGTACCGGGCCAGTTGTAACCGCAAAGTCACGTTCGCTGACTTGCCGAAGGGTGGCTAGCAATGCATCCGTACTCGTGCCCACTCCCGACGAAACGTTATAAATGCCAGGGGGCAATTGCACCAATGCCACAATCGCGCTGGCCACATCATTAACGTCCACATAGTCACGTATCGTGTGAAGGGCCGACACTTCGATCGTCGCCTCTCCCTTTTTCAGTTGACGGATGACGTTGCCGAGCAAGAGATCCGGTGACATCCCTGGACCAATCACATTACTCGGTCGAAACACAGTCGCATCCTCACCCAATGCTTGGGTCGCGAGGAACTTCGTCATTCCGTACCCCGAAACCGGGGCGCAGGGAAAGTCCTCTTTCACCGGGCGAGGGGGCACAATTCCGTACTCTGCGGCCGATCCAGCGGAAAGGATCCGGCATGTTCCGGCGGCGTCACGAAGGTTCGCGGCTCCGTCGAGATGTACGTCTGACATGTCGGCAAGGCTGCCGCGAAAAACTCCAGCCAAGTTGATGATCGTGTCGGGTTGAAATTGCTCAACGGCCAATTGAACCGCGTGCGGGTCTCGGATGTCTCCGTCGAAAGCACAAGGCTCATCGAGGAGCGGCATCAAATGCCGCCCGATGAACCCATCGGCGCCCACGACGAGCGTTCGCATGTCAAAAGGTTAGCGCAGAAATGGGCATGCCCGTCCAGGTGACCTTTTCTCGCTTGGCCTTAACCATTTCGTCGTTCAACTTGATGACCTTCGCTTCGCCGTAGAAGAAGAACTTCATTCCAGTCAGTTCGCCAAAGCCAGACTTGGTCTGCCTCGTGTCAATTGCGAGCGTCCCGCCCTTGAGGCTGGCTCGAATGTTGATCACCGATTCCTTGCCCTTTTGGTAGTCGAGGCTCTCTCCATCATCGAAAATGTAGTCAGTTTCAGTTGAACCGGCAGAGAGGAAGATGTGGAACTCAACGTCCGTAAGGTCCTTGGCATTGTCGGTTCGAACCCCAGGCAGGGCGGGGATGATTGACTTATCGGCGAAGTACAGAGGCGTGTCCATTGGACCGCACTGAATACTCAACTTACCGGTTGCCCACTTGCCCCATCGGGCATCGAACCACTGCTTGCCTGGTAGCTTTAGAGTGCGCTGTCCGTTACCATCATTGCACGGTGCTTGCAGGATTGATGGTCCAACCATAAACATATCGTCCGCCATGTCTCCGTTTGGGAAATGATATTGAGCCGGTCGAAGCATTGGGTCGCCATCGCGCTCTTGGGCCACAAAAAGCTGGTAGAGGTATGGCAACAGTTTGTAGCGCAGTTGAGTGTAGTGCGTGATGATGTGCAGACCGCGCTTGCTAAAGGTCCACGGTTCCTGGCGGCGGTGACTTCCGCCACTATGATTTCGGAAGAATGGAAAAAGGAAGCCAGACTTCACCCAGTCGACCATGAGTTCCTCGGTCGTGTCGTTCATGAAGCCGCCCACGTCGGGGCCATTAAAGGGAATGCCGCTCAAGCTCAGCCCAAGGGTTGTGGGAATCGAGCCCTTGAGGTAGAAGCGGTTTGAGACATTATCACCAGTCCAAATGGCGGCATAGCGGCTCGTTCCGGTGTAACCCGATCGAGAAAGAACAAAAGGTCGTTCGTTTGGCTTTGCTTTCAAGAACCCATCCCGGGTGGCTACTTGCATGCCAAGCGCGTATTGGTTTCGGAAGGAGCCATGACTCCACTTACCGTCATTAAAGAGCATGGAATATGGGTCGACAGCACCAGTCGATGGGTCGTTCATGTCCACCCAGGCTCCGGCGAAGCCCTCTTCTCGGAATGTCTTGCAGTAGCCTGCCCACCATTCGCGCACGTTCGACTTGCTAAAGTCGGGGAACACGGTTTCGCCAGGCCAAACAAAACCGACGAATGGTTGGCCCTCCGGAGTAAGGCAGAAGTAACCCTTCTTCACCCCTTCGTCATACATTTGGAAGCCCGGCTCGAGCTTGACGCCAGGGTCGATGATCGGTACGACCTTGCGATCATTTGGGGCGAGTTTCTTGATCGTGGCTGCGACTCCCTGGGGAAAGGCCTCTTTGGAATACGTGAAGACCCGGTATCCCTCCATGTAGTCGATGTCCAGCCAAAGCCCATCGTTTGGAATCTGATGCTTGGTCATGTAGCCATCGAGTTCCATTAGGTGCTTATCACCCTTGTATTCCCAGCGACACTGGTGATAGCCAAGGGACCAGAGCGGCGGGCGCGGGGTCACGCCGACGAGCTTTTGTAGCTTCCTTGTAAGTTCAGCGAGCGACGGGCCGACAAGGATCCACAAGCTTGGCATGCCATCTTCCGAGCCAAGGACGATCTTCCGGTTCTGATCTTCGGTGCCAAAAAAGCTTGGGTCGGTGCCCGTGTCCACCCATGTTTCGTAGGGGTTATGTAGCAGCAATCCCAAGTAGGTATTGCCTTGTCGTACGATTAGATAAGGAACGCTGACATAGTAAGGATCGGCGGAATGCTCGCCCCAGACTTGGCCCGGGTGGTCGCCAAGCGCGTCGACGTTCCAAAAGCGAGATCGAATGTGGCTTAACTCCATCCGCCCAAAGGTTTTTTCGCCCATGCCGTAGAACTTCATCTTCTTGTCATAGGCGAAGGTAAAGATAGACTGTCGGCCGCAGATGCCGAACCCAAAGCCCGGAATGGTTTCAAGCAAGACACTGCCAGCTCCATCTTTTAGTGAGATCTCAAACTTGGGACCGATTGAAAGGTTGGAGCTGTCGGAGACCTTTGGGGCGATCAGCGGCACAAGATTGTGGTCTTCCGTCCAAAGATGATCGGCAGTGACTTTCAGATGGTAAATGTCGCCTTCGTATGCTGTAACCGATGCGCTCAATTGCGCATTTCCAATCGAAATCTTGCCTTCCTTATACCGATCGGGATAGCGGAAGTTGGCAGCATAAGGAGTTTTGTGAAAGAGCATGCGACGAAAGGACATTTTGAACGAAGTCGTAGCCTAATCGCTGGTGCTAAACTCGCCAGAATCTAGCTTGGAGGAGATGTGAGCGATTTTTGGCGGAGTGCGGCAAGATCAAAGGTGGGTAGGGCCGTCCTCGACCTCACGCCCGTCGGCGATGCTTTAGTCGGCAAGGCTGAAATCTACGCCCGCATGACCCGTGGCTCCGATGCGATGCACGTTTCGGGGCTCGACAGCCACGACTGCGAAGTCTTCAAGCCCTTCGAGCGATTCAGCATCTTTCCCTCCGAAGAGTTTGAGCGGCTGCCACCCCAATTTGGACCAGATGAAGACCGTGAGGTCTACCACCAAGGCTTGCTTGAGCGCCATCTCCGGCACAGAGCCATTAGCCGCCCCGCAGAGGTGCTCGTCATCGAGGATGCGATTGTCGAGTTTCCCAGCGGTGCCGTCATGAAGAATGGCAAGTTTGTCGAAGAAGCCACGCTCTCCATTCGCCAGTTGCTGAAGCCGTCTCTTTTTTTGCCGATGACAAGAGGCCAGGTCACGGAGGTCAAAGGCGATGCCGCGATGTTGCCGATCCAGTTTTGGAGAAGCTATGGGCACTGGCATACGGATGTGCTACCTCGGTGGGAGGCCCTTGAGGCTACGCCGCTACCGCCTCAAGTAAGTTTGCTATTCAGCGACCGGCTGAGCGAGTTCCACCGCGCGACGCTGAATGCCGCGAACATACCGCCAGAGCGCCAACGCCTCCTGAAAGACGGGCGCTATCGGGTCGAGCGCTTGTGGCTCCCCACCCGCACCATGGAATTCAGCAATGTTCACCCGAGAAACTATCGGTGGATTCGCGATCAACTCACGAAATCGCTCGATTCCAGCCCGCCGAAGAGGCGCATCTATGTCAGCCGGGGGGATGCCAAAGTGCGAAGAATCCTCAATGAAGACGATCTTTTTCTCGCCCTAAAGCGGCTCGGCTTCGAGCGCATCGTGAATACCGATTACGACTGGCGGGGCCAGGCACAGAACTTTCGCGATGCCGAAGTTATTGTCGGACCACACGGTACCAATATCGCCAATTCCGTCTTTTGCCAGCCAGGGGCCGCGCTCCTCGAGATTTTCGGCGAAAGCGTTATCGATGGCACCTGGTCCATGGCCTCTCAAGTGCTTGGGATGAAGTACGGCGTCGTCAAAGATGATTTGGCGGGCGAGCACAGCGTTGTCGAAGTCCCCAAAGTGCTGCGCGCGTTACAAGAAATCGGCGTGGCATAGCCGGTTATTTTCTTTCTGTTAACACTACGTTTAGGGAATGTTAAGGCCCATTTCAACGCGTGACAATAGCGCTCGTGCCGAGTGGCACATAGAGCTCTCATGAAACGAAAAGCCTTCACTTTGATTGAACTGTTGGTTGTCATCGCGATTATCGCAATCCTTGCGGCGATCCTCTTCCCGGTGTTTGCCCAAGCCCGACAAGCTGCCAAAAAGACCCAAGACCTATCGAACATGAAGCAGATGGGCCTTGGCGCAATGATGTACGCTACCGATAACGACGACACGTACGGGCAGGCCTACTACTATAAGGATGACCTGGGCGATACCGGTGGCTATGTTCACTGGACTTCGACCCACTATCCTTACATCAAGAACAAGGACATGTTCGTCTCGCCCGGCGATCCTCAAAAGGGAATCGTCCCGACCAACCCGGCATGCGCCAACATCATGGACGGCACGATCAATTACGCAGCTCCCTGTGATGCCCAAGTTCCAAAGATCAGCTACACGGTGAACGCTGCCCTCATGCCTCGAAAGCGACGCCAGGCCGATCCTGCCAATGTCGTTTCCCAGACCAGCGTCGATGGCATCGCCGAGACAATCTTGATCACGTCCTTCAGCAACACCGCCGCGTGCGTAAACGATACATCGCAGAACCAAACGTCCACCGGCTACAAAAACAAGTCTCACCGGCCCACGAATGCCTATATGACCACGACAACCGGCGGCAAATGGGCTGGCGATAACGCCGCAGACGCGGCAATCGCCTCGGTTTACGCGGTTACGATGACCGTGGCGACTGAAGCCTGGAATTTCTGCAAAACCGGTGCCGATAGCAGTACCAGAGTTCACCTAAAGTACATCCAAGCTGATCGCTTTGGCAGTGGCTCGAACTATGCCTACGCCGACGGCCACGCAAAGTTCAACGATCCTGCAAAGACGCTAAATCCAAATGCCTTTCAGTGGGGCAAGCAGATTTACAGTATGGGGAACAAGCCGGTACTCAACATCTCGGGCCAGCCCGTCCAGTAAAGCTTACATCTGCGCATGTTTCGCCTCCCGATTGTCGGGGGGCTTCTTTTTCATCATTCTCCTCCTTCGTGCAGGGGGGTGCCCGCAAGCCGGGGGGGTGTTGTTCGGCAGGCTCGCGTGTTCGCCCCCCTGTCGCCTCGCGGCACTCCCCCGGCGCGCAGCGGGCAACCTTTGGGGCAAAGCAAGCCAATTGGCCCCATAAGCAAGCCAGGAAGAACCCAAAGTAAGCCACACAAGGCCAAGGACAGGCGAAACCACCCGCTAAACATGCCACACGAGACCATAAACTACGAAGCGGAGCGGCAAAACAGGGCACCTCTTGGGCGGGTTTTTGAACCTGATGACGCCGGAGCGTGCAAAAATCGGCCAAAAACCTCTAAAGATCAGCGGGAAATGGCCGAAAAGTAATCTGAGATGAGCACTTACATCACAAACGAAAGAAACGAGACTCGGTTCGCCGAGGATTGCTCCACTTTTCACGCTGGCGCCGTCAAGCACGACGAAATTCTGCTGATCACGGCTCCCGAACTGGCCAGCATGGCGGCTATTTTCACGGCCCTCAACACCGCATTGGGCAATGCGAGCGACGCGAAGGCTGCCTACGCGGCAAGCGTGGTCGCCAAGAACGCCGCCCTCGACGCCGCGCACGCCGAAGTGGGCCGATGGGCCAAGATTTGGCGCGCCAACCAAGACGTGCCCGACGAAGTCCTTGCCGAACTCCTTTTGCCGGCGCACAACCCGGGCCGAACCTCGACCCCGCCAACGCAGCCGCTCGAAATGACCTTCAATGCGACCTCGCAAGGTTCGATCATGCTCAAGTGGAAGCGCAATGGCAATATTCCGGGCACCATTTTCCAGATTGAGCGAAGCCCGAACGGCGCGACGATTTGGACCAACATCGGCTCGACCACCAAGGCGAAATTCAATACTGTTTCGCAGCCCGGTGTGCCGGTGTATTACCGCGTCACGGCTGTTCGCGATAACCTGACATCTGCGCCATCGGATCCGATTACGATCTGGCCCGGCGAAGAAGAGACCACCCTACTTCAAGCTGCATAACGACTTGCGTTAGCCATCGGGCACTTGTGACCCCCGCTTCGGCGGGGGTGCCTGCTTTTTGCCTGGCGAACCCCATGTTCTGGCAATTTTCCTTATACTGTTTGTATGAGGTTACAACAGGCTTTGCCCCTCCTTTTTGCCGGATTGTTGGCCTCCGCCGGCAAGGAGGCAGACGACTAGATGGCGAAGACCTGGCAGCAGAAACTTCATAATGGGAAGGATCCCGTTGTCGAGGTGATGGACAAGGCGATGTGGGGCTTGCCCATTGGCACAAAGTTGTTGATTCCGACGCCGCTGATGGTGGATGCCTATATGCGGGCAATCCCTCGCGGCGAGGCACGCAGCCTAGTTCAGATGCGTGAGACCTTTGCCCATGAGAGCGGGGCCGATGCGACCTGCCCCCTCACGAGCGGAATCTTTTTGCGAATCGTCGCCGAGGCCGCGCACGAGGAAATGTCTTTGGGAAAGAGCCAGGCTGAGGTCGCGCCGTTCTGGAGAATGATCGACGCGAAGGCGCCTGTGCGCAAGAAGTTGACCTTCGATCCGGCGATGATGGACGCCCTGCGCGCCGAGGAAGGGCTCTAGCTCGTCCTCAGTTCCATGACGGCCGAGCGCAAGAAATTGCCCCTCCATACCAAGATCCTAATCGGGATGCTGATCGGCAGCATCGCCGGGGGCGTCGCGCAAGCGGTCTATGGCCTCAAGAATCCCGATCTGGCGTGGTGGATTAAGGAAGTTACGCAGCCGGTCGGCAACATTTTCTTACGATTGACCTTGCTGGTGGTCATGCCTTTGCTCTTCTCGGCGCTGGTTTTGGGGGTCGCCGACGTGGGCGACCTGAAGAAGCTCGGACGCATTGGCTTTAAGGCGCTTGGATTGACGGTCGTGCTGAGCAGTATCGCGGTTGGATTGGCTGTTGCGGGTGTAGCGATCGTGCAACCCGGCGCGGGGATCTCTGCCGAACGCCGGGCCGAGCTCATGGAGCTTTATGGCGACGAAACCGCCGCGGCTTCGGCGGTCGAAAAGGCGAAGGAAGGCAAAGGATTCGGCGAGACGATCCTTGGTTTCGTGCCCGAGAACCCAATCGAGGAGGCCGCGAAGCCATCCTTCGGCGGGGCATTGCCGTTCATGCTTTTCGCGGTGCTATTTGGGATCGCATTATCGACCGTCGAGGCGGAGAAGGCCCTTCCAGTCAAGAACTTTCTCGATGGAGTTTTCGCGGTCTCCTTGCGCCTGATCGACATGGCGATGAAACTCGCGCCGGTTGGTGTCGCGGCGCTGATGTTTGGGACGGCGGCAAAGTTGGGGATTGAAGCGTTCACGGCGCTGGGCAAATACGCGGGGCTGGTGCTCGTGGTCTTGGCGGTGCACTTGGTCGTCACCTATTCTCTCGCGCTGATTGTGGTGGCGAAGCGGAGTCCTTTGGAGTTCTTCCGGCAAGTCCGCGAAGTGATTCTAACCGCATTTGGCACCAGCAGCAGCAATGCGACTCTGCCAACAGCACTTCGTGTCGGCGAAGAAGAAGTCGGCATACCGCGCGAAATCAATAGTTTTGTGCTGACCGTCGGCGCGACGGCGAACCAGAATGGTACGGCACTTTTCGAGGGGATTACGGTGCTGTTCTTGGCCCAGGTCTTTGGGATTGCGCTTGCATTGCCGGATCAACTCGCAGTGATCGGGCTTTGCATCCTCGCTGGCGTAGGAACGGCGGGTGTTCCGGGTGGCTCTTGGCCTATGATCGCCGCGATTTGCGGAACGGTCGGCGTGCCGCCGACATCAATTGCCTTGACGCGAGGCATCGACCGGATTTTGGACATGAGCCGAACGGTCGTGAACGTGATCGGCGACATGACGATCGCGGCTTGCGTGGCGGGTCCCAAACAGCGTGAGCCTGAGGTTTAAAGAAACACCCCGGCCAGCGACCGAGGTGTGTTCTTTTTGCAGGAGTGACTACTTCTTAACGACGATCTTGCTGACCTGCTGCCCAGTGGATGGGAACTCCATACCCATATCAACAAGCTTGACCTTCCCGTCAGTCTCGCTGGCCGAATCAACGGAGAGGATTTGGAATGTGGTCTGATCGACTGCAACCTTGATGAGCATAGAAGTCGTGCCTTCCATAAGGATGTTCATCGGCGGCATGCCCGATTCGCCTTGGTTGGGATTTTCGGCCATCATCTTGCCGATATCGATGGTCATCTTTGGCTTGCCGGTGAACTGAAGGTTCCAAACCTTCTTGTCGCCGATCTCGCCCGCGCCGACGAACTTGCCCGTCATCTTTGCGCCCTTTTCAAACATGCCGCCCATGGATGGCACGTCGGCTTCCCAAGTGTCGCCGATCGCGACCGCCTTGGTTGGGAATGCGACGAATGCAAAAATCTCGGAGATATTGTTGCCACCCATCATTTGCATCATCGATGAGTTGGCCGTTTCCATCTTGGTGTTCGTGATCTTAAAGAATGGGTTTACGGTTTGCGTGCCCTTGATCTCTTTTGGAGTCTGGTCCCCCATCTGCCCCATCATTTCTGCCATCGGGCCCTCGGCCTTCATCTTGATGTTGTTGAAGAGGAAAGTGAGAAGTGCGGAGCCATCTTCCTTGACATTGCTGTAAGTGTAGGTAGCGTCCATGCTCGTATCGAAATTCATTGACTGAACGTCTTGCCCCACCGACGAGAGATCGGTGTTGGAGCTGATTTGCGAAGTCACGACGTACTTCTCGACAAGGCCATTGGTAAAAGTGCGCTTGAAAAGGACTGGTTCATTGGCTGGCTGTGTAGTTTCCTGAGCAAAGGCAAAACTGCCACCCATGAGCAAAAGGGCGAAAACGGAGAGCTTGAGAGGACGATTCATAGTTGGACCCAATTTTGACGTATATCTGCTTCAGATGTGACATTCACATCCAAAAGACTCTACGCGCGAACTTTATTACGTGGTTTCAGGACCTAGTCAAACGTCGCAGCGTTGCTTCTTGAATGGCCTCGGTTTGTGCACTGACCGTGAAGACGATCGCTTCGCGTACGATCCTTTGTGCAGGATGATTGAGGCTGTTTGCTCTTCCTCCGCTGGCCGCGACGGCGGCATGGGAGCAGCGCCCGGCCAGGTCGATGGCCCATGCGCGCAATTCGAGTTTCTCTTGAGTTGTCTCTTCGCTCGCTGCTTGCGCAGATTGGAGCTGACCGCGGCAAGCCGCGATCTCCTTTTCCAAAAGGGCTGCAGCCTGATTTAGTGAGTGGCGATCTCGTTGGGCCGCCGATTGCCGAATCACGTCGACCCCGGCACGAGCACACCCAATGGCAAAGAATCCCTGGAGCGTAATGTTGATCATATCATTCCGTAGGATCCAGCCTGGGGGTTTGAGGTCGACGACCAATTCGTCGGGCAAAAAATGCGAGTGAAGCTCAGCGGAAACAGTCTGCGCGCTCTCCATGGCCGCGAGCCGCATGGGAGGGCTGTACTTGATCGTATCGCAATCGGTAAACGGGGCAATGCCGAACACGCTGCTACCGTCGTCGAGCGCGGCCCCCAAAAGAACATTGCGGAACAGAGAATGCCCAGTTGCCCAGGGAAGCGAGCCGTTGATGATGTAACCACCATCAGTTTTAGTAGCTCTTGTGATCGGAGGGCCGGATCGTCTGAGTTGGCTGAACGCGATGCCAGTCAGGGCCTCGTCGCCGTGCATTTTCGGAAGCATTTCCTGCTTGAGCTTCTCATTGTTGCCCTTGGCAATCAGACCAACTGCGCTTTGGTGCTGGGTTTGAAGAAAGGCGAGGGCACCACTAGCTCGAGCTACCTCCTCTTGAAATGCTCGAAACTCAGGTTCAGAACACGCGGGCCCGCCGTACCCCTCGGGGCGCTTCAGTGCCATCAGCCCGCAGTCGCAGAGCCCCCTTAGTGCTACGCGAAGGGCATCGAGGTTGCCGTCAATTTCGTTGGCGCGAGGCGAGACCTCAGCATGCAGAAATTCAAACGCAGCCTCAAACATCACTCAATGACCACTTTCGTCCAGTCACCCGCTAGCAGGAGCTTTTGTCCCACAAAGTCTAGGAGAGCCAAGCGGGCATCACGCACCTTGAGGTCGTCGACCATCACCATCGTCGTGTCAAAGAATCCGTTGATAGCGGGCACAAGATTTCGAATCTGTTCGATCAATTCTTCTGGGCTTGAACGGGCCACGAGGTTCCTGGCGGCGTTTGCGAGATCAGAACCGGATGCGGAATCGAGATCAGCTTCATTAAGCGAGCCGATGGAAATGCCTTTGGATTTTGCTGCGGCGACGATATTGAGGGGTCGCGTAGCTGCTTGCACCAAGGCTGGGTCTTGGGCACCCAACTGTAGCGCCGCGAGCCGCGCCCTTACAGCATTGGGATTGAGTAACTCTTCCCGATCTTGCTCCAGCATGGCTGCCTCCAAGAGGTCATAGCGTGCGTCAGAGACGAGGGCTTTGTACCTCCCAGCAAAGAGTTCTCCGAGAGAAGACTCTGCGGCCTCGCAATCAAGAGCGATGCCTTCGAACTGAGCCAGCGCCTTTCGGAAGGACGGAAGCCACGACTGCGTGGAAGGCCAGTTCCACGCCAGTTCAATCAAAACCGTCGCAGCCCTTCGCAAGCCGTAGGGATCACTACTTCCCGACGGCGCGAGTCCCAGCCCCAGATAACCAGCGAGCTTGTCTAGCTGGTCTGCGGCAATGACGGACCGAGCGATGTCGTTCTCTGCCCGCTCTGGGTGATATTGCACGCTGATTGCATGGACAATGTCATCAGACCAACCGGCACGCCTTGCATACTCGCCACCAATGATCCCCTGCAAACTTGCCAATTCGCTTACGAGACCAGTGCTCAAATCCGCTTTCATGTAAAGGCCGGCTCTTTTTGCGTCCTCATTTCCATTGGAAAGTAGGCCGGCAAGGCTGGATAATCGGTCTGCGCGCTTCCTGACTGATCCTAGCTTCTCTTGAAACAGCATCCGATCGGTTCGGGCCAGAAAGTCATCCATGCTGAAGTGGCTATCTTCGTCGAAGAAAAACTTAGCGTCATTGAATCGCGCATTAAGGACCCAAGCATTCCCCCGACTCACGGTTGATACTTCGCCGCCATTTCGGATCGAGATGAACCGGTTGGTGATCTTTCCCGCGGGATTGCGGACAGGGAAGAACCGCTCGTGCCTTGCCATCGCAGTCACGAGTACCGGCTCTGGGAGCGAGAGGTACTCGGACTTAAACTCCCCCTCAAGTGCATCGGGCCATTCAGTTAGGTAGACATTTTCCTCAACCAAAGCTTCCGTCAATTCTGGAGTTCCGGTCGCCATCTTTTGTGCACCTTCGAGAATCCGGTTTCGACGAATCTCGGGGTCTGGTTCCACCTGGCGGCTGCGCAGTTCCGCAACGAGCGCATCCCAGTTTGATGCCTCGAATGACTCCGGGCTGTTAAAGCGATGTCCGACGCTTTTCAAGCCGCTGCTAACCGTTTCGACCGAAAATGGAACGTGCATGCCCCCAAAGCTGGCGAGGATCCATCGAATAGGACGAGCGAATCGCATACGATTCGCTCCCCATCGCATGGACTTGTCAAAGGTAAGGGCGCGGATGGCCTCTTCAAGAACCGCTGGCAGGACTTCGATAGTCGGCTTACCTGGAGTGAGCTTAGTCGCCCAGACATAAGTTTCGTCCTTTGACAAGGAATCGAGTGAAACACCCTGCCCTCGACAAAACCCCTCAAGAGCCTTAGTTGGTGATCCGTCTTCAGCATAGGCGGCCTTCAGCGCGGGTCCACGAACCTGAGCCGTGCGGTCCGGTTGTGTATCGGAGACATTCTCGACACGAATAATGAGCCGCCGAGGCGTTCCGATCGCTTCTCCGACCCCGTAAGAGATGGCCTCTTCATCGAGACGAGAAATGACCTCGCCGAGGAGTTGTTGAAAAGAACGCTCAACAAATGAGGCCGGCAATTCCTCCATTCCAAGTTCCAACAACAACTGAGGCATAGAATCTTCAGTTTACCGGTCACGGGAATCGGGGCGAGGTTACGAATCGTCATTACACCGTCATGAACCGCAACTTGCTTGTTCTTTCTGCTTTGGCCCTCGTTTCTGTTTCGCAGGCCCAGTCCAACCTCTTGCCCACCAATATGAATTTAAGGCTAGGGGCCACTTTCCCGCTTGAAACAAACACGCGTGACTTCACGGGCACGCTCTTTGGCATTGGTGCCGACATACCAACTTCTCTCAGAATTGCGAATCAGCTGAGCTGGTACTTTAGCATGGACTTCATGACCGGTTCTCTCGATGGAAAGCGAGGGTGGTTTGTACCTGTCATGTACAACGCGCGACTTCCGCTTGGGCAAACCAGCGTGGGCGAATCCACGTACCTGTTTGGCGGCGCTGGGCTGGTTCACGCTCGCTTGGGCGGAACTGAAACGGTTTGGGGCTTCCGAGGCGGGCTCGGGCTCAACTTGGGAGAAAACACCTTTGCCGAAGCCACCATGTGGTGGTCGGATAGCATCAATGGCGGGCATCTCAACGCGATCTCCGTTCACTACGGTATGAAGTTTTAGGGCGGCTATTTCGGAGAATAAAGGGCTGGCACTTTGGTGCCAGCCCTTTATTATCTTCCCGGTCACCAGCGAATGAGGTTGGCGCCCCAGACTAAACCGGCGCCGAATCCAACGGTCATCACCAAGTCGCCTTTCTTGAGCCTTCCCTGTGCTGAGGCTTCGCTCAGGGCGATGGGAATTGAGCCACCGCTCGTGTTGCCATAGTTTTGAACATTGATGAAGACCTTGTCATCGGCAAGATCGAGCCTCTTTGCCGCCGATTCGATGATTCTTAGGTTCGCTTGGTGCGGAACGAAAAGATCGATGTCGCTCGCCCTTAATCCGGTCCGCTCGAGAACTCTCTCGCAGGCGTCGCCCATCGCACCCACGGCGAAGCGATAAACTTCCGCGCCCGCCATGAATAGAAATGGATTCATGCCTTCCGGCAATCCTTGGTGAGGAGGGTTCGCTGTGCCTCCATACTCCATCTTGATGTGCTTGGCACCGGATCCGTCGGAAAGCAGGACCGTGTCGATAACACCGCGATCTGTCGCCTCTTCAGCCTTTAATACTACGGCGCCTGCCCCATCCCCAAACAGAACACAAGTGCTTCGGTCGCTGTAGTCGACGTATTTGCTGAGGACGTCAACACCAATGACTAGCGCAGTCCTAATCTTGCCGGTTTCTAGCATGGGGGCCACGCTGGCAACAGAGTAAATAAATCCGGCACAGGCCGCACCGACGTCGAAGGCTCCAGCATTGGTTGCTCCCAAGTGGTCTTGAACCAGGCAACTGCAACTTGGGAACGGGAAGTCCCCGGTCACCGTGCCAACGACGATCATCTCCACTTCCTCGGCGCTTGTACCGGCAGCGGCTAATGCACGTTGAGCAGCCGTAACGGCCAGGGATGTGCAGGAATCGTCAGGGCCGCAGACCCTCCTCTCGGCGATGCCTGTTCGTTGCTTGATCCACTCGTCGTTGGTGTCCACCATCTTCTCAAGATCTGCATTAGAAAGGACTTTGTCTGGGACTGCGTGTCCGACGCCATGGATGACCGCTCTTGTCATTGGGTTCCCACGAGTTTATCCGTTTGTTTGTGTGAACGACTCTTTGATCTTTTGAATGAGTCCATTGGTGAGGGCGAGATCAGTTCCCTTGATGGCGTTCATGATCGCTTTCGCATTACTTCTCCCATGACAAATTGTGCATAGGTGATTTAATCCAAGAAGAGGTGACCCACCATACTCGGCATAGTCCAGTTTTCTTGCCAATGGCCTCAACTTGGTCCTAATGGGAAGGAAGCCAAGCTTGGTAATGATGTTTGCAGTTGCGGCGTCTTTTATCTCCGAGAAGATGTATTCGGCGACTCCCTCCGCCGTTTTGAGGATGATGTTTCCGACGAAAGCATCACAAACAACTACATCAAGTTGCGTTCGGACGAGGTCTTTCCCTTCGACATTTCCGGCGAACCAAGGGAACTTTTCTAGCAAATTAAATGCCTGCTTGGCAAAGGAGCTCCCTTTGCCCGGTTCTTCGCCCATATTGATCAAGTGAACCTTAGGATTCTCTCGTCCCATAACGGCCATGGCATAGGCTCTCCCCATGAGCGCGAACTCGACAATCTGCTCGGGGTCGATGTCGGGCGAGGCGCCAGCATCGAGCAGCAAGAAGTGCCCAAACTTGTTTGGCATGCTCGTTGCGATTGCCGGGCGATGGACTCCGGGCATTTGCCGCCATGCTAAGAGACTTGCGGCAGCTGCCGCCCCAGTGTTTCCTGCGCTAACGACAGCATCGGCACGACCATCCTTGACCAATTCCACACAGCGGCTCAGTGAGTTGTCCTTTTTCTTCCGGATCGCCTCAATTGGCTTGTCGTCCATTCCAATCACCTCACTGGCGTGAATGACTTCGATATTGGGTGGCCGCGATGGCATGAGCGCATTGATTTGATCTTGATTCCCCACCAAGATGAGTTGGGCACGTACTTCGCTATGCGCCTGAATCGCTCCGAGAACGATCTCTTTGGGGGCGTAATCGCCTCCCATCGCGTCGATGGCAATTCGGTTCAGGGGCTTTCCTCCGGGTCAAGCAACTCTGAGAGCGACTCCAGCGGGTGTGCCTGCTCGCTTCGCTGCTTTGGTATGTTTCTCGCTTCTGGACAATCGCCGTCCCAACCGTAAGCGCAAAGGGGGGCCTGCGGCAAGTTTATGAGTAGGCCTTGATGAATCAAGGCTTCGACGATAAGGTTGTTCTCCTCAAATAGAGGAAAGTCCTCTTCACTGACAATGCGCGCGAAGTCATCTTGCGCGTACATGCTCGGGACGCCAGCGACAGAGAAGTCCTCGCTAATCTCAAACTTGAGATCTTGTTCTAGCGGTCCGCCACACCTTGCGCACTGAAGCGTGCAGCGTGTTTTGAATTCGCCCTTCACCATTAACTGATTTCCGGTGCTGACGGCTTCCAAAAACCCTTCCACCGGCTCGGTGAGATTGATATCTTCTTCCCCCGGCATCTCGGTTGAGATGTCGACCGCAATAACACGCCCTGGGTGTTGAAGCGCATCGTTAAGATCAAGCATTCCATCGCGCTTCATTTGGGAACGGATTGTACCAGCGCAAAAAATGAAGCAAACTTTGCAAAGGTATGGGGCGTCCAACTTCTGCGTGGAAGTCGTCTATACTTGCACGTGCGGCCTCGTGGCCCATCAGATCTGAGAGAACTTATCCAGCATGAAAAAGCTGTTATTCTTTGCTTGCGTAGCTTCGTTATTGGCCGGATGCGGCGGTGGCGACAATGGTAGTGGCGGCGGTGTCGGTGGCCCCGGCGGCGGTGGCGGCGGTGGTCGAACTTATCCCACGTTTAGCCTTGGCTCGGGTGGGGTTGTTCAAACTACCTTCTTGAGCGGCATGGGTCGAACCCTTCCTCGCGGCGCCGCGCAGTCCCAAACGGCCGTCGTCCGAAATGTTCGGTTCCAAAACAGCCAGTTCGACTTTATTCCAACCGGCGAGAACAATGTTCTGCAAGAAATGAACGTCCAGTTGGATGGCTACACGATCAATGCCCAAGGCTTTGGCGTTCAGTTCCCAATTGGATCCAGTTCGCTCAACTACGCAGAGTATCTTCTCGAGATTAAGCAATTCATCGAGCGACAGAACGGGACCGAGACCAACCGCACGAGCGACAACGGCGTTGCGTTCCAAGCTCCGAATCCATTCGAAGCTGACGTTCGCGTTTTCCCCGGCCGAGTCAGCAACTTCTCAGTCCGTCTCGACGATTCGATGCTGAACTACAACTTCGGCGACGACACCATCTTCTGGGATGATGCAGCGTTCCGAACTGCGAACTTTAATCCGATCTACAACAAGATGATCAGTCAGTTCGCCGACTATGTGGCCTTTGATATCTCGGCCGTGTCGAGCAAGCCTCAACTGCACGTCGACAACAGCAACGCTGATCGCGTTTATTTCAGCGGTGATGGATACGGCTACAGCCGAGGAATGGGCTCCACTTCAGAGTTTGAATTGCTGGACCCCATCAATGTCCAGAACGGCAAGGTCACGCAAGGCCCTCCGATTGGGCCTCCTGGAAGTCAAATTTCGGGCGCAAATCTGTTCATTCTCGATGACACTGGTCCAGCCTTAACCCGCCACACGAGTATCGTAGGTACTTGGAAGCCGTTTGGTTCGGCCATCACTTCTTCGGATACGACCGTTGCAGTTGCGTTCCCGACGAGCCGTGAGACCACCGCCAGCGCGACAAATGCTCGGCAGCAGTTCGTTCTTTACCGAACGTCAGGTGGCAATGTCGTTGATCTCTGGTACGGCAGCGTGTTCTACAACGTCGGCGGAAATCCAAATTCGAACATCTTCAAGCTGTATCCAATCGATACGATCGACGATGCCGTGCCGGCAAATGAAGTTCAGGGAACACTCACGAACTTGGTCACGGTGAATGGCACGGTCCGGCGCGGCGACTGGGATGTAACGGGTGTGCCGCCTGGAATCTGGCCATTTGGAACCAGTGGCGGCTTCGGCGTCTACCGAAGGTAATGCTCTGCGGCCTCGAAACAGAGTATGGACTCTGGATTGAAGGGCGCGGACCGAAAGAACAGCTAGAGGACGCGGCTGAAGTCGTCCGCAGTTATCCCAACCCATGTTTCGTGGGTTGGGATTACCGTTTTGAGGGTCCGCGATCGGACCTACGTGGATTCGAAGCGGAGGCACTATCGGTCGACCCGATTGATGCTGAGTTTGACGAAGGCAAGCAGTTGCCGCCCGCCAAAGACTTGCGGTCTGATCGCGTTCTCCCCAATGGTGCCCGCTTCTATAACGACCATGGGCATCCGGAATATGCGACGGCAGAGGGAAGCTTAGATGCCGTTATGCAGGATGACCTGAACGGCGAGCAGGTCGTTTGGCAAGCCGCTCAGGCGTATTCGGCGCAGACTGGTAGACGGGTCAAGGTTTACAAAAACAATACGGACTTCCACGGAGCGAGTTATGGAACACACGAAAGCTACCTGGTGCCACGCTCCTTGCCGGTAGAGAGCCTCATGCGCGCCGTGGTGCCAATCCTTGTCGTGCGGCAAGTATTGACCGGGGCGGGAAAGGTTGGCCATGAACACGGAACACCTTGCGACTTTCAACTGAGCCAGCGGGCGGAGTACTTCTCGGAGTTGGCGAGTGTCGATACCTTGTATCGGCGGCCAGTCTTTAACACCCGAGACGAGCCCCACGCTGACCCATCGAAGTGGATGAGGCTCCACGTCATTGCCGGCGATGCGAACCGCATGCCTTCGTGTTCGAGGCGGAAGATGTACTTGGTTGGACGCGCCATTCAAATGGCGCTCGATGGCAATTCGCCGGAGTGGGACCTTGCTTCACCAGTGGCTTCCTTTGAGGCCATCAGCAAGGATGAATCCCAGAAATTCGAGCTTGATCTCAAGGACCGTGTGGTTACAGCGGCAGAGGTTCTCGCCTCGTACCTCGATGATTCTGAGATTGGCAATGAGTGTCGGTCACTCCTTGTGGATCTCGATCGGGACTTCGATGGGTTTGCTCGAAGCGTGGACTGGGCAGCGAAAAAGCGCCTTGTGGAAATGGCGAACTCACCCGATCCGAGAGCCATCGACCTCGCTTATTCGGACCTCGATCCCGAGGAAAGCCTCTACCAAGCGTTGCTTGAAGCAGATGAGATTGAGGACTGGCACCCCAATGAAGGTGGGCAGCGGTCCAGAGCATTTGCAAGGGGGATTGCGGTCGAGAAGTTTCGGAAAGACTTGCTTAGTGTGAGTTGGCGCAGCTTGGTTTTTCGTCAGGGCGAGGTCGAACTGAGGCCAGACGTCAGCTATCCTAAGAAACTCTCCGAGATAACCAACGTACTTGAGTTTATAGAAGCTCTGAGAGGATTGGACGATGCCTGAACGAACCACGCGACAACCTGAACCTAGCCCTGGTCGCAAGCACAGCGATGAAGAAGGGCCAAGCTCTCCCAAACAGGAGCGCCCGACAAAGCCAAACCCTTTGGCTGAGCGGCTGAAAAAGGTGGATCCTGATCAGGCGAAGAAGTACCGACAAAGGAGTGGCGAGTGACTAAGGCCCCCAGGTCCTTCGCCGAGTTGGTCGGCTACCAACCCAAGCCTTATCATCCTGATAAGGAAGCCCACGGTACGACCGTCTTGTCTCTAGAATTCGACCAAGGCGTGGTTACATTTGCAGATCGCCGAGCGACCATGGGCAACATGATCATGTTCGACCAGGCCGAAAAGGTATTTGCGCTTGATGACCGGACGGTCGTGGCCATCAGCGGCTCGTTTGCCCGGTCCGTTGAGATTTGCCGCCTCTTGAAGCACAGTTTCAAGTACTACCGGCGCATGCAATTTGGGGAAATGTCTCTTGAAGGAAAGCTGCAAGAGATTAGTCGGGCTCTCGCCAGCAATCTTGGTATGGCAATGGAGGGAATCGGAGTGTTTCTGCCAATCGTGGCCGCCTATGATCCCAAGGCAGATCGATTCGGAGTCTATTTCTTCGATACGGCCGGCGCAAGGTTCCAAAGCGGTCCTTTTGCGGCAGCAGGTAGTGGGAGCACTCAGATTCGAGGCATCTTTGACTACATCACAAAGCACAAGGGGGCATTTAACACACGATCGCTTGAAGATGTTTTGGTCGATGGGTTGGAAATGCTCCAGATCGCCGCTGATCTCGACTCGGCAACAGGTGGGATACAAAAGAACGAGCCCATCGTCCGCGTCCTTAGCCGAGAGGGTAATCAGCCTGTGTCTGAGAAGTTACTAAGGACCGCGCTGACCAAACTGTCCCAATAGAGCTTGGAATCTAGCAAGTTTTGCCTTGTGGCACGGGAAATGCAGTGTTACACTGAATCGCAATGAAGTTTTCCACACCAATTTTGGCAATTGTTGGACTGACCGTGACCCAAGGGGCAAATGCAGCGGTAGTTTGGAACGAAGCCATTAATGGAGATTTTTCGGGCGACCGATTCAATCCCACTGTCTTGTCCCTATCAATCGGCTCTAACGAGATTCTTGCCACGACAGGTGATAGCGAACTCGACTTCTACACGTTTAACCTCGATGCAGGCAAGCAGCTCTCCAGCATCATTGTTCGTTCGTTTGACACCCAAGACTTAATGTTCATTGGCGTGACGACGGGTCCGACATTTACTGTGGATCCCGACGCTCCCGACCCAGCGGGACTTTTGGGCTGGGCTCACTTTGGCCAGAATGAACTGAACACAGACATTCTCCCAGTAATGGGACAAGGGGTCTTCGGATCGCAAGTGTTCACTCCGCCACTCCCTTCGGGTCAATACAGTTTTTGGATGAACCAGTTCAACTCGCCAACTAATTACACGTTAGAGTTCGTTGTAACGCCTGTTCCGGAGCCAGCGACAATGGCAGCTCTTGGCCTTGGCGTAGCGGCCCTTATGCGACGTCGTCGCCGTTAGGGGACAACCTGGAAGTTGCGCATCATGCCAGTGTCCTCGTGCTCGAGGTTATGGCAGTGATATAAGAACTTGCCCGTATAAAAGAGCGGCTTTTGGACAAGCTTGAGAGTCTCACCTGGCATGAGCAGGGTTGTGTCTTTTAGACCTTCGTCGAGAAATCCATCTTGCATCGATGCGACCTGGGTAGGGAAAGCACCCGACTGCGTTCGTTCGAGGACCCGAAACCCTGAGCTGTGGAGGTGGATTGGGTGGGGCATTTGGGTAGTCGCATTGTTTTGGAAAACCCAAATCTGCGCTTCGCCAAGAACGGGCATTTCATTTGAGGCAACGACATTCATTGAGAACGGACTGCCATTCAGTCTAAAGAAGCCGCCAGAACTCGAAAGTGGAATCAGGCGTGGATTGGCAAAATTAGTCGCTCCAGCGAGCGTATAGCCCGGCACACCAGAGCTAAGAATCGACGGTAGCACGATCGAATCGGTAACGGCTGCGTTGACCGTGAAGTTCATGACGTCGAACGCCGCGCCCTGGTTTAGCCCAAGGCCAATTGCCGGTCCGCCAGGGGTAAAGGCTTGGCTGATCAGCTTGACATTGTTTCCGACTGCGATGGATCGAAAGTCGGCCCAGACCTCGATACGCTCACCGGGTGCGAGCATTACGTAGTTGCGAGTCACAGGGGCGGCAAGAAGCCCTTGGTCGACGCCAAGTACCGTCATCGGCATACTATTCGACCAGGCAAGCTTATAGATTCGGGCATTACTGCCATTCAGAATCCTGAACCTGTAGACCGCGGTCTCAACGTTTTGTGCTGCATTCCGCTTGTTGTTGACCAGAATGTGGGGGGCCAAGAAGCCCGGTTGTGGATTGCCCGAGTACTGGAACTGATTTCCTGCGCTGATATAGCGATCTTGCAGAATCAAGACTTGATCTCGATTCCCCCGAGGAAGAGTGAGGGCACGCTCTTCAGCATCGCTAACGACAATGGCGCCCGCTAGGCCCGCTGCTGCCTGAACCGCAGTGCGTTGGTCCGGATGCGGGTGGAACCAATACATGCCGGCTCGATTGGGAACCATGAAACGGTATCGAAAGGAACCACCTGGTTTGATCGCATCGGCCGGATGGCCGTCCATAGAGGCGGGAATGTCCAAGCCATGCCAGTGAACGCTCGTAGCTTCGCTAAGTTCGTTCTTGAAGTTTACATCGAGCACCTGCCCGGTCTTGACGTAGATGACGGGAAAAGAGGTCTTCGTTGAGTTCGGAGGAAGGGGCGAGACTACGTAACGCCAAACATTGGTTTCCGCTCCTGGGAATAGGGGCAGAGTATCGGCCTTTGCGGTCAGATTGATTTTGACGACGCTGGCTGGGGCTGGCGCATCATCGCCAAAGCAGGCCTGAGCCCCTAAAAGGAACAATCCAACTAATCCGAGAAGTTTCTTCACAGCGGCTACTAGAGTTTACGACACTCTCTTCTACTAGATTAGTTCGGGATTCGGCATTGGTCCCATTACTGGCATAAAGACGGGCATGGTGGTCGTCGGGTGTAAACTTGCTTTCAATTCGCATGCCGAGGCTCATTTTTCGCTTCGATCCCAGACTGGCCAATGCCCTTCGTTCTCAGCGCAAGAACATCGTCAAGGGTTTGGTCTGCGTGGCGCTTGGAGCTTTGCTGACGGCGGCGACCATTCCTTTGACCGAGCTTGCCATCCGCTCGATCAACGATGCCGCGCCAACACGCGTGGATCTAAGTGAAGCGGTCCCGTATGAATCTCAATTGGCTTCGAAGCTTGGATTAACCAAGGAGCAAGTTCGCGAAGGGCTACAAAAACACCCGGTGGACCCGCGCCTTAGCTTGCCTCCCGCTTCAGTTCTAGCCTTGGAATGGAACAAGGACGAGGCCGAAGTACAGGCAGCGATTGAATCTCTGAAGCAAGTGCCAACAACACCAACAGGACATAGGGAGGAGGCTCTCCAGCGACTTGGGTGGACTTGCCTCGCCGTTGTTGCACTCTTCGTGCTCAAGTACGGCTTCACGAGGGGGCAATCGTTTTACTTGAGCCGTGCAGCGGCGCGGCTGGCTGCTGACCTGCGGGTGCAGCTTTACTCCAAGCTACAGCGCCTTCCAGTTCGCTATTTCTCGCAAAGAAGGTCTGGTGCCATTCAAAGTGTCCTGACCAATGACGTCAATGTCTATCAGACGGCCGTCTCTCTCATTCGTGATTCGATCGACGGTCCCTTCAAAGCGGTCGCTGCCCTTGCCACGATCTTTGTCATCAAGTGGCAGCTTGCCGTCGTTGCCCTGCTGTTTGTTCCTGTAATGGCAGCTTTTGTTCAGCGCAATGGGCGAAAAATGAAGCAGGATCAAGCTCTCGTGCAAGATGATCTTGCTACCCTGGCAGGGACCACAAGCGAGGCATTGGGCGGCGTACGAGTGGTTAAGGCCTTCGCGGCAGAAGACAGGATGAGCACGATCTACAGTGCCCTTGTCGAGCGGACTTTTGCTAGTCAGATGCGCGCCGCGCGCCGATTCGCTCAACTCAAACCCATGGTCGAGCTGATCGGGGCCGTTAGCCTCGCAACAATTCTCTTTCTTTGCGGCTACATGGCCTATTGGGGAATGTTGCAGATCAGCCAAATTGTGGCTCTGACCTTTGCGCTGGACGTAATCAACCAGGGTGCGAAGGCCATGAGCAATGTCAACAGCACGTACAACCAGGTTCAAGCCGCCGCGGCCCGAATATATTCTGAGATTCTCGACATCCCCGAGGAAACTGAGGTGTTCGATGGAACCCAACTGCCGTCCGTCGCTGGGCGGATCGAGTTCCGAAATGTGAGCTTCGCATACGACGATGGAGTCACGGTTCTTGATCGGGTTAGTTTTGTGATCGAGCCAGGTTCCAGCCTTGCCTTGGTAGGTCCGAGTGGGGCGGGGAAATCGACCATCGCAGACCTGCTATTGCGCTTCTACGATCCGACAGAAGGGCAGGTGCTCCTCGATGGGGTTGATATCCGAGAGCTGGACCTTAGGTGGTATCGCTCGCAGTTTGGCGTCGTGCCTCAACAGACTTTTCTCTTTGCTGGCAGCATCGCGGATAACATCCGGCTTGGCGCCCCCAATGCCGATGAGAGTGAAATGGCAACTGCGGCTGAACTCGCTCACGCCAAAGGGTTCATCGAAGCCACGCCGAATGGTTTCGAAACTCAGTTGGGAGAGCGCGGAGCGAAGGTGAGCGGTGGCGAAGGGCAGCGACTCGCTATCGCAAGGGCGATCATTCGCAAGCCAAAAGTGCTTTTGCTCGACGAGGCCACAAGCAATCTCGATGCGGATAGTGAGAAGGCGGTCACGGAGGCGCTCGATGAAGTTATGCGGGGAAGGACCACCCTCTTTATTGCGCACCGCCTCACCACGGCCATGAGGGCTGATGCGATCTTGGTGATGAGGCGCGGAGAAGTAGTTGAATCGGGAACCCCTACCGACCTCATACAAAAGGATGGTGTCTTTGCTGCCATGTGGCGCTCGTTTAACAGCGGCCTAACTGAGGGCGGAATTGATTAGGATAGAGAACCTCTCGATCGGTTACGGTGGACGACCGCTTGCCAGCGGAATCTCATTTGAACTGAATCCAGGAGAAATCCTCTTATTACTTGGACCCAATGGGAGTGGCAAATCCACCTTGCTGAGGACTCTATTGGGCGTTGTTCCCGCTGTCGCAGGACGGATCACTTTTCATGGAAGCGACCTTGCCGCAAAGCGGTCCGAAGAGATCGCTAAGTTAATGGCCTTCGTCCCCCAAGATGAGTCTGTGCCCTTCGAATTCACAGCCAGGGAGATGGTTAGTATGGGGCGCCTTGTGCGGTCTGGCTGGTGGGCGGATACGGCTGAGGATCGCCAGGTGGTCGATGAGGCTATGTCAGCTCAAAGTTGTGCGCCGTACGCAGACCGATTGATTTCGCAACTTAGTGGTGGTGAGCGCCAGCGGGTTTATCTCGCCCGGGCGATGGCGCAAGAGTCGCCGCTATGGCTACTCGATGAACCTAATTCACACCTCGATATTCTGTATCAGCTGGAATTGGAAAAGACCATCCAGAAGTGCGCGGCAGACGGAAAGATGATTATTGCCGCCGTCCACGATTTTCAGATGGTTCAGCGCCTAGCCGCCCCGGCCCTCGTGCTGACCGATCAAAAGTGCTACGGGCCCATGCCGCTCGAGGACCTAGTGCGAGCCGGAGTCCTTGGGGGCGCTTTTGGAGTTGGCTTTCGTCTTAGCGAGTCAGGGGCGCTGGAGACATTTCCTGCGCATTAGGAGACAGCGGCCCTTTTCCTTGACCCTGTAGGTGTTCCTGCATCTCGCCTCGACGTGCCGCATCACTCTGCGGCGGTGCTTCTTGAGCGGCCTGCTGCTGGTCCATTTCGTGTTGCTCGACGTCGGGATTGTAGACGCCGGCCGCACCACCTTGCATGTTGAAGAATGCCGCGACCGCAATGAGCAGAACGAGAAAGAAAACAGCGGCGATCGGAGCTTTACGCTTGCGCATGGACCAAAATAACCTCAACTCTCATTATGAATCGAATGCTCATTGCCTTGGATGCCCGCCTGTATGGCGGGAGGTCGAGCGGCGATTCTACGTATTGGACGGGACTCATCGATGCCTTGTTTACAGTCCAACACGAATTTGACCTCCGTTTGTTCTCCAATTTGCCGCCACCAGCCTCGACACCGCCGATTGTGCTCGAAAGATGGGTGACTCTTTCTGCGCCAAACAACAGAGTCTGGTCATTTGTCACCTGGCCCTCCGCTTTGCGCCAGATCCAGCCACAATTGGTCCACACTCAGTACTCTCTTCCATTTGGATTACCGGGGAAAAAAGTCTCCACAGTCCATGACGTGAGTTTTTGCATCGAGCCAAAGTGGTTTTCACCCAAGGACCGCTGGCTTCTCCAAAGAGGGGTCGGAAGTGCCGTTCGTCGCGCTGATGCCGTGATCACCGTTTCGGAAACCTCTCGCGCCGAAATCGAGCGGTACTACCCGGCGGCCAGCGGGAAAGTCCGTGTCGCACACAATGGCGCCAATACGGCTTTGGTTGGTGGCACAAGAGACGATCATGGTCGCCCCTTTTTACTCAGCGTGGCCACCCAATGGCCCCGGAAGAACATCCAACTGGCTATCGACGCGGTTGATCTCTTGCCCGACGATCTCCCTCACCGGCTGGTCTTGACCGGCAAGCCGGGGGCTACGCTTCGTCTCAACAGCCGAGTGGAAACCACCGGCTATGTGCCCGAAAGTCGGCTCGCCGACCTATACGCTTCGGCAAGCCTCTATCTTTGCCCCAGCTATCACGAGGGATTTGGTATCCCGCTGGTTGAAGCGTTTGCCGCAGGTTGTCCGGTCCTCTCTTCGATAGGCGGGGCTCTTCCGGAAATCGGTGCGAGTGCATGTGAGTACGTCGACAGCTTTGATGCCAAGACCTGGGCCTCACGAATTGAGACTCTTCTTCGGGATTCCGGTAAGCTTGAAGCGCTACGAGAGGCTGGGCCGAAACGGGCGCGAGAGTTTTCATGGGAGAAGAGCGCACAACGACATCTGGAGATTTATCGCGAGGTGTTACGTTGATCGATTCAGCGCTCGTGGAGGTCTTGGGGTGCCCCCTCGAGGAGTCTCGCCCGAAGCTTCGGCTTGAAGGCGCGCAGCTTATCTGTGACTCCTGCCATATGGCATTTCCAATTGTTGACGGCATTCCGCACTTGTTGCCCGAAAGCGCCATTCCGATCCAAGAAAAATGAGTACAAAAGTCTTAAACATTCTCGTTCTCCACGGACCCAACATCAACCTGACTGGATTCCGCGAACCTGACCTGTACGGAAAAAAGCCAATTGGCGACATCGACGCCATGATTCAGGAAGAGGGGAAGAAACTTGGCATGGAGTTGCGGATTTTGCAGTCAAACCACGAAGGTGTCTTGATCGACACGATTCAGGAGTGCCGTAGTTGGGCGGATGGGATCGTGATTAACGCCGGCGGGCTGACTCATTACTCAATCGCTTTGCGAGATGCGCTGTCGAGTGTCCGCTTGCCAGTCGTAGAAGTACACATGACCAATGTTCATGCTCGTGAGCAGTTTCGTCAGAAATCGGTGATCGCTCCAATTGCGTTGGGGCAAGTGGCGGGCTTTGGCGGCTATGGCTACCTCCTCGCCCTTCGAGCTATCCAGAACCTCCACGAGGAAGTTGTCTGATGGCTCATGTTGCTCGAGTTCAAAAGGCCCTCTCGGATGCTGGCTTAAGCGCGGTTCTTTTAAGTGCGCCGTCCAGCGTTCAGTGGATTAGTGATTTCACGGGCTCGTTCGGATGTGCCTTGGTCACGCCCTCCAATGCAGTGTTTGTCACGGATAGCCGATACGCTCTACAGGCAAACCAGCAAGTCAAAGATTTGGAAGTTAAATGGTTCGGGTCACCGAATAATATTTATGAAACCCTATCCGAGCAGTTTGTGGCGCTCGGGGTGAAAGAACTCGGCTTTGAGCCAAGTATCTCGTACTCCAACTGGGAGACTTGGAAGACCAAATTTGAAGGTATTGACTTGGTTTCGATGGGGGAGTTGGTCACAGAATTAATGAAGATAAAAACTCCTGCTGAGGTGGCCAAGATCACCGAGGCATGCAAGCTTGGCGACGCCTGTATGCAACGCGCGCTCAGCATGGTCCAAGTTGGAGTTAGTGAATACGACATTGGGCTTGATATCGAGTTCTTCTTTCGTAAGAATGGCGCGCAAATAGGGTTCGACCCGATCGTCGCCAGTGGGCCAAACAGTGCCAAACCCCATGCGCGACCGACCGAGCGCAAGATTGAGAAGGGGGATTTTGTGACCATTGACTTGGGTTGCACCTTGGATGGCTATTCGAGCGACCTCACCCGAACTGTAGTCGTTGGAGAGGCTACAGAAAGGCACCGAGAGATTTATGAGCAAGTACTGAGGGCCGAGGTCGAGTGCTGTCAGCTTCTCGTTGCGGGTTCAAACGGCAAGGACGTTGATCAGCATGCGCGCAACGTTCTTGACGAAAAGGACCTCGGACAGTACTTTGGCCACTCGCTTGGGCACGGATTGGGGCGAGCGGTTCACGATCCTGGACGCCTGTATTTCACCGCTGATGAACCGTTGGCCGTGGGCCAGGTTTGGACCGTCGAGCCTGGGGTCTACATAGAAGGATTTGGTGGCGTTCGGGTTGAAGATGATGTCGTTATCACGGAGAACGGACCGGAGATATTGACCAAGACGCCGAAAGCATTCACCATTGTCTGAACTCCTAACACTTTCGGGCTATCGGGTCTCTGACCAGGCCGCGCCCATAACGGTCCGGGTCGACCTTGGTATCTGGATTGGCGTTGTGGCACCTGCCGAGATCGATGTGTCGAGGTTTCTTGCTGAGATCGTTGGGAGGGCGGGCCGGAAAGTTTCCAGCCAATGGGCGGATACCTCTGAACTGAAGGGTCGTAAGATCGTGCAGCAACTTGCAAAGGGAGCGGACCCCGACCGCATCACCCGAATTCTTACCTTGCTCCGCCTGTGGGATGTCCGAAAGAGTCAGATTTCTTCTCTTAGCGAAGGTCACAGGCGGGCCGCCGCTTTCGTGCCCGCTTTGGCCAGCGATGCGAACTTGATTCTGTTTGAGAACTGGGTCGATATGACCGATCCTTGGGTATTGGACGGGCTAATTGAACTGCTGGAGGAACATCCGGCGGCAAAAGTGATGGCCTCGTCCCGTTCCGATATCCTGTCGCGCGTTGATCGCTTGCTTGTGCTCAACACTCGCGGTATTCGGTTCGACGGCGCCCCTTCCGACCTGCTAAAGATCATTCGGCCTGCTACTGTGGTAGTGGAAACCGAAAACCCCGGAGCCATCGCGGCCCTGGTGGAGCCTCTTCAATTGCAGGTGGAGTCGTTCCCGGACATGCTAGTCATCAAGACCACGGAGGGGCAGAGGCTTGCTGCTGACTTGGTCGTTCGCGGCTATCCGTGGGTCCGTGCCGTCACTGTTCGCACCCCAACGCTGGACGATGCTCTCCGGTCTCTTATCCGATGACGATTCGATAGTCACCCTCCCGCTGTGTGATCCCCTGTGTGTCAAACCAGTCGAGGACGGCGGGCACAATGGATCGGGGCAGGGCTGAGGCGCGGCGGAAGTCTGCCACCGTAAAGCGCGGAGTTAAGGAGTCGATATGTTTACGGAGGGCAAGTAGGTGCTTCGGTAGCGTGAGTACATCCTTATCCAAGCGGACGATACGCTCTTCTTGCACGCCTATGGCGATGATTTGATGGGTGGCCTGTGGCGGGATATGGAGCGAAACGGTCAGGTCTTTGGGGCTACACGTCACATAGGGGTCCATGGCTTGCTCGACCCGAGCCAGAAGTTCTTGCTGTCGTTGGTTCATGCAACAAATGTCTTCATTTCGAACTCGCCGTCTTGGCAAATCCATAGGTCGAACTGGTCCTTGGTCGTTGCAGCGCCGATTTCTCCGTCGCGGCTCATCGCGAAAACAACGCATGGTAACTCCTGAGCTCTTGGCTGGCGACGGATCATGTGCTCGATTACTCGCTCACAGGCGACTTGTGGAGACATCCCTTGACGCATGAATTCAACAGCCCTGAAGCTGGCCACCGCTTTCCAAAGTTCTTCGCCATTGCCGGTCGCACCAGCCGAGCCGACCTCGTCGTCTGCGTAGATTCCTGCTCCAAAGATCGGTGAGTCGCCGACCCGGCCCGGCTGTTTGAACGGCAATCCGCTGGTTGAAGAGGCGGCGACCATTTTGCCCTCCGAGAGCCCGAGCATAGTTACGGTGTCGCTATGCGTGTGCTCATAGACTTTGATGCGCTCTGGACTTTCTCGCCATTCCTCCCATCTCGCAATCACTTCGCCAGTCAAGGTTTGTCTTGGCTCAAAGCCCTGCTCGATAGCATAGCGCCGGGCTTGTTCGCCGGCAATCATCACATGGGGCGTGTCTTCCATCACTTTTCTTGCGAGAGAGATCACGGGCACGATATTGCGCACAGCACATACCGCCCCACAGAGATAGTCGCTTCCGCGCATGATGCTGGCATCCAGTTCTAGGTCGCCTTCCGCGTTGGGAAGTGATCCAAGTCCGATCATGATGAGATTGGGATCAAGTTCTGCTGCGGCGAGTCCTGCCTCCAAGGCATCAACGAGTCCACCGCCGGTGTCTCGCTTTTTCCAAGCGGCACGAATTGCGACTTCGCCTGGTTCTTTCCAAGTTGAAAGGATAGTTGTCACTGCGGGAAAGATACCGCGAGGATCGGTTGGTGGGCCTAACTAGATTCGAACTAGTGACCTCACCCTTATCAGGGGTGCGCTCTAACCAACTGAGCTATAAGCCCAACCGTTCGGGCCTTATTGATACCACATCTCAAACTTAGCCGTCCATAGGTTGCGTCAAAAGGCTGAGCGCAGGGATATACTGCAAGCTCAGCGATTAGGACCAGCCAAAGCATGATTAACGTGAAGCGATTGACTTTAGTGGCCGCCGTGGCCCTCTTTTCCTCTGCCGCAATGGCTCAGATTGCCGGTCCGGCACCGCTCAATTGGAAGTGGCAGCAGTCGACATCGGTAGTTCCAGGTGATTTCTCCGCATACGGAAACATCGTCATTAGCGCAGTTGGTCGTCGGATTTACGCCCTCGACAAGGAAACTGGAAACCAGATTTGGCGATGGCCGGCCGACGGGATTCAAGGCAATTTCAATCGGGGAACTCTGATCGCTGGGGATACAGTGGTGGCTGCGGCGGATAACCGCATGGTTTATGCCTTTGAGGCTGCGACCGGAAAGCCAAAGTGGGAGTTCAATCTTGCAGGCGGTCTGGCAAGTAACCCAGTCGTCGCAGGTGGGTTTGTTGTTTTGCCAATGGGCGACGATACGCTGGTCGCGCTCAATCCGGCCGACGGAAAGGAAGCTTGGGCCAAACCGATGAAGATCGACAACGGCATTCTCGGCAGACTCGCCGCTTCCGGAAATGATATCTTTCTGACCACCTCCAACTATGAGTTAGCCGCGATCGATGTAGTACGAGGGGCTGCTCGATGGAAGGTCCAGTTTACGCAGCTTAATCCCGACGTCGTCCCGGTGGTCTTTGAAGACACCGTCTATCTGATTTCTGGAGATTACGTCATGGGTCTTGCTCGCCAGAATGGTGGTCAGCGGGCTCGCATTACAATTGGGGAACAAGCGGTGTTTGGGCCGGCAGTTTCGGCAAACACAATCTCTGTCGTCACTCGGCAGGGCTCCGTGAGGACGTACACGAAGCAGGGCCGCGCAACGCACCCGCCAGTCGATCTTCAGTCTTCTGCCGTCAATGCACCGACCATTGTGGGCGGAAAAATCGTGGTGAACACCTCTAATGGTTCGATGAACATGATCGAGCCTGCCGATGGGTCAATCCTTTGGAACTACATTTTGCGTCCGGCCGCAAAGCCGGTTGCGGATAGTAATGGGCGCACGCCGCCAAACTACATGACGGCAGCTTCACCAGTTTTGGCCATCGGCGACACCCTACTGCTTAATGGCCGTGACGGTCAGATCCTCGCCTTCGATAGTAAGGCAGGCGTCGACTTGACCCCACCGGTCGTCACTTTTCTCTTCCCGGTCAATGGCTATGAAATGTCGGGACGCTCCGGCGTTCGATCGGGCGAGCAACCTCCTTTCTTCCTGTGGGATGTCGAGGACCTCACTTCGGGCGTCCGCATGGACACGGCAAAGGTTGACATTGATGGCCGTGTTTGTAAGCACCTGCTCACCCGAGACGGACAATTGGTGGTTCGAATTAATGGCACCGAAAATCCAGGATTGAACGATGGGCCCAAAACGTTGACCGTTACAGTATCTGACTGGCTTGGAAATACGTCGAAGTCGCAATTCCGAGTCATGATCGACAACACCTTGCCAGCTTTGAAGGCAGCTGCCTCAAGTTCAGGCGGCGGCGGATTGGGAGGCGGCAACGAAGGCGGCCCGGGTCGACCCTGAGCTTTTCGGCAACCTTCTGGCAATTGCTCATGGCGAGCGAGGCGCCGCCAAAGCGTGCGGTTGTCATTTGCCAGGAGATTGCCGAGTCTCGGCTCGATCCAATCGTTGCGCTAAAGCAAAGCCCGCACCTCACCGACGCTGAACGGAAGAAGCTGCTAGCAGCGTCATCGAGTGATTTAGAGCGTGCGCTCGGCATGGGCGCAAAGGTCTGGGAACGGCCGGACTATTCGCCAACTTTGGCGGACGCTGGCCAAATTCCTCAAGCGCTTTGGGTTCGTGGGAATCCTTCTGCTTTGCACGCTCCAACCGTCGCTATTGTCGGCACTCGATCGGCGACAACCTACGGCAAAGCTGTGGCACAAAAATTTGCCGAGCGCCTTGCAAAGTGTGGTGTCACGATCATCAGTGGTGGAGCCCTTGGAATCGATCACGCGGCACACACGGGAGCCTTGCAGGCGGGCGGGAAGACCGCCGCCGTAATGGCAACCGGCATCGAGGGTACATATCCGCATAATCATCGCGGCCTATTTCAGCAAATCGCGGAAACGGGTTGCTTGATAAGCCAGTTTGCTTGCGGAACAAAGCCCGATCACTATCGGTTCCTCCAGCGAAACCAACTCATCGCCGCTCTTTCCGACGCCGTTCTCGTTGTCGAAGCCCCCGAAGTGAGCGGTGCGTTGCGTACTGCTGGGGCGGCGGCAGACCTCAATAGAATGGTTTTCGTTGTGCCCGGCAACATCAGTCTGACCAACTTCAGGGGGTCGCACGCGTTGATCCGAGATGGAGCGATGCTTGTTGACCACCCCGATCAAGTGCTGGAGACCCTTGGAATCGAGGGTGGGCCGACCGAAGAAGCCTTGATCGAAGACCTACCCGCGCCCCAGCGCGCCATTATTGCCGTCTTAGGCGACGACCCAATATCATCGGAAGTGATTGTGGATAAGACAGGGCTCGACGTATCGGTGGTCTCAAGTGAACTGACTCTGCTTGAGCTCGATGGAATCATCTTGAGAGATGGCATTGGGTATGCCAGGAAGCCATGAAAGGAGTCTTTCTTGCGATTGGCCCAGAAGGTTTTGGAACCTATTCGGTCGAAGGTGATCGTTACGAGCCTGTTCAGGGCCAACCGGAAGGGGTACTTTCGCCCGGGCTTGTAGATATTCATATCCACGGCGCCTTTGGCATCGACTTCATGTCGGCAACCAATGCGGAAATGGTAGACCTAGCTTCCAAGTTGGAGGAGGATGGGTATGAAACTTGGCTGCCCACAACGGTGACGGCGACGCCGGAAGCGATTTCAAATGCGCTCGCGAGCATTCCGCAGCACCGTTCTATTTGGGGATTTCACCTCGAAGGCCCCTTCATTAGCCCCGAGTTTGCCGGGGCCCAACCACCGAGTCTCATCGTCACTCCATGCTCTTCCGATCCTGCCTGGCAGGAGATCGTAGATGACTCAAGGTTGCAAGTGATCACCATGGCCCCGGAAGTCCCTGGTGTCCTCGATTTAGCCAAGAACTTAAACGCTCGTGGAGTTGTTGTCAGCATGGGGCATACCAACGCGACCTTTGCCCAGTCCCAATTGGGCTGGGATGCTGGTTTCCGCCACGCCACCCACATTTTTAATGCAATGCGGCCTTTTCATCATCGAGAGGCGGGAGCCGTCGGGTTCGCTTTGGCGCAAGAAGAGTTGAACGCCGAACTGATCTATGATCGCTTGCACGTTTCGCCTGACGCCGTGAAGGTATTGATCAGGGCCAAGGGGAAGGACCATGTCATTGCCGTGAGCGATTCGACCATGGCGTCGGGTTTGCCCAGTGGAACGAAGCTGAAAATGTGGGGGCACGACTGCCTGGTAGCTTCTGGCAGCGTACGAATCGAATCTAGTGGATCACTTGCTGGAAGTGCGATCACGCTGCGCACGGCCTTTCAAAACCTGATGCAAGACTTCGGGGCAGAAATCGCAATTCGCGCCTGCTGTCATAATCCAAGACGCGCGATCGGTCTGCAATCCGAACCCAAGGTGAGATTGGTCTGGAGCTTAGACGGTGAACTTCGAGAACGCATCGAGTTATGAGTTTCTATTCGCAGGTTAAGCGATTTTTAGTGGGTCGACCAATCGCGACCAAGCACGCGCACCACGAGCGCCTACCAAAGCGTACGGCCCTACCCATATTTGCTAGTGATGCGCTGAGTTCGACGGCGTACGCGACAGAGGAGATCATGCGCGTTTTCATGGTCGCCAGCCTCGCTTACCTTCACTTCACCTTTGAGGTTGCATTGGTGATTAGTGGCCTCATATTCTTGGTTGCTTTCAGCTACTACCAGACCATACATGCCTATCCACAGGGAGGAGGTTCCTACATTGTCTCGCGGGACAATCTCGGCGTTCGCTATGGGCAACTAGCAGGCGCCGCGTTGATGACGGACTATATCCTGACTGTCTCCGTTTCAATCTCCGCTGGCGTTCTTGCAATCGTTTCTCTTGTGCCATCCCTGTCGAGTTACATTGTTCCGATGGGCGTGGCGGCCATAGGGTTGCTAACAATTGCTAACCTGCGAGGCGCCAAGGAGTCGGGGGTTGTGTTTGCCATCCCGACCTACAGTTTTGTTGTACTGATGCTAGGCATGATCGGCTGGGGCCTTACTCTCCCCGCCCCACCCGTACCTCAGAGCATCGCTCACGCCGAGCATCAATTGGTCGATCAGTTCTGGATGACCGCTGCCTTTCTTACGATCGCTTTCAAGGCCTTTTCATCGGGCTGCGCCGCCCTAACGGGCATCGAGGCCATTTCGGATGGCGCGGGTGCCTTCAAGGAGCCAACGGCGCGGAATGCATCCGCCACGCTATTGATCATGGCGACCTTGCTCGCCGCCATGTTTGTTGGGGCCAGCTTTATCGGTAACAAGTTCCATATCATTCCCATGGAGCTTCACCAGGCTGGCTACAAAACGGTCTTAGCTCAAGTTTGCCAGCAGGTTTTTCCAGTCACAACAGCATTTGGAACGTTCTACTTCAATGCGCTTCAAGTCGCGACAACTCTGATTTTGATTCTCGCGGCCAATACGGCCTATGCCGATTTCCCTCGGCTTTGCTCGTTTATTGCTCGAGATGGGTTCTTGCCGAGGCAATTGGCATCGCTGGGTGATCGGCTCGTTTTTCAGAATGGCATTCTATTCTTGAGCCTTAGCGCGATGGCCCTTCTCGTCAAGTTCGGTGGAGATACGCACCTCTTGATCCCACTCTATTCAGTCGGCGTGTTTGTTTCGTTCACGCTCAGTCAGGCTGGTATGTTTGCTAGGGCTCGAAAGCTGAAGCTTGGCGGGTGGAAGCCATGGGTTAGCTTTTTTGGCGCGATTATTACCGCCATTCTGGCCATTGTCTTGCTTGTCAGCAAGTGGAAAGAAGGCGCTTGGCTGGTTCCAATCGCACTGAGCATCCTGTTGGGCGTCTTCATTGGAATTCGGCGTCATTACGACTACTTGGCGCGAGAATTGGAGGTCGAGCCGACGGACACTGTCCCCAAGGTGAGGATGACTGTGATACTCCTGGTGCCACGGCTTCACAAAGGCATTCTGCAGGCGATTGCTTACGCCGAGTCATTGAGCGAGGACGTCCGTGCAATCCACGTGACCCTAGACGCAAAGAGTGTGGCCAAGATCAAGGAGGATTGGGTTCGGTTTGGCGAGGAGATACCGCTCGTGATCCTTGAGTCGCCATTTCGATCACTGGTTGATCCGGTCACCGCCTATATCGACCAGACGATTGCCGAGACTCCAGACCAGTTCATTACCGTGATCGTGCCCGAGGCGGTACCGAAGCGCTGGTATCACCGCTTCCTTCACAATAATGTGGCGATTGCTTTGAAGCTCGCCTTGGGGACTCGAAAGAATGTCGTCATCACCAATGTCCGCTACTTCTTGAAATGATTGTTGAATCTTACGAAGATGTGATCATCCTCTCGGGCGCCATGCGCTCCAATCAATGGGAGACACTCCATACGGCGATTTCGCTCACGCTCAAGCGCCATGCCTCTGGCGTCATTATCGACTGCAGTGGCCTAATCGAATGCACGACGAAGGGCGCAGACACATTTCATTCCGTGATGGAGTTTTTGAAAGACCACGATGCACGCGTTATCGTTGCTGCGGTTCCCGAACAGGTCATGGAAGTTCTGAAGCAGGTTCCCGATGTCCGTTCGCAATTGCCGATCGTGGCAACAGTCGAGGAAGCCCGACGATCCTTGGACCTCCTTCTTTACGAGGCGCCTAAGAAGAAGGCGAAGGCCTCTATTGTCCAAATTGTGATCGTTGTCCAAGGTAAGCCTTGCGACAGCGAGGTCATCAAAGTTGGCAGTGAACTCGCGACTGGGCTGTCCGGCAATGTACGGCTTCTCTTTCCACTCATCGTGCCGCGAGACCTGCCGCTTCAAGCTGCGCTGAACGAAGAAGAAGAACTGGCGCGGACTACCTTGGCAGAGGCAGACCGCTCTCTCAAGATTGAGGGCGTCGACCACACCTTGGTTCTGGAACGGGGCCGTGACATCGCTTCCGCGATCGCAGCAGCGCTCCAAGAGGCACCGGCAACGCACGTACTTGTCGGCTTGTCATCAACCGAATCTCACCAAGATGACACGGGAAAAATGGTCCGAAGCGTCCTTGCAAAGGTCAATTCGGCTGTTTTGTTTGTCCGCGGGCCGCTCTAGACGTCAAAGTGTATTCCCTGCGCCAAAGCGGGCTTCTTGCGGCCAAAATACGTGGTGCTGGTTTGTCGTCGCATGTAAGCCTTCCAAGAATCTGACCCTGATTCGCGGCCACCTCCAGTTTCTTTCTCGCCCCCGAAAGCACCACCGATTTCGGCCCCGCTGGTACCAATGTTTACGTTGGCAATTCCGCAATCGCTGTAGCGTTTAAACGTCTCGGCATCTCGGATGTCGGTGGTCATTATCGCCGAGCTGAGGCCCTGTGGCACCTCGTTGTGGATCTGCATGGCTTCTACAAGATCACGATATGGGATGACATAAGTGATGGGCGCAAAGGTCTCCTCATGAATCACCTTCGATTGTTGGTTCAGCCGAACCAAGGCTGGACGAACATAGTAGCCACCCGGAAACTGCGATTGAAGGGTTCGCCCGCCCCCAATGATCTCGACAGCGTCGGGCTTGATTGCTTCTAGGGCATGTTCCATTCCCAAAAAGGCTTGTTCGTCGATAAGCGGACCAACAAGTGTGGTTGGCTCCAGGGGATCTCCGACTTTGCTTTCTCCGATCTGTCGAAATGCGGAGGCGAGTTTGGCAAAGACCTCGTCGACCAATGTCTCATGGACAATGACTCGGCGAGTCGAGGTACATCGCTGACCGGCAGTTCCCACTGATCCGAAGAGGATGGAGGGGATGGCGATGTCAAGATCGGCCGATTCTGTAACGATAATGGCGTTATTGCCGCCCAGTTCAAGCAGGGAACGCCCGAAGCGCGCGGCAACCTTTGGTCCCACGGCACGCCCCATACGGGTCGAACCAGTCGCACTAATCAACGGGACGCGGCTGTCTTCAACAAGTTGATTCCCCTGCTCAAAGCCACCCAGGATAACTTGGCTCAAGCCCTTTGGAGCTTCGTCGAAGTCGCGACAGACTTCGTCTAAGAGCGACTGACAAGCGAGTGCGGTCAGCGGGGTTTTCTCACTCGGTTTCCAAAGACACGAGTCACCGCAAACTAGGGCGAGGCAAGCATTCCAGGCCCACACGGCCACTGGAAAATTAAAGGCGCTGATGATTCCCACTGGCCCAAGTGGCAACCAGTTTTCCTGCATCACGTGGTCCGCGCGTTCGCTTTGAATGGTCAGGCCGTAAAGTTGGCGACTCAATCCGACAGCGAAGTCACAGATGTCAATCATCTCTTGGACCTCCCCTCGGCCTTCTTCAATGATCTTTCCGCACTCCAAGGTCACTAGGCGGGCCAGTTCCTCCTTGTGGGCTCGCAGTTTCTCGCCCAATAAGCGAACAAGCTCTCCTCGACGAGGGGCTGGAACGTCTCGCCAGACCTCAAATGCACTCACTGAGTCGGCTATCTTTCGCTCGATGTCCTGCGCCGAGTCCATTCGCAGTCGGGCAAGCTCAGTGCCATCGATGGGACTGCAGACCAGTAGGTCCGTTCCGCGCATGGAATCCAAATTTGCAATGAGTTTTAGCGAGGCCTCTTGGGTAGTTGGCATAAAGAAGATTGTACTTCTTAGGCCTACTGTAACTCGCTCTCGATGATCTTCTCTAGGTCTGATTCTTCAGTAGGGCGGAGCATTCTGGCAAGCTCGGCATCTTTTGAAACGTCGATCCCGTGCTTTTCCAGAAGTAAGCACAGCAGGCTCATGACCTTGGTCGTTTCCGACTCGTTCAAAACACTGATCTCTAGCTCCACCTCTTCGCGAACATCGGCGATATGTGCTGCGCGATTCTGGGAAATGAGAACGATGACAGAAAGGAAGATCGCCTCAAGAGAAACGACCATCGTGAGAAAGCCAAATGGATAGGGGTCAAAGGGCTTAAGCCCAAGCCAACCTACATTCCAGAGAATCCAAACTAAGAACCATGCTGCATTGAGAGTGAAGAACTCTACGGTGCCAAAACGGCTCGTCATCCAGTCTGCCACACGAGCCCATACTGTCCGCTGCGCGTCGGCCCGAGCTTTGTAGCTCCGTAGGACCTCGCGACGCGTAAGCTTTTTTTGCAAGACTTAGAAGATTCTTAACCCAAACCGCTCTAGGATGAAGATGAAGTTCGCTGCCGTATTTGCAACGGAAGAGATACGGTTAACATCCGGAGTGTTGGACTCGGGAACGAAGATGATGTCACCCTTTGCCAACTTAATATTCTGGGAGCTGTCCCCATTCTTAAAAAATCGGCTGAGGTTCGAGCGAATGACAGTATAGGTACCGGGCGCCCCTTTGTTCTCACGATAAACCGTGATCTTAGAGAATGCCGATCGATAGGGAATATCACCGCGGGCCTGGGCGATCGCATCGACCAAGGTCATACCCTCGCGGTACGGAAAGCTAAACGGCTGTTGAACGGCACCCAGGACGTTGACGACATTGAACTTGTCCTCTGGAATTGACAAGATATCGCCGTCCATGAGCGTGTAGTTCTGACTCAAGTCACCAAAAGTGAGCATGGCGTAGAGGTCCACCGGGATTACCTCTTTTGATCCGGCGCGTTGCAGTTTTGCTCGGCGGAGGTCTGCTCGCTCGAGAATGGCATTGCCGCCAAGCGCAAGGAGAGTGAGGATGTCGTCAGTAGGTCGTACAGGGTATGCGCCAGGCCGATTGACCATGCCCGTGATCGAAGCTCGAATCTCTCTAAATCGCTCGATCGTAACCGAAACACGAGGCTCGCGAATGCGGAGGACCCGTTGGTACTCCTTGACCAAGACTGCTTCCAGTTCGTTGGTGGTGAGCCCTTCTGCACGAACTAAACCCAAGAATGGCGCCGTTACATTGCCGTCCTTTCCAACTGCTGTGACTCCAACGATTTGAGTCTCATCGAAGACTTGGATTCGAATAACGTCCTCAGGCTGTAGACGATAAGCTTCTTGTGCTTGCGCTAAGGCAACATTCGCCAGGAGGGCGAAGAGTCCGATGATCCAGAAGAGTCTTAGTTTCAGCATTTCACAGTCACAGAGTGAGCAAGTCGCAGATTACCATTATTGGTTTTCCGCCGGGGTTCCCTTACGATAACCCTCAATCACAACAGTAAATTCCCCTTTTCTTGGCATTTCAAGGACGTTGGGTGGGGACAAAAGGGTTGTACGAACGATTTGCTGGTGCAATTTTGTGAGTTCACGGCAGATCGCAACCCTTCTGCTGCCCAAGGCTTCGCCGGCACATTGAAGCAAGGCGTCTATTCTAAATGGCGACTCGAAGATAACCAGAGAATAGGGTGAGTTGGCAAAAATCCCAAGTTCAGCCCTCATTGGCCCGGGCTTTCTTGGCAGATACCCCAAGAAAGCAAATCGCTGGGCGTAGAACCCGCTCAAGCTCAAGGCGAGGGTGACCGCACTTGGACCCGGAATGGCATCAACTTCGATGCCTTCTTCCACGCACATGGAAACAAACCTAGCACCAGGGTCGCTTATTCCAGGGGTGCCAGCATCAGTAATAAGTACCGCGTGCTCGCCCGCTTGAATGACCTTCACGTAGGATTGAAGTCCGGATTCAGCAGTATGTTCGTTGAGCGTTTTTTGAGGTCGCTTAAGCCCAAGATGATCCAAGAGCCGACCTGTAACCCGCGAATCCTCAGCGAAGACCAGCGAACATTCTTCGACGGTTCTTTTGAACCGCTCACTGACATCTCCCAAGTTGCCCAAGGGAGATGCCAGCAGGGTTAGCTTGCCGCTCACGGTTTATCGCGGTTCAAGTAAGGACTTACTGTCCGGTCGGCTTGGGGTCTTAGTCTTGGCAGCTTCCTTCTCGGCCTTCATGGCCGCTTCGTTCTTGGCTCGATCAGCAGCTTCTTTGGCGGCCATCTCCTTCGCTTGGTCGTCTCGTTGCTTCTTGTCCTTGCTCCAGCGGTCGAGATTTGCTTGAATTTGGGCCGAGACTTCTGGCTTTACGAGTCCTGCCGCTTTCAGGTCTTTGAATTTGGATGTGATCCGGTCAAACATGGCCTTTCCCATGTCACTAAGGCTGGTGTTGGAGATCGACGCCGCAAGTAGCTGTTCTCCCGCCTTTGCGCTCTTCCGAGATGCAAACATGTCGACAAGGGTCAAATTTAGAGCCGGGTTTGGCCCAAAAGCGTTGAGGAAGTTCTCAAGAGCAGGCATATAGTGGGCATCTTCGAACTTCGACTTGTTTTCGCCCTGCAGACCTCGCCACACGCGATTTCCCGAAAGAAGCCGGGCGATGACCGCTGGGCCATTGGTGCTCAGCTTAGCTGCACCTTCAACGATCTTCAAGTGGTCTTGCTCCAAGATCGGGTCCCGTTCTAAGAGGTAGCACTGATAAAGGAGGTTCAGTCCCTCATCGCCAAACTTTGGCAGCTTCTCTCGGGCTTCTCGCTGGAGCCTGAAGAACTTGGTGTTTGCCATGAACTTCTTGTGGTTCGTCCGATAGAACTCTTTGTTGGTAGCGAAGTCGGCCGGCTTGTTATCCTTCTTAACGTTGATCATTTTGTAGATAATCGGCCCATCGACGCCCTTGATGACGGCGCTGATTTCACCAGGCTTCAGAGTCTTAACCACTCCATAGTTTGGATCGGTGAGCAAGAACTGGTAAGCCAACATGTCCGTCACATCACTCTTTTTGGTTTTGTCTTTGGGCAAAGGCTTTTCGGAGTACTTGTCCATTGCCGCTTCAAAAGTGATCTTGCCAGACTTGATTTCCGCAAGAATTCTCTCGGCATCTGGAAAGCGATTCTGTCGCGGAGCCTGATTCAAAACAATTGCCTTGAGATTCACCGTATCAAAGATCGTGTCCAGTTCAGCGTCCGAGACCTGGGTGAGGCTCTCTTCCTTCTCAATCCAAAGCATTTGGGCGCCTTGACCCTTCAAGGGAACACTCAAATTCGGATCCTTGAGTCGATCGGCCAACATTGTCCGGTTTTCGGAGATCAACTGGTCCGGCGTTTTTCCGCCAGTTGCTTCTCTAAACTTTGCGAGGTACTGCTCTTCGGTGGCGTTTGCTGGCAGTTGACCTGATTGGGTCATCTGCTGGCGGAACTGACTGATCTGAGTCGTCACCTCGTTCATGAATTTGTCCAAAAGGACCGAATCTTCGAGTTTGATCCCCGCCTCTTTCGCCATTTGGATGTTGACGCCACCGTCAACTGCCGATCCCAGTGAATCACGGAAGAACTGCCCCTTCTGCAGGCTGTTGTATCCGTCAAATGGCTTGCCTTGCAGTTGGGCGAGAACCTGTCGCTCTCGGTTGGCGAGATCATCTTTGGCAATTGCATCGATAGCCGCGCCGGTCAACTTCGTGTCACCAATGGTGACCACTGCTGGTGCCTCGTTGGGGTTCGCTTGGGCACCAGGAGCATTTTTGCACTGGCCCGAGGCCATGCTGAGCCCCATGATCGCAGCGAGAAGGACGCCGGTGATCACACCGCAGCCGGACTTCTCGATGAAATTACGCGTGGAGGTGATTGACATACGTGAGCTCCAATTATGGCACCGAGCAGCGAAAAACCATAGTATGGTAATGTTTCCGGTAGACAAAGTTTGCAGAAAGTCTGCAGATTTCTACGCAAACGATTCGTCTTAGGAATACCCATGGCAAAAGGTCTCACAACTCGGCAAGAAGCAATCCTGAAGTATCTGATGGAGTACTCGCAGAATGAAGGCTATCCACCTTCAATTCGTGAAATCGGCAAAAAGTTCGCCATTGGGTCCCTTCGCGGAGTAACAGTACACCTCGATGCCCTAGAAAGAAAGGGCTACATCACGCGCGCCAATACGCCAAGGTCCATTCGAGTCGTGCATCCGGAGTATCAGTCGAACAACCGTGTCGTGATGCTCCCGCTGCTTGGATCGATCGCTGCAGGTATACCAATCGCGGCCCAAGAATATGTCGAGGACCTCATTCCGGTCCCAAGTGAAATGGTCCGAAATATCGAGAGTGCATTCTTGCTTAGAGTTCGCGGAGACTCTATGGTGGGTGAGGGCATTATGCCCAGAGATTTGGTCGTGATTCGGCCGCAGCAGACCGCGAGCCATGGCGATCTAGTCGCAGTTCTCCTTGGTGACGAGGCTACGGTGAAGCGAATTCACTTCGATCGCGAGGCGACGAAGCTCATTCCGGCCAACCCAGCCTACGACCCCATTATCGTCGAACAAGAGGATGCGGCGGTCATCGGCCGGGTGGTTGGACTCATTCGCGACTACGAAGGCATGGCCTTTTAGGGGCCAGCTAAGTATTGGATCGAACCTAAGAATTGCCCGTCTCGATGTTCATCTAGTGAAGCAATGCCAAGACCTTGGACGAACGTGATCTTGGTCGCGATTGTCACGTTACCGAACTTGAGGCGGTGTTGCGCCGCGATCGCGGGTAACTTTCGCCCGCTCAGAGCAAAGGTCTCCTCCGTGTGGGTTAGAGCGTCTGTCGCTTGATGGGTGAGGCCGTATGCCCGAACTTGGCCCCGCCATTCGCGCGCTGCCTGTGGGGAGTTGAAGTCGGCTAGGACGATCGCCGGCGAATAGCTGATTCCCGCGAGTTCAGATGCGATGAGCGTGGAGCCTTTCCAAGCCATGCGAGAAGAACCGAGAGCCCCCGTGATGACGAACCCAGGAACGCCTTCGACGCTTGTTCGACCCGTGACCCGCATTTCCTCGACGCTGTTTCTTAGGCGCCCATTTACTTCGTACGTCCACTCGGAGCCCAAGTTGAGCGGCAAGTAGCTTGCCGTACGCGAATTGCACCCGCACGCGGCTAGGCCAATGAGGCTAAACAGTTTCCAGTTTCGCAAAGCTCTGTATGAGTTTCTTGACGCCCGTGACGCCTGGAAAGGCGACGGTAACTTCTGCATCATTGCCCTTCACCGGACTGCAAGAGATGACAACACCGATTCCAAACTTGGCATGTTGCACCCTTTCGCCTACTGTAAAAGGGGGCTTCCAGGCCGGCCCCTTTGGCTTTGGGGTCTCGACAAGGGTTACGGCATAACCGCCAGTGCGATCTTGGCGCAGGTCTCGGAAGGGCGCTTGCGGCTGCTTTTGGGGAACAAGGCTGTCCGACTCACTCAGGTCGACATCGTCGAGAAACCGAGAACGTCGATTGAAGTTCGCACTGCCGTACATGGATCGTCGACGCGAATGCAGGAGATGGAGTTCTTCTCGTGCTCGCGTCATGCCAACGTAGCAGAGCCGTCGCTCCTCTTCTAGCTCAATCTCGTTTCCGATGGCCCGCGAGTGGGGGAAGACGCCTTCTTCCATGCCGATGAGGAAGACCACGGGATACTCAAGACCCTTGCTGGAGTGAAGCGTCATCAAGGTGACTGCCTCGCCGGTTTCTTCAATTTGGTCCGTATCTGCAATGAGCGCAATTTGTTCTAAGAATCCAAACAGAGAGGGCTCATCGGCAGTTTCGTCGTATTGCTGGGTTACTCGGACAAGCTCCTGTAAGTTCTCCAGGCGACTGATGGAATCTTCGGAGCGATCTTGCTTGAGCGAGTCCAAATATCCCGATCTCGCCATGACATATTCCAGCATTTCCGTCACGGAGTTGTCCTGCATCATGTCTCTGCCCTCTTCAACGAGACCAACAAACTGCTGCAGTCCATGGAGGGCTCGTTTCGGGAGCTGAGATTGCACCGACTGTTCTCGGATGGCGTCCCACCAGGCAAGACCTCTCGCTCGGGACCATTCATCGAATAGCCCAATCGAGCCTGCGCCGAGCCCACGAGTTGGGGTGTTGATCGTTCGCTTAATCGAGGCTTCATCCAGTGGATTAAGGATCACCCGAAGATAACCGAGAATGTCCTTGATTTCGCGTCGCTCGTAGAATCTCTGTCCACCGACCAGAATGTGCGGTATCCGCATGGTCAAGAAGGCCTCTTCTACAGCTCGCGACTGCGCGTTTGTGCGGTAAAGCACGCCAAATTCGCCATATTTTCTGCGGCCGGATCGAACGGCTTTGAGTACGGCATCGGCCACGATCATGGCCTCCTCCTCATCTGTGCCCGCCTCCGTGACGGAAATCGGCCGCCCAGCCTCATTCTCGGTCCAGAGTTCTTTTTCAGCTCGTCCGCGGTTGTGTTGAATGACATCGGCGGCTGCTTGTAAGATCACCTTTGTCGAGCGGTAATTCTGGCCCAAGGTGATGACTTTGGCGTCCTTGTGGTCACTGCTGAATCGCAACATCAAGCTCACATCGGCTCCTCGCCAGGCATAAATCGACTGGTCATCGTCGCCAACGATCGTGATGTTGCGGTGTTTCGCCGAAATGAGTTGGGCAAACCGGTACTGCGTGAAATTGACGTCCTGGTATTCGTCGATCAGGACGTGCATGAAGCGATCTTGGTACTTCTCAAGGACTTCGGGCGCCCTCTCCAGGAGCCGGACCGCATGATAGAGGATGTCGTCAAAGTCCAGAGCATTAGCGCGTGCAAGGCGGGTTTGATACTCGGGATAGATTCCAGCAACCATTCTTTGGAGGTATCCCGACGCTTGTTCTTCGTACTTGGTAGGATCGAGCATTTGCTCCTTGGCCCTGCTTATCTCGTTCAGCGCCGCTCTTGGTTGGAGAGACTTTTCATCGATGGCCATCCGCTTCAGGATGTCTTTGACAATGGCGAGTTGCTCGCCGTCGTCATAAATGACAAATTCAGGAGACAGACCAATCTTCTCTCCATCGATCCGGAGCATACGTGCGCAAAGGGAGTGAAAGGTGCCGAGCCAAAGCGAACGCACCTTGCCACCGAGTAGGGACTCCAGCCGCTCACGCATTTCCTTTGCGGCCTTGTTCGTAAAAGTAACCGCTAGGATTCTCGACGGATTGACGCCGTCTTGAATAAGTCTCGCTATTCGGTAGGTGATGACCCGCGTTTTGCCGGACCCGGCCCCTGCGAAGATTTGCAAAGGACCTCCGGGCCACATCACGGCTTCACGCTGTTGGGGGTTAAGGGAGTCGAGGTCGAATGGAGCGACCATGTGTAGTGTATTATGACGGACAGTTCAGCCCTGTAACGAAAGCGGTGTTCTTTGCGTCTGAAGGGTTGAGATTTCAGCTTGCCGCAAGGCTGACAGAAAAACATGAAGCGACTGATTGTATTTGCAAGTTTGACAGCCCTAATCGGCTCCGCCTTTGCCCAAAGCAGCTTCACCATTCGACGCCCACTTGAGGGCGCCAAGGTCCGAGAAACTGTCGAGGTCCGCATTCCAGTCCGGTCTATCCCGGCGGGCGCAGGATTCGTTGGGATTTGGGTGAATGGCCGGTTCCTTGAGGCGGTATCGCCGTACTACCCTTCGACTGGTGTCAACACGACCGCAACCGATTTTATCTATAAGCTCGACACGAAGAAGAAGGTAGAGCCCCACTTCCCAAGGGGAATTCCCGATGGCCAGATGACCATCGAAGCAGTGCTTTACGTCAACCGTGGCAGCTTTACTCAGCCGGTAAACAAGTCGTCCGTTGTTGTCCAACTGGATAATTCCGCCAGCATTCGGATTCCATCGGGAGGTCTCGTACTTCGCTACCCGTTCCGGCCCCTTTCCGAATTCGTCTACGGTATCGAATTCAAGAACTCAATTCAGAACTTGACCGAAGCCCAGGCTCAACTGGGGTCTCAGGCTGGTACGGTCGAGGGTCAGCCAGAAAGGTTCCGCTATCGCGTAACGGTGATGAATCAATATCGCAACAGCGACGGAACCAAGGAAGGGCTCCTGCTGATGCAACCGCTCGTCATGCGCGGTCAAGATCATGCCATGTTGACCACTTCAGGAAATGGCGAGCCCGACAAGTATTACGATTACAACATGGCTCCGCTCTATATGCGCGTCGCCAACAATGGGCGGGAGATCTTCGGAGCGTGGCCATTCTACGCGCCGAACGGACAGGGCTTCAGTGAAGCGGGCACGACCGACCTCATTGCCATGCTTCCACTGCCGATCCTCCCCAGCCGAGGAGTTCGACCCGGTGGTCCGGCCTTCACTGGTTATCTTCCTCAAGCCGTCTTGGACCTAGAAAATGGTCGGGAAAGCAATCGGTTTACTCAGCTGATTCAAGCCCGAGGAACTTTGGAAGGCATCGAATACGAGCGAGGCCGACCATGCGCCAAGATTCGCAATGTTCTGGCCCAGGGCCAGGCTGCGACTGGGATCATGGAGTTTGAAGAGTATTACTGGTTCGCACTTGACTTAGGCATGCCTCTTAAGATCGAGCGGCGCTACACCATGACCACTCGCGTTCGCGAGAACGTAGGTGGAGGCGGTGGCGGCGCTGGTGGTGGCCAAGGCGGTGGACCACCTTTGACGCGACCCGATATGGGCGGTGGAGGGGGCGATGGCCGAGAGGGCGGACGCCGAATGGGACGTAGCATCCTTCCTGGACTGCCACTTGAAAATGCCAATGGCACAATTCAAATGGTTGGCCCCGGCCTAATTTTTGGCCCCAAGACGTTCATGCAGGCTCGGTCCCTAGGTGGCCAAGATATGGGCGCTAATGGTCAGGGTGGCGGCCCAACTGGTGGAAATCAGAACAACCAGAACCAGGGTCGGACTCGAACTCGTTTGGTCAGGCAGCGAACGGTCATCACGATGACCATGGAGTAAGTGTTCGGCTTACTCGACAAGCTAAAGAACTCCTCGGGGAACCCCGAGGAGTTTCGCATGTCTCTCATCGAGCACTTGGAAGACTTGCGCAAGCGCATTTTCAGGTGTCTCCTCATCCTGGCGATCACGTGGACATTTGCATGGTTTAATTTCAAGAAGATCTACGACACGATCAACGCGACCGCCATGGCGAGCTTGCCAAAAGAGCTCAAGTACGCCGAGGTGCTGCACTCGATTACGGACGCCTTCATGCTGCAGCTCAAGGTGTCCTTTTACGTTGGCTTGGTAATCGCCCTCCCCTTCATGGTTGTTCAGGTTTGGGGATTTGTTGCACCAGGCCTGAAGCCGCGTGAACGCAAGCCGTTCAAGATAGTAGGCCCTCTCTCAGTTGTCCTCTTTGCATTGGGTTGTTGGTTCTGCTGGCAAATCATTCCCAGCGCCATGCAATGGTTTGCGGGCATCGCACTCGAAAGCTTTAGAGACACCCAAATCAACCAAGAAGCTGGCCGACTGGTCTTCTTCATCATCAACATGATGTTGGCCTTTGGGCTGGGCTTTCAACTGCCCCTAATCGTCTACTTCTTGGCCCGGGTTGGCATCTTGCCGATGGCGACTATCCATCAGTATTGGAGACACGCGATTGTTGGAATTTTCTTTGCGGCAGGCGCGCTTACTCCCTCCAATGACCCCTTTAGCATGATGATGCTGGCGGTGCCTCTGTGCATTCTGTTTGCGCTGAGTGTTCTCGCTGTCAAGTGGACAACCAAGCCACTACCGGATGATTATGTCGAGCCAGTTGGAGAGCCGATCGAGGATCCAAAGCCCGCTCCCGAAGCGGTCCCATTTTCAAGCGACTAATCGTCGACCGCACCAAAGTTCGCGATGACGATATCAATGTCGGCCGCGTCGACCTCGGCCGAGCCATTTAGGTCCTGTGGGATCCCCGGATCCGTACTCCCAAAGGCCGCAATGACATCATCAATATCTGCCGCGTCTACTTCGCCCGACGAATTGGTATCGCCATTTTGAAGGGAAAAGTTCAGGTTAGTGACCCCGCTGTCCGTAATCACGATTGGGGTTGGATTCTTCCTTCGAAGCCAAGGTGTCGAATCCGCGTAGACGTCAAACGTGCCTCGCAAGTGCGTGTGGACATAGTAATTGCCGCTCTCGTCGATGATTGTGGGAATCGAACCCATGGGCACGCCATTCTGGACGAAGGAGATTGTCGCGGTAAGTCCAAATGGGTCATTCAGATAATCGCCAAACAAGATGGAGCCGGAAACGACGGTGAGTGTGCCAATAGTTGCCAGACTGGTGAGAGTTGCGGAATTGCTGGAAGTAGATAATGCGAATCCGGCCGGGACGCTGAGAAAGCCGCCCTGAATTGGGTTCGAACTTGAAATCACGGTGAGGTCGGTTCCCGGCGGTAGCGTCGATCCATTTGGAATTCGTAGCTGAATGCCGCCTCCCAACGTCGCGTTTCCGTTCACTTGAATACGGTCAGACGACGAGGGCATCGACGGATTAACGTCTACCGTCAGGGTGCTCCCAAATCCTAGGTTTAGGTCACCATTAAGTGTTCCCAGTCCCGCTCCGTCGTGGGCGGCGGATAAGGTGCCCCCATTCTGGTTAAGTTGGGGTGTTGTGATAGTCCCACCAAAGTTGACCGTCCCTGAAGCAATGGACATTCCGCCGTTGTAGGTCATTGTCCCCCGATTTTTGAGTTCGCCCATCAGCATGTTGAGTGCGCCGGCAACCGAGAAGGAACTCGTCGCATCCGTTTCAATCAGACCACGCGAAACGAGATTGCTTGATGAAATGGACTGCGAGTTTCCTTGGGTGAAGCTAATTTGGCCATTATTCTCGGCGAGGAAGATGAACGCATTGATTCCGCCCGGCATATAAATGCGAGCGTGAGGGCCAATGAATTTGACGTTCGCCTGCCAGTTACTTACATCGCTGGCGACTTGAACCACTGAAGCGGGACCGATATTCCACGTGCCGCCGGTAAACACGGTGCCGACCAAGTTAGGTGATTGCATCACATTTAGGGTCCCGTTGGATAGGTTCAAGGTTCCGCTGTTGAGCAGCTTGAACCATCCTAGAGAGGAGAAGATGTTTGTGGCAGAAATGTTTAGTGTGCCTTCGTTTGTGACCGAAGACATGACTGTGACATTTCCAGTCGCAGATAGTGTCGACGAACTGCGATTAATGAGGGTCCCGTTTCCACCAGTGATTCCTGACAATACATGCGTACCTAAGCCAGAAATCTCAAATGTTCCTTCAATCGATGGCTGATGCAGAGTTAGGTTGCCACTATCGACCATAAATCTGCCGCCCGCCAAGACGTTCGGAAAAAGTAGCTCGGCATTGGTCGTCGAACGAACGGTGCCCGTCCCGCTTACGTTTAGGCCAGTGCCAATAACGGTTCCTATTGAGAGATCACTGCTTGCATTGATGGTGGCCGGGTTCTGCAATTCGACGTAGCGGAACGATGTCGGACCAAGAACAGATGTCTCGCTGGGTTCGGTTAAGGCACGCTTCAAAACGATGTCGGCGCCAGAATAGTCATTGCCGGGTTGGAACTCGTGTAGACCACTATCAAGAATGAGCCGACCACCTCCCGAAGTTGTCGTCGTGCCGTGATGACCTGAGTAGCCTCGTAGCGTGAAGAAACTTGGTACGGAGAGCGTGCCAGCCTGGACAAAAGGTGCCGCCAAGCTGCCATGTATGGTGTAGCCTCCAGCAGCCATCGTGCCCATGTTTGCGAAAGGTAGCGACTGAATTGAAGCATTGCTGCCGAATAGACTCAGAGACCCAATGTTGATGAGTTCACCAAAGGCTGCTCCAGACGCATTGACGGTTAGTGTCGAGGGTCCGTCAAGCGTCACGGACCGGTTTACGATCCAATTCCCAAGGCCATTGGTATTCACGCCTCCAGCAAATGTGTTTAGCCCAGGCCCATTGAAGTAGACGGCACCGCCAGTGGCAAACTGGTCTTCAATGCGAATCTCTCCTTCGCCGGAGAAGGTAGTTTGCCCACCTGCTGGCCCTTCGACATCTTGCACGATCAGCTGAGATTGAGACCGGATTTCTGTTCCAGTCGAGCCGCTGAGTTGAAGATAGGGCAATGTCGCCGTACCTTGGAAATCGAGAAAGGCCCCGGCTGCGCTGAATCTTGCCGTGGGAAATGTAGAAGAAGTGCCAAACGTGTGGCTGACCTGGCCAAAGCGAGTTAAATGAGGTGAAGTATTACTCCAACTTCCGGTACTGGAGCCTGAAACAGCAAACTCAAATGTCCCACCAACAACGTCGACCGAGCCCAAATTATTGAAGGAACCATCAGCACCATTAGGGGTGATGAACATCCCCCCTAGCGCAGCATTGTCGACAATCCAAGTGCCATGATTCGTGATGTCGATTCCCATCATCTGGCCCCCTCCGGTAGTTCGAAAAGTACCGTAGTTTCGAATCTCGCCGTTCCCGCTGCCAATTTCACCGCCGCCTATCCGAGTAAGGGTGTTCAGGTTCTCGATGACACTAGTGACAATCTTCGAAGCACCGGCTGTCCATTGAGTCGGCCCTTGGAATTTGGTGGTCCCCGATTCGAAGATTCCGCTTGTAACGGTTGCTGGTCCATCGACTTCTATGGCCTCAGGTCCTTGAAACCTTCCACCATTCATCGTAAGCGACTCAAGTCGAATGGGCGTGTTCGCCTTGACCGTTCCATTAGAAAGCTCTAGCCCTCCGAGGACCATTGTGCCGCTGTTCGATGAAGTGGTTAACGTTCCGCCATTAGAAAGCGTGGCAACAGCATCTCCCCCAAAGAATCCACCCCGCATAGTTTGTTCCCCTTGAATTCCAATGCGAGCCGTGCCTTCAGTAATCCATTGACCACGTTGGTCGCCATAGCCACTAAGGTTTAGTGTTCCGGAAGTGCAGCGAACGAATCCATAGTTTGTAAATTGGGGGATGAGCCCATTGAAGCTGCACAGGGTAGCCGAACCGGTACCGGTTGTCTTCTCAATCATGGCGCCAGCTTGATTGGTCAGATTTCCATTGCTAAACGAGGTCCCATCATTGAAGCGCATAGTTCCGCTGTTGATTACCGGGTGGGCAATGAGGGGAGTCGCAGGATTTTCCAAGCCGACAAAGGAGCCCAAGACATTCGTGAGGCCCGTAAAGGTGGCTTTGCCAACTTGAAAGGCATTGTAAAACTCGGTGTTGCCATGTACGATCAGGCCTCCCCCAAGGTTAAGGTGGATGCCGATGGCGCTGATTCCACCAGTGACCGTCAGATCGCCTGGGCCGGTTATCATCGCGACGTTCTGGCCGTAAAGCTGGTTGTTGATGGTGCTTCCCGTGCCGTAGATCGAGAGCGTCGTACTCGATCCAATCAAAGCCAGTCGATTTCCGGATTGAAGGGTTCCGACGGAGTACGGCATGGTGATTTCCGTCGAGGCCGTCATTCCAGGAACAAGATGGGGCGCCGAATTGATGAACACAGAGGCAGCTGTGGTTGTATTCGTTGGCTTTTGGTTGCCGGTCCAATTGACCACGTCAAACCAGTTGCCGCCAGCTGGATTGGACCACGAATAGGTCTGGCCGATTGCAAGGGAACTGGCAGTCACCAATAATGAGCCAAGAAGAGTTCGCTGCATACCAGAATCTTACGCCAAAACCGTGGACGGACAAAGGCCCCAGCTACGATGTCGCGCCAAGAAGGCGCATCGCGGCTAGCGACCCATAAGGGGCTGCCCATCTTCAGTGGTGTTGGTCGTTTCTGTGCCGCGCTTCGAGGAGGCGTCCATGGGAACGTCAGGCTCGGCCCGCTGTTCGCAACCAGCCAATGGAAGTGCAAGGAGCGCCAGAAGGAAAACTACCAACCGCATGCTGTTGTGTTTGCGTTACCGCTTGGGTAATTGAACTCGCTGTCCGGACGGAAGAAACTGAGATAGTAGCCGTTGACTGATCCAGGGACGGTCGAACACCGATGATAGGTGACCTGCCTGCCCTTGGCCGCGTAGACCATTGTTGGATCCTTGTAGTTCTTGTAGCCACTGACGGCGTTGCCACCTTGATTCATTGCGACCCACTTGGCGCTACTATCAGCATAGACGAAACACATTCCTTTTCCTTGAACCCAAGCTGTGTCGTTTCGTGGGTTGAGGGGTGGCCAACTCACGTCGTTTTGAAGGCTGCTGGCATTGGCAGAAATAACCATGGTGGGAGCGGGCCTGCCCGTGGGGTTGAAGCGACAGAATTGAGTCAAGCCATGGACATTTCCAGGATCAGTTCCGCACCCAAGGATCGGATTGCCAAAGGTGTAACCCGCTAACTCTTCTCGCATATTTCCCCACCAAACCAGCGTTAGCTCAGAGGGGCGCGCCACCGCCGACTGATAGTAGCTGTGTAGCAATCCGTTAAACGACTGAGTTCCGTTCTTAGGTTGCTTACGCCGAGTAGGGAGGTTTGGGTTGGCCCAGCCATAGGGTCCCATAAGCGTGTAGTTAACGCCCGGTCCCGTATGCACTTCGTAACTCTTTGAATAGGGCTGCGTCGAATTCGCCCAAGTAAGGGCATCCTCTCGCTCGCGAAGGGTAGATGTCCATCCAGCTGGAGTCTCCATATTCACGAACCAGCCTGGGCTCATCCGGTGCGAAAACGGATACATGTCGTCGTTATCCGTGCAGTACTGGATGATTGAAGTGCCCGTTTGCTTCGTGTTACTTAGCGCTTGGGTCTTCTTTGCGGCTTCTCTGGCCGAGGCGAACACCGGGAACAAGATAGCGGCGAGGATAGCGATGATGGCTATCACCACTAACAACTCGATCAAAGTAAAGGCCTTGCGGGACTGGACCATGTTTCTATTCTAAACAGGTTTGGAGGCAAATTTGCGGGAAATCCCGATTTTTTGCCCATTGATTCGTCTTGCGACCTAGCTCCTCATGAGATTCTATGTGACCCTGGCCCACTCTCGTGATACAGTGTTGGCATGCGTTCTAGTGGATTGGCCCTCATTGCGAGTGTTGCTTTTGCCTCAACCTCCTCTGCTGCCGGACTTAAGGGCATCGCTCCAAGCCTGGGTGGCAATTACTACTTTGGCGAGATTAACGAAAGTACGGCCCAATTCACACCATTGGCTACGTTGCCTCTGGGTGGAATCAACGCGGTCAATCAAATGACGTATTTTCCCGATGCGGATAAGTACGTCATTACGGCCTTCCTCGATTTCAACACGGCGTACCTCATCACGATCGACCCATATGACTATTCAATGCAGGCCCCATTTGTACCGGTGCCTACGTCGTTTGTCGAAGGACTCGAATACTCGCCTGCGCTTGGAGGCTTGGTAATTGCATTTGGTAGCAACAACTTCTCAAATAGCCTGCTACTCGTGAATGGCTTTTGGCAACAGATGGCGATCAAGACCCTTGCGACCTCCAACCTTGATATGGACACCTTGTTCGTATCGGGGGCGGAGGCATCCCTGAACAAACTCGACGTAAACAACTCTTGGCAGGGGCACCACCGGCACATTATCAATAATCCGTTTGGAACCCATTCGTACACCTGGACGGGCGCCGATTACTGGAACCTAAACCACACTGATTTGGCCTGGCACCCTACTGTTGGAATGAACTACGTGACTCAAGGATCAAGCTTGGCCGTTGTTCATTCGCTCGTGAATCCACCCGCGGTGATCGGAAATTATGGAGGGGGCTACAATGTCACGGCCCTTGCCTATGGACCCAGTCCCAGAACGGTTCAGGGCACCGTGATCTTGGATGACACAGTAGGAAGCTTTCCGGGCACACCCCGGTTGATCAGCTACCAGGTGGTTCACAACGCCAACGTTATCCACTCGGGCACGATGTTCATGACGACCAACTCGCAGTGGTTCCAATGGCAAGTGTCAGACAATTACAATGGTCCAGCCGAAGTAGTCTTCAATGGATCTTCATTCCTTCGGCGCAAAGTGCCGGTCAACCTCTCGGGCCCTATTGTGCTCACCGGACCTGTGAACTTACAAAATGGCGATCCTGACTTTTCAGGCGAGGTCGATGCCGCCGACATCGATCTGGTCATCGCGCGATTTGGCAATACCTACCCATCAGCATCGCCTAATCCCGATGCCGATGTGGATTGCACTGGGGAGGTGGACGCTGCTGACATCGACGTGGTCATCGCCAATTTTGGCGGAGTCGACGACTAGGGGCGGAGCGTCGCGTCAAAGATTCGAATATCTGGCGGGGCTGCTAAGCACTCCTGCATTGAGGCCATGAAGCGGGCGAAGTGCTCCGTTGCAAAATGAGCTTCCAGGTGTTCCATACTGGCCCACTCTTCTACAAACACAAACTTTAGCGGTTCCTCAGCACTAAGGTAGTAATCGAACTTCTCGCAACCGGCTTCTGCCTGCGCCTTTGCCTTATTTTCGTGGCTTGCCTCCAGGAACATCTCGACGCCATCTTCTTGTAGTTGTCCGTAAGCAGTTAGAACGATCATCTTCTTTGTTGTACCGAGTCTTGAACTTTCATGGCTGGCATTGCACTGTTCGTTCCTCCCCGCAGCCCACCGAAACTTGCTGACAGTAAATTTTAAGTGCTTTTGCCGCAACTTCTGTTATATTGTAAGAATGCAATTTCAATGGCCTCTTGGACTTTCGCTTGCTTTCGCATTGACGCCCTATTCAAATGCGGCGACCCTTGCCGTTCCAAACAGCAATCCTAATTATCCTGTCGCAACTCAGGCGGACGGGCCGTACCATGACGGAGAAATGACGCGGGTCATCCTGATGAACGAGAATCAGTTGGTGCCCTTGCTTGGGCGCACCATCACCGGAGTGGCGTTCAAGGTTCACGCACTTCAAAGCACGACCTGGCCCTCGACGACGGCAAATTACATCAAGTGCGATCTGTACCTGGGTCCGTGCGTCCATCCGGGGGCGAAGTCGACAACCTTCTTGAGCAACTATATCGGGACGCGAACACAGGTGAGAAGCGGCTCGATCAGCGTGGGTGCCAATACAATTCCAACGGGAAACAACTTCTTTCCGTTCATTGCCATCACGCCATATGTGTACTCTGGCGGACATCTGATGCTGGAGCATCGGCGGGGAGGCTTCTTTGGATCTTATGCTTGGATTACGGGCGTGCGCACTTCCGACCCCGAGTACAACGATACGATCTCCGCTGTACGCGCGGGCACGGACACGTCTGTGACCGGCGTGCAACATGCCGCGCCCGTCACTTTGTTCCAATACGAGGAGCCAACAATGACGCTAAGCGGCACGATCAACCTGCAGAACTTCATTGGCACTCCAGGCTCAGTTCCCATTCAAGTTCAGATTCTGCCTGTCGGTGGTAGTACACCGATTCACACCGCCATGGTAACGGGGGGTGCGTTCAGTATTGGTCTTCCACCCGCGGTTACGCCGGGAACTTATGACATTGCCTTCAACGGTTCGCCCTTCTTACGCCGCAAATTAACAATGCCACTTGCCGCAGGTACGAATGGTACGACCGCCGATTTGCGCAATGGAGATGTAGATGACTCGGCAGAGGTGGACGCGGCTGATATCGACGCCGCCATTGCCGCCTTTGGAAACACTGGGAACGTGGTTGGCGATGCTGATGGATCACTGGAGGTGGACGCTGCTGATATCGATGTCATTATCTCCTCCTTTGGCGAAGTAGACGAGTAAGTTACATCCCCCTCATTCGCGTAGCGAGATCGGTGAGTCCAATTGCGGCTAGGGCGTCAGCGCCGGCAGCCCAGTCGGGAGGGCTACTGGGGAGTTCAACTGGCACCTCGGGCCGCATGCGAGCCACCTCGCGGAACATGAGGATTTGCTTGGCTCTGTCTGGAGTCCATTCTGCGACGACGCGATCGAGAGTCCCGTGCTTAAGCAGCATCGCGGCCGCGGACTTAGGGCCACAACCCCGTACGCCCGGGATCTTATCGGAAGCATCTCCAGCGAGTGCTTTGAAATCGGGAACTTGTTCAGGCAGGACGCCCATTCGCTCCACCACCTGCCGCGGACCGATTCGCGCCAGTTCCCGCGTACCGCGTTGGGGCGAGATCACGGTGATAGACTCCGAGACGAGTTGATAGGAATCGCGGTCGGCCGTCAGTAGTAGGGCCTTGCCACCTGCTTCGGCCTCGCCCAGGGCTGCCGCGGCCATCAGGTCATCCGCTTCATAGCCAGCTTCCTTGCCCACGCCAAAGGCGAATGCTCTGCACAAAGAAGGTAGCCTTCCTAATTGTTCGACAATCGAATGATCGAATACGCGGCCACCCTGATAGGGCGGCCAGAGTTGATTGCGATAGGTGTCGACTCCGAGCGTGTCGAAGGCCACGTAGACTCCACGCGGTTGCTCCTCGTTGTAGATTCGCCCCAGCATCCCAAAGAACCCAATGATCGCGTTCGTTTCACTCTCATTCTTAGGGTAGGAATGGTAGGCCCGATGCGCCAAATTGTCGCCATCGATCACCAGCAATGGCCTGAGCTCAGAGTCCATCGCTCTATGATGCCCTAATATTGGGTTCTATTCGTCCACGCTTCCGAATGCGCTGATGACCAAGTCGATATCAGCGGCATCTACTTCGCCGGAGTTATCCGCATCGGCAGAGGAATTGCCATCGCCGTTCGGCCAAATGTCGCCAAAGTCGGCGATCACCGCGTCGATATCGGCTGCGTCGACCTCTCCCGAGTCGTCTACGTCACCGTTTTCGATAACGATCACGCCGGTATTGAGACCACCGCCGGCCAGAGTGATAGGCACCCTCCTGCGCAAGTGGGGCGAAGCGTCGATTATCAACTCTGCCGCGCCGGTTACACCCATCGGAATTCCGATTGAGAAATAGTCCGTCACGGCGGTCGAGATTACTGTGGAGGTGGCAACGGTTGTGGAGCCCTGCATCACCTTAAGCGAAAGTGACCGAGGCATCGTCATCGCAACACAATCGGCAAGCGTCACCTGACCCGCAACCCTCGCTGTGCTCGCCTCGATCATGTTCGCGAAAAGCGTGTTCCAGTTCGCTCCTTGAACTCCACCAGTGCCTGCCTGTCCAGAGTCGGCAAAGAGCCAACAGCGACCGCTACCTTCGCCCAATCCGTCTGGCGGAATAGTAGCGAAAAGCGCATTGCCGCCCGGACCTGCGGTCGAGAGGACCTCTCCTGTCGGCGGCACAAAAGCGAACCAGCCAGGGAATCCGCTGTTGAGGGAGACAACGCCACCGAATGGACCAGTAAAGGGAGATGTGCCAGGGCTGACAAACGTATGCGCGACCGTGCCATTCAGGGTGCCTGTGATCACAAGGCCCAGCGGATTCATTAGCGAATTGTTGGCTGCGACTGCGCCCGCGCTGAACGTGCTGTTGTCCGCAAAGAGCACTGCAGTGCCGCCTTCTTGAATAAAGCGCAACAAGGCAGTCTTTTCCGATGCTGATAGCGGCGTAATCGCTGAGTTGAAGCTAGTTGTCACCCCCAGCCAGATGATATCGACGTTCTGCAGGGCAGTTGGTGCAATCGTATCGGTCGAACTAATCGTCGCACCAGGGAAGTTCAGACTGATCATCGTCCGAGTCGCGCTGTAATTGGCGCTGAATTGGAGCGAGGATTCGCCGCCACGGGTCGACCCCCAGCCCATGATCCGCTTATTGGGAAACGCTTGTGAAGCCAGTCCAGCCGCAACTAAAGCAAACAACCACCGATAACGCATGTCTTCATTTTAATGGAGCTTGTGCAAAAGTCAAAACCGTATTTTCGCTAGCCTACCAAGCAACGCTAGCTTGTGCACTCGCGTAAAGCAAAGAACTCCGGCTCTTCGCGAAGCCAGAGTTCCAATCGGCAAGGCCGTGATTACCGGGCTAGTTTTCGTCGACGAAGCAGTGCTGCAGCGCCCAAGCTCAGAGCGACCATTGAAGCAGGTTCTGGCACGGGAGTCACCTGATCTTGAATGCCTTCACCAGAAAGCAAGATCATTCCCTGACGTTGGGTTGCCGAACCATTACTGATAGCATCGAGGAACGTTTGGGCCAGAGCCGAAACCGAGTCCGAACTTGTGAAAGTTCCGGCGCCTCCAAGGTTCATATCGGTATCAAAGCAGATCTCCCATTGGGCGAGTTGGAATGCAGCCGAGCGACTTTGATTGCTACCGATGGTAGCAAAAAATGTTCCCCAGAGCTTTTCGATTCTGGTCGTACGAACCGCATCGAAGAAAACGCCGCCCGTTACCGTCGTAGAGCCTAATAGGTTAGTTACGGAACTGTGAGTTTGGCTCCCACTGTGAATGTGCTCCGTAACCTCGACGCAGTAGGTTTCGAAAGCGTAGGGAGCGCCAGGAAGCAATGCGGTGTCACCGCCGGTACGAACGCCATGAATGCCGGCCGTTTGGGCACCAGTGAGGCTTCCCATCGAGAATGAAACCCCCTGGTTCATCGAGAAGCTGTAGCTCGCCGTCAGGGTTGCGGCCTGCGAGGCCGCTCCAAAAGATCCCAGGATAAACCCGAGAGAAAGTCTAATAGTTTTCATACAAACGCCTTACCAACTCAAAAAGAGAGCAAAAAAATCAGAGCCAGAGCAAAGCTGGCCCACTTAATTGTAGCAAGAGATTGTGCAATTCGAGCAATTTATTCACTTTAGTTGTCAAAGCTCGTATGAATACGGGGAGCCCCAATGAGATGGAACTCCGGCAAAATTGTCAGCCTTCCCAATTGCGGAGTGCCGCTATACTGTGACAATGAGGGGATTCTGTCCGTTTCTTGTTCTCGCATCCGCTACGGCGGCGCACGCCGTCGTCCATGTCAACTTCGATTCCATGGTCAACTCTCGCTTGAGCACGTTGACCGGTGGCAGCGGTTACCCACCAAATGGAGGCATGTTCACGATAGCTGGGATAGAGCACCGCATCGCCGTGAATACGCTGAATCAGTCTTCCTGTATGTTCGTCACCAACGAGACAAAGATCATTCCAGTCAATGTGTTTGGTGTCACGGAGGTGTATCCGAGCATCAATAGCGGCTATGGCTCCATTGGTCAGCTCAATGGTCGTGTCGAAGTGCACGGTAGCGGTGGGTTGCTCCACACGTATGTGCTCACCCAGGGCGACAACATTCGCGACCATTACAACGGCAACTACAACAACATTGCGCCGAACGTCAACGGGACTCATGTCATGGGCACGGGGGTTCGATTCGACCAGCAAAAGATCGTGCTTCCCGCAGCTTTCCACGGAGCTGTGCTCACCGAAGTGCGTCTCGTAGGCCAAAACAACAACGGCCTCAATGGTTCGCCGATGATTCAGTCGCTGTCGTTGGTTCAGGCTCCGGGGCAAACCGTGGTCGGTACTCTGGAATTGAACGACACGGTCGCAAACTTTGCCTTCGGTCGCTCATTCCAATATGTCATCTCGCAAGGAACGACGGTGGTGGCAACGGGCGGTGTTGTTGCCCAATTCTCGACGCAAGGCTATGCCTTCCAGATTCCGGCCGCCTTCACTGGGCCGGCGACCATCACCTTCGATGGCTTAACTCATGTGCGAAAGGGTTTTCCCATCACCCTGACCGGCAGTGGTGTAAGTGTCGGAACGACGCCTCTCCAAAATGGGGACGCCGACGCGTCGGGTGAAGTGGATGCTGCTGATATTGACCTTGTTATCGCCGACTTTGGCAGTACAAGCGTAGGCCCTGCCGACCTCGATGTCAGTGGTGAAGTTGACGCAGCCGACATTGATATCGCTATCGCCAACTTCGGCGCGACAGACGAGTAAGAGTCAGCCCACTTCGGCGCGCTCCCAACTGAGCGCGCCGCTGGGGCAGTGCTCGACTTGGGCGATAATCTCGTCTGTCGTCGCGGCGAGAATATTGATCCAGGGCTTGCGTTTTACATCGAAGACCGCGTTCAGTCCGCGCACGCAGATGCCGGAATGGATGCACGTCTTCGGCTTCCACAGCACCGTGATCTCGCCATTGGAATATCGCAGGGTCGGCTCGTCCATGGTCCAATCTACCTTTTGCCTGCCTCCTCGAACTGAAGTACATCTCACCCTCCCAAGCTTGGGAGGGGGGCAAAGAGACGTATGGGCCGTGTGCGAGACAAGCACGGATATCGTGTCTGACGATATTGCGAAAGGGTGGTGTTTGACGGGGACACGCTATCCATGGCACCCGCTCTATTGAACACATTCACCCCGCCCACCCTCGTGGCTCGCCCTGCAACTTGGATATCGGGTTTTGGTAAGATCGCCGGATGCAGTTTCGTAGGATCGAGTACGCGAGGTTGGAGGCACGCCAAAAAGAGAACTACAACTGCATGAAGCTCTTTGGTGCGCTCGCCGATTATGGCTTTGTAAGCATGCGCCTCACAGACGACTCAAAAGGCGCCGATCTACTCGCCTTGCACGTTAATGGGGAAATTCTTAAGATTCAATTGAAGCCAAGGTTGACTGTTGACAAGAAGTACATGAATAAGGCGATTTGGATTGCCTTTCGTGAGGGTGAAGATTGGTACTTGTACGATCACGACGTGGTTGTTGAGATTCTGCTAAGTAGCGGCAGACTTGCTGGCACGTCTTCTTGGGACGAAAGCGACAAATACACCTTTCCACACTTGTCCAACTCACTAAGAGAGAGGCTTAAGTTACTCAAGCTCTAGATGCTATTCCCAGTCATCACTTCGGGCTGGGTGCCCGAGGCGAGTTTTGGATATTGCCCACTGGGGGTGGCACTGGTGATGTGGCGCGCCAGCGTTTGAAAAGAACTCGCTGTTTAGGGTCGCCATAGCACCAGTGTCTAGTCACCACCTGGCTATGGGCAGTGCCGAGAAGGAACTACTGTCAGATGGAAGGATGTGGTGTCAGGTCACTGGTGTAAGGTCGGGACCAACTAGCGCTGGAGTAGAGTTGCCGCGACCTTTCACCAGTGCCACCCATCATTGGGCAGAGTTTTGGGATTCATCCCGGCCACCCAGCCCGGTATGGGTTGAGTCGATTAGAGATCAGTGCTTGCGAGCCGAGGTAGCGTTCTTCTTCAAGCAATGGGGTGGTAAGCGCAAGGATTTGACGGGCCGGGTACTGCAAGGCAGAACATGGGACGAGATGCCATTAGGTCCAGTTACCCGACGGGCCGCTAGCTAAGGAACGAACTTCCACTCTAGTTCTCTCAGCCTTCCTACAACTGCAGTTTCATCAAACTGGGGGAGACTTAGAACCGCCTCCTCAAACACAATATTCTGGGGGTCTTGTAGGTACCGCGCCAATATTGCAGTTGCTCCTGCCAAAACTGCCAGGGAATCACTTAGCCGCGCTTCAAAGGCGGAATCACCTCGGTCGTCGCCTGCAGTTCCACCCTCCCAAAAGTGAATTTTTGTCTTCAAGTTTGCAATGGCAACCAAGTCCCCGTGCTCTTCCATAAAGTCATAGAACCGATCATTCAGATGATGTAACAATTCGTAGGCCTCGAACACATAGTCTAGGCCCCTGACCGTGCTAAAGAAAGTCCTGTAAACCGGTTCAACCTGCTCATCTGATAGGTCGTAGTTGTCATACAGGGCTCGCTGAATCTTAAAGGACGCGGCTAGACCTAAAGCAAAAACCGATTCTGCTCGACGATATGGAAGTTCGTCGCCATAAGGTTTACCGGATACTGTAAGCATAGCTCCCCAGAATAACTGCGAGTAGGTGCTCGTTACTAAAATTGCGCGGGACATTCCTTGGCTCAATGTTGAGGGAAGCCTACGCCACCGTGACGCTCTTGTCTAAGTACACGTCCTGAATTGCGTTGAGCAGGGCGACGCCTTCAGCCATGGGCTTTTGGAAGGCCTTGCGGCCAGAAATCAAACCCATGCCGCCCGCTCTCTTATTAATAACGGCGGTGACGACGGCGTCTTGCAGGTCGTTGGCGCCCGATGCGCCGCCGGAATTGATGAGGCCGGCGCGGCCCATGTAGCAATTGGCCACTTGGTAGCGGCAGAGGTCGATGGGGTTATCGGAGGTGAGCTGCGAATAGATGCGCTCGTCGAGCTTGCCATAGGATGAGCCGCCGGTATTGAGCGCCTTGTAGCCGCCATTGTTCTCGGGCAGCTTTTGCTTAATGATGTCGGCGCAGATGGTGGTGCCGAGGTGGTTGGCCTGGCCGGTGAGGTCGGCGGAGACGTGGTAATCGGTGCCGCCAGTCTTGAAGGCGTCGTTGCGCAGGTAGCACCAAAGGATCGTGGCCATGCCGAGGCTGTGGGCTTCTTGGAAGGCTTCGCTGACCTCCATGATTTGGCGGGACGCGCCATCGCTGCCGAAATAGATGGTGGCGCCGACCGCGCGCGCGCCCATGTTCCAGGCTTGCTCGACGCTGCCGTACATGATCTGGTCAGGGCGGTTGGGGTAGGTGAGGAGTTCGCTATGGTTGATCTTGACGATGAACGGAATCTTGTGAGCGTACTTGCGGCTGCAGGATGCCAGCACGCCAAAGGTCGAAGCGACGGCATTGCACCCGCCTTCGATGGCGAGCTTGACGATGTTCTCGGGATCAAAATACGCGGGGTTCTTGGCAAAGCTCGCGCCGGCGCTGTGCTCGATGCCCTGGTCTACGGGGAGGATGCTGAGGTAGCCGGTGTTTGCTAGGCGTCCTTGACCGTACATGGCTTGGAGCGCGCCAAGGGTTTGGTTGTTGCGGTCGCTGGGGGCGAAGATACGGTCAACCCAATTGGCATCCGGCAGGTGCAGGCTTTCTTTGGGGATGGTCTTGCACTCGTGGCTGAGGAGGGCGGCGTGGTCTCCAAGGATGCTGGCGATATCGGGCATGGGTCTATTTTGGCTGGGTGTGGCTGGGGATTGCTGGGTTGGGCTGGGTTTTGGGTGGGTGGGTCGGTGGGACTATATGCTTTCGGCCACTCTCGATACGTATAAGTAAAACGACCATGGCAAAAGCAGAAAAGAACTCGAAGCAAGAAGTTGTTGATTCGTTGTCGGTGCTCCTCGCGAGCAGCAGCACGATGTATGTGAAGACGCACAACTTTCACTGGAACGTGGTGGGGCCGATGTTCACGACGTTGCACACCCTGTTTGAAGTGCAATACACGGAACTGGCGATGGCGATTGACGAGATTGCTGAGCGCATCCGATCATTGGGGGCATTTGCGCCGGGCAGTTTCACGGCCTTTGCCAAGCTAAGCACAGTGAAGGAAGAGACGGGGAATCCCGACGCGAAGAAGATGATCGCGATTTTGCTGAAGGACCAAGAGACGGTGGCGGCAGCAGCCAAGAGGGTGATCGAGGCGGCGGACAAAGCAGGCGACCAAGCCACAGCCGACCTCGGCACGCGGCGGATGGACGTTCATGAGAAGAACGCCTGGATGCTTCGCAGCCACCTCGAATAAATTCTTGATTGAGGAATACGTGTAACGCGTTTGTCACGGATGCGGTTCTTATACTTTGTTTTATGAACCGCATTCTTGTTCTCGTTTTTGCTTCTTCTGCCTGTTTGGCTCAAGGGGCCTTTTGGCAACTCGGCAACGACTTCAGCAACACTACGAATCCTAACGGGGTGTGGACCTTGCTGAAGAACCCGACCATGCCGTTCACGTCTTGCTGGCCAGATTACTACCAAAATAGCTCGAATCAGCCTACATGGGCCGAGGAGCAATTCCCGCAAAATGCTCACGTTCCGTTTTGGGCAAGTTCAACAGTCGATAACTTTCAGGGTCTCGACCTGAAGAAGGGGGACGTGTTTGCGCATGGTGCCGAAACTGATCGCACCGGGACAGACTACACGGCAGTACGCTGGACGGCACCCCATGCCGGGGTCGCCGCCATTCAGGCGTACATCTGGAATGTACGAGTTTTGGGGCGGACTATGGTGTGGGAAATTAAGAAGAATGGTGTGGCGGTGAGCCAAGGCTTGATTACGAGCAATGGCAGTTATCCATCGACCAGTAAGCTGAATTTGGCGAGCGGTTCAGGCGGGCCAGCTGCGCTCAATCATGCCGTTGTCGCTGGGGACACGCTCGAATTGGGGCTTACTTCTTCGCCACCTGTGGTTGGCGAGATCATGGGCATTATTTTCAATGTCGCAACGGATCAGCCGTCGCGGCTCGTGGGCAGCATTGTGCCAAGCGACTATATAGGGGATCTGTCTGGCAAGACCGTAACTTGTGAGGTTTGGTCTGGCAGTACGTTGGTGAACAAGCCTAAGATCACTCTTGGTCCAGGCGGAACTTATGCCTTTGATCCGACCCCAAACGGGGCGGTCTCGCTTCGCTTCCGGATGCAATCGACCTTGGTGAAGACCGCCAATGTGGTCTTGGGATCATCGTCCCAGGTGCTGAATGTCGCGTTGATCTCGGGCGACATTGACGCATCGGGCGAGGTGGATGCAGCGGACATCGATGCCGTTATCGCTGACTTTGGGCTGACCACGGACGTCCCTGCTGACGTCGATGGTAGTGCTGAAGTAGACGCTGCCGATATCGACGTCGTAATCAGCCGCTTTGGCGAAGTCGATGCCTAGGTTTACTCGTCCGTCGTGCCGAAGTTTGAAATGACGATATCGATGTCGGCGGCATCCACTTCGCCGCTGACGTCTACGTCAGAATGCCCCACCGAAGTGCTGCCAAAATCGGCGATCACCAGGTCGATGTCGGCAGCGTCAACCTCACCAGACAGATCCGGGTCCCCGTTCAGAAGATTAGAAAACCCGCCATTGGTGGTGGTGCCGGTCAGGGTGATGCCGTGGCTCTCGCGAAGGAATGAGGAGCCATCAAATGATATGACTGCGCCACCGGTGATGTTTGCTGGAAGAGTAATAGTGTAAGGCGTGGTGGTCGCCGAGGCGATGACGGTTCCGGTTTGAACTGTAGTCGTGCCTTGAACAATGGTATAGGCCATGGTTCTATTAGCGGCGAATGCCCCAACCGTATCGGAGAGCGTCAGATTGCCGGTTAGCGTTTGGGTTGGGTCGGCAACTTCCAACGTAATGCGCGGTATTAGCGCGTCCGTTCCCCATGATGTACCGTTGTAGGTCCGCCGGGTGTCGATCCACGTAGCTAGGCCCGATGGCGTGACGATCGGGTTTGCATAGTACCAAGCTCCAGAATCGGTTGCCACAGTGCCTCGAACCGTAAGGCCATACGTTGTGTTTGGCTGGAATGTGAATCCGCTGGTTGTGAAAACGCAGGTCCGAACTCCACCAAAAATAAAAGTGGGCGGCGTCATCGTGTGCACGAGAGTTCCTGCATTTGTAGTCCCAGGATTTAGTCGTATCTCCGCGACTCCTGGGTTAACGAGATCCACGCACGTCATGCGTGTCGTGAGTCTGAGGAGCTGAGTTGAATAGTTGGGCGTCGTGAAACGAAGTACCCGGATCTGGGGTGTCAAAAACGAAATGCAAGCCGTATCTGAATTTGAAGTATTGAAGTTATTGAGCAATACGGCACCATTTGAGTTGGCGAAGCCGAAAGTGAGAAGGGCCAGGGTAAATGGTGTGCGCGAGTTCATGATGTTGCCAAAATGTTCCTAAGGGAATATTCTATAGCAACTTTTGGATTTCAGTTCGGCGTAATCCACTCGGCCATCGCCTCGGGGGTTAGCTTTTGGACGACCTGAGCGTTCGACTCAATGATCTGCTGCTCGACGAGAGGGATGAGCTCGGCCAGTCTTTGCTCTGTGTCGGTGCACTCCAGAAGGCGCTGCTTAATCGGGTTTTCGAGGTTTAGGAAACGAGCCACGAGGAAAGAGCGCATCATGGGATCGTCGGGCAATTGCACATCGATATTGAAATCGGGCCGCGAAAGCATTCCTGTGATCAGAATGCCAAAGGTCTCGGCGAGCCGGGACGATAGGGCAATGATTCGAGCGGTGTTCTTGTAATCGGCTTCCGTTACCGGCTCGGTTTGTCCAACCAAGTATGGGTTTGACTCGTCGAGGCGGCGAATTCGGAACCTGCGCTCGCCGAGAACGCTGATGTGCATGCGACCATCGGGGTAATTGTGAACCTGCTCAATTCGGCAAGCGGTCCCAACCAAGAAGGGCTCGGGCGTATCGTTGACTTCTTCTCCGTGTCGAATGAGAACGACACCGAAGGGCGCATCATAGTCTAGGCATGTCTTAACCATGTCGCAATACCGCGACTCGAAGATATGCAACTGCAACCGCTCGAATGGAAAGAGCACGGCATGCAGTGGGAACAAAGGCAAGTCTTCTAGGTGATCCGACACAAGTCCATTTCATTATACGGCGGGTGAACTAATGGCGGTTTAGGGCGGTCAAAGGCACGAGAAGTAGGGCGGTTCGCGTAGTGTAACAGAAGGGTACGGGGTATCCTTGCGTCTTCCCTTCATTTTTGGAGATACGGATTTATTGTGGATAGCCATGTTATGAGCGACGAACTGCAGCGGCTTAAAGAAGAGAACGAGCAGCTAAGGGCAAGGGTTGCCGAGCTTGAAAAGCGGGCAGAAGAGCCTGTCGTTACTACTCACACCTCTGCAGAAACTCAGGTCGACGTCGCACCTTTGCAAGAAGCCGATGCGACCCTGCGCCGGCTTGTTCAGCGCATTGCGATGATTCTGCAGGCAGAAAAGGTCGTCATCATGTTTTACGACCGTGACATGGCAGAACTCAAAGCCATTCCTCCCGCCTTTGGCGTTGAGGAGGAGCGGTTGCCATTCTTCAAGGTTCGCGCTACCGAGGGCATTTCTGGTCAAGTCTTTCGCGAGAGCGAGCCAGTGCTGTTTCACGACGCCATCGCCGATAATCGCACGGTCCAAGACCACGTGACTATGCTTGGCGTCCACAATGGCGTCACGGTTCCGCTCGTCATCGAGAAGCGCGACGAAGAGAATCGTATCATCGAGCGCACAACCATCGGCGTGATGCACGCTTTCAACAAGCGCCACGGCGAGGACTTCATCGACGAAGATGTGCGCTTGCTCGAGCGCATGGCGAAGAACGTCGGCTCGATTATCGCCAACCTTCAGCTTTATCGCGAAGTCGTCGAAGAGCGCGAAGAACTGATTCAGACGCTCGAGTCGCTTTCAGCGGGTCTCGTTTTGGTTAATGCCGATGGCCGGATTAGCCAGATGAACAACTCGGCTCGTGCCATTTTTGGTTACAACGAGTCGCCGATCGGAAAGGATTTCCACGAGATCATGAAGGCGAAGGAGATCGCCGAAATGTTTGCCCGAGCGAACGAAGGCGGTGAAGGCGGGACAGCCGATTTCAGCATCCACCACCCCGGCGGAGAGCGAATTTACCAGCTCAACGGGGCTCAAGTGAAGTATGAAGATGGGCGAAATCTTGGTGTAGTGCTCATCATGAGCGATGTCACCGATCTCAAGAACATCGAGAAGATGAAGTCGGGATTCGTCGCGATGGCCTCGCACGAGTTGCGTACGCCGCTTACGGCGATCAAGGGCTTTAGCAGCACTCTTCTCGATGGCATCGACGACGACATTTACGACAAGAACGATCAGAAGGAGTTCTTGACCATCGTTGTTGGCGAGTGCGACCGATTGAGAAGGCTCATCGACGACCTGCTTAACACAAGCCGCATCGAAGCCGGTGAATCGCTTACTCCAGACTACACCGAGTTTCCGTTGGTCGAGCAACTCGACAAGGTTCTCAAGGTTCAACAACAAGCGACCAAGAACCATGTACTCAAAGCCAACTTTGGGCCCGGATTGCCGGACACAATTATTGGAGACAAGGACAAGTTCGACCAGATTCTCACGAATTTGATGAACAACGCGATCAAGTACGCGCCAGGTGGCGGAGACATCACGCTCCACGCGCTTGTCGAAGGCGACATGGTCAAGATCGGCGTCGAAGATCAGGGTCTTGGTATTCCTAAGGATCACCTCGGCAAGGTCTTCGAGCGGTTCCACCGCGTGGACAACGACGATAATCGTAAGATCTACGGCACTGGCCTAGGCCTCTTCCTCGTGAAGCACTTGGTTGAGGATGTGCATCTCGGCAAGATTTGGGCCGAGTCGGAAGTTGGGGTTGGTTCGACCTTCTGGTTCACCGTGCCGGTCCGACTCGATATCGACAAGGCGAAAGAGCTGAACGGTTAGTCACTCATTCACGGCGCCAAAGTTAGCTATCGCGATGTCGATATCCTCTGCATCTACCTCAGAAGAGCCATCGAGGTCCGACATTGCATCAGTTCCGCCAAAGTTCAGGATGACGGAATCGATGTCCGCCGCATCTACTTCGCCCGAGCCATCGGCGTCGCCATTTTCGAGAGAAACACTGATTGAAAGCGGGGCTGTGGTTAGTGTCACAGGAATCCGCCTACGCAAGAAGTGTGGCGAATCAATCGTCAGCGAGTAAGAGCCAGTCCGCTTCACCATCACCTCGAAGCCCCACGAAGGGTTTCGATCAGTCTCATAGGTCCCCATCAGCAGCGGACCTTTCCAAAGCCGCAGAGTCACCGGAACCGGACCCGACCCCACCCAGTCGCCAAGGTTGATCGTCCCGTTCAAAGCGTGCGCGGGAGAAATCGCATCGAACGCCACATCACTTAAGGCCTGGTGGCCAATTCGGGTCGGGTGAACGTCGTCGAAAAACAAGAACTCGTCGTCATTCCCGCCGGTGGTGAGAGCGGGCTGAGTTACATTTGTCAGGCCCCAAAGGAAAGGGTAAGCCTGAATGTTAGTCAGGTCGCCCGCGATGTCGAGTTCGATAATCTCCGCCCCTGATAAGGTCCCCCTCAACCCAGTAAGCATAGAGGCCAGCCCCAGGTTGTGTTGCAAAGACCGAAGGTTCATCGCCTCTGCCTCCGCGCCGCCTATGTAAGAAGGAATATTGCCCAGCAACGGGATGTTCGGCACGAGAAACTTCCTTGCTCCACGCGCATAAAGCGAAGAAATTGCCGAAGATAGATTGCTCACCGGCACGGTCGTATTGGTCTGACCATCAAAGTAGTCGTTCGCGCCGCCCCAAACGACGAAGAGGTTCTCGCCGCCGATCACTGGGTTCGTATTCAGATACCGCGTCACTTGCGTGCGCAGGTGAGGGAATTGAATCCACAGAAAACCATAAGTCCCCGTGCCGGTCTGCGCGCCGCCGTGGGCCCAATTCGTTCCGCTGGCGCGGCTCATCGCCAAAGGCAGCCCGAGCCGCGTGCAAAGCCGCTCGATCCAAACATTGCCATTGCTAAACCGTCCCTGCCAATAGTCGCCGCCGGGCTCGATGCCAAAGGTGCCGTCATCTACATTGCCCATATCGCTCAGCGAGTCGCCGAACACGATCACCTTGTCGTAGGCGAAAGCCGCTGTAGACAGCAAAGCGGAAAAGAGCAAGAGGGATCTCACGCCCATAGTATAAGAGATAAATTTGAAATTAAGCGGGCGACCCCTCTCCTGTTCGAGCTTCTTTCGCTACTCGCTCAAGACTCCTCGAACTTCCTCTTCCGCAAGGGGAGAGGAGGGAAGTCGCGCCCAAAAAACAAGAAAGGGCGAGCCGAAGCCCGCCCAATTCTCGACCCCTTGGAGAGAAATCTCTTATGCTGCTTCGAAAAGCTCCACGGCCTCTTCGTTCAGCCAAACCACGGTCATGTTGCTCGGCGCAGAGGTGGACTGGCCGCGAATTGCGATCACGCGGAAGTAGATCGGCGTGCCGGGCGTGCCGGTAAAGGTCGCCTTGGTCGCGGTTGTAATCTTCGAAACCGTCCAATTGCCCGTGCCGGTCGGCGACGTTTGCACATTGAAAACCGTGCCCGGCTTGTTGCCGTTTCGGTTCCACTTGAGCGCGATGGTCGTCTCGGTTGGCAAGGTGAAATTCAGGTCCGTCGGCTGAGTCGCCGGTGTGCTAGAGCCACCCGTAGCGTGAGGAGGTACGTTCACATCGGCCAGGGTGCTGTTCTTCACCGCTTGGTTGGCGCGCCATGTTTGGGCAAAAGAAGCGATCTGGGCGCGCAGTGTTGCGGCAGCTTCGTTCTTCGCGGACACAGCGGCTTTGGCGGCGGCCTTGGTGGCGACGACACTGCTCATGCCAGCCTCAAATGCGGCGATATTGTCGGTCAGCAATTCAATCTCCGCCGGCTCAACGCCGAGTTCGTCTGCATTCGCGGTGGCCTGCGCGAGAAAGTTCGCGAGTTCATTCTGCAACATTACGTCGCTCTTCATTTCAGTGATGTACATTGTTTTGTAATCCCCAGACCCGTTTTCGGGGTCGATGCAGGTGTCATTCCGCACGCGAGGACGATTTATCCCGGTATTTTTCGCCGAATTGTTGACCATTTACTGCAGTCGCAGGTCATTTCACTACAGTCGGAGATGATTTCACTGCAGTCCGAAGGCATTTCACTGCAGTCCGAAGGCTTCCTACTATGGTCTGAAGGCGTTTTACTGCAGTCCGAAGACATTTCACTATAGTCGGAAGTCTTCAGACTATAGTGAAATCCTCTCAGACTTGTCGCCCACGCCTCCCCTCACAAGCTCGGGAGGGGAGAATGTGATCAATTGGGCGGGTGCCATGGATAGCGTGTCCCCACGAAGCACCGTCTCTTTGCAAGTTCGCCAGACACGATATCCGTGCTTGTTTCGTACACGTTCGGCCCCTTGACGAGAGGTGCCCAAAACACACGGATATCACGTCGGGGCCCCGGCATACGAAAGCCAATCCGCTAACGCGACGCGCTATCCATGGCACCCGCTCACTTATTCACCCGGGCCACCCTAAGTGGGCTCCCG
>JAEURP010000019.1 GCA_016788585.1 Chthonomonas sp. | reverse complement strand
AGCCGACATCGCACCCGAAGGATGAGAAACCGGAACATCATTAACATTCGTCAAGCTACCGCTATCCACAGGTGTCAACCGAAGGTCGACCTGAGGCTGAACGGGACCAACCCAACCAGGAATCGTAATTGTTCCTGTCACTGGCTGAGTCGAAGGTGGAGGACCAGAGAGCACCGAGTTCAATTCGGGGAATGTGCCTGCCTTGACCATTAGCGAGGAGACCCAACTGGGTACAGCCGCGGCCTGAGCCTCAAACCGGAAGTTATAGAGGCGACCATAGATCAATGGGTTCGGTGTGCCCGCTTGCATTTCCCACGAGACGTCACCGTTGGCGCGCGTCATCGTCCACTCGTTGGTTGCGGTCTTATCGATGTCCCGGAACGTGATATTTCGAACGTTGACCGAATCGGCAACGGAGACGTGGAACGACTTGACTTGCCGGTCGAGGTCCATGTTGTAGACCGCATAGTCATACTTGAACCAGCCTGGATCGCCAGAGACTGGCGTCACTCGAACCGCGGTGATCACCTCGCCAACTAGGTTCGGCTGCATCGTGACGCGTGTATCGCCCCACTGAGTGATGTACGGTCGGCGATTAGGATGAGTGTTCTCCTCGTTGTTGTTGGTCCAAGACCCCATATCGCTGGCGCTCGCCACACCAGTGGAGGAAACCGCCATTGCCACCTGTCTCCAACCAAAGTTGTTGTACTTATTTGAGTCCACCGTCTGGGTGATGAGAGAAATGTTTGTCGTCGTGTAATTGCCATTGTTGGCAAAGCCAGACATGTAATAGCCTTCCATGAAGAAGGTGGCTTGAGCTGATGGCAGAACATCGGCGTCTGCAACCTTCATGCGGAGTTCGGTCGGAGAGTAGGTATAGCCGCTCGGCCTAGTTGAGTACCAGGAGCCTGCCTTGTTCCAAATACCCGTGTAAGGGTTCACTTCGATCTTTGGCCCGAGACCGCTTTGTGTGTAGTTTAGGCTTGCGGAATAGGGATCAGAGCATTGAATTCCAAGCGCCGCACCACCTGCGCCGGATTGGCAAGTACCACAGACACTCTGCGAGAGTGCGGTGAAGGCGTGCTTAAGTTGGCCTTCCCCAATTTGCTCGAGCTCACCAGTAGCCAACTTTCGAAACACATTCAAGCCGATGGTCGGGTGCATGTGATTGACGTCGGCAGGACGGCTGGTTGAGAGCCAAGTCACCGGGTGTGTACCAAAGTTAACCGAGTCAGTAGCTGCCGAATAGGCATTGTAGCGAATGCCACCAATGGTTTCAACGCTGCTTGGCACTACGCTAAAGCCATAGAGCCTACACATCGCGATATCATTCTCTGGGCCGCCTCGTACTGAAACGTCAGGCTGAGTTCGTGGAACAGGTCTTAGGTCACCAGTAATGGACATCGTGCCAATGACTTTCCCGCTAAGACTTGGGGCCTCCCAAGCGTTTGCCAGGTCCGGGGAAATTCTAAGCTCATAACCGACGAGTTGCAAGCTTTGAAGTCGCTCGTCGTACCGAATGATTGGCGATCCAGTATCGAGGTTGACTCGCGAGTAATTTGGGAAATTATAGCCAACCACGTTCAGGTCGATCGGGCCACTCTCCTTCTTAAGGTGGATCCCAAAATCGCGGAAGCCAGTGAGATCATTGCCGTGTCTCAATGCAAAACCTCCATCGGCATCCAATTGTCCCGGCCCTGCTTCGAGCCCTTCGCGCCCGCCCATGGTCAAGTCAAAGGTCGAAGTGCGAGTATTAATTGGCCATGAAAGTCCAGGATTGGAAATGGCTCTGGTGACATCTGCCCCGATTACGTCGGTAAGCACGATTCCAGCCTTTCTAAGGGCACCCTGATCAAACTGGATGGTAACGTGGCCTCTTTGGTATTGCCAAGATTGCTGAGCATGAGCTACGCCCGATAGAGCCATTGCGGCTCCTAAAGCGCCGAGAAACATTGGATTGCGCATATGATTACTGGGATCCCTGATCCTAGAATTTAAGGGACTGTTCTATTCTCCCTCAAGATTCAGCAAACTGTATGCCAGAAAACTCGAATTCCGTGCAGGAATTCTGGCTTTTGGTGTAGAAATGACAAATTGCTGCCATGGCACTTTTGATAGATGATCTTTTACGCGATGCAATTGCGCACGACGCAAGCGATGTGCACCTGAAGGCCGACAACCGACCGCTCATGCGCATTCAGGGTGACCTCGTTCATACCGACCACCCGGTCTACTCTTCGCAAGAACTCCACGACACGCTGTTCTCAATCCTTGGGGACGAGCAAAAGGAGCGGATCGAGAATTACAAAGAACTCGACCTGAGCTATTACGTGCAGGGAGCCGCGAGATTCCGTGTGAACATGTACTGGCAGCGAGGCAAAATCGGTGCGGTTTTCCGTGTCATTCCCTACAAAATTCGCACCATCGAAGAGCTGGGGTTGCCCGCGGTCACCAAGAAGTTGTCGCTCTTGCCGCGCGGATTGATTTTGGTTACAGGACCTACTGGCAGCGGCAAATCCACTAGCTTAGCCGCCCTAATCAATCACATCAACGAGTCGGCGCCCAACCACGTGATGACGATCGAGGACCCGATCGAATATGTCCATCAAGATAAGCAGGCGATCATAAATCAGCGCGAACTCGGAACCGACACTCACACGTTCGCCGATGCCTTGAAGCATGTGATGCGGCAGAACCCTGATGTCATTCTCGTTGGCGAGATGCGCGATCTTGAGACGATTCAACTCGCTATCACGGCGGCTGAGACAGGTCACTTGGTTTTCAGCACCCTGCACACGGTGGATGCAGCGCAGACGATCGATCGTGTGGTCGACGTCTTCCCTCCCGCTCAGCAGGAGCAGGTTCGCACCCAGCTCAGCGTGACGCTACAGGCGGTGGTCTCGCAAACCATATTGCCGCGCAAGGACATTGTTGGGCGCATCGCGGCATTCGAGGTCATGGTGGCGACGCCGGCGATCCGCACAATGATTCGAGACGGCAAGACCCACCAAATCTTCAAAGACATTCAGACGGGAGGCGACCTAGGGATGCAAACCTTGGATGCCCACCTCTTCTGGCTCCTTAAGAAGGGCTACATCGACTATGAACACGCGGCGGCGAAATGCTCAAACTTGGGCGACTTCGAGGCCCGCGCCGCTCGCGAAGGAATCATTACGGAGGCAACCCATGCAACGCATTGAAGGAATGCTCGCTCGCTGTGTAGAAGTTGGCGGCTCAGACCTACACTTCAAGACCGATACGGGCAAAGTTTATGTTCGCATTTTGGGCGAACTTCGCCAGTTCGACGACATCGAGCCGTTTTCTGATGCCGAGTTTCGACAAGAACTTCAACAGCTTCTTTCCGAGGAGCAGCTTAAGAAGTTCGACGAAGACCTGGAGCTTGACTTCGCCCATGAGATCGTTGGGTTGTCGCGTTTCCGGGGGAACCTGTACCAGCAGCGCAATCACGTGCAGGCGGCCTTCCGGGTGATTCCCTACAAGATTCAGTCCATGGAGGAACTGCAGCTTCCGGCCGCTTGCTATGACTTTATCGAGCGGCCGCGTGGACTTGTGTTGGTAACCGGCCCGGCGGGCAGTGGCAAGTCCACTTCGCTGGCGGCGATGATCGCGCGCATCAATGAGAAGCGACCGGATCATATCGTCACGGTCGAAGACCCGATCGAGTTTGTTCATCACGACGCGAAGGCGCTGATTAACCAACGCGAACTCCTGCATGACACGCTGACCTTTGCCAATGCCCTCAAGCATGTGCTCCGGCAAGATCCAGACGTCATCCTGGTCGGCGAGATGCGCGACCTCGAGACCATCCACTTGGCCATCACCGCCGCTGAGACCGGGCACCTAGTGTTCGCAACTCTGCACACGGTTGACGCCGTGCAGACGGTCGATCGCATCGTCGACGTCTTCCCTACCTATCAGCAACAGCAAGTTCGCATGCAGTTGTCGGTTAACTTGCTCGGCGTGGTCAGCCAGTCACTGGTGAAACGCAAGGACGGACAGGGCCGGGCAGCAGCGTTCGAGGTCATGGTGGCCACGAGCGCGGTGCGCAACAACATCCGCGAGAACAAGACTCACCAACTGGCCTCGATGATCCAGACCGGGCAGAAACAGAAGATGCAAACTCTTGATCAGGCGCTGATCAAGCTCGTTGAGCAGGGCATCATCACGGTGGAAGATGCGGCGGCGCGGGCAAAGGACCGCGGCGAGTTTGAGCGTTTGCTCGAATTCATCAATCAAAACCAGACACCCACCGGGGCGGCGACTCAGGTGGTCGGTCCTCAGGCGGGGTCGAATCTGCCGCCAGTGGCGGGGGGATAGAGGTCAGAGGTCAGAAGGGCGAAACGGATTTCGTCAACTTTCCTTGAACCTAAGATTTGACGGAAGTGACGAAATCACGGACTTTTCACTCCCCTTTTCGTCGACTTGGTTGCCAACGACCATCCTTGTTCTTGAGTTGTGGTGCTTTCGCAAAGGTATCTCTTAGTGGCCGCGGGCAATGGAAGTCAACCAACTTTTTTCGGCGAACAGGTGTTTAGGTTGGTGCCATGGGTGGAGCTTGAGTTACCGATCGTTGGCTGACTTCCCACCCGTGCCCAACCGTTGGACACGTCAAACATTCGAGCACGGGTGGTGACGTAAGTCCGAATTGGTGATACGCAAACGCCACCCATGGCACGAAAGTTTGACTAGGGCGGACTTTGGTGCTGTCCCATTGGCTAACATGCCCTGATGAACTACAAGAGGCGGAAGTCAATTGATGTGGACGGGCACATTCACGAATTCACATTCTCGGTCTACCGCCGAATGCCGGTTTTCGTACGGGACCCGAAGTGCGCCGAACTCTTTCTGTATTCTTTAGACCGGGCGCGTTCTCAGCTTAAGTTCTCCCTTCTCGCATACGTAGTCATGCCAGAGCATGTGCACTTGTTAATTCAACCCAGCGAAGGGTGCACGGTGGCTCGTGTGCTTAAGGCCATTAAGCAACCTTCTTCGGTGCGAATTCGCGATCACTTGCGAGTTGCAAATCCTAGCCTCGTCGCTCAATTGGTGGCTCCGAGTAAGGGTAGTGTCGAGAATAGGTTTTGGCAGCAAGGCGGTGGCTTTGATCGAAACGTGCCAGATGAGGATGCTCTGGGCAACATGATCAACTACATTCACATGAACCCGGTTCGGCGCGGGCTATGTGAGTCGATGTTTGATTGGCCCTTCTCCAGTGCTCGGGGCTACTATCCTGAACTCTCCGATCCTCCACCAATTCCAATTGATTTGGTAGGTTGATGTCTTGATTCGAATATAGAGGTCGAGTTATCCGATTTAGGTTGGTGCCATGGGTGGAGTTTCGGCTACCTCCTCATTCGGTCAACTTCCCACCCGTGCCCAACCGGTGGATGCTTGGACGTTCTGGTGTGAGCCAACGCTTTCTAATCACTCGTCAAAGTTTCGTAGCACGGGTGGTGACGTCCATGACACAGAGTGCTCTTCAAACGCCACCCATGGCACGAAACTTTGACTCAGAAAACCACCCCGGCCACGGGAGTGGGCACCCACGAAGTGGGCACCCACGAAGTGGGCACCCCCACGGGAGTGGGCACCCAAAGTCGAACGGGCACCCATGAGGTGCCCGTTCGACGTTTTGAGCCTGAACTCTTACAGATTCTGGACGCCAGGGATGTGCAGGTCACCCGCGCAGGTTCCAGGAATACCGTGGATATCGCCCCAGTTCGGGGTACTTCCAGGGTGAGGGACGCACTCGTGTTGCTTCTCAGTCTTGGGGTAGCCATCCTTGATTCCACAGCTTGTCAGAACGGCTTGGCTCACGTGAAGAGTCCATGAATAGTAGGTCTCAGTTGCGCTTGGCCAGCTCGGGCAGGTGTCTCGCACCTTGCCGCCGGTAAACAGACCGTTGTGGCGATAGAACTTAGCGTGACCATCGGCGAATGCAAGGAGCAATCCGCCGCGGTGTCGAGGCCAGATTTCCCACTTGTACCACCAGTTGATCCAGCCGGATAAGGCTTCGGTCGTGTTGTATCGGCGAGGGAAATAGCCGTCGGTGAACATGATGGTTTCGGCGACCTTTTCCATCTTGCTCTCGTTTGTTGGTCTAGGCATAGCAGTGGCAGTCGCAGGAGTACCACTTGGCGACAACGGAGCCGTGGTCATCATTCCAAACATTGCCCAGTTCCAAGTGTAGGCGTTGTATCGGAAGTTGTTTTGCATGCTTACGCCACCACCGACGCGGTTTCGAATTGCCTCGAGGAGGCTACCGGCAATACTGCCAGTGGATGGACCAGTGTAGTCCTGCCCACCCTTTCCGGTTGGGTAGCTCGGGCATTGCAGAACATCGGCATTCTTGCGGTAGATCGCAGTTCGGTCGTGAACGAACGTGATCTTGTTACCGGTCTCGAGGTTCATGCCGATTGGCGGCTCTCCCTCGGTGTCCGACATGTACATCAGCGTTGCCATACCGTTTTGTTTCAGGTTACTGATACAAACGGTCATTTTCGCCGACTCGCGAGCCTGTGCGAAGACAGGGAAGAGAATGGCCGCCAGAATTGCGATAATCGCGATTACGACCAGTAGTTCGATTAGTGTAAATGCTTTTCTAAGCACGATATAAGGCCTCCGTCAGCTAGGACGTTCTGACCCAGCAAGACTTAGCTCTAATATTAGCCGAGTATTAAAGAAACTGGTCAAGTTCCCAATGAAAAAACCTGCGCTTTTTTCAGCAGGTCGGTGGGCCTTAGTTCAAATCGACTTCAATGACCACGGGCAAGTGGTCGCTGGCACGCGTTGGCTTTTCAATATAGTTGACGCCTTTATCGGTCCGTTCCGTTCGCCCGCTTTTGCCCTGAAGGCTATATTTGCTGGAATGAATGGAGGTTTCGCTAACCTTGGACTGAAGATTTGGGCTCACGAGGATCTGGTCGAAGAGAGTCTGTGTGACCGGCACATCCTGCGGGAAGCGATGCTCCTTGCCGCGCGTGTCTTCGTTTGACTTCATCGCGCCCGTCATTTTGGGTTCGATGGGCTGCCCCAGGTAGGCCCGGGCGAGGCCGATGCTCACATAGTCCTGGCGATAGAGCGGCTCGGTAAGGTTGACGAGTAGCGGCTGTGTCCATTGACTGGGGCCACCCTTGGCGAGAAGGTTGCCGCTTTCCAGGATATTGAGGCTGCGATCATCAGGAGTATCGTTAAAGTCACCGAGGACAATCTTGGTCTCGTCGGGACGTCCAGATAGGTAGCCGGCGAGCAATGCACAGGCCTGTTCGCGTTGGCGGTCGGTCTCGTTGCGTCCGCTGTAGCCCTGCGGCGTGGCGTCGCTGCCGCGGCGGCTCTTCATGTGGACGACGTAGACGCTGAAGCGCTTGCCGCCAGGCGATTCAAGTTCGGCGCGGAGGACATCGCGCCGGTCGGGATAGGCGAAATCGAGGGCCGCGCCAGGGAAAAGCCACTCGGTGCGCAGGAGCTTGAACGGGGCCTTCACCGCCACGCCGACCTCTTGGTATTGATCTGGGTCGTCGGCCATGCCGACCACCCAGTTCGAGTCCAGAATCTGGCGCATGGCGGCCTTGCTTTGGACTTCTTGGAAGCCGATAATGCTCGGCTGAGTCTCCTCGATAACCTTCTTGAGGTTCTGTATGCGCTCCGGCGTCGCATCTTCACTGAACCACTCGATGTTGTAGGTCATCACGCGGGTGCCGGCCTGCGCCGACTGCCCTTCTTTGCAACCGAGAAAGGTCAGGGCTAGGATAAACGCAAAGGGCGCTAAGGCGGAACGCAAATTTCGCAAAGAAGATCGGTTCATAGGTGCAGGCCTCAACCGAGAATACTCGGAACATCCGCTCGCCCTTCGCGTTCTTTGCGCTGACTTGGCGGTCTTTGCGTTTTTCTGAGTGTACAGCTCTGTTTGTTTTTGGCTGAGTTTAGAATTTAGAGTTCTGAGTTTAGAGTACGTTAAGTTAGGGTCGTTGCTGCCACTGGGAGCCAATTCTAAAGCCACAATTTGAAACAAGACTCTAAACTCAAAATTCTAAACTCAAAATTCAGAGAGAGACTCTAAACTCAGCAAAAAACCCCGAACTCCGACCCCTAAACCTTCCTGAGTCCCATTTCTTTCCACTGAACCTCATCAATCTCGCTCGGTGCTTCCATCATGGGGTCTTGGCCGAGGCCGATCTTGGGGAAGGCGATGACTTCGCGGATGTTCTCCTCATTCAGAAGGAACATGATCATGCGGTCGATGCCCGGCGCAATGCCGCCGTGCGGCGGCGCGCCGAAGCTAAACGCCTCCAGGATGTGGCCGAAGCGCTCCTTTTGGCGGGCGTCGTCGATACCGAGCAAGCGGAACACGCGGGCCTGCACATCGGGGCGGTGGATTCGGATCGAGCCGCTCGCCCACTCGGTGCCATTGCACACGATGTCGTAGCAGTCGGCGCGGATTGCGCCGGGGTCGGTCTCGATGAGGTCCATATCCTCGGCTTTGGGCGAGGTGAAGGGGTGGTGCATCGAATCCCAGCGGTTCTCGTCGGGGTTCCACTCGACAAGCGGGAAGTCCATCACGAAGCAGAACGCGAGCTTGCGCGGATCGCGAAGGCCGGTGCGCTCGCCAATCTCATGGCGCAGCCGATAGAGCACATTGTTGCCCGCCATATACTCATCGGCGATGATGCAAAGCAGATCGCCGGCTTCGGCCCCGCTCGCGCTCAGAATCCCTTCGATCTGGGCTGGCTGCAGGAACTTGAGGAAGCCGGCTTTCGCGACAAGGCCGCTGGCGCTCGTGAATTCGTTCTCGCTTCCCTGCCCTTCGCTCGTGATGGCGATAGACGCCATGCCCTTTGCGCCGAAGCTCTTGGCGAATTCTTCAAGTTCGGCCACTTCCTTTCGGCTGAGGCTTGCGCCGCCCGGGAACCGGACGCCACGAATCTTGCCGCCATTCTCTAGAGTGCCCTTGAAGACGCCGAACTCAGTGCCCTGAACGGCCTCGCCGAGGTCGAAGAGTTCGAGGTCGAAGCGCAGGTCGGGCTTGTCGCAGCCGTAGCGCGCCATGGACTCGTCGTAGGTGAGGCGCGTGAACGGGACGAGGTGGTCTTTCTCCAGCGCGAACTCATCAATGAGCTCGTTGATGACGCTCACCGTCATGCCCTCGATGAGCTGGAGGATGTCCTCTTGGGTCACGAAGCTCATTTCGAGGTCGAGCTGGGTGAATTCGGGTTGGCGGTCGCTGCGCTGCGACTCATCGCGGAAGCATTTTGCGATTTGGTAATAGCGCTCCAGGCCGGCGACCATCAGCAATTGCTTGTACTGCTGGGGGCTTTGGGGGAGGGCGTAGAAGAGGCCGGGATCGAGGCGATAAGGCACGAGGTAGTCGCGCGCGCCCTCGGGCGTGGACTTGGTGAAGATCGGCGTCTCGGTCTCGATGAAGTCGCGGGCGTCCAGGTAAGCGCGGATCTTGCGCACGGCGGCGGCGCGCAGAGCGAGCTTCTTGCGCATGGCTGGGCGGCGAATGTCTAAGTATCGGTGCTTAATCCTTAACTCTTCATTGACGCTTTGCATCTGCCCCTCGTCGTTGAGGGGGAAAGGTAGCGGCTTGCTTGGGTTGAGGATTTGCAAGGTCTCGACGACGACGTCCACCTCGCCAGTCGGGCTGTTCGGGTTCTTGTCCTTGTCGGCGCGCTCGACGACCTGGCCAGTGACGCTGATGCACGTCTCGGTTTTGATCTCGGGAATGGGGTGCTTGGTGGGGTCGAGGAAGAGTTGGCAGAGGCCGGTGCCATCGCGCATATCCACGAAAACGAGGCTGCCCATATCGCGCAGCCGATGGACCCAACCGTTTAGGGTGACGGTTTGTCCGGCGTGGGCAAGGCGTAGCTCGCCGCATCCTTGGGTGCGCTGTTGAAAGGAGGCCATGGGGCGGGGCTAAGGATACCTTTTGGGAGTTCGGGGGTTGGGGTGCGGGGTACAGGGTGACAATGTTGGAACTCATGTCAGTACTCAAACGCTAAACCCCAAACGCTAAACCCCAAACCCCATACCCTGCCCCAGAAAACTGAAAACCAAACACCAAAAACCGAACACCAGCCTCAAAACGTTGCTATAGTATTGGTGCTAGGGAGATACCTATGCGAAGCAATGTTATGAACCGTTTGAATCGGCGTGGATTCACGCTTATCGAGTTGCTCGTTGTGATCGCGATCATCGCGATTCTGGCGGCGATTCTGTTCCCTGTCTTTGCTCAAGCGCGTAATGCCGCAAAGAAGACCGTGACGATGAACAACATGAAGCAGCATGGTACGGCTGTGTTCATGTACGCCGGGGACAATGACGATATGTATCCACCGGCCGTGTCTGGCGGGTGCACGGGCGAGGCAACGACGGCAAACGCGATCTGGGGTCGGTTGACTTATCCTTACATTAAGAGCAAAGAGGTCTATCTTGACCCGATGGCTACCTTGAAGGCACCCGGTTTTCGTTATATGGCAAACGTCGCAGCTCCGGAACTGGGCGTTGTCGCGAACCCTCCACCTTGCAATGACGCGAATACCGACCGACGCGTCATGCCGATTGGGATCAATAGAACTTTTCTGGCTTACTTCGCGTGCGACGATGCTTCGCAAATTGGATGCACTGCTCCGATTTGGGGCGATGAGCCGCTTAATCCCGCCAACAACGCAGCGTGTATGGCGCAGTACACGAACGGGAGCATGATTGACCAGACTTCGAAGTACGTCGTTTTTGCAACGACAAATGTTTCTTGCGCATCAGGTGCTCAGGGCTATCTTGCTAGTCCACAGGCTCCGCTAAACACGATCGACGGATTGACCAATCGTAATGGTAACGGGACCGTGGTTGCATTCGCGGATAGTCACGCGAAGTTCTATCCCTCGGGCGAAGATGCTCAAGTCGCTGCGGCTCTGGGCGTATCTAGAGCATATCTTTCGCCAGTGCAAAACAAGCGAGCTGTGTTGAGCCGCGCGGCCGGCAACTCCAACCGGGCCAATGGAGTTTTGAACTGCGTCAATCACAACGCTGCAGATGTACGCTGGAACATTTTCGTTCCCAACCCTGGAGAGAATGCGGCACTCGATGCCCTTTGCAGATAAGCCATGGACGAATCATCTAAGAAGAAGATTGGGTTGGCGGCAGCACTGCTGATTGGTGCAATCGTTATTGGCGCCTTTGCCATGAAGGGCGGCGGTCCAGCCGAGACTGGCGAGGGCATGATTGAGTACAAGAAGAAGCCACCATCGGACATGGATCCCCTACCAGCAGACCAGGGGGGTCGAGGAGATCCTCCTTCAGGTTCAACTGAGGGTCGCGGAATCTAGCAACTCCCTCAGGTCCCCGATCTCATAAGTCGGATCAGGGGCCTCATCTGGCTTAGTCTCCGGCTCAGTCGCGCTGGGAGCGAAGTCGGAAGGGCGGCGAACCCAGGCGGTTTGCCAACCCGCTTCCATCGCACCGAGGATGTCGTGGCGATAGGAATTGCCGATCATGAGAATCTCATCGGGCTTGAGGCCGGGCAACTTAGCCGCCATCTGATCGAAGCCAGATTGATAAACTCGCGGATCGGGCTTACCGAAGCCAAGCTCACCCTCGATGAGGAAGACATCGAAGTAGTGCTCAATGCCCAGAGTCTGGAGCTCTTGACGCTGAATATCGGCAGGCCCGTTGGTCATTACACCCAAGGGAAACTTCGCCTTGAGGGCATCAAGAACTTCTAGAGCCTCGGGAAAGAGCTTCAGATTCTGATCGCGCAGCAGGCCATAGGAATCGCCGAGCGCCTTGGCACGAATCGGGTCGTCATGGCCAAGCTCAAGGAGCGCCAGGCGCATCTGCTCGACCCGGGTAACGCCACCTTCCTTGAGGTAGATCGGATACCACTGCTCGTTCTTAACGTCCGGACTGAACTTGCGAAACGCCTCTGCCCATGCGGCGATCATGGTCTCAGTTGGCACACCCGTCGGAGCATGGTTTTCAAAAGTCTCTTTGAGGGCGGCTTTGCTCGCGTCCCAGTAAGCGCAGAGGGTGTCGTCGAGGTCGAGGAACACTGCTCTTACGGGGGTGTGGGGTGTGGGGTGTGGGGTGTGGGGCATTTAATGGGGGGTGTGGAGTATGGGGTGCGGGGTTTAGCAATGGCTATGTTCTCAACGATTGGCGCAAACGGTACAGCAAACGACCGACCGTAGCGCATTGGGCCAATTCTTCATCAGCGGCCTTGATTAGATTCAAGCGAACGGACAATTCTAACAACGTTTCTAGTTCAGTCAAGCTTCCGGATGCGATCCCAAGAAACTGGAGGTATTCGCCGCGATGGTGCCGACCATAGCCTTCGGCAATGTTGGCTGGGATAGAAGTGGATGCGTTTCGGGCTTGACGCCGCATACCATAGGCTTCTTCCTTGGGCATTTGCTCGGTGACTTTGTAGACCATTTCGGCCAAGATCATAGCTTCCTGCCAGGTTTGAAGCTCACGAAAGCTCTCCACACCCTCAAGTTACCTCAGTCGTTGTTCTCCAAACCCCACACCCTACACCCCATACCCCTGCAGGTATTGTTAGGTCGCCGTTGAAGATCGCCGTCCTCCCCGTTGCCGCTTCCCGCAAATGGAATCCAATGACCTGGATGCTCAATCGCGAGCTTGAGAAATTGGGGTTTGAGGTTAGCGACCTGACCTATGAGAACTTGATGAGCGAGCGGTACGACCTTGTTCACTTGCACTTCTTTGAGGGGCAGACGGGATTCAAGAATCCGTTTCGCGTGATCAACCGGATGGGGCGGCTGCTAAAGGCGATCGACCGCCAGAAGAAACTTGGAGCAAAGCTGATTTACACCGCCCACAACGTGGTGACCCACGACGCTCCTTGGCGAAAGCTGGAGGATTGGTATGTTCAACAGTTTACGAAACGCGTGGACGGGACGATTTTTGTTTCTGAGGTCAGCGTTCCCTTAGTTCGCGCCAAGTTCCCCGAGTTACATGGGCCGAGCACGATCATCCCCCTGAGCGACTACGGCGACTTCTATCCCAACACCGTCTCGCGCAAGGAAGCTCGGGCTCACTTCGGGATTACAGAGAGCGCGCTTACTCTTTCCCACGTTGGTTTGATCAAACCTTATAAGAACGTGCCGGCTCTAATCCGGGCTTTCAAAGGTATCCCTGGCGACCTCGCACTCTTGATCGGTGGACGTTGCTTGGAGGACGTGCTTCGCTCAGAGATCCAGCAACTGGCCTCCGAAGACCCCCGCGTTGTCGTCGATATTCGTCACCTAGAGGACGAAGATATGCAGCTCTTCTTGAATGCATCCGATGTATGTATCTTTCCTTATCGAAACATACTTAATTCAGGCTCGGCAATGATGGCACTCACGTTCGGCAAGCCGGTTGTTGTGCCAAACGTCGGCTCGATGCCAGAATTGCAGAGGCGAGTGAACGCCGACTGGGTGCGTCTTTACGACGGCGAGTTTGGAGTCGAGGCCCTATCGAACGCCATTCAGTGGACGCGAGAGACAAATCGCGGGGCCGGGCCTCCACTGCAGGAACTCAGCGTCACGGCCGTTGCAGCTAAGCACGCAGAGTTCTATCGCCTAGTCTGCAAAACGGCATGAGATTTGCAATTAAGAATTGGAAGTGAACCACCAGTCTGGCAAAAGAAGTCATAAAATAGAACATCCTATGCGCCATTTTTTCCTTCTCGCCGCTTGCGCGGTTAGTACTTCAGCGTTCGCACGTCCGATCGCTCTGACTGCTGCAACTTTTGATCCGGCTATGAGCACCCCCCGATTCAAGGACAGTTTGATGACCGCCGATTTCCAAGAAGTCGGCCTTTTCCTTGTTCAGGTCGAGGGGCATGTCGATGACGCGATTCGCCAAAGGCTGGTTCAGTCTGGCGCGACGGTGCTCGATTACTATCCACAAGATTCGCTCTTGGTCCGCGGAAGCAGAAATGACCTAAGCGCCGTTCCTGGCGTGGCTTGGGTCGGGCCATTTCATCCTGCTTATCGAATCGACCCAACAATAGGCCGGTCCAACGTCAAGGGTGCAAAGATACTGGCGAACCGGGCTCGAGGGCTTTTCCAAGTCACGATTACGTTAACACGGGACGCACAGTTAGACCTAACACGGGCCATGTTGGGCACGCTTGGAGTAACTCCAACGAGCGAAGGGACGATTGGCGACCAAGCGATACTGGGTGCGCTCGTAACCCGCGAACAGATCGAGAACCTGGCTCGTAACGAGTCGGTTCAGTACGTCGAAGATGCCGGTGAAGTCACTTTTCGTAACACGACCTCGCGCTGGATTGTCCAGACCAATGTCAATAACTCAACGCCTCTTTATGATCTGGGCATTAATGGCTCTGGCGAGATCATGGGAATCATCGATGGTCTGATCTACACGGCCCACACTAGCTTTTCTGATACCAATCCGGTTGGACCGACCCACCGAAAGATTGTTTATGCGGGTGGGTCCGGTGTCAACAGCCACGGAACGCACGTGGCGGGCACGGCGGTCGGCGATGCTGGAGTTTTCGATGAAAGACGTGGTGTCGCTTGGGGTGCGAAGTTCGCGTATTCTGCTATTCCCGATACGTCAGAGGCGGGTCTTTACAACCTGCTGGTAACGCACCACAACAACGGGGCCCGCGATCACACCAATTCTTGGGGTGACGACTCCACAACCAACTACACAAATCGGTGCCGCGCCATCGACAACTTTAGCTGGACTTACGAGGACGACATGGTCGCGTTCGCGATCACCAATCTGACCTCGCAACTGAAGACCCCTGAGAACGCCAAGAGCGTACTCGCAGTTAGTGCGACCCTCAACTCACCCAGTCAAAATTCAAATGCCAGCTTTGGTGGTCCAGGACCAACGATCGACGGCCGCCGAAAGCCAGAGGTTTGCACTCCGGGTGATTCGATCGTTTCATCAGGAACCAGTAACACGACCGCATTGGCAACAATGGGAGGAACCTCGATGGCATGCCCAGCGGCAACCGCCTCGGCCGTGCTGACCCGCCAATTCCTCAAGCAAGGGCGAATATTTGATGGCAATGCAAACGCAAACTATGCGATCAACCCCTCAGGTGCCTTGCTTAGAGCACTGCTTATTTCTTCATCGGTGGACATGACCGGGACAGCGGGGTATCCATCGGCACGAGAAGGGTTTGGTCGAATATTGCTCGACAATGCACTTCCCCTTCCGGGTGACGCTCGTCGCACCATCGTTCGTGATGTCCGAAATGCCAGCGGCCTTACCACTGGTCAATCAACAAACTACACGTTTAAGGTGACCGCAAATTCGCAGCCCCTGCGTGTTGCCATGACCTTTACGGACTTCCCGGCTGCTGTCGGGGCTTCAGCAGCGGCAGTCAACAATCTCAACCTGACGGTTGTTGGTCCGGCTGGAACATATCTTGGAAACGTGTTTGCTTCTGGACAAAGCACGACGGGTGGGACTTCCGACGCGATTAACTCGACTGAAATGGTGATGCGAGACACGCCAAACCTTGGCACCTACACGATTAGTGTTGCGGCCGCCAATGTGCCTTCCGGGCCACAAGGCTATGCTCTCGTGATCAGCGGCGCAGTTGTCGATAGCGAGATTACTGGAACTTTGAACCTGGGGCATTGGGTCGGGAGCTACCCAAGTTCGGTTCCAGTCACGTTCCTGAATGCGGCGGGAACACCATACGCAGGGGGCACAGTAAATGCTACGGTAAACCCGGGCACGCAGCAATTCTCTGTGATCGCGCCGCCGACAGTCACCGGGTCTTATCGGTTGCGGTTCAACTTTGGCGCCCATCTGCTGAAGACTCACCCAGCCATGGCTTCTCCAGCCGAAACAAATCGCTTCATAAACACTGGAGTGATTGGGCTCGTCAATGGTGACCCGAACAGATCGGGTGAAGTCGATGCTGCCGACATCGACTTAGCTATTGCGAACTTTGGGCAGACAGCAGTGCCGCCGACTAGCGGCGATGTCAATGGCTCAGGTGAAGTCGACGCTGCCGATATCGATGTGATCATCGCAAACTTCGGCGCAGTCAATAACTAATCTAAAAGTACTCTAATACCGCTTCGCCACTAGGCGAAGCGGATTCTCAATGATCATGGTCGTGATGGTCTTCCTCATCTTTATGCGTAGGCATTTGAGCCTCTCCCGACTTTGAGAGGACCACATCATCGGGAAAGATCTTTAGGCCTTCGGTCGCGACCATTTGCTGCTTTTCGGGCTGGTTCGTCTCTCTGTACAGTAGCGTCAGCCAGCGATAAACATCGCGGAACGACTCTTGGTCAGCCTCGTTCATTACCTTCGTGTGTAAACCAATGTTCCGGGCCTGCTCAAAGATGGGGATGGCCTTCCCATAGTCTTTCTTCTTAACAGCTAGCGTAAATCCAATCTGGTTGAGGATCATAAGGGACTTCGGGTTAGCCTTCAATCCCTCCATCAAGAAATCGATGGCCAATTCGTGTTGATGTGGATCCGTTCCCATGGCAAGCACGGCTCCTCCGGTTCTCCACCCTTCCTCAAATGTCGGTTCGATCCAAGTCATCAGCCGATAGAGCGGCAATGCCATAAGTGGCGAACTATGAGAGTGCCCCTCCATGTTCTTGTAGGCCCGAGTCGCACGCTCGATATCACCTAGCGTGCCTCTAAAATCGCGCTCCGCTGCTGGCACCACCGTAAGACCCTCTTTGTGCAAACTCTCAGCCGAGGTAACTCCTTGCTGGCCAACCTCCAATTCTTGATCGGTTAATGGACGCATCTCCACGCCGTTGTGCAAGTAGAGATCCGTTCGGAGCCAGAGCCAACTCGTGATGCTCGTTCGAAACTGTCCAAGTAATGAAGCACTGGCATGGGTTTCGTGTGCATGAAGGCCGCTTGCCTCGGCCTTCGGTCGGACCTCTGGCTCGACCGCAGGCGCAACAAAACCGGAAGCAATGGCAAAGGCGCAAACGATGAGCGGAAAGTATCGTCGCATTCTAGAGAGCCTGCCTTCGGAACTTTGCCCAGCTTAGGCTTAGCATTGCCGCACTATAGAGCACCATGTAAGTAGCTAGAGCACCAATAACCCACAAGGGTACAAGCCTCCAGTTAGTGTTGGCAGCGCGACCACCTATGTCGAACAGGCTGACCTGCGGCAATACTCCATTGATCACGCGGTAGAAAGGCGCAACACCGGGATCGGCGGTCGAAAACGCCATCAGCAGTCCGCGTGAGAGCATGCTCGATCCAAACAGGATCACAAAGCTCATCGTAACTGCGGCGCTTGGCGTCATGAGCGTGCTGAGCATCAGCGACACCGCGCAAACGACCACGAGCCCCATCATTTTCAGCATTACGTACTGCAGCATGATCGGCTCCATCTTCACACCGAAAATCGAGAGGGCGAGCGCGGTGAGCGCACACAGAATCAGGAACGAAATCCAAGCTACAGCAACGCCTCCAAGGAACTTACCAAACAAGAGATCGAACCGACTAATGGGCCGCGCGACCAAGGGGTATAGCGTTCTGTTCTTGGTTTCTTCCGGCATCAGCCGCCCCGTTGTTACGATCGCTAGGATGGTCGAGAACCCACCCAAGACTGAAGCGGCAAGGTCCTTGGCGAAGCTTTCGAGGCCAGACATTCCGAAGAAGCCAAGAGCACCCGCCGAACAAACGATAATGAATCCCAGGATCGCAACGACCCAAAGGTCTTTGCGTCGAATAGATTCGAGGAGAACGCCGCGAGCCAAGGCTCGCCAAATCAAGATTTTGTTCATGCTGCTTCCTGAATGGCTTCAATAAAATACTGCTCGAGCGACCCCTCTTCGGTTACGACATCGAGGACTTCTAAGCCCGCGCTTTGTACTTGTGCGATGGCTTCAATGAGTTCGGGCTTGCTATCGAATCGGGCCGTGGTTATGCCCGTTGTTGAGTTTGTCAATGCGCCTTCGGATTGGGGGGCACCGAGGTAGCACAGGCTGAACTTGCGCAAATTGGACTTGAGGTTGCCAACATGCTTCTCATCTACCAGTTTTCCTTGGTCGATGATTAGAATGCGGTCGCATAGCATCTCTACTTCTGCCAGCTCATGGCTACTAAAGAAGATTGTCGTACCATGTCGACGCATATCGAGCATGATTTCGCGCAGTTCTTGACGGCCAATGGGATCGAGACCGCTCGTGACTTCGTCTAAGACGAGCAAATCGGGACTGCCCAGAAGAGACTGGGCGATTCCCACGCGCTGGAGCATTCCTTTGGAGAGTTGCCGGTTAAGGGTTCGCGTGCTCTTGCCCAGACCAACCAAATTGAGCAAATCCATGGCTTGCGTGTAGAGCCGCTGACCTCGGAGGCCCTGGAGTTCGCCATAGAGAGTAAGCGTCTCAAGCGGGTTGAGGTGCGGATAGTACATGGCTACCTCCGGGAGGTAGCCAATTCGGCTCCGGCTCGATTCGCTCCATGAGGGCTCGCCAAAGACGAGGCATTCACCGCTCTTTGGTTGGACGAAGCCCATCATGGACTTCAAAGTCGAGCTCTTCCCTGCCCCGTTGGGACCGAGAAATCCGACCACTTCACCTTGACCGACCGAGAATGACAAGTTCTGCACGGCTTGGATCGACCGTCCGTCCTTGCCTCGGTAGCTCACGCATAGATTGTTAACTTCGATGGCGCACTTCATGCCATCGTCAGTATCGGCACAATTACTGGGCAACCTTAGGCCGTTCATACTGGGTTTGTGAAGTTCGTCATTCCAGGGGGCACGGGCCACGTTGGAGCCGCATTGGTTCGGTGGCTCCGTCCCAAGGGCCACGAAGTCGTAGTTCTGTCACGACGCCATGAGCCGGGTTGTGTTTGGTGGGACGGTCGATCCCTCGGCGCTTGGTCTGATGAAATCAATGGCGCTGATGTCGTGATTAACCTCGCCGGCCGTACGGTCAATTGCCGCTACACCGAGGAGCATTTCAAGGAGATGATGGACAGCCGAGTGGACTCCACGCAAGTCGTTGGGCAGGCTATAAAGCAAGCTGCCCAACCGCCCCGGTTGTGGCTCCAATCTAGCACGGCAACCATCTACGCCCACACCTTTGGCGAACCAAATGACGAGTATGACGGCGAGATCGGCGGAAACGAGAAGGGTGTTCCAGCTCATTGGAAACGCAGTATTGCCATCGCGGAAGCCTGGGAAGAGACATTGAACGTCGCAGACACCCCTGGCACGCGGAAGGTGGCTCTCAGGAGCGCGATGACTATGTCGCCGGATCGAGGCAGTGTTTTCGAAACTCTGTTGAGTTTGACGAAAAAGGGACTTGGCGGACCTATCGCAGGCGGTCGACAGTACGTGTCATGGATTCACGCTGATGACTTCTGCCGCGCCGTAGAGTTTTTGACCGACCGTGAAGACCTCGAGGGCGCTGTAAACATCTGCTCGCCAAACCCAGTTACCCAACGAGACTTCAGCAGAATTCTTCGCGAAGAAGCGGGCGTCAAGGTTGGCTTACCCGCGAGCAGTTGGATGATCGAGATCGCAACACGACTGATGAAGACTGAGAGTGAATTGGTCTTGAAGAGCCGTCGGGTCGTTCCGAGGCGGCTAACCGAGGCAGGATTTCAGTTTTTGTTCCCGAAATGGGAGGAAGCGGCCCGAGACTTGATCGCTCGCCCAATCGTGGGCTGAAGCTGATCGTGTGTTAATCAGTAAGAGAATTAGACCTTTTGTAAATAGTTAGCCCATCAATCCCTCAATGGCAGGGTTCGATGGGCTAATGTTCCAGAGCTGCTTCTTAGTAGCGTCCGCCGCCGCCGCGTCGGTCACCTCGGTCGCCACGATCGCCTCGATCACCGCGATCCCGATACCCGCCGCCGCTACCGCCGCGATCTCGGTTGTATCCACCACCGCCGCCGCCACCGCGTGGGCGATCTTCCTGCGGAATCGCTTCGTTCACGCGAAGCGTACGACCGCCAAGTTGGCTACCGTTCATGGCCTCGACGCAGGCGTCCAATTGGTCGCCTTCGATGTCCACAAATCCAAAGCCGCGATCGGGAATGATCTTGGCGCTGTGGGGCTGATAGTCACCAAAGTGCATCAGAAGTTCGGACTCCGTTGCCGAGAACGGCAAGTTACCGACGAATAGTCGCTTTGTACTCATTTTCTACTTTTGTTTCCTGTCCCCTGAAGGGTGCTTACTTCTACATCTGCCAACTGGCGCAGGGTTCGGGCGGGCGGACTCACTCAACAGGAAACGCGCGACTTCTCTCTACGGGACACTGGACACCGATAGGTGGACAATGTAATTGTAGCCGTTTTCCGCATCTTCACCATGGGTACATTGCATATTGATGCGAATCGATGGCCGACAAAACGACGAATTACGACCAATTTCACTGCAGCGAGGATTTGCTAAGTTTGCCGAAGGCTCATGTCTAATCAAGATTGGCGACACGCATGTCCTCGTGACGGCAACGGTAGAAGACCGCGTGCCCCCGTTTATGAAGAATCAAGGCAAAGGTTGGCTAACGGCGGAGTACTCAATGCTCCCGCGGTCGGGCAAGCAACGAAACCAGCGAGACAGTTCGCGCGGACCAAACGGCCGAAGCATGGAGATTCAGCGCCTTGTTGGGCGTTCGATGAGGGCAATTGTCGATATGGAGCGAATGGGTGAACGAACTATTACACTTGACTGCGACGTGTTTCAGGCAGATGGGGGCACCCGAACGGCGGCGATAACTGCAGCTTATGTAGCAACGTACGATGCGATGCGATGGATGATCGACCAGCGAATGATTAAAGAGATCTTGATGCCAGAAGCAATTGCCGCTATCTCCATCGGGTTGATAGGCAATGAAGAACTCCTGGACCTTTGCTACGAAGAAGACTTCCGGGCGGGCACAGATATGAATGTCGTGATGACGGAAAGCGGAAAATTCGTGGAGATTCAGGGCACGGCGGAAGCCGTTCCGTTCGGAGCGGACACTCTTGGTCGAATGCTTAAGCTTGCTCAAAAGGGCATCAATGAACTAATCTCATTACAGAAAGATGCGCTGAAATCAGCATAATATTTGCGATCCTCGTGTTTTTGGATTCTTAGTTTCGTTATAATGAGATGTGACGTGTAACAGCGTCATGGTTAGAGATCGCTTGGATGCGACGTTGCTAAGAGCTAGGATCGGCAGTAGGTAACTCAGGAGAGCTGCGGCTGAACCCTCGATCGAGGCAAATCGTTAAAAGCGAACGATAACCGGTTGA
>JAEURP010000013.1 GCA_016788585.1 Chthonomonas sp. | reverse complement strand
CCATGAAGCGACAACATTTGGCCCTCGCCGCGACGTCTTCAACCCTCCCCCAGCCCCTCCCAGGCTTGGGAGGGGAGTTGCTTGGGTGCCCACTTGCGTGGTCGCGATAAATTCTAAAACTTGCGTGGGAGCCCACTGCGTGGCCGGGAATGCGAGGGGGGCGGACTTGCTCGATTTAGACAGCCAAGAAACCCCTCTCCTGTTCGAGCTTCCCTTGCTTTCGCGCGGGACTCCTCGAACTTCCTCTCCCGCAAGGGGAGAGGGGGGCGGGTGCGGGGAGAGTTGAGTTAGCTAGCAAGCCTCGCGCACTCCATAGCTTTATCTAAATTGGAGTCTGCCTTACCAGTTTCTCGCGTTGGCGGTGAACGAATCGAGCCTAGCTCGGATACTCTATGGGTGATGAAGCAGGTTGCGCTCCTTTCCATGTTCTCGGCAATTGCCTCGGCCCAGGCCGCCGTCCTTCACGATAATGGCCCGATGTCGACGGGGCCGACGCATCACTTGGGCAATACCGCGCCGGTGGGGACGACGTTTAGCGAGTTGCAGTCTGTTGGGGCGGTATCGAACACAGTTCTCGGCTATAGCGTGAACTACCTGAACGCGACCGCGACGGGGCCGCTGCACCAGGCAGATGACTTTACGGTGCCCGCGGGCGGCTGGAGTGTGTCGAGTTTTGTTGTTTACGGCTTTCGGACGAATGGTTCGACCACCGAGCAGTTCAACACCGGTGTCCTGCGGATTTGGGATGGCGTGCCGGGGCAGCCGGGATCAAACATTGTTGCCGGCGATTTGACGACTAATATCCTCACATTCACGGACTTCAGCGGTATCTATCGAACGGGACGCAGCAGCTCGAGCCTTACCAGCCGCCCGATTATGTCGGCGACGCTCACCTTCCCTACTGCGGTCAGTTTGCCGCAGGGCACCTATTGGATGGACTATGGCCTGACCAGCGCCGGCAACACGTTTGCGCCGCTCGTGACGCGGCCTGGTGAGCTTCAGCCCGTGGGCGCCAACGCCATGCTCTACACGTCGTTTCAGTGGTACACGATGGTGGATACCAATAGCGGCTCGCAGATGGAAGTGCCATTCCAAGTCATCGGCTCGCAGAATGTCGAACTCGGGGGCACGATGGAGCTTGGTGGTTCGGTGAGCGCGTTCGCCATGCCACGGGCGATCGCCTACTCGATCATGCAGGGGACGAGCACGGTGGGATCGGGTGTGATCACCGCGAATTCGAGTAGCTCTGCCATTAGCCTCGCGGTAGCCTCGACGGCGACGGGCTCGGCAGAGCTCGTGCTCGATGGTTCCTCGTGGCTTAGGCGGCGAGTGACCATAACCTTGACGGGTAGTGGTTTTAGCCTCGGAACGATTTCGATGGTGAACGGCGATGTGGACGGCTCGGGCGAGGTGGACGCGGCGGATATCGACGCCGTGATTGCGGACTTTGGCAGCACCTATCCTGGCGGCTCGACACCTGACGCCGACGTGGATGTGAGCGGCGAAGTTGATGCGGCGGATATCGACTTGGTGATCGCTGGCTTTGGGTCTGTGGATGAGTAAGGGGCGTTTGGCGGGGAGTGGTTAGCCGTTGGCGGTACACTCCCCGCGGCCCTTGCCTATGACTTCAGAAGAAAAAGCCAAACTCATTGTCGACTATGCCGACGACATCAAGGCCGACCGAATTGAAACCCTCGACGTTCGTCAGAAGACGAGCGTGGCGGACTTCTTTGTGATTTGCACTGGTAATAGCGACATCCACGCGAACTCTATCACGGAAAGGGTCGTCGAGAAAATGAAGGCTAAGGGCTTTCGTCCTTCGCGACGCGAGGACGGCAATGGCGGCTGGATTTTGGTGGATTACGGCGACGTGGTTTTGCACGTCATGAGGGAGGAACAGAGGCAATTTTACGACCTGGAGACGCTTTGGGCGGCGATGCAGCCGAACCCCGACCTGCTCTAACTAGGCCCTCTCCGGCGGATGAGGAAAAGGCCGAGTCGCTCTTGCGGCAATACATGGTGTTGCATCGGCGCGGCGATGTTTCGGCGGCGCACAAGCTTTTGCAAGAGGCGATCTCTGTTGCCCCCGGTTCAGCGGCCGTAATCTTGGCCAATGCAGAAGACTTGGTTTCTAACAAGCAGATCAAGGCGGCGGCCACATTGCTGAAGGAAGGCTTGGAGCTCTATCCGAAAGATGCGAAGCTCGAAACGCTTTATGGTGAGCTTGTGCTTCGAATCGCCGGCGTTGCCGACTTGATGGCGCCGAGCGAATTTCAGGCGATGGCCCAGGGCGGCAAGGTTCCAGTTTTTCTGGCGGCGATCATGCCGGGCGCGGGGCATGCGGCGGTGGGCGAGTTTCGGTCGGGTCTTGGCTACTTTGGCGTGTTTGTCGTTTGTCTGCTTTGGATCGTGCTGACTCCGGAAGGGCTGAGCGGTATCGCCGGGCAATTGGGCCTGAACAAGAATGCCCCACCGGTTGGCCCGATCATTTGGCTTCCGGTGGTGGTCGGTTTCATTAACTGGGTGACAAACATCGCGGATGTCTCGACGCGAATCAAGCGTATGCCGGTGATGCCGATCGAACGGCCCACGCCGCCGAGCGATCAGTCGTTTGAGCTCTGACAAGTAAACTAGCGGCCTTGAAGCCCACCAATCGCTTTTTGCCAAACCCGTACTTGACGTTGACGGTGCTGGCGTGGGGCTTCAACTTCGTGGCAGTGAAATCGCTTTACCAAGTGATGCCGCCAGCCGCCTTGGCGCTGACGCGCTGGGTCGTGATGCTTTTCGCTCTCGTTCCGCTATGCCTCGTGATGAAGGAGCCCCTGCGCTTCCCTTCGCCTCGGTTAGCGCTGCAAGTGCTCTTCTTGGGCTCGCTCACGATGGGCGTGTATATGTTCTTCTTCTTGGAGGGAGCCAAGCAGGTGACGCCGGGCGAATCGAGCATTCTGATCTCGACGAGCCCAATTTGGGTGCTCTTTTTCGAGGCATTGTTTCGCTTAGAGAAGCTCCGGTGGGGGAGCGTGATTGGGGCGGTGATTTCTTGCTTGGGGGTTGCTCTGGTTGTTGGTCACAGTTCGGGCACGACGACGATGTTTGGCATCCTTATGACGCTTGCTGCTGCGGTCATTTGGGGTCTTTGCGTCGTGATATCGCGCGTCTTGGGAGCGCACTTTTCGCCACTGCAATTGATTACTCTGGGCATGCCTGGTGCGCTGATTGTCATCGTGCCGTATGGACTGGGACCGGCTCTGGGCGTGAATTGGGCGTCACTTTCACCACGTGATTGGTACTACTTCTTTCATATTGCCCTGCTTGCCGGCGCCTTGGGCTTCTATGGGTTCTTCACGGGCGTTCAGCAACTTGGACCGGGCAAGGCGATGCGCTATCAGTTCTTCGTCCCGATCGTTGCCACGATTTCAGCGCTGGTGGTTCTCGGAATTCCGGTCACCTTGCTGCAAGGACTTGGCGTTTTGGTTGTGATCGCCGGCGTTTGGATTGCTTCTGCAGCGAAATTCAGCGGATCGCCTGCTCAGTCTCAGCATCAAAAAAGTGAAGCTGATCCAAGTTGATCGTGAAGTTTGATTCGTCGTCGATCTTGAGCTTTGAACCAGCATCGATACTGGCCAGAAAAGCATGATCGCCGGCCTTCAGATAAGCGATGTACTGATGGCCCAGTGGTTCGAGGACGTCGACCTTGGCCTTGATCGTGTTTTCGTCGGTCGTCGGAATCGGGTTATTCATCGCGGCATCATAGATGTCCTCGGGCCGAATGCCCAAGAACAGCGACTTCCCTTCTAGGGCGGCTGCAGGGTGGCCAGATGGAATGGGAAGTGTGAATGCCCCTGCCTCAACCTTGCCACCTGAGACCTTCGCGGGAATGAAGTTCATTGGCGGCGCCCCAATGAAGCCGGCCACAAATTTGTTAGCAGGCTGATTGTAAACCTTCTCGGGCGTGTCGCACTGCTGGAGGACACCGTCCTTCATCACGGCGATGCGCTGCCCCATCGTCATCGCCTCGACTTGGTCGTGCGTCACGTAAATCGTCGTAATGCCGAGGTCGCGATGCAAGCGGATAAGCTCGGCGCGGGTTTGAATTCGGAGCTTGGCGTCGAGGTTCGACAGCGGCTCATCCATCAAGAAGACTTTGGGTTGGCGAACGATCGCACGGCCCAGTGCCACGCGTTGCCGCTGACCACCGGAGAGTTCCTTTGGACGGCGGTGAAGGAGGTGCTCGATGTCGAGCATCTTCGCGGTCGCTCGCGTGCGTTCGTCGATCGAGGTCTTGATCTTCTTTGCTTCTGCAGGGTGGCTGATCTGCCAAAAGAAGCCGCCGAGTTCGCGGAGACGCAGACCGAAGGCGATGTTGTCGTAGACCGTCATGTGCGGATACAGCGCATAGTTTTGGAAAACCATGGCGATATCCCGATCCTTTGGAGGGACGTCATTGACGCGAGTGTCACCGATGAGCATGTCGCCATCGGTCGCTTCTTCCAAACCGGCGATCATGCGAAGCGCGGTGGTCTTGCCGCAACCCGAAGGCCCGACCAGCACCATGAATTCCTTATCGTTGATCTGAAGATCGAGGTTATCTACGGCACGAACATCGCCCGCAAACACCTTTGAAATTTGTTGAAATGCAACTCCTGCCAAGGTTGTAGTGCTCCGCCTGCAGTGAGTATAGACGACGCACTCAAGAATTGGTGGTCAGCTCGTGACTCACGTTGACAACAGCACGCGCCTGGCTCTTCGCCCGGTACATCTGATTGTCTGCATCGGCAAGCAGCGCATCCAAATCATCGGGCACTTCGCGAACGAGGGCCATGCCGACACTGGCAGTGGCGGGTATATCAATCCGCTCTAGTTCTTTATGAACACACGCACGAATATGCGACTTCAGGGCCTGTGCTTCGTGCTCATTTCGTACCAATCCAAGAAAAAGAAACTCGTCACCGCCAGTTCGTACCGCAAGCGAAGGCTTATGCCGGAGTTTGCTGAGAGCTGCACCGACGGCGCAAAGCACGCGATCACCCGCATCGTGGCCAAATGTGTCGTTCACAAGCTTGAACTGGTTGATATCAACGATGATTGCGACAATCGATACGCGCCTAGTTCGCGCGGATGCTAGAAATCTTGGCGCGGCTTCAAAAAGACCACGGCGGTTCTTCAGTTTGGTGAGATGATCGGTTAATGCCGTTCCGAAGAGATCCTGGAGGGCCTGCAACATCGCGACCATGGCGCCAGCTGCCGTCGATTGAACGAGAATATTGATTCCAGCAGCCAAGATGCTTGCGCGATCGAAGCTGGAGCTGGCCATATTCCCAATCTGCGTCGCCAAGTAGCAGGCGACGGCCACGACAGTAACGGGCACGAAAATTCGGTTCCTGTAAGTGATACCGACGTAAAACGGGATGAAGATATAGAGCCCGCCCAATTCTGCGTTAGGAAGGCCGGCAGTGTCTCCAAAGGCAGCGAGAATGAGAGCAAGGCTGGCAAGCCCAGCGATGACAATATCGCGCCAGGTTGTATCGTAGCCGGTACCGACCGGAAGCACCACTGCTTCGTCGAGGAACGGTCTAGCTTTAAGGTTGTTCGCCATTTTCCGCCTATCGGTTTCATTGGTATCCCCCACCGAAAACTAGAGGGTTCATGGTGCATAATGGGCCGCATGGCGCAGGACATCAAGCGCATCGTTGCCACCGACTGTGGGTCGACCACAACCAAGGCCATTCTCATTGAGCGAAACCCTCAGGGCGATTATCGCCTTGTGGCTCGTGGCGAAGCACCCACGACGGTAGAACGTCCCTTCGAGGACGTGACCATCGGTGTTTTGAACGCCATGACGGAACTCGAGGAGATCACCGAGGAAGAGGTGCCCGAGGCGCAGGGCTTCACGAAGGGCCGCCGAAAGCTGATCAAAGATGATCACGTTTATAAGCTGCTCAAGGAAGGCCAAGTGGTCGATACGCGGTCCAATGACCTCGAGGGTTCCGATATTTATGTCTCGACGAGTTCAGCGGGTGGCGGTCTCCAGATGATGGTCGCAGGCGTGGTCAAAGAGATGAGCGCCGAATCGGCTGAGCGTGCAGCGCTGGGAGCGGGTGCCATTCTGATGGACACATTGGCGATCAATGACGGTCGCAAGGAGTTTCAGAAGGTCGAACGGCTTCGACAATTGCGCCCCGATATCATCTTGATGTCTGGCGGCACCGATGGTGGAACCCGGAGCCACTTAATTGAAATGGCTGAGGTCGTTCGACGGGCCGATCCCAAGCCACGATTTGGCGACATGAAATTGCCCCTCATCTTTGCGGGAAATGTCGACGTTCGAGAAGAGGTCGCCGAAGTCCTCGGCGAAGATATCGCCGTCAAGATGGTTCCAAACCTTCGGCCTACCATGGATCGAGAGAACCTCGACCCGGCGCGTGACGAAATCCATGAGCTGTTTTTGGAGCACGTGATGCAGCAGGCACCCGGTTATAACAAGCTTTTGGAATGGGCTAGCGAAGAGGTGATGGCAACGCCAAACGCGGTTGGAAAGCTGATGAAGTCTTACGCCGACCAAGAAGGCATCAATGTGTTGGGTGTGGACATCGGTGGGGCTACGACGGATGTTTTCTCCGTTTTCCAAGGCATCTACAACCGAACCGTTTCTGCCAATTTGGGCATGAGTTATTCGATCTGTAATGTCTTGAAGGAGACCGGAATCGACAATATCGTCCGTTGGCTTCCCTTCACGATCGATCCCAATGACGTCCGAAACCGCTTGCGCAACAAGATGATTCGTCCAACGACGATTCCGCAAGCGTATGAAGACTTGCTCATCGAGCATGCGGTTAGCCGGGAAGCATTGCGATTGGCCTTTGATCACCACAAATCATTGGCGCGTTCGCTGACTGGTTCGGCCCAGCAGCGTGACGTGGGCCAGATCTTTGAGCAAGCCCAGTCTGGCGGAACGCTCATCAAGATGATGGACCTCAATATGGTCATTGGGTCGGGTGGCGTTCTAAGCCACGCTCCACGCCGTGCCCAAAGCGCTCTGATGATGATGGACGCCTATCAGCCCGAAGGGGTGACCATGCTCACGGTGGACTCGATCTTCATGATGCCCCACCTCGGCGTACTCAGTGAGCATTTCTACGAAGCCGCTAAGCAAGTTTTCGAGTTTGACTGTATCGTAAAGTGCGGCCACTGTATCGCCCCACTGGGAGTGCTGAAGCAACCGGAAGTCGCGGTTACGGTCTCGGGCTCTGGCGAGAACCATAGTGTTAAGTACGGTGACATTAAGGTCATTCCGTGTGGTCGCAATGAGTTTAAAGAGCTTACAATCACTCCTCACAAGTTGCTGGACGTAGGCGCAGGCAAGGGTAAGGCGATTACGCAGAAGTTTGAAGGTGGAACCGTTGGCATCATCATCGACGCGCGAGGACGGCCATTCTCGCTACCCGATGAAGTCGCAGCGAGAACAGCCAAGTTGCGTGAGTGGTTAGAAGCAATGGGTCTTCCATTGCCGAAGACAGCCTAGCGCGACCGCTTTCGACGGGCGATGGGAGTGTTGTCTGTAAGAGGGAGCCTCCAAAATGCAAGAGCTTAAGTGCGACGACGACGCCTCAACATCGCGACCACCCCGAGGGCTAGAGTCGCCATCGTTCCCGGTTCTGGAACCGCTGTGATTCCGGTCTTTTCGGTGATCCACGCTGAACTCGTCGCATTGATTGGTGTCCAGACTGAGGTCGAACCATAGTGCCCGACGCCGTCCGGCCCAGGCCCGCCCGAAGAAGTAATTCCTACCAGGAGCTCGCTACTGTCCACGTTGGCGAACAAGGCTCCACCGCTGTCACCTGCGGCAGTAATGCCCTCGAGATCAAGCGGTTCTTTCGATGATGCCGGCATGTCTGGTAAGGACGGAAACTGGCCTGCGAAGTCCAAAGTGTTTGCGGCGACGGTGTTGTTGTCAAAATCGGCCCAATAACCCCAAAGTGTCGAGCCCCCATTGGTCCAATCCACCCAGTCGAGCCGGTTCCGAAGACCTCTCTTCGTACCCGAAGCTCCGTTCGCACCGGTATTACCGGTGCCAGTCCTTCCAAAGCCTACCGATGTTCCAATTGGCTTCGGACCGCCAAGAGGGATGTTTAGTTTGTTGTTGAATAGCTTCGCGGCACCGATTGCAGCATTGAAGCCGGTGATTTTAAGCAGAGCAAGGTCGTTCTTCCCATTTACGATCGTGCCGCCAGAAAAATCTTGCCTGCTCGCGGTATCGAGGTTAAACGTGTTGGCACCGAAAGTAACGGTCGCAGTAGTTGTTCCAGCGAATGTTACGTGGGCGGCCGTTAAGAGCCAAGCACTACCATTGTGGCTTCCAATGTAAACGCCAGATGCGGAGCCAATAGTCGTATCGGTCTCGGTGTGGATTCGGCCGACACTTGCGTATGAGTTCCCTAGGGCCGTGTACAGATTGTCGTTTACGTCATGCCGAATCACAACAGCATGAGCCGAGCCAACAACGAATAGTGATAGAAGCATGCAACCATGTCTCATGCTATAAGCATAAAGACTTTTGTCGTCCTTTGATCACAAAATTAGCAAAATCTTAACAGAAATGCTAGTTCCTCCTTTTTCTTCTACCTAATAGCCATGCCCCGGCAGTAAATCCAATCAGAGTGCATGGCTCGGGCACCGCTTCGATTCCAGTGTGCTGTCGAATCCAGAGCGCCCTTTCACGGTTTATCGCTGTCCAGCCGCTCCAAGTCCCATAAGTGCCAGCGGGTCCCAGAACGCCGCCGTCGACATTGTAGCTATTGATTCCAACCAAGACTTCTTGGTCGTCGACGGTTCGGAAGAGCCCTCCCCCACTGTCGCCGGGCGCGAGTTGGCCCTCGGTTTGCTCCCATGACTTCGATGATTTTGCGCCTGCCGGAATATGGGTGTTGTCAGCGTGGTTGAGCGTGTTGTTCCCATCTGTGTCGTTGTCAAAGTCGGCCATATAGCCTTCGTAGGCCCGAACGTTATAGTCTGGCTGCCCTGCGGTACCAGTCGTGTAAGTTGTACCTATGGCATCGATTCGGTTTCGAAATCCGCGCTTGGTACCTTGCGTGCCGGCTTGCTGTCCGGTAATGCCGGTTCCGGTCTGTCCAAATCCGACACTTGTTATCAGCGGATGGTCGGCGACTGCATCCGGTATGTCGAGAAGAGTTTTCGAAAACTTGGCGGGAGCGAGGTTTGAACTACCAAAATTATGAATCTTGATTAGAGCAAGATCATTCAGGCCTAAGGTGTACGGATCGTAAGCGATTCTCGATGATACGATCAGGCTGTAGGCACTCGAGATACCACCCGCAAAGTTGACCGTAGCTGGCGAAGTAATCGAAACATGGGCCGCCGTTAAAAGCCAGTGCGCGCCATTGCCAAAGCCAATGTAGACGCCACTTGCCGATGTGGTGTCCGTCGCGATTCTCCCCACACACTTGTAAGCATCCTTATCGGCAATCTCCTTGTACCAAGCATCAGCGAGATCGTCCCGAATTACTACAGCGGGAGTAGTCGCAGCCAGTAGCCAAACAAACAAAGGAAAACACTTCATGGCTCTTACTATATAGTAGTAAAGGTATGGCGATCACGGCTTTTGTTCTGAAATTCGCATGAAGTGAACCCTGGTGAAGACTCGGACGTCTTGCCAATACTTGTTGGTGAATCATGAAAAATCGTCTATTTTCGTTCGCACTTCTTATCTCGGTCGTTGGCATTAGCCTGGCATGGGCTCAATCTCAAGTCGAAATCGAGGGCCAAGCAACTTCGGTTGGATCAAGCCAAGGCTCTGCGAGTGCGAGTGCTCGTGCGGGTGGCTCTGCAAGTGGACGTGCCGGCGGGAGTGCAAACGGCGGTTCCATGTCGGGCTTTTCTTCTTCTAACGGGAAGGTAAACGGACAAAACGTCTATGTCGTGGACTATGCCGAAAAATCGTCCAGCGCTTCCTCAACCGATGGCATGCAAGCTGCAGCTAAAGATCATGAATCAAACTACACAGTCACCTTGGCTAAGCAAGGCAGTTTGATGATGTCTGGCATGTATATGGACGATGGAAAGCGAATGATGGTGATTCTTGCAAAAGATGACACCACGGCGGCAAAGGTCGCAGAAGGTTCCCCGCTTGTCGCTAAAGGGTTTTGTACGGCTCGGGTACGCCCTTTCCAAGTCGGCGTGCTTGGAGTTGGTGCCCCACCGATGACGAAAACCGAAATGGTTAAGCCCGCCGTTCAGCCCCACCCTTGACTTTTTGGCCTCACTGGGCCATAATTTGCGTAACCTGTTGACAGTTGCGTGGCGAAAGTCATAATAGACCCCTTCTTTTGAAGCACGGTCTGCGCGCCGAGGGATCGCAAATTGAATAGCAAAGTAACCCGCCAAGGTGGGTCTATGAGCTTGCGGCGGTCGTTTGGCCCGCAAGCTTTTTTGATGCAACAGCAATGGGTTAAGCAAAACGCTATGCCTACCGCAGAAAAAGCCCCGGCCTACAAGTCTGAGGGCACCGCAGAAAAAGCGCAAACGATCGAGAGGACGCAGGACTGGTACGCCAAGTCCAAGGGCGTAGTCTTTACCGACTATCGCGGCCTCACGGTTAAGCAAGTTCAAAAGTTGCGCAGCGATCTGCGAGCCAAGGGCGGCGAAATCCACGTTATCAAGAACACGCTTTTCCAGCGCGCGATTGGTGAAGATATCAGTATCCTCGCCGACGACCTGAAGGGCGGCCCTACGGCCTATGCTTTCTTGTTTGAGAACGAAACCGAATGTGCTAAGTTGCTCTTCGATTTTGCCAACTCGACCAAGAAGCTGACCGTTAAGGGCGGGATTTTTGACAAGAAGCCAATGACCGACAAACAGGTCGAGGCGTTCAGCAAGCTCCCGCCACGAGACGTGCTAATCGCCCAGGTGATCGGCGCCATTGCGGCTCCGCTCTCGAACCTGGTTGGTGTCATCGAAGCCTTGTATGCCGACCCAATCCGTGTGATTGGTGCTGTTGCCGACAAGGTGGGTGAAGGCGCCCCCGCTCCAGCTCCGGCCGCCAAGGCCGCCGAGCCTGCCGCCGAAGCTGCACCAGCAGCCGAAGCCGAGGCTCCCGCAGAAGAAGCTGCCCCCGCTGAGGCCGAAGCCGAAGCCCCGACCGCTGAGGCCGCCGCCGAAGCAGAAACCCCGGCTGAAGAAGCCGCCCCAGAAGGAGAAACAGAATAATGTCCGCCGTTGCAGACCTCGTAGAAAAGATCAGTGGTATGACCGCTCTTGAGCTCAGTGAGCTGAAGACGGCCCTCGAAGACAAGTTTGGCGTAACAGCCGCTGCCCCCATGATGGGAATGCCCATGATGATGGGTGGTGGTGGTGATGCCGGTGGCGCTGCTGCCGAAGAGAAGACCGAATTCACGGTCGTTCTCTCCGCTGCCGGCGACAACAAGCTCGGCGTCATTAAGGTCGTCCGGGAAATCACCGGTCTCGGCCTCAAGGAAGCTAAGGACCTCGTTGATGGTGCTCCTAACAACGTTAAGGAGAACACCAGCAAGGAAGACGCCGAAGCGATCAAGAAGCAGATCGAAGAAGCTGGCGGAAAGGTCGAACTCAAGTAGTTCTTACCCGTTAGTGTCCAGAGCCTCCAGCTTCGGCTGGGGGCTCTTCTCTATTCTAGGTCGTGGCCAAACACGATCTTTACTCCGTTCGGGTCGGTCACACTAAAGTCGCGGATGCCGTAGGGCTGGCTCTCCACTTCTCCCGCTGGTACGCCCTTGCTCATGAACTCGGCGTGCAGGATGTCGGCGTCTTTCACCCAGAAGAATAGCTCGACCTCGGTTGATTTGGTCGGCCCCTTGCGAAAGTGCACTGCGGCATTGTCGCGCCAGACCACGGCGTACTTCACGTCTTGAAAGTCACAACTAAAGCCCAATAGGTCGCGGTAGAAGCGAACGGTCGGCGCGATGTCGGTCACCTGGATGACCGCAGCCCCCTGGATGATATGAATGGGCTCGGAAGTAGGCTCTTGAGGCATGCCTTAACCCTTCTTGTAGTGGCGCGACTTCCAATAATCGCCATCCACCCCGGCCCCCATCAGGAGTTCACTGAGCTGCCCGACATGCCCAGCCAAGTGCCTTATGTTCAGCATTTGGTGGTCGAGCTTTGGAAAAGGGTCGTACCAAGGAATGCCGCAAGTATCAGCCTCTAAGTCCATCACCGCGAGTCGCTTAGGAATGTCTTCTGCAAGCCAGTCGCAGTAGTTCAGCATGTCCTCTTGCGTGTAGGGGCCCTCGTTTGGGTCATTGTCTTCGTCGTCGAGCCACAAGCCACCGCCGGTAGACTTCGTCCCGGGCCAATCCTTATGGTCCTCGACTGTCTGACCGGAGTACAAGTCTGTGTAGAACAGCCCGTGGAAGGCGATGCGCCAGAAGTGGCGGGGCCAAGTACTGCCAACCCAGATTTCTGGCGTAGCCAAGGTGATGCACTCACGCATCATGCTCAGCGTGCCAAGGTATTGGCTCTCCAAAGCTGCTCTTACTTTAGAATCTTGGCCCATTTGATTCGGTCTCCTTTCCTGATCTTGCCGACGACATCCATTCCCCTGGTAACTTGACCAACCACCGCGTAGCTTCCATAGAGGCGCTCGGTGTCGCGCTTGAGGATAAACAGTTGCGAGTCGCCAGGAACCTGAAAACCAGTCGATGCGACGCCCACGATGCCGCGCTTGAAGTCCACGTTAGGTGCAGCTTCGAAGATCGGAATGTCTTTGCCTGAGCCGCCATCGCCAACGGCATCGCTATCCAAGGGTTCGGTTCTGCTGGCAGGCGCACCCCATTGGGTCACCCAGCTCTCGACTCGATGGAATCGCTGCTCGTCGTAGAAGCCCCTTCGCACCAGGGCCAGCACATGCTCGACCGTCTTAGGAGACAGTTTCGGATCGGTTGTGATGACGAAGGAACTGCCGCCAAAGAGCCTAAACTCCACCTGCGGTCCCTTGGCTTGGTAGGGCGAGATCAGCGTCGCCCCGATGAGAAGCGCAGTCGTCATGCTTCGATCGGGATGTAGATCCACATGTCCATCTTGCCGGCGGGAGGATTGAAGTCCTCGTCATAGAGCTCGATAATCGGGCCGGCGGGCTTCACCTCTTCGCAGGCAGCGTTCATGTCTTGCATGATGGTAGGAAGAGTCGCTTTGAACACAGCGTAGGTTGCGGCGGGAATCTGCCACTTCTCCATGCCCTCGGGTGCATCGGCGGTGCTACTTGTCTCGACGCCCGCCATATACTCAAACGACTTGTTCTGTTCGTCCCAATTTCTGCAGATTCCGAAGCCTTGCTCGGGAAATCCCGCGGGGCGCACGTCGTGCATTACAGGTACGAAACGGTCCCACAACTGGGGAATCTCCTTACTATCCGAACCCTTCCAAGTCATTCCAACGGCCCAAAGTTCGGGCTTCTCTTTAACCTCGTATGGCATGTTCGGGTTTTACCACTTTGTTTTGCTTGGATTTGTGTGGGTTTGTTCGGATTTGCAAAACGAAGCCGGGCAGGTCAGAGTAGCCCGACCTGCCCGACCTTAGAGTCAGTCCCTTCGTGGCTTACTTGTCGTCTTCCTTGAACTCGGCGTCGATGACTTCGCCTTCGGTCGCACCTACACCAGCGCCCACAGGCTCCTCCTCAGAAGGCGGATTCTCGCCATCTTGGGGTTGCCCTTGGTTTGCCTTGTAGATTTCCTCGGCAATTCGATGGCTCTCGGACTCAAGCTCTGTGTAGGCTGCCTGAATGTCGTCCTTCTTATCGGCGCCGATCGCGAGCCGTAGCGCGCGGACCTTGTCTTCGATCTGCGTCTTGTCAGTCTCGCTGAAGAGGTTTGGGTTATCGCGCATCTGCTTCTCGATCTGGAAGCAAAGGTTTTCGCCCTTGTTCTTAATCTCCGCAAGGTCCTGCGCTTCCTTGTCAGAAGCAGCGTTGGCCTCGGCCTCGGCAACCATTCGATCGATCTCGTCACGACTGAGCGAGCCAGAGCCGGTGATGGTGATCTTCTGCTCATTGTTCGTCGCCTTGTCCTTTGCATTTACCTGCAGGATGCCGTTTGCATCGATATCGAACGTCACTTCGATCTGTGGAACTCGCGCCGGAGCGGGTGGAATGCCGGTTAGGTTGAAACGACCAAGCGACTTATTGTCACGGGCCAGTGGTCGCTCGCCTTGCAAGATGTGAATCTCAACTTCGGGCTGGTTATCCACCGCAGTAGTGTATGTTCGACTCTTCTTTGTCGGAATCGTGGTGTTGCGCTCGATAATCTTATCGAAGATGCCGCCTTGCGTCTCAACGCCTAGGCTGAGCGGAGTCACGTCGAGCAGGAGAATGTCCTTGACTTCCCCACCCAGGATGCCAGCCTGAATCGCTGCGCCGATGGCAACAGCCTCATCAGGGTTCACGCCCTTGTTAGGTGCCTTGCCCGTAAGTTTCTGTACCAAATCCTGAACCATCGGCATTCGAATTGAACCGCCCACCAAGATGACTTCGTTTAGATCGCTTGTACTGACCTTAGCGTCCTCGAGAGCCGTCTTGACGGGGACTTCGATACGCTTCAGGAGGTCAGCGCAGAGCGCTTCAAATTGAGCCCTCGTGAGATTGTAGTCGAGGTGCTTGGGCTGGTTATCCACGGCCGTGATGAACGGCAAGTTGATGTTTGCGCTGACCTGACTGCTCAGTTCGATTTTGGCCTTCTCAGCCGCTTCTCGAAGCCGTTGGAGGGCATCCTTCTGGTTAAGAAGATCAATGCCATTGTCCTTGCGGAACTCACTTGCGAGCCATTCCACGATCTTCTGGTCGAAGTCGTCGCCACCCAAGTGGCTGTCGCCTGCCGACGAGCGAACTTCAAAAACGCCATCACCAACGTCGAGAACCGACACGTCGAACGTACCGCCACCAAGGTCGAAAACCATGATGGTTTCGTTGGCTTTCTTATCCAGCCCGTAAGCCAGCGATGCCGCTGTTGGCTCGTTGATGATGCGAAGTACTTCGAGGCCGGCAATTTCACCCGCATCCTTAGTTGCCTTGCGCTGAGAGTCGTTGAAGTAAGCAGGAACAGTGATAACAGCCTTGGTGACTGCACCGCCAAGATAACTTTCGGCGTCGGCCTTGAGCTTCTGTAGAATCATAGAACTGATCTCTTCGGGCGTGTAATCCTTGCCGACGGCCGGAATGTGAACGACACAATTGCCCTTCTTGTCTTCCTTCACCTGATAGGCAACGCGGCTGGCCTCCGCTGAGACCTCGCTGAACTTGTGCCCCATAAAGCGCTTGATGGACTGGACTGTATTCTCTGGGTTAACGACAGCCTGTCTCTTAGCGGTAACCCCAACCAGTCGCTCTCCATTGTTCTTGAAACCGACGACACTGGGCAGCGTACGTGTTCCTTCGGCGGTCGCAATAACGACCGGCTCACCGCCTTCCATAACAGCAACCACTGAATTGGTTGTTCCTAAGTCAATTCCTACCGTTCGTGACATTATTTTAATCCCGTGCTATCAAACGACTTGAGCGTTCTACACTAAAGTAACGCGGATTATACCATGTTGGTTTCATGGTCCTAACGCACCTCGGGGTACAACCTAAGCGATCATGCACCTCGACCTGAGAATCATGGGCGGCACTATCGTCATCGGCTCGAAATCGCTTCAGGCAGACATTGGAGTCCTTGAAGGAAAGATTTGGCAGGTTGGGGACTTACGCGAGGCGACCAGTGAGGTAACGCTTGATGCCACTCATCTGCATGTCCTTCCGGGTGGCATCGACACGCAGGTCCACTTTCGCGAGCCAGGCCTAACGCACAAGGAGGACCTTGAGAGCGGGACTCGAGCCGCGATCATGGGTGGCATTACCACCATCTTTGAGATGCCCAACACAGATCCGACTACGACCAGCGAAGAGGCGCTCAACGAGAAACTAGACCTTGCCTACGGTAGGACGTGGACCGACCATGCTTTCTTTGTCGGAGCGTCGAAGGAGAATGTCGATGAATTGGGCCACCTTGAAAATCTTCCCGGTACTCCCGGGATTAAGATTTTCATGGGAAGCTCGACGGGGCCTCTTTTGGTGGACGATGATGAACATCTGCGCCGGGTTCTCATGTCTTGTCGCAGGAGGAGCCCAGTTCATGCTGAAGATGAAGCACGGTTACGCGAACGTAAGGCCATGCGAAGTCCGGGCGAGCCGCATGTGCGAGAACATCCTATTCGGCGTGATGCGGAAGCCGCGCGGCTCGCAACGGAGCGCATTCTTAGGCTGAGCGCTGAAACAGGACATCCAATCCACGTACTCCACGTTTCGACCCGAGATGAGCTTCCCCTCTTGGCTGATGCCAAGCGAAAGGGGCTCAACACAACTTGCGAAGTTACTCCACAACACTTGACGCTGAACGCCGATGCCTATGAGACATTGGGCACCAAAGTACAGATGAATCCGCCAATTCGGTCGGAAGTGCACCGCCAAGGGTTGTGGCAAGCCGTGAAGGCTGGTCTTTTCGACGTGTTTGGTAGCGACCATGCTCCGCACACGACGTATGAGAAGTCACAACCCTATCCCGACAGCCCAAGCGGGATACCGGGAGTGCAGACAATGCTTCCGATCCTGCTCGATTGGGTGCACAAAGGCGAGCTGCCGCTAAATCAGCTGGTGAGAATGCTCTGTGAGAATCCAGCCCAGATTTACAATGTTCATGGCAAAGGGCGCATCGAACCGGGGTTTGACGCCGACTTGACTGTGGTCGATCTGGACAAGGAATGGATCATAGAAAACGAGTGGCTTCAGAGCCATTGCGGCTGGTCACCATTTGAAGGCATGAATATTCATGGTCGGATCGAGCATGTCTTCTTGAGTGGACATCACATGGTTGCCGATGGTGCCTTGATCGGGCGTATGATTGGCCGGCCTGTGCGATTCGTAGAGGGACATTGAGGGAAGAGGAGGGACCTGGCGGGACATTGTTCTTAGCCATGCCCAGCAAGATCCAGCTACTTCCAGCAATGTCCAGCCATAGTGTTATGTAAACTGCACCCAATGACCCGCGATGCCCTGCTCGAACTGCAAGACTACGACCGATGGGCAAACCAAAAGTGGCTGGCTGCGTTGGACGGAATGCCTGACCCTGCCGTAGCTAAGCAGATATTTGCCCACATTTTGGTTGCCCAGCACAAGTGGCTCGCCGTCGTTCTGAGCGAGGAAGAAGTCGCACCTCTGGAAGATGACTTGGAGCTCGCCATAGCGCGACTTTTCGATGCGTGGCGCGATGTCATTTTGCATGGGGATCCGAATGCATTTGTGAGCCACGAACGCGATGGACAGAGCTACTTCTACATGCTGAGCGAAGTGGCTCACCATATGTTTAACCATGGCACCTACCACCGGGGGCATTTGCGCGGACTAGCCGATGCCGAAGGCTTCGAGGACTTCCCTGAAACTGACATGATTAAGTTCACCCGGGAGAAGGCTAGGCAGTAGAAGGAGCACCTCCCCACCCCCTGCCCCCTCCCCTCCCCTCCCAAGGGAATGGAGGGGGTTTCACAGTAAACTAGTGCCTCGCAATGCAGGAACGGTACGAGCCGCTAGAATTTGAAGCCAAATGGAGACAAAGGTGGGCCGATGCCGACCTCTTCAAGACACGTGAGGAGAACGGACGGCCGAAGTTCTATGGCTTAGACTTCTTCCCGTATCCATCGGGTGCCGGCCTTAGCGTTGGGCACTGCCGCAACTATATTCCGACCGATGTCCTTTGTCGTATGAAGTTCATGCAGGGATTCAATGTCCTCCACCCCATGGGCTTTGATGCCTTCGGTCTACCCGCGGAGAACGAGGCGATAAAGCGGCAGCGCCACCCGGAAGAGATGGTCCACGAGTATGGGGACACCTATAAGCGGCAAATGGATCTCATCGGCATCGGCTATGACTGGTCTCGATCTTTCTACAGTTCCGATCCGAGCTACTACAAGTGGACGCAGTGGATCTTCACGAAGCTCTATGAGCGAGGACTTGCCTACCGATCGAATGCCGCCGTGAACTGGTGCCCGAAGGACAAGACTGCCCTTGCCAACGAAGAGGTGGTCGGCGGGCTTTGCGAGCGGTGCGGCACACCCGTTGAAAAGCGCGAGATTCCGCAGTGGTTCTTTAAGATCACGGATTATGCTCAGCGGCTAATCGATGACCTTGACGACCTCGACTGGCCAGACGGAATCAAGAATCAGCAGCGCAACTGGATTGGCCGAAGCGATGGCGTCGAGTTTGAGATGGCGGTTGTGGGAGCTGATGGCTCGGGGCGATTTGATCTTGAGAGCGATCAAGCAGATGCCGACAAGCCCTTGCGGTTCCGCGTCTTCACGACTCGGATCGACACCATCTTTGGCATGACATTTTGCGTTTTGGCTCCAGAACACCCATTAGTATCTGATTTGGCTGCCCGGGCAGACGAGGAAACCCGAGTTAAGATTCAAGAGTACGTTCAGGCAGCCAGGGCCTTGGGCGATACGACACGCCAAGCTGCAGATCGCGAAAAGACAGGTGTGAACTCAGGCTTCCACGCAATCAACCCGGCCAACGGCAAGCCAGTTCCAATCTTCCTTGCCGACTATGTTCTGATGGGTTATGGCACCGGGGCGATTATGGCGGTACCTGGTCATGATCAGCGCGACTTCGACTTTGCCAGAAAGCACCAAGTTGCAATTGTGCCCGTCATTGCCCCAAGCATCGAAGAGTCAGACCAAGTGGTGGCGGCACACACCAATGGAAGGGCCGTTGAATCTAAAGAAGGGGTACTCATTAACTCCGGCGAATACACGGGTCAGGCGGTCGCGGCGGCTCAACAGAACCTTGGCCTTTGGATGGAAAGCCTTGGCATTGGAGAGCGAAAAGTTAACTACCGAATCCGCGACTGGCTGATTAGTCGCCAGCGCTATTGGGGCTGTCCCATACCAATCTTGCATGATGCCGACGGCTCGATGGAGGCGGTCGCTGAAGAGTGTCTGCCGGTTATGTTGCCTCAGGTTGAGAGCTATGAGCCGGGAGACGACGGCGCCTCCCCGCTTGCCGGCATTCCCGAGTTTCTGAACGCCACTGACAGCGAGGGGCAATTGGCGCGTCGCGAGACGGACACCATGGGTGGATTCGCGTGTTCGAGTTGGTACTTCTTACGCTTCTGTGATCCGCATAACTTCGAGTCCGCCTGGGACCCCGAGAAGGTCAAGTATTGGATGCCGGTAGATGCTTACGTCGGAGGAGCGGAGCACGCCGTGATGCATTTGCTCTATGCGCGCTTCTGGACGAAGGTGCTGTTTGACATTGGCTTGGTTCATGTAAAGGAGCCATTCGCACGGCTCCAGAATCAGGGCCAGGTGCTCGGATTGACTCCCTATCGCAAGCCACGGGACGGTGAGGTCCTAGACGTAGGCGAGGATGGCGTCTTGGTTAGCTTTGAGGATGCGAAGAATTTGAGCGAAGCGGACCTTCAGTGGCGATGGGTGCGCATGAGTAAGTCAAAAGGCAATGTGGTGACGCCTGATGAAGCAGTCGCCGAGTATGGTGCTGATGCCTTGCGCATTTATGAACTCTTCGTTGCCCCATTCGAAGCAGATGTTCAGTGGTCGAACGAGGGCATGCAAGGAGCCGTTCGCTTTCTGAGCCGGGTGTGCCGACTTGTTTCGGAGTTTGGCCCAAGGTATCGCCCAACGTGGCGCGAAGAACTTTCGGGATCAGGGCGCGATATTCGGCGCTGGACGCACCAAACGATCAAAAAGGTGTCCGACGACATCGAGAAATTTGCTTTCAACACAGCTGTCAGCGCCTTGATGATTTATGTCAACAACCTAACCGACGCGATCAAGGATTCTTCTTCAGATGCTGAATTGAGCGAGGCAGTAGAAACGCTGATCTTGTTGCTGTCGCCAATGGCACCTCATACGGCGGACGAACTCTGGGAAGGTCTTGGCAAGACAGGCTTTACCTATCATGCGGACTGGCCAAGAGCTGATGAAGAACTCGCCAAAGTCGACGAGGTCATGATTGCCGTCCAGGTAAACGGCAAGCTGCGCGACACAATTGCCGCGAGGGCGTCGGCCTCAAATGAGGAATTGGAGATTGCAGCAATGGGCTCGGAAAAAGTGGTCTTCCATATTGACGGCAAGGAGATCCGCAAAGTCATTGTCGTTCCCGGAAAGTTGGTGAACATTGTTGCGTCCTAGCATCCTGCTCGCGATTCTGCTGGTTGGTTGCCAAAGCGGTGAATCAGGCGGTGTACCCATTATTCGCACTGCCGAACACTATAACCAAACGGTTAAGGAAGCCGAGCAGCTTTCGCGGGCCCCTCTGACCAAGTACGAAAGAGGCGAAACCCTTACCGAAGGTGACAAAGAGAGTCTGAAGAAGGCCCGCCTTCTGTTTCAAGGAATGCGTGACTACTCGCCGGTACTGCCGAACAGTCACTTTGCTCTTGGCAAGATTACTCGAGCCTTAGGCGACGACACAGCGGCATTCGAGCACTTTCAGCAAGTGGTGACTCTACTTGCCGCCTTGAAGGAGCCCAAGGACTTGGACACGACCCTGCTGGCTGAGGCGCATGGAGAGCTGAGCCGAATCCTCATTCTGAACGGAGAGGTCCAATCGGCAGGTGAGCAGGCTGATTACGCCCGGCAACTACGGCCCGATGATCCCCGTTATCAGGTCGATCAAGCTTCGGTATTGATCCAGGCCAAGAGGGAAAGGGAAGCGAAGCAACTTCTGGAAAGGGTCTTAAGCTCGTTCCCCGGCGATGCTCGGGCCAAGTCGCTTTACAAACTGTTGGCGGACTGAAGTTGCTGTTCTGAGACGACCTCTTCTGGCACGCTATAAGGCAATATCGAAGTGCAACCGGGTTCTTGCATTGTTACGCCAAACCAGAGTGGCGCCGCCTCTATCGTTACCGGATTGTGCGTGATCACGAGGAACTGTGTACTTCCTCTAAAAGTGTTTAGCACCTCGACAAAGCGCTCGACATTTCGTCCATCGAGCGGCGCATCAACCTCATCAAGGACCACTAATGGACTTGACTTCACGCGAAGCAGGGCAAATAGAAAGGCGATTGCACTCATCGACCTTTCCCCGCCGCTAAGGAGTTCCAAGCGCTGCCGCTTCTTGCCAGGAATCGTAACGTTGACCTGCACGCCCGCCGAGATAATCTCATCGACATTGGTAAGGGCCAGCTCCGCTTCGCCACCGCCAAAGAGCTCCGAAAAGGTTTGGCTAAACATGGAACGCACCTGCTCAAACGTGTTGAGAAAGCGGTCTCGAGTGAGCCGGTCAAGTTCCTTCACAGCGCCATGGAGTTCGTCCATCCCAGCTTGGACATCTTCTCGTTGGGCATCCAGTTCAATGAAACGGTCACTCAAACGGTCATAGGCTTCGATTGATCCGACATTGACATCGCCCAATGCTCGAAGATCGCGTCGCAATCGGCTGACAAGGGACTGTGCATCGTCTGGGATTTCCCCGATCGGCCGAAGAAGGGCCTCATCTCTTGAGATGGAATAGTCTTCAAGTAAACGCTGATCGGCAGTTGCCCTTCTCGACTCACATCGCGCCATCTCCACCTCAAGCTTATTTGCCAGTGCACTTAGCGCACTCATCGAATGCTCCGCATCTTTCGCGTCTTCGGCAAGCTTAAGTCCAGTCTCAAGTAGGTCCTTTCTCTGGCCGTGAGTTGCTTCGAGTTGAAGCCGAAGATGCTCAGCCCGGTCTTCGGCTTGGATGCGCTCGGCTTCAGCGACTTGAATTCTCTCTTCCCAAGATTGGCGCTCTTCGGACAGGCCGGACAGTCGCTCGGCTCGAGTTGTGACTCCGCTAAGGGCTCGTTCAAGTCGATCTTTGGCCGCTTGTCTGCGCTGATCGGCGGTGCTCAACTGACTGTCCAATTTCTCCGTTTTGGTTCGTTGCTGGTCCTCTTCTGCTGTAACCTTGACCAATTCACCTAACGTCCGATCTCGGTCGCGGTTGAGCGCGGCAAGGTCCCACTCTTGCTCAGGCTCAACCGAATCAACTACCTGGATCTCTGCCTGTTCACGAGCCAATTTCTCGCGTTCGCGTTCGGTCGAGGCCGATTCGCGCTGAAGCTGTTGGTGCCACTCTTTAGCTTCGGCTAGTTCATCCTGAGTTTCGCTCAGTGACCGCAAAGACTCGGCCTCCTTGTTTGCGATCGCTTCGATTTCTCCGGTGAGGGCCTCGTACCGAGCGACTAGGCTCTGATTCTCTGTGGCAAGGCCTTCAAGTCGGTGAACAACTGTTGCCAACTCGGCCCTTCTTTGCACGAGTCCACTTCCCTGGCGACTGTTCCGCCCGCCGGTAACGGACCCTCCGCTGTGCATGACTTCACCATCGAGCGTGACCATGCGAGACCATCCTCTGGTCCCGACAAGGCGAATACTGTCGTCGAGCGACTCGACAATGACGATGCGCCCGAGTAGAGACTCGATTACTGAACGATGTTCGGATTGGCACCTCACGAGGTCAGCCGCGACTCCAATAACACCCGCGCCCTTAATGCCTCTGGCTTGACTCGACCCTGGATTGACAAGATTAAGGGGTTGGAAAGTGGCGCGACCCAATGATTGAGCCTTCAGAAGTTGGATGGCTGCTTTTGCCTCGCTATCATGCGGCGTAATCAGGTCGTGGGCTGCGGCTCCGAGGGCGGTCTCAATGGCCATTGCGTAGCGTTCACTGACTTCGATCGCACTCGATACGGGTGTAAAGCTTCCCGACAAGCGGCCCGATCGGCAAAGATCCAGTACAGCCTTGGCGCCCTGGCCGAGGCCATCCATGGTCTCGATTGTGGACTCAATGCCTCGTCTCCGGCCTTCGAGCATCGAGGACTCGCTAAGGACTCTTTGAAGCTCCTTCTGGACGTCAGCTGCCTCAGCTTGGCTTTGCGCCCGTTGCGATTGCACGAGCGAGACCTCGGCCCTTAGAGCCTCCGTCTTTTCGGTAAGGTCTCTTAGCCGAACTTCGGCGGGTACGATCGCTGTTGCAAGATCAGCCAACGCTTCTTCAATTCCCTTCGCTTCCGTTTCGATTCGCTGAAGTCGGAGCTTCGACTGATTGACTTGGGCCTCACGCTTCAATTCCTCCATCTCTGCTTTTCGCGCCTGTGAGATTTGGGCCTCGATGGCTTGAAGCTTCCCTCTTAGCTCCTGTGTTTGGGCCGAAAAATCGATGCCACCTTGTTTGCACAATTCTTCAGCCGCCGACGCGTACTCGATCTCCAGAATTGCAAGCTCTGCCTCGGCATCACGAATAAGGTTCGCACTCTCGCCTTGCGCACCGTTAATGTCTTGCTCCAGTTCGTCGAGGCTATCTAGGCGCTGCTTCGCAAGCGCAATCGAAGATTCAGCCTTCTCTATCTTGGAGATCTCAGCTTGACGCAGCTCGCGCTCGGCATCTAGGCGACGCTCGATTTCTGCAAGGTCGGCCCCTTGAGCGTCCATTAATTTCCGAGTCGCTTGGGCCCTCTCTGTAGCGCTCAGCAAAGCATCTTCCGTCTCCACGCGTGCCGCTTCAATTCGGTCGAGTTCACTTTGGGATCCTTGCAGTTCCTTAACCAAAAGGTTAACTTCAAGCTCGGCAAGAGCAGCCTTGATTTCAAGAAAACGCTTGGCTACTTCGGCTTGCTCTCGCAGCGGTTCTCGCTGAAATGAAATGTCCGAAAGGATTTGCTCGATTCGAGAAAGGTGGTCCTTTGCTGCTTCGAGTCGGCGCAAGGATTCAACGCGCTTTGATCGAAAGCGCTGAACACCAGCTGCCTCGTCGATCCAGGCGCGTCGCTCCTCCGGACTTGCGCTCAGTGCTTGGTCGATCTCGCTTTGGCCGACGATGGAGTAGCCAGCTCTGCCAAGACCGGAATCAGCGAGGAGGTCATAGATATCCTTGAGGCGGCACGTTCGCCGATTAATTGAAAAGTGAGACTCTCCAGCGCGATTGATCTTGCGGGTGATGGCAACCTCAGCAGCTTCGAGTGGCAAGGTCCCATCCTCATTGTCAAAGTGTAATGTGACTTCAGCGTATCCCAAGGCTTTACGCCTTTGAGATCCATTGAAGATCACATCGACGCCGCTGGATGCCCGTAAATTTCTGGCATTGGGTTCGCCAAGTCCCCAAAGGATCGCGTCGACAATATTGGATTTGCCACAACCGTTTGGCCCAACGATGGCAATGATGTCAACGTCTAGGTTCAATTCCACCTTTTCGGCAAAGGTTTTGAATCCAATAATGCGGACGCTCTTGAGCCTCATGAATAGGTTGCAGAAGAAAGACGTTCGACTGAACCTATTCGCCGCTTAAAACGTGTGGCCAGCGACCGAGATAGAGCACTTCTTCTTCAAGCTGCACCTTATACTGATCGTAAACCTCTTCCTTAGCCAATTGCGCTAGTTCGTAAATCTCCGTAGCGGTTGCCGCTGCTACGTTGAGCATAAAATTGGCGTGTCGACGCGAGAACATTGCCCCGCCGTGCCTAAAGCCTTTCATACCCACAGCCTCGATCAAGAACCCGGACGGAATCACTCCACTCTCTCGCATTCCATCCGTGAGGCCCGCGATTTGTTGAGCCAGCTCTTTATCAATCACGTTCTTGAAGAAGCTCCCCGCGCTGGCAGGCGCGGGTTGCTTGCTGATTCGCTGGCGTTGGTATTCGCGAGCTTCGTCGTAAATTGCCGATCGTGACTTCTTTGGAAAGCGCAATCTTAGTCGAAGAATCGCACACTTTGGAGGGTTCGGACGGCGAAGCTTTGAATCGCGATAGGAAAACTCCATCCAGTCGGGAGACACCCATTGACGGTCACCGTCGATCGCAATTTCAAGTGCGATCAGGTGGGCACTCAGGTTGCTTCGATAGGCCCCTGCATTACTTACTAAAGCGCCTCCAACGGAACCCGGAATGCCAACGGCGTGCTCGATGCCTCCCAAACCACTCTGAGCGCATTTCAAAAACAAATCTTGTAGTGCAAGCCCAGAGTCAACAGTTACTTCCCCAGTCGCCTCATCTAACGTGATACTTTGGGTGGCATTGACCAGAACTAGGCCAGCAATTCCCTCGTCGGCTGGAAGGACATTACTGCCCGCTCCCAGTATCGTCAGGGGCCAGTCGGAAAGATAAGCCTGTGCGGCAGCGTCAGAAAGATCTTCTGGAGTTTGCACCAGCGCAAACCGATCTGCAGGTCCGCCTGCTTTAAGGGTTGTATATGGGGCAAGACTCACTTCCCGTTGAAGCTGAAGGCTTATGGAGATCCCTCCAGCCGAAACGGAGTCTTTGGTTCGCTGATGCTGGGAGCAAGGAAGTACTCGGGAACAAGTTCCATTGCCGGCATCCACACGATTGACTCTAACAGGGCGCCAGCGTTTTTGGCATGAGGGTAATCACGGTGGTCGGTTCCAGTTCCGTAGCCCACACCAACAAACTCGGTGCTAGTTTGCACCATTGATCCCGGCTCTCGAACGAGCCATTGCCCCTTGCGTCCTGGCAAGCTAACCACTTGGTCGTGAGCAATGAGATCAAAACTACTAACTCCAGCGACGAGGAGGCCCCTCGTCCAAGCCAATGTCTTAGCCAACATCACTCCGACTCGAACGCCTGCGAAGCTACCTGGACCGACATCGGCTACATACCGATCGACCTTGTTCACTTCAATGCCCATCTCAGTCATTTGTTGAAAGCAAGCGGCGGCGGCGTTCCGCGCAGATTCCCCTTGACGCGCGTCTATGAGTTCGCCATCATTCCCAAAGACTGCAACGCTAGCGAGTTGGCAAGAGGTGCTGAAGGCGACGATCACGGCGTGGGTTCAAAGCCGATTTCGCTGACGAGTTTGAGGAGCGCTTCGCGGTGTTGGCGGAATTGCTTAGCCTCAGTGGCGTCACTGCGAATCATGAAATAGAACTTACCACTGTCTCCCGCAGCCGCGATACTTTGCAGGTCACCAGTCTCGCTAAAGCCAGTGCGAACCACTGTCAGCGTATCTAATCCAACCAAGTTTCGCTTTGGACCAAAGTTCTCCCGCATTGAGACCGTCTTGTAACGATCGAGATCTTTGTTAACTTCTTGCATGAGGAAGAGTGCGCTTGCAGGGCTGTCATCGTTACTGTAAACAGCCAGTTGAATGCCCTTAACTCCAGCCCATTCAAGGGTGGTTGGAGACCCTTCAGTGACAATGCAACCCTTCGGAAAGCGCAATACGCCCGATCTGCCGCTCGTGGTGAACGCGTACTTCACTGGGCCCATCGGCTTGGGCCGATTGGCGGTCGCAGCCATGCTCAGCGTTCTTCCCTCGGCGATTGGTTTGACCTCGACGTTGCTATCCGGATTGCCATCTTCCGTCGTCGGCGCGCTCCCGCTTCCTGTTCGCATAGTGAGCAGTGCGGCTCGCCATGGGCCCTCGGCGGCCTCCATGCTAGCTAGAGGAGCGCTTAGCCTGAAGTGAAATTTCTCCGCCGTGTTCGTGTAAAGCAACCCGATCAGCGCACCCATATCCCCGCCTTTTGGCTCACTGTATCTGAGACTCGTGAACAGCATCGGGACGGCCATGATCTCTTCGTCCCATTGGCGAACGATTGTTCGCTTCATTTGCTCATTGACAGTTCGCTGCAGGGCTTGCCAATCTTCTGCAGGTTGAACGTAACGCGTGCCATAAACCTCAATCATCGCCGTCCCATCTGGCACGGAAAACGTGATGGTCTGACGGGTCTTCTCTTTCTTGATAGTCCATTCCTTCGGCACCTGCATCTCAAAGATGCGGTCAGAGGTGACGAAAGTCTTGGTTGTGGGCTGAGCCTGGGATAAGGCAAGCAGGGCGACTACTGCAGGAACTGTCATGGCTATTTTGAGGACGCCCGAGCCGTGGCTCCCGCGTCGGTCAATCAAGAAAGTACCCCATGGAGCGGTCTAAACTATTGGTTATGCTCGGCGAAGTCATGGAGTCGGAAATTCGGAGCCAGCCGGCGATCTTAGCCCAAAATTCGGGACGCTACTTGAGCGAATTGGAAAAGTGCATCGGAGGCCGCCAATTCGATATGGTCTTGCTTGCCGGCAGGGGCTCGTCGGATAATGCCTCCCTCTTTGCCAGGTATCTAATCGAGGTTCACCTTGGCATCCCCGTATCGCTATCGGCGCCTTCGGTTATTACTCGCTACGGATCACAGATTAAGTATCGGAATTGCCTAGCCGTAGGAATTTCGCAGTCCGGAGAAGCTCCCGATGTCGCCGAAGTAATGGAGCATCTGCGTTCCACCGGTCATGTCACTTTAGGAATAACTAATACGCCGGGATCGCGCCTAACTCGGTCGGCAGAGTTTAGCTTGCTACTCGATGCCGGACCCGAGAAGGCCGTTGCAGCCACCAAGACGTATACAGCCACTTTACTCGCCGTTTACCAAATGGTGAGGGCTCTCAGTGGCAAGCTGCCCGAGCCCACTCTCCCCGACGATGCCTGGGTCGAGTCGAGCCAGACCGCCGCAGAAAGCTCCCTCGGTGCGGTCATTCGATCTTCGATTCTCTTTGCGTTGGCGCGCGGTTTCTCGTTCTGCACGGCTCAGGAAACCGCATTAAAGCTGATGGAGTGCGCTCTGCTTCCCTGCAAGAGCTATTCGACGGCGGATTTCGAGCACGGGCCAAAAGCCTTGGCCGGGCCAGGTTCAGCGGCTTTGGTCTTTGGCAACGAGCCAGACGGACTATCGGATCAAGGCTGCCTTGTAGAGCGTGCCCCGGATTTCGGCAAAATGGCAGCAAGCCCGATCGCGGAAATTATCTTCGGGCAATGGGTCGCACTATTGGCCGCGCGGGCCAGAGGTTTGAACCCCGACGACCCGCGCTTCCTCACAAAGGTAACCCGTACTCTTTAGTCCTCGAGTTCTTGGCGTCCCGCGTCCTTGGCCCGGTTTCGGCGCTTGACGGTTCCATAGCCGGCGGCTGGAGCAGCACCTGCCCCTGCTGTTGCTGCCGTGGCCTGAGACTGGGCAGCTCGTATTCGGGCTGATTCCGCCATAGCTTCTGCAATAAGCGAGTGCTGCGGTCCCTTCTTCTTGCTCACGTAGGTATCCCACATCCAAAGAATTGGAGTCGCGTTAAAGATGGAGCTATAGGTTCCCGAGAGGATCCCGAAAAGCATTGCCGCACAAAAGAACTTAAGGTCAGGCGTTGGAGTACCCCACACCATCAAGATAATGAGCGTGGCAATGACGGTAATTGACGTGTTCAAGGACCGTGCTACGGAACGAGTGATGGAGCGGTCACACAGGTGCTCGAAGGTCTCACCCTGGATCGGCTTTCTCAGATTCTCACGAATTCGGTCAAAAATGACGATCGTATCGTGCACCGAGAAGCCAATCACAGTCAGCATGGCCGTGATCGATAGCGCGCTGACCTCCCATTTGAAGAAGTAACCAACGATCGCCGCCAGGCCCACCACGACGAGAATGTCATGGATCAAGGCGCCGATCGCCGAAAAGCCAAACTTAAGGCCATTCTTGAGGCCGCCCACCGAAACGCCGAATCGGAATGCCAGATATAGGACAATCAGCGCCGAACTGATTAGGACACCGTTGCGGGCTGTGTTTTGCGTTTCTTCGGCGACAGAAGGCCCGATCGTCGTCAGTGATGGAGTTGCATTTAGGCCGGTCATTTCACCTAGCTTCGTGCCGAAGTTTGGATCGTTACTGAGCTTGCCTGGAATCGTCGCGTAAACCTGCTTCTTGCCGTCCGCCGTCGTTCCAACCTTGACGACGCTGCCCGGATAACCAGCCTCTTCCAGCTTCTTTGTGATCGTCGCCGGGTCTGCGCTCGCACTCCCTTCAAGAGAGAAAACCGCTTCCGTTCCGCCATTAAACTCGACGTTTGTTTTGAGGCCGCCCATCATGAAAAACGGTATACCGATGATGACGGTAGCCGCCGAGATCGTAAACCAGAGCTTAGATTTCTTGATAATCTGCTTTGGATTGGTGTCGGCCGTCGCTTCCATGCTCTCGCCAAACCAGCTTCGATTCAAACCGTAGAGCTTGGGATTGTTACCAATGCCAGAAGTAACTAGGAACACGAGGAGCGAGCGAACGATTACAACCGCCGTGAAGAGCGAAATCGCGACACCAACGATTAGCGTTGTGGCAAAGCCCTTCACCGGACCCGTCCCCATGATCGAAAGCACCAGCGAGGTGAGAATCGTACACATGTTCGAGTCGAGGATCGCTGGAAATGCGCGTTTGAAGCCGAGCTCGACCGAAGTCAAGAGCGACCGCCCTTCGCGCATTTCCTCTTTTACGCGCTCGAAAACAAGAATATTGGCGTCCACCGCCATACCGACCGATAAGATGAAGCCGGCAATCGATGCCAGCGAGAATGTGGCGTTGATGAGCTTCAGCGCCGTCAGCGTGAAGAGCACATAGAGCCCCAGCGCAATCAAGGCGACAAATCCGGGGAAAACGTAGTAAATCAGCAAGAAAAGCGCGGTCAGGCCAAAGGCAATCACGCCGGCGTAAACCATTTGGTTAAGTGCTTGCTTGCCAATTGTTGGGTCAACCGACATCGAGCTGGTCTCCGTTAGCTTGACGGGCAACGCACCGCTGTTAAGCAAGCTCACCAGTCGCTTCACGTAATCAGCCGTGAATGTGCCGTCAATGAACGCCTCATTGCTGATATAGGGCGTGTCCTTCTTGATCGCCGCGATCGAGATCACGCGACCATCGAGGACGAACGCGAGATTCTCTTCTTGGCCAGCGACACTACGCGACCACTTTTCCATTTTCGAGGCGCCTTCAGGATTAAAGAAGAACTGCGGTTGAGGGCGCTCGCCAGCGACTTGAATGGCTGCCTTTTGTAGGTCGGCACCTTCAAGAATCTTAGTCCAACCATCGACCATCGCTGTGTATTCCGGGTCGCCAGGCACGATCTTCTTTTGGTCAGACTGCCGAATAAAAGGAACGTAGGGATTTCCAGCCTTATCGTTTTCGCTTTCGCCGGCCTTAAACTGTCGGAAATCACGCTGGGCCGTATTCACCGTACTCGCGTGATAGGCGATGATTTTGGCTGTCGTGCCAATGATCTCACGAGCTTTGGTGATATCGGTGTAACCGGGGACCTCGACGATGAAACCGGTGTTGCCGTGCGGCTGCACATTCGCCTCGACCACGCCAAGACTCTGGCTGGCGCGATTCTGAAGCGTGCCGACTAGGTTTCGCTGAATCGAGAGAACATTCTTCTGCTGCTCCGCCGCAAGCTTGGGGTCCTTGTCGAACTCCATCTCATAAGTGAATCGAATTCCGCCCTGCACGTCGAGGCCGAACTGGTACGGCTTGGCTTGATATAAGAAGCCCGAAGCCACCGCCAAGACGACGACGAGAACGAGGAAGAGGAGACCCTTTAACTGGTTAGAAATACCCTTAGCTGACTGCGGCTGCAAAACTGAGAAACTCCTGATCGCCACGAAGGCGGCCCGTCAGTATACCGCTCAGCTTCCATTGAGGCTGAGCTCGCGCAGGTCCATCATCAGCTCTTTGCGATCCTCTTCTCGGTCGGGCCACATCTCGAAGTCCCCGCAAATTTCGGGCGCGGGACGGCAATGCCAAGTTCCGGCCACGAATGCCCCGTCCCAAATGCCGTCATAGTGATATGGAATCCCCGCCCCTTCCTGGCTCGGATCGGTGGTCACCGTGTAGCGCCTGGTCATCGTCACGCGCCCAGTGTTGGGATCGTAATTACCATCCAGTTCAAATAAGCCGTCGGCGTCGGAACCAGTGCCGACAATGAACCGGTCCGAAATTCGCAATTGGATGCTCTCAGGGATCCTTCGACCGTCTTGGGTCGAGAGGCCGGTCCACGGTCCAGAGAGTTGACTGAACTCCTTCATCCCACCATTATTTTAGTGCAATTGACGTCCTAGCCGTGCGCCATTCTAGTCATCGACCGACCCAAATCGCGCGATCACGATATCAATATCCTCAGCATCTACCTCGCCAGAGCAGTTCACATCCGCATGGGTGTTTCCATTCGGTCCCGGGAACGTGTTTCCAAAATTCGCGATCGCCATGTCGATGTCGCCGGCGTCCACTTCCCCGCTGTAATCGCAATCGCCGTTCGTCATCGAAACATTCCCCAGGAGCACGTTTCCACCTGTCAAGGTCACGGGAACCGACCGCTTCAGAAACGATGAGCCATTAACCGTGAGAGTGGCCGGTCCCGTCACATTGTCGAGAACCGGTACCGAGAAAATCGTGCCCGACTGGGAGGCGACAACACTCCCCGATCCGACCGTATTGGTACCCTGCTTTAAGGACATCACCATGAAGCGTGGCTGGGCAAATGTCGGCACTGTGTCGCCCAAGAAGAGCGCGCCCGAAACCTCCACAACCTCCGGCCCATAGGCCAACGCCGTGATATCAAAACCACCATAGCTCCCGATGGGTATCGCCGTAGTCCGGGCCGCATTCAAGGTGGCCAGCGAACTGGTCCGGGTCAAATATAGTCGCCCGTCATCCGGGTTGTAGGCCACGTCATGATCAAACGCCGTCGTGCCGTAATCGCCCCCGATCGTCACGTGAGAGATCGCCGTAAATGGATTATCGAGCCGACCAAATGGATAGCCGTCTACCAGGTGTGTGCTGTCGAATTTGTAAACGCTACCGCTCTGATCAGTATAAATCGTGTCCATATCGAGATCAGGAAGCGACAGCGTTCCGGTCCCAATCACTTGATAATCATCATTCAGCCGCGCCACGCTCTTTGTGCCGTCATTCATGCCATAAGAAACCACCAGCGACTGCAGGCTGGGAATGTACTCGACACCTTCGACATAACTTGCCGGTATGTTGTGGCCCACGGCATAGTAGCCAAGCGTGATCGGGTCGATTTCCAGAAAGTAAGAAGACGAAGTAGTGATCGTCGCCGTAACCACAAACCGTTGCCGTTTGGGGTGATACGTCATCTCGTTCACGACCATCGCATCGGGCAGCGAAATCGTCCCCAATATCTCGACCCCCGCCGTCGCGGCGTTGATCTTCGCCAGCTGATAGCCGCCAAAAATTGGCCGAATGCCATATAAGCTCCCCGCCGATGCGATGCCGGCCAAGGCTAGGCCAGAAAGCAAGGTCGCCCCCCTCAGTTGCGCGCGTTTCACACCCTTAATATAAGCCAGTTTTCGAGAAAGCGAAGGCCCAGGGGGAGATTTGTTATCGGTTATCGGTTATCGGTTATCGGTGAGCAGTTGGCGGTTCCCTCCTCTCCTCTTGCGGGAGAGGAAGACCAAAGCGAAGCGTGGTCAAGAGAGGGGTTCTGCATCCAACTCCACGCGAGGCGTCCCCATTCTCCCCTCTCAAGCTTGCGAGGGGCTGGGGGAGGGTTGACCGCCCAGGTAACGTACACCGTGATTCCTAACTGAAACACCGAACACCAAACTACGCCACCCGAGACCCTAGACCCGAAACTCGAGCCCCCCACATCCCCACCGGATTACAAAAACCGCCCACTCTCGTCCCCCGCTTCGCTCGCACGCGGAACCAGATCGGCTCGCCCGGAGTCGCCTCCACGCTAAACTTCCGCGAGGTCACGGCGTCCAGAACCACCCACGGCCCCGAGCCGGTCGCCGAGGTCTCCACCAGGTAAACCGTCCCCTTCGTATTGCCGTTCGGGTTCCATTTCAGGCTAATCTCGCCCTGCCCATTCGCGTTGATCACGAGGTCGGTCACCACCGAAGGCCGCGAAATCACCCGCCTAGGGCTGTGCGGCGCCACCATCACCTGGTCCAAAACCTCATCGGGAATCTCGGGGTCGGCGCGCCAAGTCTTGGCCATCATCGCCACGATCTTGCGCACCCGCATCAGCTGCTCTTCCTTGGCGGTCACGGCCCCGCTCAG
>JAEURP010000016.1 GCA_016788585.1 Chthonomonas sp. | reverse complement strand
ATAGACCATAGACCATAGACCATAGACCATAGACCATAGACCATAGACCATAGACCATAGACCATAGACCATAGACCATAGACCATAGACCATAGACCATAGACCATAGACCATAGACCATAGACCATAGACCGCACCATAATAAACAATAATGTCCGACCGCGTGATTTTCTTCGACACGACCCTGCGCGATGGGGAGCAGTCTCCTGGCGTTCACCTCAACATGGAGGAGAAGCTGCAGATCGGGCATGCGCTCGCCGACCTGGGCGTCGACATCATCGAAGCCGGCTTCCCAATCAGCTCGCCCGGCGACTTTGAGAGCGTGAACACCCTCGCCAAGGAGATCAAGGGCGTGACCATTTGCGGACTCACTCGAGCCCGAGACAAGGACATTGAGGTCGCGGCCGAAGCCCTCGCTCCCGCCGAGAGCCGACGTATTCACACCGGTCTCGGCGTCAGCGAGAACCACCTCCAGTACAAACTCCGCATGACCCGCGAACAAGCCCTCGAAACCGGGGTTAATGCCGTCAAACTCGCACGCCAGTTCACCGACAACATCGAGTACTTCATGGAAGACTCGGGCCGGGCCGACCGAGAGTATGTCTACCAAGTCGTCGAAGCCGTCATTGCCGCCGGTGCGACCACGATCAACGTGCCCGATACCACCGGCTACACCTTCCCCACCGAGTACCGCGACCTCATGGCGGGCATCAAATCGAACGTGCCGAACTCGGATAAGGCCATCCTAAGCTGCCACTGCCACAATGACCTCGGCATGGCGACTGCCAATACGCTCGGCGGCGTCATTGGTGGCGCGAGGCAGGTCGAAGTCACAATCAACGGCATCGGCGAGCGGGCCGGCAATACGTCGCTCGAAGAGGTCGCCTGTGCGCTGCACATTCGCAAGGACTTCTTTGGCCTCGAAAGCAACATCGTTCTGAACAAGCTCGTGCCCATCAGCCGCCTCGTGAGCCAACTCACCGGCATGGTCGTCCAGCGCAATAAGGCCGTCGTCGGCGCGAATGCCTATGCCCACAGCAGCGGCATCCACCAAGACGGCGTCCTCAAAGAGCGCTCGACCTACGAGATCATCGATCCTCATCTCGTCGGCGCAGAGGAGAGTTCAATTGTGCTCACTGCGCGCTCCGGTCGCCACGGCCTCAAGCACCGACTCATGGAGCTAGGCTTCGACTTCGCCACCGACCGCTTCGAAGAAGTCTATCAGCGCTTCCTCGACGCCGCCGACCGCAAGGACGAGATCAACGACGAAGACCTACGCGAACTCGTAAAGAGCTAGTTTCAATGGCAAAAAAAGCCGCGCACCAACCGTGCGCGGCCCATCTTACTTCGGTCGCGGGCCTACTTCCCGCCTGATCTTCTTCCCGCTTCGGAATTTGGATCAACTGCTGGCTGTCCAAACCCATCTGGCGAGCCATAGAAGTTCTTCCCGGTTGGTTTAGTTAGCTCCTCATCCAACCGCTTTTCCTCAGCCGAGTACGAAGCCGTACCGGCCCCGCTACGCCAGATGAAGAATCCACCCAGAAGCACCACTGCGGCGACGATGCCAACCACTAGAGGCATTGGTAGTTGCTGTTTCATTGTTCGCCCGGAATTCTGCAGTCGCGATTGCTACCCGTAGGAGGATATGGGAATGCATCAAGACAACTCTGTCCTGCTGTGTAGTTTGGCGATGCTTCCCCATTAAGGTCCCAAGCGCCTGCTCGTCGCTCATAGCCCTTGAATTCGGCACCGCTCATCGCCCCGGTAGAGGTCTTGTCGATCCCCTTCTTTGTAATCACGTGGCCGTCCATCATGGCAAACACTGCTGACTCGGCGTACTTGTAGGCAATGTCGCCCCACTCCGAAAGGATGAGGTTGCCTGGTGGTTGTGAGTCGCGTCGAGTATTGCGAGACCAGCTTTCGCAAGCCCACTCACGAGCGCCAAAATAATTTGCAGTTGTACGGTGTCGCTGGCGGAGTTCCACGAGACCAATTGTTGCCACTGGCTCCGGATAACTTGACAAACTGTTCGACTCGCGATTCAGAAACTGCAATACACCGATACCGTTTCCGCAGTCAACCTGCTGATTCACGCCGGCCTGGATGCCTTTGAATGCGTTCCCTGCCACAGCCCAGCTTCGGCGGTAAGTGCCGTAAGGAGTCGTATAGCGAGGTCGCCCGTCTTCGCTCGACATCAAAATCTCGTTCGACTTAACATAGGATCGAATCATTGACTCCCACGTAACAGCCGCAGAAGGATCGCCTCCCGCTGTGGGTCCAAAGCCGATGCGGACGCGCGGCGTGACAATGTCGTCATTGTCGTTTGCATACATCATGTGGCCCATGATGAGCTGGCGAGCATTGCTGATTGCTGCCGTTTTCTTCGCAGCGACACGTGCTTGTGCAAAGACCGGGAAGAGGATCGCCGCCAAAATGGCGATGATCGCGATAACGACGAGGAGTTCGATGAGCGTAAAGCCCATCCGGGTTCGGGTGGTTTTCATGGCAATGGCTCCTTAATCGAGAGCTGTTTCTGTGCGGCGGCCTTCGCCTCCGCGACTGTAGTTATATGATGAGTGCTTGCATTCAGCCCAAAAAAGGCCGAAAATGGTGGGAGGTCGAGGGCTAGCTTGCCGCTCGCGGAAATCGTCACCCGCTCGCCGGTCAAGGCATTCACGACGTCCTTCTTCCAATCGAGCGGAACATTGACGACCGCCTTCTGCGGCTTGTCCGATCGATTGAAGGCGACGATGGCAAAGTCAGCATTGAACCGGCGTCCATAAGCCGCGATCTGCTTCGCATCGTCTTGGTTGAAAATTACGGGTTCGCCCGCCGCCAAAACCTTAGAGCGTGTTCGAATGTGGGCAAGCTTGGTGTAAAGCTCTAGGAGCTCATTCTTTGAGGTTGCAAGATCCCAGCGCATGCCCTTGCGGTTCATCGGGTCCACGCCGCCATCCATGCCGAGCTCCTCGCCGTAGTAAACGCTCGGCGCGCCGGGCCAGGTGAACTGCGTGATCGCCGCCATCGCCGCCATCTTGCGGTCGCCATTCGCCTCGTGCATAAAGCGCGGCACGTCGTGGCTCGAGATCAAATTAAGTTGGTTGCGGCTGACCTGCGGCGCGTAAAGATTGTGAACGCGCATGAGGCCATTCACGAACTCGCTGGGCTTGGTCTGCTTCTTGGCGAAGAACTGGATGCAGACATCGCGGAACGGGTAATTCATGCTGGCATCCCACTGATCGCCCTTCAGCCATTCGCCCGCGTCAGTCCACACTTCGCCAACGATCCACGCATTCGGGTCAATCCCCTTAACGCGCTTGCGGAAGTCCTTCCAGAACCACTGCGGTGCCTCGTTAGCAACGTCAAGCCGCCACCCGGCCAACGTCGCCTTCGCCATCCAGAAGTCCACCGACTTCATAAGATAGTCGTAAGCTTCCTTGTTCGCGAGGTTGATCTTGGGCATGTACTCGGTGCCCCACCAACCGACGTAGGGTGGATTCGGGCGAACCTCCACGGGCCACGACTTGACGAAGAACCAATCCTTGTACTTGCTGTTCTGCTGGTTCTTCAGCAGATCAACAAAAGGCGGGAAAGTGATGCCGACGTGGTCGAAAATCTGGTCGAGGACCACTTTGATGCCCTCCTTATCCATGTGCTTCGTCAGCGCGGCAAACTCGTCGTTCGTGCCGAATTCAGGGTCGATCTTGTAGAAGTCGCCCGGATCGTAGCGGTGATTGCTATTCGCCGCCATAACGGGATTGATGTAAATCGCATTCACGCCGAGCCGCTGCAGATACGGCACGCGGCGCTTGATGCCCGCCATGTCGCCGCCGTAGCGGTTCGAATAGGTCGGCGTTCCAAGCCACTCCGTGCGCTCCTTCGGGTCGTTCTTCTTGTCGCCATTATCAAACCGGTCGGGGAAGATTTGGTAGAAAACGGTGTTCTCCACCCAAGCCGGCACTTCGAACGGTTTGTAGCTCATGGGGTCTAGCGAAAAGACATTGGTACGGTCATATCCCGTGATGCCGCGCGGGCCAACCAACCGAACCGCCGAGGCATCCACGCACGCAAAGTAGAAGTCGAGTTTCTTCTTGCGATCCCAGGGGATTCGCGCCGTCCAGAGGTCGACGAGTTCATCTTGCTGTCGGCGCGACATCAAGATATCTTTCCCGCCCGAACGGGCCTCAACGTACATGATGTCGTTGGCCCGGGTTCGAAGTCGGACGGTCAGATTGCCTTGGTCGTAGTTGAGAAACGGAACTTCAGGACGAAACTCGATGGCGCTCTCGGTAATGACGCTATCGCCCGGCCGACCAGGGTTCAGCAGATAGTCCGGCGGCACGATGGTGAGGGCGGTGTTGATGTGACCATTGCCGTCGGGTACATCCTTACCCTTTGGGTCAGTGATCCAAGTCGTGCCGTCGAGAACAAATTTGTATTGATGTGCGCCAGGCTTTAGGTTGATGGTCGTAGTCCAAGTGCGCCCATTTTGGGTCATCGGGTTGGCCTGGTTGTTCCAACTATTAAAGGTGCCAGCGACACTGACCGTCTTATAGTCTTTATCGGCCTCGTAGCGGAACTCGTGATTGATCCCTTGAAGGTTAAGAAGTACAGACAAGAGGACCAAGTTCATCGCTGGCTCCGGATGCTGCTACCACGCACCATCAATTCGCAGCCCATGATCGCTTGATGGCTGCCAAACACATCGTCCTCTTCAATGACGTCCACTAACCTTCGAATCGCCCACTGCACCATGTTGCCGATTTGCAGATTTACGCTTGTAAGACCACCTTCGACATGGTCGCAAAGCGGCGTGTCGTTAAATCCGACGACCCCCAGGTCGTGCGGTATCGCCAGTTTCCGCGCTCGAGCAGCTTGGATAACCCCCATCGCCATCGTGTCGTCCATCGCGACGATCGCATCCGGCTGATGAAGATCGAAGAGCTGATCTGCAGCCTCTCGCGCTGAATGGGCGCCAAAGTCTGAGTAAATGACCAACGGGTTATCTACTGCGCTTCGATAGCCTGCCTCGCGATCTCGCGTTACCGTAAGATTTTGCGGCCCCGCTAAGAATGCAATCTTTTGGTAGCCCTGATCTTTCAGATGCCGTGTGGCCATCTCGGCCGCCTTAAAATTGTCATTATCGATGGCATGCAACTCCGGCATTTCGGTTGCATTGCCGATCAACACGAATGGGAAACGATCTTGTTGCAGGCGAAGAATGCGCTCGTCGCTCGCCTCGCTTTCGACAAGGATCAGCCCATCTACTCGCCGCGTGCGAAGGAGTTCGTCATAAATCGAGTGCTGCTTCGCGGTGTCGGCCGCGATATCGAGGCAAAGGTGCCAGGGCGTTCCCGCGAGGGCGTCCACGACCTCGGCGATGAGCATGGCAAAGAACGGATCGTCCTGGAGGCTGCCAACTTCTCTCTTGAGGACAAGGCCGATGAGGTGCGTCTTTCGTTGGCGCAGGCTGCGCGCACGAACGTCGGGACGGTAGTTGTGCGTGCTCATCACGGCGAGCACACGGTCTCGAATCACGCCGTCCACGCGCACATCGCCGGCCAAAACGCGGCTTACGGTGGCCTGGCTGACCTCCGAAATCCGAGCGATATCTTGTTGCGTAACCCTCATTGGCGTGGCACGACTTCGACGTCGTTAAGAATACGTATTCTGAATGAGAATAACACAGAGACGCAAGGTTTGCAAGGGAAATTGCAAGAATTTGTTTATGGTCGATGGTCGATGGTCTATGGTCTATGGCTGATGGCTGATAGCTGATGGTCTATGGACGATGGCGATTGGCTACGTTTCTTACTTACCGGTGTTACCGGGTTTATCCAAGGCCATGGGTCATCAGCCATACACCATAGACCATAGACCGTCAGTTATCGACATCGACCAACAGCCATAGACCATAGACCTCCGAGATAAGGTAGCATCATGCCTCACGAGACACTCACATGGCCCTGAAGATTCTTGTTTGTGATGACGAGCGACATATTGTGCGCCTGATCCAGGTTAACCTGGAGCGCCAAGGTTATCAAGTAGTAACCGCCTACGACGGCAAGGAAGGGCTGGAGAAGATCAAGGCCGAGAAGCCGAATTTGGTCGTGCTCGACGTCATGATGCCGTACATGGACGGCTTCGAAGTTCTCAAGAACCTCCGCCGCGAGCCCGAGTTCGAGAGCCTCCCGGTCATTATGCTTACCGCGAAAGCGCAAGATAAAGACGTATTCGAGGGTTATCACTACGGCGCAGACATGTATCTCACCAAGCCGTTTAACCCCATCGAGCTCGTGACGTTCGTGAAGCGAATTGCCGCTGGCGGTTCAGGTGCCGACTCCGGCCCCAAGCGCTACGACGTTTAAGATTCACTAATTCGAATTGCAAAAGGCGAGCAACATGCTCGCCTTCTTCGTTATGAACCCCGTCACACTGAAGGGGAGAGGGGGCAGGGGGTGAGGGGTCGTCCTCAGTAAGTAATCAGCTTATGCGCCGTGTCCGCGATGTCTTTCACGCTCGGCAACACATGCGTCTCTAGGCTCTTGGCCCACGGCACAGGCGTGTCCATACGCGTGATGCGCAGCGGCGGAGCGTCAAGATACTCGAACGCAATATCGCTCATGCGAGCCACGACATCTCCCGCAAACCCACAGGTTTTGGGCGCTTCGTTCACCATCAAGAACCGGTTCGTCTTGGCCACTGACTCGACCAACGTCTTCTCGTCCAGCGGATTCAAGGATCGAAGATCAATCACTTCGGCCTCGTAGCCTTGCTTCTCCAGGTGGGCCGCGGCGTCTAGGCAGTGATACACGTTCTGACCATAGCTGGCGATCGTGATGTCCTTGCCTTCCCTGCGAATCTTGGCCTCACCGAGAGGCACAATGTAGTCCTCTTCTGGAAGTTCTTCCTCGATCTTAGGCAAGCGATACAGATTCTTAATTTCGTAAAAGATAACCGGATTTGGATCGCGCAATGCTGCCTTCAAGAGCCCTTTGGCATCGTAAGGCGTGCTCGGGCAAACCACCTTCAGACCTGGCGAATTGAGGAACCACGACTCGTTCATCTGCGAGTGGTACAGCGCACCGCCCGAATAGGCGCCTGCGGGGCCCCGAATCACGATCGGCATGCTCGCATCGCCCGCGGTTCGGTAGTGGTAGGTCGCCATCATGTTGACGATCTGGTCAAATCCGCACGAGATGAAGTCAATAAACTGCATCTCGATCATCACGGTCTTGCCGTTGAGCGCCATGCCAACCGACGTGCCGACAATGGCAGCCTCGCTGATCGGTGCATCAATCACCCGACTCGCACCAAACTTCTCTTGCAAGCCTTCGGTGGTGCCGAATGCCGAGCCAAGGATTCCAATATCCTCGCCAATGCAGACCATGTCGTTGTTACGCGACATCTCTTCCATCAGAGCTTCTTTTAGCGCCGTAATATAATTCTTCTTGGTTGGTTGAGCCACTGCAGCCATTACTTAGTCTCCTCCGCGAATACCCACATGGAGCCTTCATGGGCTTCGGGAGCAGGGCTTTGGACGGCGAATTCGACGCCGCGCTTCACGTACTCGACTACTTCCGGTGGAAAGTCTTCGTCGCTCGCCTCGGTTGCGTGCTTGCGCTCGGCTTTGTACTTATCGGCGTCGGCTTGGCTTAGGTAGCCCTTTTCAACGCAGATGCCCTTCATGATGGCAATCGGATCGCGGCTACGGCCCATTTCAATCTCTTCTTGCGGGCGGTACTTGGCGGCGCGGTCGTCATCGTGGTCGCCATGACCATAGCTTCGATAGGTCTTGCATTCGATAATGCTCGGCCCCTTCCCTGCTCGCGCGTATTCAACGCACTCCATGACCTTGTCGTACACGTCGAGAACGTCTTGACCGTCTGCGATGAGGCCAGGAATGCCGTAGCCGTCGGCGCGCCGCGCGAAGTCTGGCAGGCTGTATTCGAGATGATTCGGCGTACCGTAGGCCCAGTGGTTGTTCTCGATGATTGTAATCACCGGAAGCTTGTGAACGGCGGCAAAGTTGATCGCTTCGTGGAAAACGCCTTGGGCGGTCGAGCCCTCGCCGTTATAGGTGAGCACTACAGCGTCGCCACCATTAAGACGGTCGGCGTACACCACACCTGCCGCGGCAGGAATCGTGCCGGCAAGCATCGAGGTCGAGTGAATAATGTGCTTCGCCTTGCTGCCGATGTGCGACCAATTGTCGCGCGCTCGGCTCGGGCTGGTGACCTTACACCACACCTGAGCACAAAGCTCCTCGATGGTTAGGCCCATACGGTCGTTGTTATCCCAACCGGCGCGAATGTCCTTCAGGAAGAACGCGGGCATGTCCCGGTGGATCGGGCTGATCCAGTCATTTGGACGCAGGCCATAAAGAGAACCAACAAGTATCGCCTCTTGGTTATGGCTGGAATACAGGGTGCCGGTAAGGCGACCGCGTCGCTTTTCCTTCGCGAGGCGGATGTCAAAATATCGCGCCAAATAGAGCTGCTTCAGCAGTTCCAAATAATCGTCTTTGGTCAGGTGGGCTCGCGCCAGCGATCCTTCGCTGTCTGCTTTGCCATTCGTCTTCGTCGCCGGGGTACTTGCCAAGATATCTCCAGAAATCGCTTGCGGGTTCAAAATTGTACCTTGATTCTCGGGTTTTCCACAGGGGAAAGTTAGGGCTTGGTTTAGGGTTTCAGGACATAGACTGATGGCTAATGGTCTATGGCTGATGGCAAGTCCATCACTGACTGACCGACTCACTGACTCACTGACTCACTGACCACACCCCCATAAGAAAAAAGCCATAAGCCATCAGCCATAGACAAAAAAAGCGGCTAAGCGCAACGCTTAGCCGCCCATGTCGACTAACTGATTACTTGTTCTTGCCTAAAGCCGTATCCATCTCGCCGAGATAGCCATCCAGCGGCTTAAAGCCGACCAAGCGATGGATTTCTTGACCATTCTTGTTCAGGAACAAGGTGGTTGGGAAGCCATCCACGCCAAAGCCGTAATCCTTGTTAGGATCCTTTTCTGGGTTGATCTTGCAAAGAGTAAAGCTCTTAGCCTTGTTCTTGAACTCAGCAGTCGGGAAGACTTCGGCATCGAGAACCTTGCACCAGTGGCACCAGTCGGTGTACATATCCACGAGGATTGGCCTGTTGTTACGCTGAGCATCAGCCTTAGCTTCATCGAGACTCGTGTACCACTTGGATGCGGTGAACTCGCCTGGATCAACTTCCTTCGAACCAGCCGGAGCCTTGAATTCGAACTTGCTAGCATCTACCTTGCCGAGCTTCAGTTCGGTGTAGTCAAAGATCGTGCTTTCGGTTTTGCCGTCGCCGCTTGCCGAGACTTCGGCTTGTCGTGCAACGCCATCTTCGCCAACATAAAGCGTCAACTTCTTGCCGCCGATATTGCCGCTCACAGGGGTCAAGATGACGCCCTTGCGGTTGACTTCCGTTCCCGTCTTGATCGAAGTCAAGCCAGAAAGCGAATTGGCAACGAAGAACGGACGAAGCGCCATAAAGCCATCGCCTTCTAACGCCCTGCCAAGCGAGTCAGCCTTCATAGCTTCCTTCGTGTACACGTTTTGACCCTTGTAGTAGGTGAAAATGTTGGTGCCATCTGAGACCTTCAGCGAGGTTGGTCCATCGATTCGGAAGAGGTTGGGCTTGCCCAAATCAACCGAAGTCTGAGCACGACCACCACCAACCGAAACGGAGATGATTCGAGTAGAGAGCCCCTCTGCATTCGAGACCGCTTTAGCGTGCCCCGAAATCATCGATGAGCCGTTTTGGAGAGCAAAGGCAGCCGCTGCACATGCCACCATCGCCCCCACGAGATAAAAACTAGTTCGCTTCATTAGATTATTGCCTGGAGAGAATCCCCGCCTCTCCATTATATCAATACGAGCGTGAGAGAGTTCAGTTTTCAGCTTTCAACTTTCAAATGATTCGCCGTGCAAACTCACCCGGCAACACGCTCGAAAGCACATACCAGTTCAGCACACCTAACAGTCCCGCGCTAAGCATCCAAGCAACACTTGGTTTCTTTGCAAACCAACGCGTCAAACCTACACCCAGAGCCACCGCAATTGGCCCGATCGCCGGATACAAGTATCGCGCCTGACCTTGAAAATACGTCATGTTGAACTGCAGGAACAGCAGGCAAACTACGACAAAGAAGCAGCCCAATACGAGCCCAGGTCGCGGATCCCTTTCCTGCCCTTCGACCCCACTCGACAGCAGCCGCCCCATCAGCGCTAATAGCAACAGCCCAATCGCCACGAAATACAAGGTCGTCGGCAAGAAGATATCCATGTAGCCGAACGCACCCACGAAGCTGCGAAGGGTCCACCAAAGCACCCAATCAGTCCAATACGCAATCGGCCCGAGCTCTTGAATGAACATGCTCGCCTGAGCCGTGCCAGTGAACGCCTGTTTGAACACGGTCAGCCCCAATGGATCACCGTACAACGAAGCATTCCGCATGAACCACGGCGCGGCAATCGCCAAAGGCAAAGCGATGATCCCCAGCCCCAGGTGCAAAGGTTCGGCTGACTTCTGTCTAAGTTCAAGCAGCCAAACTATTCCTAGTGCAGGAAGCAGCGCCAAAGCTGAACTCTTGGTCAAAAGCGCCAGCCCCGCCAGCACCCCAACCAGCAGCATGTTCTTCCAAGTCCAACCGTTCAAACTTCCATCGATCGCCGTCGCCAGCGTCGTCGTGCACAGCGCGAAAAGCAGCGCGTCATTGGTAATCGCCGCGTTCAACATTACAAATCCCGGCAACAATCCAAACGAGGCGCAGGCCCATCCCGCCGAATCGCTCTTACCAGCTAACTGCCCCAACCTATACAAAGCGAAGATCGTGCAAACCCCAAAAATGATGTTGAGGTACCGCGTTGCCTTCGTCGGCTCCCCCATCGCCCCGGCAATGAGATAGTAAAGCGGCGGCTGATGTGACTGATACGTCTCGATCAGGTCCGGTGAGCCCGGCTTCAGCACCGGAAAACTCCGCTCCTTCACCAAGTGCGAGATGTAGTTTGCATGTTGCCGCTCATCCGGCGCGCCCACATCGGGCACATTCCCCCTCTGGTTCACCAGCCGCCCCGCCGTCCGGTACGGTGTCACATCGGCATACCAAGCCGCGAAGCCCACAAACAGCCCAATGATAATGACAATCGGCGCCCATCGCGGCATGGCTCATTATAGATTCCCCCTGCTTGCAGGGGGGATGTCACGGAGTGACAGGGGGATGCCCACCTCTCCTAGGAACGAGAGAGCGGTTAGCGCAACTCTAAACTCAGAACTCTGAACTCCAAACTCATCAAGAACGAAGCAACCGTCCCTCAACCGTCCCTCAATGTCCAGCAATGTCCAGCTAAACTATCCCGTGGCCGAATACGACACCCTGAGCCAGCAATACGCCGCCAAGGACGAGACCTACTACAGCAACCCGCGCCCAGAGCTCGACCCTTACATCCCCCAAAACATCAAAAAAGCCCTCGATGTCGGCTGTGGACGCGGCGCATTCGGCGCGCATCTCAAGTCAAAGGGCGTCGCCGAGGTCTGGGGCGTCGAGCCCGACCACGAGTCCGTCACCGCCGCCGCCCAAGTCCTCGATAAAGCCATCGAAGGCGTCTTTCAGCCCGGCATCCCTGAGCTGCAGGGCCAGAAGTTCGACCTCATCAGCTTCAACGACGTACTCGAGCACCTTGTGGACCCCGGCGCGGCCCTTCGCGCATGCCACGACCTCCTCAGCGAGAACGGCAAAGTCCTCTCCTCGATCCCCAACATCCTCTATTGGCCGGTCATGTACCACGACATCCTGCGCCTGCAAGACTGGCAATACGTCCCCGCCGGCACCCTCGACGCCACCCACCTTCGCTTCTTCACGCGCAAAAGCATCATCCGCCTGCACGAAGAAAATGGGTTCAAAGTCGACCTCATCGAAGGCATCAACCCCCGCGTCTCCCGCAAATACGCCCTCGTCAACGCCCTCTTCGGCGGCAAATTTCACGACTTCAGGTACTTGCAGTACGCAACCCTAGCGAGCCGAAAGTAGCCTCCCCTCCCTTGCGCAAGCAGCTTCCTCTCCCCTTGCGGGAGAGGAAGTTCGAGGAGTCCTGCGCGATAGCAAAGGAAGCTCGAACAGGAGAGGGGTCAGCGTTTGTTGCTACACCGCCGTAATCACCAGGCAAGGCAACGCCTCATAAGGCTTCTCTTGCGCCGCCAGTTGCCCCGCGATGTTTTCCAGTTCAGCCCGAACATCATCCGGGAAGGTCTCCTTGAGAACCTCCAGGGCCGCCGCGACTTCCCACACGCCGTCGTCCAGTTGGGGCTGGGCGATCACGTCCACCTGCTCGATTTTCCAACCCGCCGCCTCGATCACTGCAATCAGCTCCTTCTCCGAGTAGGCATTGCGGATATTGCGCGTGGTGTTGGGCTGGTTGGCCGACGCAAGCGTTTGCATGATCGCCGCGAGGAAGTGCGCAGTCTGAGCCTTGGTTTTGGGCTGAAGCCGCCACTCGGCGAAATGCAACTTAATCGCCCGACTGCGCAACTCCTCCAACGTCTGGTAAAGCTCCGAAATCTTCGGAAAGTACCAAGCGCAGTGCGCCAGAACCGCGCAATCGAAGTCGTTTGGCACTGTCTCCCAATCACTGAAGCCCAGCCGGATATCGAGCCGATCCCCCAGCGGCCCATCTCGTAGAGCCTTCACCGAATCCCCCAGACTGATCGGCGCGCCGTAGTCGGGTGGTGCGGAATCGAGCGCCACGACGCGCCCCTCGTCACCCACGCGATTGCCCAGCACGACCGTCATATCGCCCTGCCCGCAGCCCACCTCCAGCACATCGCTCCCGTCGCGAATCTTCCAAAGATCAACCAGCGCGCAACGATGCGCAACCTGCCGAACCTGCTCGTCTGGGCTCACGGCGTAGCTCGCCAGAAGTTGGGCCAGCTGCTCCGGCGTTCGGCTCATGCCTTTTGTTTGCGAGCCGTCTGAAGCAACCGCTGACGCGCCGTGTTCCCCGGCACTGCGATCTGCGAGGCCGGGTCGAACTTCTTGCCGATGGCTTTTGAATTTTCGGGCACGTACACCTCTAACCGCGTCGTCGAATAGCCGGACGGCTGATAACGCACGTAGTAGCCATCCGGGTGTAGCGACCACCGGCTGAACGGCACATCTCGGGAGCCTTTGCCACGCTCGACCGCACCGGTGAGGACCGCCACGGCTTCCATCTGCTCGAAGGTCGAGGCGGGATTCGTGAGCATGCCGCGTAAGCGATTTTCGGCCTCTAGCGCCTGGCGAACGAGCGGTGGCTCCTTCACAATGGCCCCACCGAGCCGCTCATCAGTAAGCAACGCCAGCGCACCGCCATTGATATCGCTGATCTGCTTGGTGGTGAGAAGCTTGGCCGCGGCAGCCTGGAGCTCGCGCGGCAGGTCCATAAACTTGGTGCGCGCGATCATGGCCCACAGCAAAAGCTGAATAGTGCGCTGCGGAATCTCGGGATGCGCGACCGAATTACGCCCGACCGCCGACACCGCGCCTTCGAAAGGCCCCTTCACCGGCGCAAAAAGATAGCCATCGCCGCCGCCCGGCCCATGCGTGCCTGCCTTAAGGCAATAACTCTGCACCACCCCCGCCCATCCGCCAGCCCTCAGAACAAAGCTGCCTTCCGGCGTGAGGTCGAGGCTAAATAGGTCCTTGATTTCAGGGTTGAACGTGTCCCGATCCTTCGCCTCCCACTTCGCATCCTCAAGGCTCGTCGTAATGCTCGGCCCCTTCTTGAAGAGGTCGCCCACTCCGGGGATCTTTGGCTGGTTTCCACCTAAACCAGGGATTTGAGCGGAAACGATTCCGGCGAGGAGAAACGCGGAGAGGAGAAGATGGGCTCGCATGATGGCGAGTTTACCGGGGGCTTGGAGTTGCATCTTAGATCTAAGGTCAATCGTCAATCCGATGGCTCTTTTTCTGCTTCATCAGTTGGAGCAAATACACCGGCACGCTAGAGTTTGGAATAGCGTACGATTCCCCAAACGGCACCAACTGACATGAATAGGACAACCCAAAACGGCCACTCGTCAGGGCCTGGCACCTTCGCGGCATGGCACGCAATTCCAAGGCTCATGCCATACATCGGTAGCTTAAAGCAGCTAACGAACTTCTTGAAACTTTCTCGGGGCCAGGTCGAGTAGGTTCGCCATGGCTCAACAGGAAACTGGCTTCCAAACCCGTGGTACAGGCCGATAGGAGGTAACAACCATACTAAGCCCCCAAAGACGAGCAGGCAAATCAGGAATGAGATTATCGAATTCAGAACCTGCATTTAGACCCCATTCGGGCCTCGTAGCTTACACCGATCCGCCATAATTACACCCATCACCCGACGCAAAACCCGAGCCGTACGCGTGGGCGATGTTTGGATGGGCGGCGACCATCCGATCCTCGTCCAATCCATGATCACCGAGGAGACTCGGAATGTCGATGCTTGCGTCGAGCAGATCATCGCCCTCCACCAAGCCGGTTGCGAGCTCGTGCGAGTCACAACCCCAACGATTCAAGAGGCCCAGTGCCTCGAAGAAATCAGCCGCAAGGTCGCCGAGCAATACCGAGTAGTCCCCCTCACGGCTGACGTCCACCACCAAGGTAGCGACATCGCGGTCGAAGCCGCCAAATACGTGGACGAAGTCCGCGTCAACCCAGGCCTTTTCGTTTTCAAGCGCCACGGATCGCGTAGCGAGAGCCTGAACAAAGAAAAGACCGACATGCGTGGGCGCCAAGAGGACGCCACTGTCGAACTGCTCCGGCTCGAAATGGCCTACGGCGACCAGGAGTGGAAGGAAGAACTTCAGGCGATCGAAGATAGCTTCGTGCCCGTCATCGAGGCGTGCAAGAAGCGCGATATCGCCATGCGCGTTGGCACCAACCACGGTTCCCTCTCCGAGCGCATCTTGGTCACCTACGGCGACACGCCTAAGGGCATGGTCGAGAGCGCGATGGAGTACCTCGTCATCGCGCGAAAGCACGGCTACGAGAACCTGAATATTAGCGTCAAGGCGAGCCGCGTGCCCGTCATGATCGCCGCCAACCGCCTCATGGCCCAGCGTATGGATGAGGAAGGCATGCCCTACCCGCTGCACCTCGGCGTCACCGAGGCCGGCGATGGCGAATACGCGCGCATCAAATCCACCGCAGGCATCGCCACACTCTTGATGGAAGGCCTAGGCGACACGATACGGGTCAGTCTCGCCGAAGACCCGATCCACGAGATCCCCGTCTGCTACGACATCCTTCAAAGCTGTGGACTCAGAAAGACCAAGGTCGAGTACATCGCCTGCCCAAGCTGCGGCCGCACCAAGTTCAACCTCCCCACGGTTCTCAACCAAGTCCGCGACGCAACCAAGCACCTCGTCGGCCTCGATATCGCGGTCATGGGCTGCATCGTGAACGGCCCCGGCGAGATGGCCGACGCCGACTACGGTTATGTCGGCGCGGCCGGCGGCAAGATCACGCTCTACCGCAAGCGCGAGCCCGTGAAACACGGCATTCCCCAAGAGAACGGCGTACAAGAACTGATCGCCCTGCTCAAAGATGACGGCATGTGGGTGGAGCCATGAAAGACGAAGCCTTCAAGGCCAAGCTCAGAATCTGGCTGATGGGCTTCGGCGTCGCCACCCTCTCGGCGGGACTTTTCATGCTGCAATCTGGTCAGTCTGTCCTTGCAGCCCTATGTCTTGTTTTTGCCGCAATCGAGTTCTTTGCCTTATGGAGCCTCAGAAAGTAAACGACCCCGACCCAACCGGGCGGCGGATTCTTCTCGCGGTAATCAGCTTTGCGGGCCTGAGCATTGTCGCCTTCGGTGCGATACAACTCTTCTCGGGCCAGATGCTCACCGGTTCACTCATTCTCTTCATCGGGATCTCAGACCTCATTATCATGGGTCTCTTCTATCGTAGCCTCAAATAAGCTCAGAAAGTGCTTGACATCCTGGCGGGATTCCTTTAGGATGATTGAATGCGATTTGCATTGTTTTTGTTGGCTACCTCATGGGTGAGTGTTTCTCGCGCTGCCCTTATCGTTTCTGGGGACGAGTGGATCATTGGCCCTCAGGCGCTTTCCATGAATGGACCGAGCACCACTCAGTTGATTCGGAACATCGTCACTCAATTTGGCGGGCCGGGCAAGACGTACTTGTTCAAAACGGGCGCCCCCGTCTTCTTTGGTCCGGCGACGCAAGCGGCTTTCCAAGCCGAAGGCATCACCGTCTTGACGACCAACGCCCCTATAACTCCAACGATGCTGACTGGGGTAGATGCCGTTTTTCTTCACGGCCCCAACCCACTAGGTCAGTCGAACACCCTCACGAGCGCTGTGCTAGGCGGAAAGCACGTCTATGTCGCCGGTGGGGTGTTCAACACCATTCAAGAGGTGAACGAATGGAATGCGTTCACGACTCCATTTGGCATCACCATGAATTTCGGTGTCATCAATCAACCGAGTCAGCCCTTCAATGTCGTTCTGGGACCGGGCGGGCACCCTTTGCGAGCAGGCCAGACGCATCTCACATGGAGCAACGGTTACAACTTGACGGTATCTGGCGGTGCAGTCGTGACTCATACTTCCGGTCCGCCATCATTAAGCCAGCAGACCAATCTCGTCGCCATTAACACTGTCCCCGAGCCAGCGAGCCTGATAGTTTGCACGCTCGGGATTGCTACGCTTTTGCGACGAAGAAGAGCCTGCTAGCTACTCGATCTCACGCCAATGCGAATCGCGTTGGGCGCAACACCGAAGCGCTTCTGAAATGCCCGGCTAAAGTGTGCCGGGCTCTGAAAACCAACGGTTCGGGCCACTTCGGCAACGGGAAGGCCTTGCTCAGTAAGCATTGCGCGCGCCTTTTCGAGCCGTAGCGAAATGAGGTACTGGTGAAAGGGTTGCCCAGTGGCCTGCTTGAAGAGGTGGCGGAAATGCGACGTGCTGAGCGAGAGTTGTTGGGCGACGTCTTCATCAGCAAGGTGCCGACCAAAATTGCGTTCGACCAAATTCAATGCGCGGTTGATCAGCATGTCGGTCGGCGCTTTCTCTTCCAAGAGGTCACCAAGGATTTCTTCACCGAGTCTCTTGGCCAGAGTCACGACCTGGTCGACCGTCCGAGCCTTATCCAGTGCACGAGCGGCTTCCAGTTGGAATCGGTGAAGCGGCTTGCGTGTACCGGCCTCCAGTTGAGCCGCCGCCACAACCGCCAAGAAGAGCAAAACGCTCCCACGAGCCTCGTCGACGGGCTGCCCCTTTGCCGATGCATAGAGCTGATCCATGGCGCGAAGAATCCGAACCCGATCGCCGACGCGCACTGCGACTCCGACTTCGGCAAGCGAAACACCCGCGCCTCGCGAACTGAACGGACAGGCCTTGGCAACCTCAAATGCGACCTCATACAGAGTCGTCACACCGGAGATTCGCACTGACTCTAAGACCGTTTCATGAGGCAGGTCGATGCTGATCCTCAACACCTCCCCGCTGTCGCACGTTCCTATCGCCTCGCTCTCGATCCCATCACCCAAGTTGGAATGAAACCCAGCGCCGTAGTGCCGCCCTTTTTGAAGCGAAATCGGCGGCAAAACCGCCCTCGAGCTCAAGAACTGTACTTTGGTCTTGAGAGCATTGAAGACGCCAATCAGGTGGACCCGTATGACTGATGACTGATCCGGTCCCGAGACCTCGATTGCGTCGCCTTGCCATGCTCCTTTGCCGCTTGGCTGCCACTCAGATGAGTCGTTGTGGGGCATCCAAGGGTCAGAGGCGGCCCTTGGGAAGTCGGCAACAAAGACGGTTGGTCGAATCATTTAACGGAAGTCGTCGTGTGCGGCAGATGGCCAAAAATAGACTCGCGCTGGCCCGAAACTCGCGGCGACACTAACTCAGCGTCGCGCTGGAAGTAGATCGGGATAAGGACCGCGTCCTGAAGAGCGATGTCCTCAGCTTCGTGATAAAGCTTTAACCGGTCTTCACCTAAAGGCATCGTGTCGGCCCTCGAAGTAAGAGCGTCGACCGCCGGGTTTGCATAGCCGCTTCGATTCTCCGCGCCGTAGCTGGCGAAAAAGAAGCTTACAAAGTTCTCCGGGTCCAGGTAGTCAGCTGCCCAGCGCATGTGGCAGAACGGAATTTCGTAGTTGTTCCGCGCATCCAGGTAGGCGCCCCACTCCTTGATCACGATCTTGGTTTTCAGGCCAATGTTCTTGTCCAGTTGAGTCGAAACAGCTTCCGTAACGAGCTTTACGTCGGGGCGACCATCGCGGCACCAAAGCTCGATTGTTGGCAACCCTTTGCCCCCCGGGAAGCCAGCCTCGGCGAGCATTTTCTTAGCGCCCTCAACATCGTAAGGAAGAACGGCAGCTTTATCTCGGTGACCCAAAACGCCAGGCGGAATCACGCCGTTTGCAACCGTATTCTGCCCGCCCATGAGTTCGTTGACGATCTGATCCTTGTTGATTGCCATCGCGATCGCTTGGCGGAGCTTACGATTCTCGAAAACCTTCGTCTTACGCAGGTTCAAACCGACATAGTAAACCGACGGCCGATCATAGAACTTTAGCTGATCCTTGAGTTCAGGATCGGCCTTGATTCCAGCCACATCTTGGCGCTCTAGGGCCACCAAATCCACTTCGCCGGTGCGGAACATATTGAGTCTGACGACGCCATCTTTCACGATCGGCCGCTCGATGCCTTCGACCCTTGGCGCACCACCATGGTAGTCCTTGAAGGCTTTGAGCTTGACCACCTGATCCGGCACATACTCGGTAACCGTGAACGGGCCGGTGCCGATCATCTCGGCTGGTTTCGAGATGTTTGCCGTAGCTGGGACGTCACCTTTCGGCATGACGGCGGAGCAAAGGTAGGTGAACTTGCCCAGGAAGTATGGACGGGGCTTATCGATCTTGATAACCACCGTTAGCGGGTCGGGAGTCGTGATACCGGTGACCTCAGTGGCCTTACCGTCCACCACTTCCTTCACGCCGACGATGTCGCCCATGTAGCCGCCGGCAACCGCGCTCTTAATCGTCGGGTTCGCGGCGCGCTCGATCGACCACTTCACATCCTCGCTGGTCAACTCCTTACCGTTGTGAAACTTAACGCCCTTCCTCAAGGTGAACGTGTAGTTGGTGCCGTCCGGGCTGATCTCCCACTTCTCGGCGAGCATGGGGATGACATTGTTGTTCTCGTCCCAAGCTACTAGCCCTTCAAAAACTTGCTGTAAGACGTCGATCGTGTCGCCGTCTTCGACGGTAGCCGGGTCGAGCGTGGTGGGTGTAGTTGGGATCGGATACCGGAAGATTCCGACCTTGGCCTGGGTCGAGGCCGCGTTCTTACTGAAGCCGCCGCCGCCTGAATTGCAGCCAACGAGAAGGAGCGCGAGCGCGCTAGTGGCAAGAAGCGATCGAATGGTCATTTGCCTAGATGTAGTTGTACCCCGTAGCTTGGTTCGGATTGGCTTGGTTTTGTTAGGGTTGGTTAGGTTTGGTTAGGTCAGCCAATCCGAACCAATCCAAACGAACCCCAACTATCCTAACCAACCCAACGAACCCGAGGGTATAATCACTTCGCGGGGTGGAGCAGTCTGGTAGCTCGTCGGGCTCATAACCCGGAGGTCGCAAGTTCAAATCCTGCCCCCGCACCCAAAAGCCCAATCTCACTGAGATTGGGCTCTTTCTTTCTTCTATTGGTCGATAGCTAATGGCTAATGGCTTAAGGCAATCAGCCCTCAGCTATCAGCCATAGACCATCAGACCTTCTTCAACGCATCCCGAATTTCGGTAAGCAACTCGACCTCAGTCGGGCCAGCCGGAGCCGCTTCTTCTTGCTTCTTGAACTTGTTCGCCATCTTCACAATGAGGAACATCACGAACATGATAAGCAAGAACTTGACGAACTCATCGGCAAACGCTCCCCAAGGCAAGATCACCGCGCCATCGGCAGTTGCCGCTGCAGGCGTTGGGTAGCTTGCGGCCCCGGACTTCCCTGCTTTGAGCACGGCAAACAGGCTGCCCATGTTTCCCCCTCCGGCGAGTCCGAGCCACGGTGTGACCAGATTGGTCGTGAATGAACCAACGAAGGCCGCAGTGGCCGCTCCAATGACGAAGCCAATTCCGACATCCAATAGATTGCCGCCAAGGGCGAACTCCCTGAATTCTTTCAGCATGACAACCCAAAGACGTTGCGCAGGCAAGAAAAGAGCCAAGCGCTAATCTGCGCTTGGCTTCCGAAAAATGATCGCTCGTCTTAGATGTTGTAGCTGGGCTTCTTGAGCCAAGCCTTCGGCAGTGGCCGAACGCCTGCTACGACCGAGGCGAATTCCTGGGTCTTCATGACGGAGGTCGCGACCTTGAGTCGAACCTTGCCATTGGGAGTTTGCACGGTCACGATCTGCAGGTTAGGATTCTGGCTTCGCGGCTTCTTGGGCGCGCGGAACTTCCACTGGCCCGAGTGTCGGTGCCGAATGTGCTTCGCGTTGTTTCGCTGTTTACCGCTGACTTGACAGATTTTGGCCATGAGATTGCTCCGTGGGAAGATCATTATGGCGCGTGGGTTCGCGGGATTGCAAGGGGGCTGGACAATGGCGGGACGTTGAGAGACGGTAGAGGGACATGGCTGGACGGTGGCTGATGGGTTTCGTGGCTCGGGTCTCGTTTCGGTAACTTGACGAAACTGACGAAGTTGTCGAAATGACGGAATTCGCACTTTCTCCCCTCCACGTTTTCGTTGCCCTGCCTGAATGCGCATCACTCTTTATGGGGCGAGAGGGGAGGATGTCAACCAATCGTTTCGCTAGCCATGTCACTCAACGTCCCGCCACGTCCCTCAATTGTCCAGCTACACCCAGCGCTCCCCAGCCATACTACTAACATGACCCAAGCGCTTGAGCAAGTCGCGTTGCTGATGACGGACGTCGTCGGCAGCACGAGGCTTGAGCAAGAGCATGGCGCTGAGTTCCTCACGTGGCTACAGCGCCACACCGAACTCGCTGAATCCCTTGCACAAGAGCACGGGGGGCGTGTCCTCAAGCATCGGGGAGAAGGTGACTCTATCTTCGCCGCGTTTGCGAAGGCCAACGACGCAATCGCCTGCGCCCGAGCCCTCGGCATTGCAACCCGCCAGATTCCCAATGCCCCCACGAAAGTCGCGGTCCGAATGGCCGTCGATTATGGGAGTGCCCACGCTCTGCCCAACGACTACTGGGGAGGAGTCGTGAACCGGTGCGCCCGTATTCGAGAGATCGCACAAGGTGACCAGATTCTGGTTTCCGCCTCAGCCGCTCAGTCTTCGCCAGCGGAAGTACTGCCCCTTGGGATTCACCGACTCCGCGACGTTGAAGACCCAATTGAGATTTTCCAAGTTCAATCCGACGACCTTCCAAGCGACTTTCCCCCAATTCGCAACCTCCTGCACATTGCCCAGCTTCCCTCTTATTCCTCGAGCTTTATTGGTCGAATTGACGAGCGGGTACAAGCCAAGAAGCTCATCACCGAGCACCGCCTGGTTAGCATTCAGGGGCCTGCAGGTGCGGGCAAAACCCGTCTTGGGATCGAGGTCGCCAGCCGCACGGGAGGCGACACGATTTATGTGGACCTCGCCGCCGCCGATACCGAAGACGGCATTATCCAAACGCTGGGAAACCGTATCGATCCAGAAATTGGCAGCGCCACCATCCCCAAGTTGTCGGAGCGCCTTTTCAACCGTAAGTGCCTCATTCTTCTTGACAATGCCGATGGCGACATCCGAGCCACTCGAAAGGTGGTCAGCGAGCTTCTTGCCTCCACTCAATCACCCCACATTCTGGCGACAACTCGAGAGGCACTCAACATTCCTGGCGAGCGTCGTCTCGTGCTTGGTCCGCTAGACGAGGGCCAGCTGATGCTCATGGATCGCGCCATCGCCTGCGGAGCCGATGCTCCGAAGACAGAAAAGGAACTGGACCTGTATTTGGAACTTGTCCAAAGCGTTGATGGCTTACCTCTTGGAATCGAGCTTCTCGCCCCCATGCTCGCCTCGATGACGCCGGAGTTAGTAAAGGGGTTGGTCAAGGAATACACGGCCCTCGACATCGCATCGGCGACTGACGATGACCGGCATCGCAGCCTCGAAGGCGTTTTGGCTGGAAGCATTGGTCGCCTTGAGTCAAGTACGCAGGCGCGGCTAGCTGCGCTCGCCCTTTTTTCGACGTTCTCGCTGGAAGCTGCCGCCGAAGTTTGGGGCCTGTCGCCAATTCTCGCCGCGCAAGTCATGCGGGAGCTAGTCGAGAAGTCGCTGGTGCAATACGAGTCTGTCGGCGGTGAGCATGGTCGATACCGACTGCTCAAGACCACCAAGCAGTACCTCACTCGCCATGCCCCGGCCTCACCGGAAGCAATCGAACGATTTGTTCGTAATGAGGCGCAGATTTGTCAGCGGCTCGACGCTCAGATTCGGTCAGAACAGAGTCCTGCATCGTTTCGTGCATGGGATGAAGAGCATGCCAATATCCTTGCCGCATTAAACTTTGCGGTTTCCCACGAGTTTCTTGAAGAAGCCATGGAGCTCATTCACGGCCTTCAATTCTATTTCCGATTCCGGCTCGGCTTGGAGGTTGCCGCTCAGATGGGGCGAGGCATTTTGAAGCAAATCGAGCGGCTGCCTCCGTCGGGCCAGCGCGCGCGCTTCTTCAATGATCTTTCAACCATGGAGATGCAAGAGGGCCGCATGAGTGAGGCGGAAGTGGCTCTCAACATCGCAATCGAAGATGCCGAAATTCGGAACGACCTTCACCTGCAGCCAAAGATGTTGATGAACTCCGCCGTCATTGCGTGGCAACAAGGTCGAAATCTGGAAGCAATCGATATCACCCGCCAGGCTGCCGCCCTTGCCGAACAAATCGGCGACAACAAGGTGTACGCATCGATTCTAAGCAACCTTGGTGCTCTCCTAAACCGCGAGGGCAGCATGGATGAGGCGGCTGAGATTCTTGAAAAATCGGCCGACCTCCACGCTCGTCAGGGCGATCATGCTCACCGCGTCCTCGTTTACACAAACCTCGCGGAACTGAATCTTAACCGCAAGGGACCGAAGGCGGCACTGGAAGACCTCTTAAGGGCGGCGAACTTGGCCGAGGAGATCGAACTCGTCGGGTATCTCGGCATCATCTCGGCGCTAGCGGCGATCGTCCTTGTACGATTGGGCCGCCTTGATCGAGCCTCATCGCTTTGGGCCAATTACCTGGCAGCCCCAAACATCGTTATTGTTCGAGACGACCCAATCGAGGTTGGCTACCCCGATGAAATGAGGCAGCTTGAAGGACAATCCTTGCAACCAGCTGAATTGAATGGCTCTCTTTCTGCCTTCTTGCGCGCAGAAATTGGCACCTGATCCGTAACTAGGTTATGGAGAATCAGCCTACTCAACGGCAGAGGCCGAGCATGTCGATCTTGAGCCTCATCATCGGAGCGCTGGTCTGCTTCCTTCTTGGGGCCGGCGTCGTTCGGTACTTCTTTCCAGCACCGGCAGTCGATCCGTGGCCACCGAACTTCACCGGCTCACTGATTCCAATCACCAAGGTCAGCCCGCCAACAACTGATGGCGATGCGATTGTTTACGACATTACGGCCAGTGCCGTGAGCATTGACGGTGCGGTGAACTTCCCGGTCATCCGCTCAACCGATGAGACACCGCTCTCAGACAAACTGACGAAAGTCGAAGTGGACGGGCGAGAGGTTGAGGTGCCAAAAGGAGTCACTGAAATGGCCATCCAGCTCACGTTTCAGATCAATGATCGGACGGTACAAGTGAAGCTGACGCCTAGCGGCGACGGTGGGATCGAACTGATACACACGAACACGAGCTTCGACAAGTACTACACTGCCGAAACCGTCCAGTAGTGCCTCCAAACCCCTGTCTGTAATCGCCGAGAGAGGTATTCGATGTGTGCACATCGTTGCACATTATTCGAACGGCTTACCGTATTAAGACTATGGGCAGGATTCGTAGTTTTTCGCACTCATTGGCGCCAGCAATTGGAGCCGCACTGTTATTTGCGCTGGCTGGCAGTTTCATTCTCAGGACCTTCATGAAAGGCGCCATCCACACCCATTCCTCACTACTCACGGGATCTCTAATTCCTCTGACAAAGGTAAACCCGCCAACTGTCGACGGAGAAGCTCTCATTTATGACATACAAGTCAGCGCGGTTTCGATCGACGGTAATGTCAACTTTCCCGTTGTTGCCACCATGGACGGCTCGCAAGTCTCGGGCGCGCTAGAAGAAATCTATGTCAACGGCACCAAATTCGAGTTTGACAAAGAAGCTGCCCAGATCGCTTTAAGACTCAACTTCACGACCACGAACCGCACAGCCAAAGTGCGCTTTGTGCCAAGGCGAGGCTCGACAACCACTGCAGTACTGATTCATACGAACACGAGTACCGGTAACAATTACGTTTCTGGCCAGATCAGAAGGCCAGTCGCCGCTGAATAGTTGACTTTTGCAACGGCCACCTCCGTGTAAGGTGTGCCCCAAGAGCTCATCCCCGACTGGACACCCCATGAGGGGCAGCGGGAATTTCTGGAAACCGATGCCCGCTACCGAGTGTTGGCGTGTGGCCGGCGATGGGGCAAGACCGATGCTTGCGCGGCGGCGATCATTCTCGAAGTCCTGAACTCCGGCGCTTCAAAGCAGCTCATTCTCGCGCCGACCCTGATTCAAGCGGAGATTCTGTTTGATCGGGTGGTCGAGTTTGCCGAGATGCTGTTCCCCGGTGAACTGAAGGTGAGGCGTACGCCGTATCCCAGCCTTCGCGTTGGCGATCATAAGGTTTGGGCGCGGTCGGGGCACGTCGGCCGGACTTTGCGCGGGCAAGGCGCGACGCACGTGATCGTGGACGAAGCCGCCTATGTGCCCGAGGAACTGATCACCGAGATTGCCCTGCCGATGCTGGCCACGACTCACGGGCGACTCACGCTGCTCAGCACGCCGTTCGGCAAGAACCACTTTTGGCGTCTGTTTCGGCGCGGGCTCGACGGCTTCCCCGACTTCTGGAGCAAGACCGCGCCCTCTTGGGAATCGCCGTATGTCAGCGCTGACTTCTTGGCCCTGCAACAAGAACTCATCAGCGAGCGGGCGTACGCAGTGGAATACGGCGCTGAGTTTATGGACTCGGCTGGGGCCGTCTTCTTGACCGAAGAGATCGAAGCGGCGACGCTGCGCGAGCTGCCAGTGCTTGAAGTTGACAAGGTCTCGATTGGCGTGGACTTTGGCAAGTACGACGACTACACCGCGGTTGTGGTGGTGCAGGGCGACCGCGATGGCGCGAACGTGATCCACTGCGAAAAGCACCGCCGAGAGAACTGGCAGAGCCTGGTTCAGCGAATTGCCGACGTGGTGAATCGCTATCCGACGGCCCGCGTGATTTGCGACGAAACCGGGACGGGCGATGCCGTGATGGCGTTGCTTCAGCCCCTCATGCCCAAGCAGTGCCTGGAGGGGCTAGTCTTTACGCCGACCACCAAGGTTGACCTGATTGATAGCCTCTCGATGATGTTCAATCGGCGCACGCTTCACATGACACCGAACCTGGACTTGCTTCGCGAATTGCAGCATTTTGAAGTCACGCACCGCTCTTCGGGCCGCCTGAAGATGGAAGCGGTCGGTGGCTATCACGACGACTTGGTCATTGCCCTCGCGCTTGCCGTGAAAGGGCTCGTGGCCCCTTATCACCTAGTCATTGCCGCCGACGGCAAACGAAACTTTCATGAAACTCAGCCTATTCAATCGCAAACCCAAACCTACTCGACCTCTCGCCCCTAGCCTGACCCAATTTGAACGCCGCGCTCTTGAACTGCCGAGCGGCTCCGCCAGCCCGAGCTTTGCCGACATCGCCGAGATGGAGCGCGACGCCATGGTGCAGACCGCGCTGACGATCAAAAAGCAGGCCGTTCTCGCCGCGGAGTTTAAGGTCGTTCCTTCATCTTCTTCTGTGGCGGCGCGGCGGAATGCTCTGTTTGTCGAGCGGTGTTTCGAGCTGATGGACGGCAATCCGCGCACGATCCTTGCCGACGCGATGGACGCCTTTGCGCGGGGATGGTCGGTGCTGGAACTGGACTATATGCTGTCGGGCGATGCTCTGGTTTTGGAGCGCGTGAGCCCGAAAAATCCATTGCACTTTGGACTTGAGGCGGATGCCTTTGGTCGCATCACCGAGCTGCGCATGCGCGTGCCGGGCGAGGACGAGATCACCCTTCCCCGCTCTCGCTTCGTGCTGTTCATGAACCGCCCGTCTTTCGCGCATCCAAAAGGGCGGAGCGACTTGATTCCAGCGTGGCGGCACTATGAGGCGAAGCGGGCTTTGCAGAATGCTTGGCGCGCGCACTTGGAGCGGTTCGCCTCGCCGACCGTCTTGGGCCGCTATGCCCGCGGGCTGCCTTCGGATGAGCAGGCTTCTGTTCTTTCTGCGTTGCGCGGCTTGCACGAGAACACGGCCGTGGTGTTTCCGAGCGAGATCGAGGTCTCGACTTTGCACGGCCGCGAGAGCGACAACAATGCCTTTCAAGACGCGATCGAGTTCCACAACCGCGAGATCGCGCGGTCGATTCTTGGGCAGACCCTGACGACAGATGAAGGCCGCCGGGTGGGGTCACTTGCGCTGGGCAAGGTTCACTTGCAGGTTCTAATGTTGCAGATCGAAGCAATCCGCCGCGAGCTAGCGGATGTCGTGATGACCGAACAAGTCATCCGCCCCTTAATCGAACTAAACTTCGGGCCTGGCGACGTGCCTCGGTTCGAGTTCGAGGCAACGCCGCTGAGCGCATTTCGGGATGGGGTCGTCTAACGGAGGATAGGCTTTAGCCTGTCAATTGGCGAATAGGCTTTAGCCTGTTCCGGAGGGTGGACTTCAGCCCGCCTTCGGCGAGGAATTCATTCCCGCCCCGTGATCCAGACCCGGGACTGAGCGACCAACACCTCTAACTTGCCGTCGTATATTGAAATCATGTCGAAGGCAATCAAGGATATCGAAGCTCAGATCATCAAGCTCTCTCCCGCCGAGTTTGCGGAATTGAGGGACTGGTTTGTAGAGCATGATGCCAAAGCCTGGGATGCACAGATTGACAAGGACGCGGCTTCAGGGCGGCTCGATAAGCTCTTCGGTTCGGCCATAGAAGATCACTCGAATGGCAAGAGCCGAGAGCTTTAGGCAGGAACCGGAGACGCGGCCTGGGAGGATAAGCTCCCTTTGATCGTTCTCGTTCTAGGGCTTGCCGTTTGGAAAATCGGCAGGGATGTTGAGGTCAATTCGCTTTTCGTTTCCTTCCCTTCGTACAACTGCCTTTAACTTCTTGCCCTTGTTCTGTAGTAAATGCATTTTGATCTGTTCAATGGATTCAAAGGACTGACCATCCACTGTTAGTATCACGTCATTTGTTCTAAATCCTAGCCGCAAAGCCCAGCTATCTTTCAAAACATTCATCACACCCATTGGATTTTCTGGAAATGAGCTAATGCCAAGAGTAAACCCAGACTGTGATTTGACGATGCCGAATCCGACTTGAGCATCAATAGGAACCACCTTTAACAAAATCGGCGACGCATAAACTTTCTTGAGAACGTCGGCAGAAGGCATTTCCTGCGAGATGGATAATCCCCCAACATACTTTGCCAACGCTTCGTTCGCTTCCGCTGTCCAGCCGTTATGAACTCTTGCCAGACGGATTGCCTCACCGAGTTGCGGAAAATCGCTTATCCAAGTCTCAAGGGCCCTGACCAGAAATTGGTGAAACTCTTGCCTATTGGAGTCACCGCTTGAAACTGGCTTTAGTTTTGCCAGAGTCCGCTTGCCACGTTCCAAAACTGCAAAGTAATAAGGTGGCAATCCTTCCTTGTAGCCATTGCTTCTTTGAGCAACATTAACTCGTATGGAGTCGCTGGCAACAGCAAATTCCACAAGAGAAACTATCGCCTCGCAGAAGGCTCTATCCATGACGTCGTCTGAGACAGTAGCAGCCTCCCTGCTTTGAGGTGGTTCTGTTGAAGGCCCTACGGAAGCCCAAGGTTGGGTAGGTAAGGTCGAGTCGAGCCCCAAGGCGTAACCGATTGGCACCGCGAAATTGAGGTTTGTGCCATCGCGAAGGCGCCACGACACAACCCCAGAAACCAGTCCCTCAGAATTAAGGAGCGGCCCGCCACTGTTTCCGGGGGAAGCGTCACACGAGAATTGGTACTGCTTCATTCCTTCAACATCACGCAGTTGACTAATTAGGCCATCTGTAAAGGTGAACTCGAGCCCTTTCGGAGCACCCACTAGGAATGCTTTTGCACCAACGGCAGGGTCGGCTTTTGTAGCCTCTAGCAAGGGCCGTCCGAACACTTTCACTCGAATAAGTGCGACATCACGCTTTTCGTCCTTGTCTATCAAGCCCGAACATTCGAACAATTCTCCGTTCGAGAACTTTGCATGAACTGAAGTTGCTCCCTTTACAACATGCCAAGCGGTTACTGCAACGCCATCCTTTATGGCCAAAAAGCCGGTTCCGATACTTGTACTTCCATCGCCCGTGCGAACCAAAAGAGTCATGACTGACGGTAACACCTTCTTGTAAACATCTTCTGGTGAGAGACTTTGAGAGCGACCGTTACTGATAACGCTCGCTATCAAAAACACCAAAATGACGTAGATTCGATTCAGTTTCATAGCATCGGCCCTTCTATGGCAATGACCCGATCATACATGATTGCACTTGCACAAACAAGCAGATAGTAGTATTCCAGCTCACTTTTTCAAAAGGAAGGTTTTATGCAATGTCCAACCATTTTTTCAGCCGAAAGTTTAGAAGAGCTCATAGCCCTAGTTAAGAACATTTCAAGCAGCCGCCCATTAACCATTTGGCGTGGTCAGGCAGATTCTCTATGGAGACTTGAGTCAAGCCTCGAACGGTCGTTGGCTTGGCACGGTTCTGCAACGCTAAGCGACCGGGTTGTACGATGCATGAAGATCGGTGAGAGATCACTTGAGTTGGCTCTAATCCCGGCTCTAAGGACTGCACTCAGCAGCAAAGGCATACCGCTTGACTTCAGTGATGAGGAGCTTCTTAACAGCCCCGAACACATGAACAAACTCCTTTCGTTTGGTCAGCACTATGGACTTTACACTTCCTTGATCGATTTCACCAGTCGATGGCAAGTGGCATTGTTTTTCGCCGCTGAGAGTGCACACTTTGCAGGATCGGCGTCCACAAATTGCTTTGCGCTATGGGGCATCTCCAGTTCTGAGTTCGAGCAAGCACTTAAGCCCGGGCATAAACTTGAGATAACCTGCAGCAAGGGATCATATTGCTCTGAGAGGCTGGTGGCGCAAAGCGGTCTCTTTGCTCAAACCTTCAAGATCGGAGATGCCGCCACGGATCATTGGGACAGATTCTTGGTCCGACCTAATGAAGCTATTGATCGTCTCAAGATTCAGCAAGGCAAAGAGCCTTTGGTGAAAATTGAGATACCTTCGAAGTTGAAGTGGCAGGTACTTTGCTGGTTGCTTGAAGATGGTGTCGACTGGCGTTCGCTCTTTCCTGACATTGAAGGGCTGCTAAGGCATCAAAATCTTGTTGCTCAGCATGATTCCTATGGCAGTTTCTGAGCTGATTTGATATCTCAACATACCAATCCGAGGTGGCAAACTAAAGTCCGCCGCGCCAGTTGACAGGCTGAAGCCTATCCTCCGTTACTTGATCACTTCGAAGTTCTTGTTCCCGTAATCCCAAGCGTGCTTGATGATCTCGGGCAGTAGGCCCGTATCTACATCCGCGAGCTTGTTGATGTAGAGGCACGAGACGCCGGTTTTGTGCTTGCCGAGCTTTTCGAGGAGGGGGTTGGGTTCGCCGCATATCACGTAGAGCGTGAGGTTGGCCTTGCGCGGGGAGAAGCCGGTGAGGGGCCAGTCGCCCTCGCAGCGGCTTCGGTCGGACTTGTAGTGGTACTTGCCGAAGCCAATGATGGTCGGCCCCCACATAACGGGCTTCTCTCCCGTCACCTTCTCAAACATCTCGAGGAGGATGAAGGCGTCTTTTCGCTTCTGCTCGGACTCAATGCTGTTGATAAACTCGCGCGGGTCGACGTTCGTGGGTTGGGTTTTGTTTTCCATCGTCTTGGGGGTTGGGGTTTAGTAGATAAATCAATCTATGAGTTGTCTCAAGTTGCTGATTAGGATCGGCAAGTCTTCAGAGATTGCGGCAGCAAGGCGCCTCCGGTCGAGTTGATCGTAACCGTGAACAATGACGTTACGCATTCCGACGATAAGTTGCCAATCTGGGATGCTGTCTAGCACCTGAGATTCTAAATCGCGAACACGCACCATGGCCTCTCCGACGATGAGGAGCAGTCTCTCAACCGCAAGTCCAGTGATTCGATCGTCAAGGCCTGTAGAGCCGATCTCGATAACCTCTTCGGCAGCCGCCAAAGCATCGTTCAGAGCGATCTTGGTTTCAGGCCGCATAAAGATCTACTGCCGTATCGTTAACGACTTTCTTGAAACTGTCTTTTGTTGCCGCGCCCCAGTCAACGAGGTCTACAGGACGAGAAAGCAATGCCTCGAGCTCAACTAGGAGGCCAAATTGCTGCCGAAAAAGGTTGATGCCGGGGGGAGGTGATCCGAATTCGGCCACGAAATCGAAGTCACTGGATTCATCCCAATCATCTCGCAAGGCTGAGCCAAAGAGTCGCAAGCGAACCACGCCGTACTTTTCGCAAAGCGCGGATATTGCATCTTGGTTATTGCGTAGCACCTCACGAGGGTTCATAACTTTATTATGCCATCGGCCACTTCGCCAGCATCGCCGCGCCCATTAGCCCAGCATTCTCGCCGAAGGGAGAGGGAACGGTTCCCGCAATGTCGTTGGCGAGGCCGACGCCGCCGCACCGCACGATGACATCGGGATAGTAGAGCTCTTGGATCAGGCGAACTGCCTCGTCAATCCCCCCCGCACTTGTGAGGGGGGTTAGGGGGGAGTCGTCGCGAAATCCGCCACCCACCGCCTCTTCCAGGGTCCCGCCGCCGGAGAAGGCGCGGTTGTTGAGCCTCGGATACTCGCCATTGCGGCCCATCAAAAGGCGGCCGCGATCCACGATGCCAAATCCTAAACCGGTGCCGATAGCCAGAGTGGCGACACGCTGGCCGCCATAGTGCAGGCCATGCGCCCAGGCGGTGGCGAGGCCGTCGTTAAGCGCGAAGACCTCGACGCCGGGGAACTCGAATTTGGTGCCGACATAGCCGGGAATGAGGTCGCTGGCTTCGGTGACGACGTTGTCGTGAACCGTGCCGCCGGTGCTGATGCCGAGACGCTTGACGCCGCTCTCGGCGAGGCGAGCGGCGATCCAGCCAAGGCGATCTTGGGGCAAGGGTTCGCGAATGATATGGGTGAGCTCGCCATCTTGGAAGACTGCGAAGCGTATCCACGTGCCGCCGATATCTACAGCGCCGACTGGCCCGTGATAGGGCTGCATCGCGCGGACGAAGTTCTGAGTCAGACGCACGATGTCATTGAGCGCCGCGCCAATAGTGACGCCGATCGCGCCCATCGCGAGAGCGGCTTGGGCTTGCCAAGGTTCGGCATAGCGGCCCTCGGCGATCACGCGACCGGGGGCGAGGGCGATGGCTTGGCGGAGCATGTCGAAGTCCGGGCCGACGCTCATGGGACGAGCTTCGGTGTAGCCGGCGAGGGTTGTGCCGATAAGTTCAACGCCAGCGGCTACCGATTGCGCCACCGACTCGGGCGTGTCGCAGTCGGCCATGACCATGGCGCCGCCCGCGTGGATGCGCGCTACTAAGTCTTCGAACTTGTCACCGTTGTGTCGGGGGCGGGAGCTGCCTTCGAGGCCGATGACCTCGCAGCCAGCGGCGAGCAAAGCATCCACTTCGACCGACGTCGGAGTGATGTACACGTCGGTACCTGGGTAGTGCTTTTTGATGAGGCCTATGGTTACTGGTGTTCGGTTTTCGGTGTTCGGTGTTCGGATTTTCTCTCGACCCGGGCCGGCCATTTCTGTGCCTTCAAGGCGGATGACCTTGACGCCTTCTTGCATCGAGGCTTGGGCAATGCGGACGAGGGTATCGGGGTCTTGCAGGGGGCCGGGGGAGGCTTGGGCGCTCGCGATGAGCGGGCAATCGCGCAGGAGGGCGGTGAGCTCGGCGGACGTCATTTTAGGCGATCAAGACGCTGTTTCGTCGTCCACCACAGGGCCGCCAGGCCGCCCACCACGATCAGAATCACCAGCGCCAGAACCGCTTGCCATGGCCATTGCTCCATCCGCTAATTGTAGTTCCAATGCCCGCGCAAGAACTCGGACCTTCCAAATCGCGATACAGACAAAGCCAATGGCGAACATGCCAAAGAGCACGCCCATTCGGTATGGGCTATCGAGCGAGCCCTGTTGGATGGTGTCGCTAGGATGCAGGCTTTGCACCTGTGGAAGGCGCGGATAGACGAACGTGAGAAACGCGATCGGGACGAGCATGACCAGCGCGTATCCGGCGCTTGCCTTGGCTTTCTTGATGTCGTCATCGAGGCCGGAGCGAAGGGCCATGCCACCGAGGAGAATTAAGGTGACGAAGAGGTAGGAAGTCTGGCGCGGATCCCAACTCCACCACGCGCCCCACTGGACTTTGCTGAAGACCATTCCGGTCAGCAACGTGAGAATGGCGAGGACGGCGGCGAGGTCGAGGCTCGCGGCGAGGCGGGCATCGTTGGCAGGAGTTGGCTTCGAGATGGTTTTGAAAGCCCAAAACGCGCCCATGAAGAGGAAAATCGTGCTGAGGAGGGCGCAGGGGAGGTGCCAGAAGAGGATGCGTGCGAGGTCGGGATTCATGAATCCCTTGGCGGGCGGCGCGGTAACGGTGATGGCGGTCAGGGCGAGAAGGGCGATGACTTTCGGCCAAATGCGTTGGGGTTGCACGTCTGGGAGAGTTTACTTGGTTGGTCGAAGGCTGAGGGCTGAGTGCTGACGGCTAATGGCTAAGGGCTAGGACGTCGACCATAGACCATAGACCATCAGCCATCAGCCCCTTTCCAGCCTCCACATCGCATTCGCCAAGACCGGGCCGAAGCTGATCATGGCGATGGCGAACAGGCCGAGGCCGCCGAGATTTTGGAGGGCGGAGGTTTGGGAGCCTTCGCCGAAGGCGAAACGCAGTGCGCCGATGCTGAGGGTGGCTTGGGGGAGCAGGAGGGGGAGGCCGACGGCGGCGGCGAGGACCCAGCGATTGCGAGCTCCGGAAACCAATACTCCGACGATAGAAAGAGTTGCAGCGAGGGTCACGGATTCGAGGGCGAGAGCGGCGATGAGCATGATGGGGCTCGCAACGGATGCCCCGCTAAGGAGAATGTAAAAGCTGGCGAGGATCGCGGCGGTTACGAGAATCTGGAGTTTGCAAGCACCAAATTTCCCTAGGAACGCCGCCTCGGGGCGGGCGAGGAGGCGGAGTAGGTCGATCGTGCGTTGCTCGTCCTCGACGAGAAAAACCCTTGGCAACGTGATACAAGCGGCAAACAACAATACGACCGTAAACATGCCCGCCTGTAGCGTTGGCGTGGGGCGACCGTTGATGCCCGCAAACGCCATCGCGACGACCGCGACAACGCTAAACAACCCACCTGCGAGAAAGCCTTGACGGGAACGCCATTCCGAGCGCATTTCTTTGCTGAACACTGCCAGTGTTTCAGCCCAGAGTGATGGCATGATTGGCCCACTCCTTTTCGTTTGGCTCATTGGTCGCGAGGACTACGACACCTCGTTCGCACTGCTCAGTGATAAGGTCTTGCACCAGGCTTCGCCCCGCTTCATCCAGGCTGGCGCCCGGTTCATCGAGGAGCAGCATTAGCGGCTCGTGTTGCATCGAAATGGCTAAGCGAAGCCTTGCTCGCATCCCGCTGGAAAACTCGCGTGTTGGCTGATCGGCGGGGAGGCCGACCCGCTCCAACCACCCCTTAGTTCCTCCGCCTCTAAGCCGTGCCGCCAGATCGAGATGTTCTTGCGCGGTCAAATCGGGGTAAAGCGCGAGGTCGAGCGCGGCGTAGCCCACGCTTCGGCGTAGGTCCACTTCCCCACTTAAGGCGACCTCACCCTCGTTCGCTGTCGCGAGGCCAGCGAGGACGCGCAAGAGAGTGCTCTTGCCGCTCCCATTCGAACCGAAAACACCGAGCACTTGACCCGAAGAAACTTGGAATTGCAGCCCGCGAAACACCCATCGCGAGCCAAATCGCTTTCCAAGTTCTTTGGCGATCAGCACGATCTCTAGTTTATTCGACCGACACTCTTGAGATTGCCGGGAACTTTACGTCACAATTCGACCTATAACTAGTTGTGGTCGGCAATTGCCGGCGCGTTCTAGGAATTAAGACCATGAAAAAGACTCTGATCACCGCTGTCCTCGCCGTCACTGCCAGCGCATTCGCCGCTTCGTTGAGTTCCGGCCTCGCTTCTGGCGAGCGCGTCACGCCATTCCACCCGAAGCATGTCGTCGGTGCTTTGGCTGATACCACCGGCTGCTTCCCATGCACTTTCCAGAATCGTCCACAGGCTCAGGTCTGGGTTAACGGGGACAAGTTTGAGAACGTTCTCGCTCTTGCCAAGACTCTCGACAAGGCTCAAGATCAGTACAAGGCCAGCGAATTCAAGTCGCTCATCGTTTTCATCACTCCTGCTGATCAGCAAGCCGACATGGCCAAGAAGCTGAAGGAAGTAGCTAAGACCGAAGGTCTTAAGAACGTCAGCATGGCGATGATCGCTCCTGACCACAAGGCGATCACCAACTACAAGATCAATACGAAGAGCGAGGTGAAGAACACGGTTCTCTTTTACAAGAACTGGGAAGTGGTGAGCAACCTCGTCAACGTGAAGGCCGACAAGGCTGGCACCGAAGTTCTAGCTCAGAATCTCGCCAAAGTCAACGCGGACTAGTTCGATTAGAAGTTCAGATGGGCAGGGGCGATTGCTCCTGCCCTCTTTCATTTACTCGGCGACAAGGTCGCCACAAATAGCACTCGAGGTCGGACGTCCACCGGCTCCAGGACCGATGAGAGTCAGCGTCGGCATGAAGTCACCTTCGATGGTAACCGCGTTCATCACCCCATCGACTTGGCTTAACGGGTGATCAAGCGGCAACGCTTGGCAGGTTACGCGAGCGCCGGATTCTCGGGTCCAGGAAGCCACCAACTTGATCCGTCGCTCATGCTCCGCGGCTTCGCGCATCTTCGTTAGCGAGATTTCGCGAATTCCTGATCGAGGGATCGTTTCAAGATCGAGCTGCTCACCGCTCGCTATGGCTCCCAAGATAGCGATCTTGTACATGGCATCAAACCCATCGACATCCGCCGTCGGGTCAGCCTCGGCGTATCCCATAGCTTGGGCTTCCTTCAAGATCGGCTCGAGTTCGCTCTGCCGCGTCTCCATCTCGGTCAGGATAAAATTCGTTGTGCCATTCAGGATGCCGTGAATGGAAGTAATCCGGTTCGTTTGCGCTAGCGTCCTTAGTACCTGAATGACGGGAATTCCTCCCGCAACGGCGGCCTCAAATCGGAGGTCTCCACCGAATGCGATCAGCTCGTCGTAATGCCTGGCAATCAGCTCCTTGTTAGCGGTGACCACGCGTTTGCCTTGGGTGAGGGCCAGCTTGATCAGGTCGATTGCCGGATGGATTCCTCCGATCACCTCGACGACAATGTCGACGTCATCGGCTTGCACCAGATATTGGGCGTCGCAAAGCAGGTCCTCGATTTCGGCGGGGCGGGCTTTGCCACGATCCCGCACGGCCACACGAGCAACCTCAAAACGCTCCCAGAGGTTAGTCTGAATCTGCTCGTAGACGGCCGCCCCGACCGTGCCAAAGCCGATCAAGCCAACTCGACTACGCGACATAAATCAGGACATCGCCGGGTTGGACCAGTGATCCGCTCTCCGCGACAACTTGGCTTACGGTTCCGCTGGCTGTCGCGACGATCTCATTGAAGACCTTCATGGCTTCGATTAGCCCAACAACCTGACCGGCAGTAACCGAGTCGCCTTCCTTTACAAATGGCGGTGAGCCAGGGCTGGGCGAGCCGTAGTAGATTCCCATCATTGGCGAAGAAATCGGCGTGCCGGCGGGTGCGCCAGACTCTTTTGGCGTCACAGGAGAGGGGTTCGACCTAGGTGGCTCAGCCGCTGGTGAGGCCGCCACACCGCGGCTAGGAGGCTCCTTCGAAAAGGAAATTTCCCAATCCTCGCCTTTGAGACGAGCTTGAGATAATCCGTACTCTTTCATCAACTCCGCCAACTCGTCGATTCGCGATTTCATCTGTAAGTACGATGATACACGACATGTCAAAATAGCGTCTTGAAACACCAGACTTGCCTCGTCGTCGATTTTGGCGGACAGTACACGCAACTCATCGTCCGCCGCGTACGCGAACTTGGTGTCTACAGTGAAATGGTTCCATGGATGACGGCGGCCGATCGCATTCGCGAACTTGACCCGCATGCCGTGATCTTGTCGGGTGGTCCTGCGTCGGTTTTGGATGACGGCGCGCCGACGATGGATTTCTCGGTCCTAGAGGACAAGCCGGTTTTAGGCATATGCTATGGCCTTCAATTGATGGCGTTGCAACTTGGCGGCAAAGTCGAGAAAGCGCTGGACCGTGAGTACGGTCGGCGCAATATTGACCACGTCTCGGAAGGATCCATCTTGGATGGGTTTGCCAGCGAGCAGGTCTGGATGAGTCATGGCGACCAGGTTCTTGAGGCACCGCCCGGCTTTGAGGTGATTGCAAAAACTGAGAGCTGCCCCATCGCAGGGATCCAGTCCGGCAAGCGCTTTGGTGTTCAGTTTCATCCGGAAGTCACGCACACGCCTCGCGGGAAGGAACTGCTGAAGCGGTTCTTGTTCGATCACGCTGGCTTTGCCGGCGACTGGACCAGCGCCAGTTTTATCGAAGAGTCGCTTGCTCGGATCCAGGAAGAAGTGGGCACAGGTCGCGTCCTCTGCGCCGTGAGCGGCGGAGTAGACAGTTCGGTTGTCGCCGCGCTGCTTACCAAGGCTCTCGGCGATCAAGTCACCTGTGTGTTTGTTGACCACGGTCTTTTGCGCAAAGACGAGGCGAAGCACGTCATCGAGCAGTTCACCGATCATTTTCATCCGAATCTCGTGGCTATTGACGCCAGGGATCAGTTCTTCGGGGCCCTCAAGGGCGTTTTAGATCCGGAGGACAAGCGGAAGATTATTGGAGCGGAGTTTGTGCGTTGCTTTGAAGCGCATGCCGATGAACTCAAGGATTGCGAGTTCCTGGCTCAAGGCACGCTTTATCCCGACGTGATCGAGAGTGGCTCGCCGACGAGCGCGAAGATCAAAAGCCACCACAATGTTGGCGGCTTGCCCGACTGGATGCGCATGAAGGTGATTGAGCCCTTGCGCTGGCTTTTCAAGGATGAAGTTCGGGAGGTTGGTCGCGCATTAGGGTTGCCGGACGAGATGGTCGATCGAGAGCCCTTCCCTGGCCCTGGTCTTGGGGTTCGCGTGTTGGGTGAGGTCACACCCGAACGAGTACACATGGTTCAGGAGGCCGACGCGATTTTCCGCGAAATGATCGCATCACATGGCCTGCGGCAAGGAATCTGGCAGAGTTACGCCGCGCTCCTCGATGTGAAAACAGTCGGAGTGATGGGCGACGAGCGCACGCACCAATCACCGATCGTATTACGAGCGGTCGCCAGTGAAGACGCCATGACCGCAACGGCGGTCGCCTTCCCCTTTGAGTTCCTTGAGGCCGTCGCCAATCGGATTGTCAATGAAGTGAAAGGCGTGAACCGCGTTTTCTATGACTACACGAGCAAGCCGCCGGCGACTATCGAGATGGAATAGAGGCGTCCCTTTGGTTTAGGGTGGTCATTTTGCGCCAGTTGGGAGCTTCGCCGTTCTTACGTGCGTCGTCATGCATGATCACGATGGGCTTGCCGGGGTTACGTTTGATGGCGATGAACAGGAATGGTGTGGTCTCTTCTTCTCGTTCCGTGGTGTAGCGCCAATTTGGCTTGATCCGCAACGTCATCTTATCTTCGCTATCAAAGATTCCGTACGGTGCTGGAGAGGTCACGTAGCCACGGCAAAGATGGGCCGAACCCATAGTAACGCCGACCACCCACCACTTCTTAAAGTCGATGGCAGGAGCCCGCTTCGAAGTGTCGGTCCAGCCCTTGTGACGCCTCCAGGCTTGGTCCCAAGAGTCTTGACTCTTCAGAAGCATGACCTCGTGCTTTTTGATCTTCGAGTTCGCTCCGGAGTAAGTAGCGAACGGGGTCATGCGCGTTTCGGGCGCGAGGATCAACGAGGTGAGCAATGTTGCGGTGAGCATACTAATAGCTTAGACGCTTTTGGCGAGAAAAGGGGGGCTGGCTCTTTCGAGCCAGCCCCCATAGTTTGACTAAGCCGACTTAGATGTCGTCTACGCCGCCAAAGTTGGCGATCACGATATCGATGTCTGCTGCGTCGACTTCACCGTTGACGTCAGTGTCGGATGCGATGTCGCTCGTCGAACCGAAGTCAGCAATAACCTGGTCGATGTCGGCCGCATCTACTTCGCCCGTGTTGTTCACGTCGCCGTTCTGCATGAGCACGGTGCCAACAGCAGGGCTAGACAGGTTGAAGTTCACGATTCGCTTCAAGAAAGAAGAACCATCGAGAATCAACTGAGCCGCGCCAGAACCGGAGACTGGAATGCTGAGCGAAGAACTCGCAGCATTAACCGTCAACGTACCGCTGGCCAATGTCGTGACACCTTGCTTCACTTCGTAAGAGATGTTTCGAGGATAGGCAAAGCTACCAATCGTATCGCCCAGATTCAGAGTTCCAGTAACACCGGCAGTGAGGTTCGACACGATGTTGAGCTGAGTACCCTGTGCCGTCGCGCTGCCTCCACCGGCGTTTACAAACCCATCTCCGCGACCCGTAACACCCGAACTCCATCCAGAGACTGCGATGTAGTAATCGCCAGCCTTCAGACCCTCACCAGAGTGACCATTGAAGTCTGGGTCAGCCGAAGCAGGCGTCCAAGGAGCGGTGTATCCAGATGCGCCAAAGCTGAAGGCAGCCTGGGCAAGGTTTGCACCTTGGTCGTTGTTGGAAATGTACTTTCCGTTAGCGTCATAGATTGAAATGACGGAGTCGGTCAGCGCTCCTGTTGTGATCGGCGGAAGAGACGTCCAAACATTCAGGAACTTGCCACCCGAAAGACTGACATCCCCTGGCAACGTGATCTTGTACCAGAACACCTGTGCTGCTGTATTCGGACCCGTCAAAGCCGTAATTGGCGTTGTAAGGGTTGCATCGGTGACGACCCCAAGGTCCACTGCGGTCGGTGCAGAGGCTGTCGGGATCGCGGCACCCTCAGGAAGCTTGATCGTCAAATTCGACCAGTCCGAGTCGGAGCCCGCACCGTTGTCAAAGTAGTCGAACAATTCGCCGGTCAAGGTAGAGCCAGCTGGAATGGTAAGACCCTTCAGCGAATTGCTTCCAGCTTCATTCCACCCAGCAGAAGTTTCATCAGGCGATGTCACTAGGACCGATGCAATGTTCACTGTCGTCGCGGTCGAGGAGGTCATGAAGTAATCGGTGGAGATGCCCGGGAAAGCCGATGACCGAACTCGGAGCCTAACCTCATTCAGATTCGTCGCTCCAATTACTTCCGTTCCCTGAGCCGATAAAATCATCGTCTTGGGATAGATGAAAGCTGTTCCAACAGAGGCGATGGTGAATACCGAGTTATCGGCGCTACCAGGAGGGCCACCCGCCGCGTAAGGCCCAGCAAGCGTAACATCGAGCGGATACTGCACCGTTCCCCTCGTGATGTTTAGCGTAACTGGTCCACCACCAGTGCCTGTTGAGGTGGCCGAAAAGTCAGCAGCGAAGACCGTATCGAACAGGCCGACAGCCAGATAATAGTCTCCTGCTGCCAGCGTCGTAGCATCTGCAGTTGCCTGATCATAACCCGAGTTCGGGTCGCCTGGCATGAGACCATAAACAAACGCAGAGAAATCGACTGCGCCCGAATCATCATCGGTATTCACAACGGTTCCATCTGGGCGATACAAGCCGATCTCTGAATCGAGACCCGTTCCGCTTGTCCAGATCGACAGCCATTGGTCGCTTGCAGAATTCACTGCCGTTGCCAAATTGAACTTGTACCAGTACACACCGTTGGGATCGAGACTATTGATCGTAACCATCAAGGGGTTCGCGTCGGTCACTGTGCCCAAATCGGTATGCGTTGGTGGCGCAGGGGGCTGATTGATCGTGAAATCGATGTTGGTACCAGTTGCGTCGGCGCCAACACCACCGTCATCGAATGTCTCGTAGAACTCGAGGTTCCACGTAGATGCCACCGGAATTGTCGCTCCATTGTTACCGTTTGTCGTCCAGGGTCTTACTGTTCCCGCAACTGCACTAAACGTTCCCACAAACGCTCCAGTAGAGGTGAAATCGGTTGCATAGAAAATGGTTGGGAAAGCGCTGTTCTCCATTCGCACCGTAGCTTCGGTGGCATAGGTATTCGTGTGAACCTCCGTAATCTCGGCAGATTGAACGGTAACGCCACTACCCATGATGAAGGCGGTGGTCACGGGGCTTTCGCCTGTTAGATAGGTGTTAAGAACACTGCCAATCGGCCCGCCAAAGGTGACCGGTCCGGCAACAGTGATCTGCTGGGCACTGCCCATTGCGGCAAAGCCCAAGGAGGCGACACTCATCGCCAAAGTAAATGTTCGATTCTTCATGAAAGCACTCAACAGACTGGCGTAACAATGCCAAGTCGCGCACATTGTAACACAGTAAGTACCCTGCGACAAGTCTGGTTTTTCAGAAAGCAAAAGCCCCCGGCCAAAATGCCGGGGGCTTGTTGTTCGCTGAGCGCGACTTAGATGTCGTCTACGCCGCCAAAGTTGGCGATCACGATATCGATGTCTGCTGCGTCGACTTCACCGTTAACGTCAGTGTCAGAGCTGATGTCGCTCGTCGAACCGAAGTCAGCAATAACCTGGTCGATGTCGGCCGCATCTACTTCACCCGTGTTGTTCACGTCGCCGTTCTGCATCGTGGCCGTACCAATCGCT
>JAEURP010000011.1 GCA_016788585.1 Chthonomonas sp. | reverse complement strand
AGAAGGCGTAGCCGATGGACATCCGGTTGAAATTCCGGACCTTGGTGCAGTAGTGATGGAGGGACGCTTCTTGATGTTTCATCCCACACCGTTGGTTGTTGTGGGCTACCGGGATAACCCAGCTGTTTAATAGATGGCTTTTCAAAGGGTGGGGCCGGGGGGAAGGGATTGCTTCGGCATGAACGAACTGGGACTGAGGGGGCCGAGAAAAGCTTCTAAACTTATACTGCATCAAACCGTACTGCAAACCGACACAGGTAGGTGAGTCGAGGAGACTAAGGCGTTCGAGAGAACTCTCGTTAAGGAACTAGGCAAACGAGCCCCGTAACTTTGGAAGAAGGGGCGCCCCGCAAGGGGCCGCAGCGAAGCAGCCCAGGCGACTGTTTACCAAAAACACAGGTCTCTGCTAAGGCGAAAGCCGAAGTATAGGGGCTGACGCCTGCCCAATGCTCGTAGATTAAGGGGAGATGTTAGGGGTAACCCAAAGCATTGAACTGAAGTCCGAGTGAATGGCGGCCGTAACTCTAACGGTCCTAAGGTAGCGAAATTCCTTGTCGGCTAAATACCGACCCGCATGAAAGGCGTAACGACTTGGGCACTGTCTCAACGAGAAATCCGGTGAATTTGTAGCACCCGTGAAGATGCGGGTTCCCCGCAGTAGGACGGAAAGACCCCGTGGAGCTTTACTACACCTTCAGATTGTGAATTGGATGTAGATGTAGAGCGTAGGTGGGAGCTTCGGCACCAATGGAACACCACCCTTCTATATCTGGTTTACTAACCTGCACCGTTATCCGGTGTGGAAACAGTCTGTGGCGGGTAGTTTGACTGGGGCGGTCGCCTCCCAAAATGTAACGGAGGCGTACAAAGTTGCACTCAGCCTGGTCGGAAATCAGGCGCTGAGCGTATAGGTATATAGTGCGATTGACTGTGAGACCAACAAGTCGAGCAGGTACGAAAGTAGGTCTAAGTGACCCTCTGATTGTGCGTGGGTACGTCAGGGTTCAACGGATAAAAGTTACCCCGGGGATAACAGGCTGATCTTGCCCGAGCGCTCACAGCGACGGCATGGTTTGGCACCTCGATGTCGGCTCGTCTCATCCTGGGGCTGTATCAGGTCCCAAGGGTTCCGGAGTTCACGGATTAAAGAGGCACGCGAGCTGGGTTCAGAACGGCGTGAGCCAGTTCGGTCCCTATCCACTGCGGGCGTAGGAAATTTGAGGGGACACGCTCTTAGTACGAGAGGACCGGAGTGTACTGACCTCTGGTGTACCAGTTGTGCCGACAGGCGCAGACGCTGGGTAGCCACGTCGGGCAGCGATAAGCGCTGAAAGCATCTAAGCGCCAAGCGCACCCCAAGATGAGATTTCCCACTTCGAGGTAAGGACCCATGAAGACTACATGGTGATAGGCCAGGTGTGTAAGCACAGTAATGTGTTGAGCTGACTGGTACTAATTGTCCGAGGGCTTGATAAATAGCTCTAAACCTTTTGAAGCGCGTTCCCACTCGACGGCATGTAGATTTCAGGGTGTTCCACCCGGTACAATTTGAATTCGCGTGATCATGGCGCGGAGGAAACACCCGTTCCCATCCCGAACACGGCAGTTAAGCTCCGCAGCGGCGGACGTACTTGGAGGGCAGCCTCCCGGAAGATAAGCACGTTGCGCGGATTCATAAATATTGAAGACCCCACCAGTCGGTGGGGTTTTTCGCTTTTGGAGGCCCGGTACAATAGAGGCATGCCGACGAAGGTCGTTCCCGCCCCAAAGCTCATCTTTGAAAAGTCATCTCCAGGGCGTGTCGGTTGCAATCTTCCAAAGGCAGATACTCCGGCAGTCAATCTGGAAGCTACTCTTGGCGGAGTTCGAAAGGAGCTGAACCTTCCGGAGGTCTCCGAACTAGACTTACTCCGACATTTCACTAACTTAAGCCACATCAACTACGGAATCGAGACAGGCTTCTATCCCTTGGGTTCCTGCACGATGAAGTACAACCCGAAAATCAATGAGGTGGTCGCGGCAAACCCAGGCTTCACGGGTATTCACCCGATGCAACCCATCGAAACCGTGCCCGGAGCTCTTGAGGTGCTTGCCCAGGTCCAAGACATCCTTTGTGAGGTTACTGGGTTCGACGAAATAACCCTTCAACCGCTGGCAGGCGCGCATGGAGAACTCACATGTCTCATGCTGATCCGAGCCTATCACCATTCGCGGGGCGATTCGCGGCGAACCGTCATTCTGGTACCCGATAGTGCCCATGGCACGAATCCAGCGAGTGCTGCGCTCTGCGGCTACTCTGTTCGAAGCATTGCCACGAACGCAGATGGCAATACGGACCTCGAAGCCCTTAAGGCCGCATTAGAGTCAGACGTGGCGGGGCTCATGCTCACAAACCCGAGTACCTTAGGACTTTTTGAACCGAATATCGAGGAGATCTGCCGATTAGTTCACGAGGCCGGCGGTCAAGTTTTCTGTGACGGCGCGAACATGAACGCCATGGTAGGTACCACCAGGCCCGGAGACCACGGGTTTGATTGCATGCACCTTAATCTGCACAAGACATTCAGCACGCCGCATGGCGGCGGCGGCCCTGGTTGCGGTGCCATCGGCCTGAAGAGCCACCTAGAGCCGTTCTTGCCCCAGCCGGTCCTGCGGAGAAGCCCCCTTGGTAAGCCAGAACTGCTAACCGAGCGCCCACAGTCGATCGGCCGGGTTAGTGGGTTCTTTGGTCAGTTCTTGATGGAGGTCCGCGCGCTCGCCTATCTTTTGGCCTATGGTAAGTCAGGGCTACCTCAGATAAGCCGACACGCGGTTTTGAACGCTAACTACGTGATGGCGAGGCTCAAGGAAGTTCTGCCGGCAGCCTATGATCGACCATGTATGCACGAGTGTGTCTTGACCGCGCAGCGATACAAGAAGGGAGGTGTGCGGGCGCTCGACATCAGCAAGCGGCTGATCGACTACGGGATTCACCCACCAACCAACTATTTCCCACTCATCGTTCCCGAGGCCATCATGATCGAGCCGACCGAGACGGAGTGCAAGCAGACTTTGGATGAGTTCTGCGAGGTGATGATAACCATTTGCCAAGAAGCCGAAACAGACGCGGAACTCCTAAAGGGCGCGCCGACGAGTCAGATCGTTGGCAGGCTGGACGAGGCCCAGGCGGTTAAGCAACTCGACGTACGTTGGCAACCAACGAAAGATGAATGTCTCGTTTGAGCCTGGTTTGTGCGGTCAAACGCATATGGCTCGAGATCGAATGCTTCTCCAGCGGGGAATTGGCGCCCGAGTCTATACGTGGTCCAAGCCTTGGGTGACCCTAGGGTGCTTCCAATCGGCTAGCGACGCAATTCTAAGTTCGGCGAAAGTTCAGTGGTCTCGGCGACCTACGGGAGGTCGCGCAGTTCTGCACGGGCATGACGTGACGGTGGCCATGGTGCTTGCGCTTGACGAACCCAGAGGCGTTAGAATCGTCTATCCCGTAATCGTGGGAATCTTGGTCAAAGCAATTCGTTCGGCAGGCGTGCCAGCCTACTTGGGAAGGGAGTTTGTGGGCGAGCGACCAACCATGCGTACCGCCGATTGCTTTGCTGCCGTTTCGTCGAACGATATCGTCAACGAGCTTGGTCAGAAGGTCTGTGGATGTGCGCTGAAGCTAACCTCAACCTCGATCTTAGTTCAAGCTAGCATTCCGGTTTCTGAGCCCTTGGTTGACCCTGGAACGGTCTATGCCGCGCCTGCGTCGATACATCCTATCGATCTTGATCCGCAAGAACTCGTTGGCTCGCTCAAATCGGTACTCGCAAATCGAAACTGGGAGCTGGGCTTGCGCCCTGCTCCCAGCCATGTTTAGCTCAGTTCGATCTTAGTTTGGCGTTGGGGTCATTGCGAAGCCCTTCGAGGACATTTCGGAACCGATGTGTCGAAGCTTCTTCATGGCTCGCAGTTCGATTTGTCGGACGCGCTCTCGCGTAACATTCAAGGCCGAACCGACTTCTTCGAGCGTTCGCGAGCGACCATCGTCAAGACCAAAGCGGAGGCGTACTACGTCTCGCTCTCGCATGGTGAGTTGACCAAGGATTCCATCGATCTCCTCACGGCGAATGAGGCCCCACGTGACGTCACCTGGCGATGGCATGCCTGTAGATGGCACGAAGTCCCCAATGCTTGAATTGTCTTTCTCGCCGACCGGAGTTTCGAGGGAAAGTGGTTCGACGGCGACGCGCATCATTTCTTGAACGCGGTCCGGCGACATGTTGACCTTCTCGGCCACCTCTTCTGGCGTCGGCTCGCGATGAAGCTCTTGCTGCAACTGATTCGCGGTCTTCATGACCTTGTTGATCAGCTCCGCAACGTAGACCGGAATTCGAATGGTTCGACCCTGGTTGATGATCGCACGGGCGATAGCACGGCGGATCCACCAAGTGGCATAGGTGCTGAATCGGAAACCCTTGCGCCAGTCAAACTTTTCGACCGCGCGAATCAACCCTAAATTGCCTTCTTGAATAAGGTCTGCGAGGGGAATGCCACGGGCGTTGTACTTCTTGGCGATCGAAACCACGAGTCGAAGGTTCGACTCAATCAAATGGCGCTTTGCTTCTTTACCTTGCTTTATGATGTCCTTCTGAGTCCATTCATCGGCAAGTTCAGCGTCGCTCAAATTGAGGAGCTTTCCGAGTTCCTTGAGCTTTCCGGTCTCGAGCAAATCGCGAGCCTGGACCTTCTTGGCGAGGTCTTCTTCTTGGGCTGGCGTAAGCAGGTGAGCGCGACGCGTTTGGCGCATCCACATTTCCAGCTCTTCGCTGTCGTCATGCGGGCGCTCGGTAGCCTCGGCCTCGGCTTCTTCCTCAGCCTCGGCTAAATCGAGAAGTTCGTCATCGACGGGCTCGGTGGTGTCATCCACCAATACGTGGGCAGCGGCCGAACTATAATTCGACCGACCTGCTGTTCGAACGGTGATGGGCTTACCCCGCCGAACCTGTGGCTGCAATCCATTTTCCACTGGCATGTAATTCTATGTTTCCTGTAACCTAATTCACCACTTTAGATGCGGAAGATTTGGGCCTACAACGTATGTACGTCTATTCGGTCCAATGTGCGGCAGCCTTTGGGCAAAAGGCCTGTCTTCATTGCATCAAAAACGATGGCACTCTGTTACGAATAACAGTTTTTGAACAATCTGTCAAGAAAAATCCAAAAAAAGTTGTCGTCAGAGGGCACGCGAACCTGAAAGCAAGCTTCGTGCCAAAGTTCTTAGACGGGAGCTAGTTGGGCGATGTTACAGAGGGCTCCACAAACAAATACCAGATTAGGTCCCTTGGCGAAGCCTGTGAACAGCCACCCGCAATGCCTTAGCCAAGGCTTGGGCAGATTCGAGGGTGTTACTTGGTCCAAAACTGATCCGGATGCTACCGCGAATCCGTTCGTTTGAGTATCCCATGGCCGTTAGTACATGACTCGGATCATTCGAGCGGCTGCTACAAGCGGCACCACTGCTAATGCCAAATCCTTCAGCATCGAGTTCGACAACCAGTGACTCTCCCAAGACGCTGGGGAAGCTGAGATTCAGAATGGCAGGCGAACTCGAGGTCGGCGTGTTGATTTCGAATTCAATGCCCTTCAGTTCATCTAATATCGTGGCGCCTAGCATCTCAAAGTGGCGAGAGGTGTTTTCGAGGTGCGCTGTCGACTGCTCAAGAGCGGAGGCGAGGCCGACAATTCCGGCTACGTTGAGCGTTCCAGCCCGGAGTCCAAGCTCGTGTTCGCCGCCATAGTGGAAAGGTCTCAAGGCAAAAGTATCGCGCGCATAGAGCAAGCCGACCCCCTTTGGGCCGCCAAACTTGTGTCCGCTGAGAGAAGCAAACGCAAGGTCGCCCAAACCTAACGGGACTTTGCCAATGGCTTGAGTGAGGTCGCTGTGAATTGGGAGCCCGGGCGGCGGGCTCAGGATTGCTCCTGTTTCGTTATTCACCAGCATCACGCACTGAACCAACGCCGACGGAAGGGCTTCTAGTTGATACCCACGGTTTATCAGTACCTGCGCGCCATAGTGCAGAGCCGGTTCTCGCATGCTGCTGTGCTCGAAGGGCGAGATCGCAAGGCCATCGCGAAAGAGGTGGGCAATCCAATTGTTAGACTCAGTTGCGCCACTCGTGAAGATGATCTGCGAGGGATCGTCGGCGCCGAGGGCCATGGCGCAACGGGATCGACAGTCCTCAACCTTGTCCATGGCGTCGCGCCCCATTTCATGTAAGGAGTGAGGGTTGGCGCAAGAGAGCCAAGGCATCATCGCATCGCGCGCTTCCGGCAAGAGGAAGGTCGTGGAGGCGTGGTCGAAGTAGTTTTCGGGTTTCAACTAGGCTCTTACTGCGAGCGCTTCTTTGATCAGCCCAGGCACATCGCTGGTCTTATCGGCAACCTTTGCGCCGGCCGCGAGCAAAGCGTCGACCTTGCCCTGGGGTGTTCCGGTACCGCCGCTGATGATCGCGCCGGCGTGCCCCATTCGCTTGCCAGGAGGAGCCGTTCGACCACTGATGAAGCTGACGACCGGCTTCTTCATGGTCTTAATGAACTCAGCGCCTTCTTCCTCGTCGGAACCGCCGATCTCGCCGACCATGACCACGGCTTGCGTCGCTGGATCAGCTTCAAACATCTCAAGAGTCTCGCGGAAACGGATGCCCGGCAGGGGATCGCCGCCGATGCCGACGCAAGTGGTTTGCCCGAGTCCGGCTTGGGTTAGTTCCCAAACGATCTCGTAGGTGAGGGTGCCAGAGCGAGAGACCATACCGATGGGGCCGGGGGCGAAAATATGGCCCGGCATGATGCCCATCTTGCACTCGCCGGGGGTGATGATGCCCGCGCAGTTGCCGCCTAGGAGTTTGCTCGTGCCGTTTGCTTTGAGGCGATTGACGATGCGCAACGAATCCAGGATGGGCAGGCCCTCGGTGATTAAGCAGATGAAAGGTACGCCGGCGGCTTCGATCTCGAGAACGCTATCGGCGGCGAAGGGCGCAGGAACAAAGATCAGCGCAGCGTCCGCGCCCGTTCTTGCGACGGCTTCTTCGGCCGTGTCGAATATAGGAACGCCCATCAGTTCTTGTCCACCCTTTCCAGGGGTGACGCCGGCGACGACATTCGTACCGTACTCAATCATTTGACCGGTATGAAACGAACCTTCGCGGCCCGTCATACCTGCGACGAGAACCTTGGAATTCTTGTTGACTAAGATGGACATCGGTCCTACGAGGATACCCGCCCGGCTCCCATAGCCTTGTCCGGGAATCTAACTCCCTTTTTCGCTTGGCAGTCGCAGAATAAGAACGTTATGCGGCGTGTTCACTACCTGGTGAAAGGACTGGCTTCCAAGACGCAAGCGCTCGAAATAGCCGTGACCTTGAGCACCCATGATGAGCAAATCGGCCGACGCCTCTTTCATCGTCTCCGCAATCGCCTCCGCAGGATCATTCTCCTTAATGACAGAGTAGCAGTTTGGGAATTTCTCTCGGAGCTTCTCGCAAAGGGCGTTGTTGGCTGCCTCTTCGTCCATTGTCGCCGCTGTGAGGTCGCCCAGTCCACTTGTCTTGCCCAGGAGCGCGTGCACAAGTTTTGCCGGTGCCGTGGAGGTCATGGCGATCATGCGGCCGATGCCCTTTGGAGCGATCGCGACGAGTATTTCTAGGCATCGGTTGAAGTAGGGTGAATGGTCAGTCGCGAGCACGGCAGTCAGTTTGTCGGTGGGCGGTGGCGGAGCCTTGACAATGAGAGTGCTCTTGTTTGAGCCAATCAGGACGCCTTTCGAAACGCTACCGAAGAACAGCGATCCCCATTTGCCCTTTGAACTCGATCGGACTGTGATGAGATCACAAGACTCCCTGTCAGCATGCGAGACGATTTCACGTGCTGCGTCTCCATAGTACAAGAAAGTCCGCGCCGGAATGCCGTCTTTGGCAAGGGCTGCCTGAGCAGCATCAAGCATCTCTTGCGCCGACTTCGCCTGCATGCGGTAATAGCTGGCCAGAGGGTGATCGGCTGGTAGTTCGGGTGTCGACTTATCCGGCAGAATGGACTCGACAACGCGTACGAGGTCAATCTCGACTTGATCAAAGGCTAGCCGCTTTACATACTCGACAACTTGCCAAAAGCTACCTTCTCCATCGACTCCAACTAAGACTCTCATCATATTGCTCAACATCATAAGTTTACTGGAGTTCCAATATTTGGCCGCCAAAACGAGCCCATCATTGGTACAAGCTCGACAGTCTCAGGGAACAGCCTGAGACGCAGCAAGTGCGGCGGCCCACTCTTCCTCGGGATAGCCCTCGACGATAATAAACTCGGCGTCGCTTGAGGCATCGCGGTGTGCGCGTATCTCAGTGTATTCAGGCGAGAAGTAGAAGGCCTTGGCCGAGTCTGCATCTGCAAATTCGAGCACGACAATTCTGCGCGTCTCAGTTGGGCCCTCAAGTGTAGTGACATCGCTACCTCTTGCCACAAATCGCCCGCCATATTGGTGAAGCACAGGGGGAGTTCTCTTGGTGTACTCAGTGTAGCGTTGGGGTTCGTGAATCGAGATGCGAGCGATGATGTAGGCCGCCATGCAACAAGTATGCGCTAGCTAGTGACAACGCTGTAAGTCGGATTTTGCCCACTCTCGACTCTGAACTCACAACTCCGAACTCGTAGGTATCCTCTCCACAATGGAAACCCTGCCCTCCGCCGTCAACCTGCACGACGACGAGCATAAAGCCAATCGCGCCTCGATGGACGCGGTAATGGCCCAATATCGCGAGAAGATGGGCAAGGCGATGATGGGCGGCGGGGAAGCGGCCATCGAGAAGCATAAGAAGCGCGGGAAGATGCTCGCGCGCGAGCGGATCGACGCCCTGCTCGACGACGGCAGCCCCTTTTTGGAGTTCAGCACTCTTGCCGCAGGTGGCATGTATGGCGATGAGGCCCCCGGCGCTGGCGTCGTGACCGGCGTGGGTCGCGTGCACGGGCGCGAATGCCTGATTGTTGCCAACGACGCCACCGTGAAAGGCGGCACTTACTTCCCGATGACGGTGAAGAAACACCTCCGCGCGCAGGAAATCGCGCTCGAAAACAACCTGCCGTGCCTTTATTTGGTGGACAGCGGTGGTGCTTTTTTGCCTTTGCAGAGCGAAGTTTTCCCGGACCGCGAGCACTTCGGGCGCATCTTCTATAACCAAGCTCAAATGAGCGCGGCGGGCATCCCGCAGATCGCCGCTGTGATGGGCTCCTGCACCGCAGGCGGCGCGTACGTGCCCGCGATGAGCGACGAAGCCGTGATCGTGAAGGGAACCGGCACCATTTTCCTGGGCGGCCCCCCTTTGGTGAAGGCCGCGACCGGCGAAGTTGTCTCCGCCGAGGAGCTCGGCGGCGCGGACGTTCATACGCGACTGAGCGGCGTGGCCGACCACATGGCCGAAAACGACGACCACGCGATTTCTATCCTGCGAAACATCATCGAGTCTCTTGGACCGGTTGTGAGCAAGAGTTTAGGAGAGCCTGTGGCTCTCGAAGACCCGGTTTACGCGGTGGACGATCTCTATTCACTCGTGCCGAGCGACGGAAAGACCCCCATGAACATGCGCGAGGTACTGGCGCGGCTTGTGGATGGCTCGAAATTTCACGAATTCAAGCCCCGATACGGCACGACGCTCATCTGCGGCTTCGCGCGCTTCGAAGGGCACCTCGCGGGCGTCATCGCAAACGACGGAATTCTCTTCTCGGAAAGCGCTTTGAAGGGCGCGCACTTCATCGAGCTCTGCTGCCAGCGCGGCATTCCGCTCGTTTTCCTGCAGAACATCACCGGATTTATGGTCGGCAAGCGCTACGAGAACGAGGGTATCGCGAAAAACGGCGCGAAGCTCGTGACGGCGGTCTCGACCGCCAATGTTCCGAAGTTCACCGTGATCATCGGCGGCAGCTACGGCGCCGGAAACTACGGAATGTGCGGCCGCGCCTATCAACCCAGGCAGCTTTGGATGTGGCCCAACGCGAGAATAAGCGTGATGGGGGGGGAACAGGCTTCGAACGTGCTCCTTCAGGTGAAACTCGACTCTGGAGTTGAGATGAGCCAGGCCGAACAGGACGAGTTCAGAGCCCCAACTCTAGCGAAATACGCCGAGGAGTCCAGTTGCTACTACGCTTCGGCGAGGCTATGGGACGACGGCATCATCGACCCCGTGGACACGCGCAAAGTGCTTGCATTAGGAATCGAGGCGAGCCGCAATGCTCCGGTGAGCGAGCTGAAGTTCGGCGTATTCAGGATGTGATCCTTAGACTCCTTTCTTGCGGATGCGCTTGGAGTTGCGTTGCGGCGAGAGTTGCTTCTCGACGTGGGTCATCGGTGGCCCATTCTCTTGGGCGGGCGCGTCTTTCAGTTTCTGAATACGCTCCTGAATCTCCTTCTTGCTTAGCCGCTTCATCTGCAAGACTGTACTCGAATTCACTGTGAACGGTGTCCCGATCACGTCCCCTTACCGAAGGGTTTTTTTGGCACACGGCGGAAATCCTTGTAGAATGTGTTGGGGTGACAGGAATTTGCTCTTTGAGCTTCAATGTTTCCTGACAGGGTACTAGAGAAGTGAGCATCATGAGAAGAGCATCTATTACATTATTGGCCGCCATGTCGGTTGCGGCTCAAGCGTCGTGGACGGTGACAAACCTCCACCCTTCAGGCCCAACGGAGTCGATTGCGCGCGGCTCTAGTGGCTCACTTCAAGCCGGGTACGTTACTATCAATAGTCAAGTTCACGCCAGTATTTGGAACGGCACGGCTGCGTCGTGGGTCGATCTTAACCCAGCCGGGTCTAGCGGGTCGTACGCAACAGCTGCGAGCGGCATGGTGCAAGTGGGGTATGCACTCGTGAATGCGGCTTACCGAGCCAGCGTCTGGACCGGCACTGCTGCTTCCTGGGTTGACATGAACCCTGCTGGGTCGACGAATTCTTATGCATTTGCTCTGAGCGGCTCGCAACAAGCGGGATATGCAGTTGTCGGCGGCATTTTCCGAGCCAGCTTGTGGAGCGGGTCAGCCGCCTCCTGGATTGACCTTAACCCCGCCGGGTCAACCCGGTCTATTGCCTACGGAGCTAGCGGCTCCCAGCAAGTTGGCTATGCTGAGGTTGACGGAGTCGCTAGGGCGAGCCTGTGGAGCGGCACAGCTGGCTCGTGGGTAGATATTAGCCCAGCTGGGACTACAGGCTCCTACCTGTACGCTACGACAGGATCGCAGCAGACAGGTATGGCCCGCGTGGGCGGCGTTTTTCACGCAGGTCTTTGGAGCGGCACGGCTGGCTCCTGGGTGGATCTTAACCCAGCTGGCGCGACGGACTCCCGCGCCCAAGCCATGTCCGGTTCGCAGCAGGTCGGATTTGCGACCTTTGGAGGGGTCTCTCGTGCTGGATTGTGGAGTGGAACGTCTGCATCGTGGGTCGACCTAAGCGCCGTTCTCCCCAGCGGTTTCACCCACAGTTACGCGCAAAGCATTTCCTCCGATGGAATCTACAATTACGTTAGCGGTTACGCCTTCAGCACTGCGACCTTCAGCTACCAGGCGATTCTCTGGAAGCAGCCCGTCCCAAGGCACGACATCTCTACGGATCTCTACCTGGGAGATACAGTGAACTCATTCGCCTTGGCCCGTACGATTAGTTACATTGTCAAGCAAGGTACGACGACGGTACAAAGTGGTTTTGTTAGCCCGCAAACGTCGAGTACACCCATCACGATCACGGTTGGTAGCAATTTGTCGGGGAGCGCCAGCCTAATTCTCGATGGATCTTCGTTCCTGAGACGTGTTGTCAATTTTTCAGCTGCCGGAGGAGCAACAAACCTTGGCACTGTATTGATGGCAAATGGGGACGCTGATGATAGCGGCGAAGTGGATGCCGCCGACATCGATGCCGTAATTGCCGACTTTGGCTCGTCGTCGGTTACCAGTACGGATGTTGATGTCAGCGGCGAAGTGGACGCCGCGGACATAGACATCGTCATTGGCAACTTTGGCGCAACGGACGAAGTGTAAGAACAAAAAGGCCCACGGCCCAATAGGGCCGTGGGCTTTTACGCAGGATGTTTTATCCGCCGACTTTCAGTCGGTGGAATGACTTGATCTCTAGTTCGCCGGCGGTTTCCTTCACGTAATCGCCAACGGACTTAGTCGGATCCTTGAAGAATCCTTGCTCCAGAAGAGCGGCGGACTTGACGAACTCCTTGGAGACGCGGCCCTGGGCAATCTTTTCAGCCATTTCGCGAGGCTTGCCTTCGCCCATGGCTCGCTCGATTTCAATTTCGAGCTCCTTTGCGAGACGATCTTGCGGGAGGTGGTCCTTGTGGACGACCTCTGGCTGAAGCGAAACAACCTGCATTCCGAGGTTGCGACCAACCTCATCGTGCGCTGCCGACATCTCGACGATCGCGCCTTGCTTCCCGTCGTGGTGAACGTAGGAACCGTAGCTTCCACCCGTAAGCTTGAGCACTTGCTTGAGCACGATGTTCTCGCGAATCTTGCCGACGAGACCTTCGATAACCTCTTGCAGCGTTCCGTTCGGGCCACTTAGCTTGAGCGCATCATCGACCGACAGGCCAGCTGCTCCGCTTGCAAGAACGACATCAGCCATCGCTTGAACGGCAGCCTTGAAGTCGGGATTGTTGGATACAAAATCCGTCTCGCTCTCGACAACGACCGCAGCAACTGCGCCATCACCGTGTGCGACCGCTACAATGCCTGCGCCCGTAGCGCGATCGGCTCGCTTGGCGGCAGCCGCCTTGCCCTTCTCGCGAAGGATTTCCTTGGCTCGCTCGTAGTCGCCATTAGCTTCGTCAAGCGCTGCCTTGCACTCCATCATAGGAGCGTCCGTTTCTTCTCTAAGCCGCTTTACGTCAGCGGCGGTGTAATTTGCCATAGGTTTTCTTTATTCGGTCGGGGTGGATTCGGTCGTTTCGGCTTCGGCAGCAGGTGCTTCCTCAGCGGCTGGTGCTTCATCGACGACCGCAGGAGCGGCGGCTTCCTCAGTAACTGGGGCTGCCTCGCCCTTGGCCGTAGCCTTCGCCTTCGGCCTCTCTTCCTTCATTTCGTCCTCGGCGCCGAACGCTCTCATGAGCTCTTCGTCGACAGGGATGGCGGCGCCTTCGTCGAGGTCATCGTCGCTGAATGTGCCTTCACCGATAATTGCATCGCTGATCGGACGAGCCTCAAGGATGACTTCGCTGAACTTGCCGCAAACGAGGCGGATTGCTCGGATTGCGTCATCATTGCCTGGGATTACAACGTCCGCGACGTCTGGGTCGCAATTCGTATCTACAATGGCGACAACCGGGATACCGAGCTTCTTAGCTTCGGCAACGGCGATATCTTCCTTACTGACGTCCACAACGAACATCACGCTGGGCAGACCCTGGAGATTTCGGATGCCTTCAAGGTAGCGATTGAGCTTTTCTCGCTCTTCCATTCGCTTGAGTTGCTCCTTTTTCGGAAGTCGCTCCATGTAGCCATCGTCGACCATTCGATCGAGGTCCTTCAGACGATTAATTCGCGTGGTCATGGTCTTCCAGTTGGTGAGCATGCCACCGAGCCATCGCTCACTGACCCAATACTGTCCGCATCGCTGAGCGGCTTCCTTAACGGCTGCTTGGGCTTGCTTCTTCGTACCAACGAAGAGAACGGAACCGCCGTCTTCGACCTTTTGCTTCACGAACTCAAGCGCGTCTTCGAATAGCTTGATCGTCTGGTGCAGGTCGAGAATATAGATCCCGTTGCGCGCGCCATAGATGTAGCGACGCATCTTGGGATTCCACTTGCGAGTGGGGTGACCAAAGTGGACTCCTGCTTCCAGGAGTTCCTTCATAGATAGTTGTGCCATTTTGTTTTCGGGTTTTGCCTCCGATCCCGGTTTGGTTTACCGCGCTTTGACTGAGCAAACTCAGTCACCCGGCGCGAGCCGTGATCGTGTGAGATGGCTTCGATTGTACCTGAAAGCTAGGCAGGAGCGCCAGATACGTACAGTCCAGCGTAGTCTTCTGGTTCCTTGGCAAGCTCCAGATCGACGGCTGAGGCGAGGATGGCCTGCCATTTTTCCTCCATTTCCGCTTCATCCCGAATGATGCGGTCAAAGCTCTCGGTGTAAAAAGGCGGCCACTTCTCGCCCGACTTCTTAATGATCTCTTTACCGGCCTTCTGCTTGGCTTTTTCGACAATGTCGCTGAGTTCATAGGCCTCACCATTGGGCGAGTGCTTTATCGTGCAGAGCAGTTCCGTGGCGCAAGGCAACACGCATAGGGTTGAGACATCCCAACGGGTTGGCTTCAGGAGGGCGCGAAGAAGATGATTGACTTCCACCTCGTTGAGTTCGCGTCGATGCCGAAAGGTCACGTAATAGGTCACCTCGTCGGCGCGCCAGTGGGGAAGACGGCCTCGCCAAATCTTGAAGTTCTGCCAGCGGCTCATTGCAAGGCCGCCTCGCCGCGTTCTCCAGTGCGAACTCGGATTGCGTCCAAAACATCGGAAACGAAGATCTTTCCATCTCCAATCTCTCCGCTTCGAGTCGCCTCTATGATGGCGCCGAGGGCAGGTTCGAGATCTTCATCGCGTACAACGACGACCAGACGCATCTTTGGAATGAGGTTCAAGGCGTAAGTGCTTCCACGGTAGAGGTCGGTCTGACCCTGCTGACGACCATATCCCCGAACTTGGTCACACGTCAGGCCAAAAATGCCAATGTCCTCGAGTGCGATTTTTACATCTTCGAGCTTGTTAATTCGAATCATCGCCTCGATGCGCTTCATGGTCAGAGTTTAGCTCCATAATCTTGTCAATGAGGCTCTTCCGGCGGCAATCAACTGGTCCATTGGGAAGTCTAAAGGGTATCAGCGGTGGTCTTGAGACCGCTCTCTTACTGATCGACCGTGTCGGGAATGTCCTCTTCGCCAATGAACGGGCGAAGGAGCTCTTTGGGTTTGAGTCCTTGGAAGGTCGAACGATCCTGGCAGTGACGCTTAGCCATCGCGTTGAGCGTATTGTTCGAGACACAGCCGAGACCGGCGAGCCCCACACTGAAGAGCTTGGTCTTCGGACGACGAACGATTTGATCGTGATTGCTCGTGCTTGGCCCAACCCAGACCAGCCTCGCCAGGTCTTCTTGAGCCTTCGCGACGTCACCGAGGTTAGGCGTCTCGAACGTGTTCGGCAGGACTTCGTTGCCAACGTTTCGCACGAACTCAAAACTCCACTCACAACAATTAGGGCGATGGCTGAGGTGCTAGCCGATGTCGAAACCGAGGACGTCGAACTCCGAGCTAAGTACCTCAAACAGATTGTCAGTGAAGTTGATCGACTTACTGCTCTTGTGGATGATCTCTTAGTTCTCGGGAGAGCCGAAAGTGAGCAGGCAAGACTCGATCCGTGCAATCTATCTGAGGTTGTCGAAGAAGTTGTTGTTCAACTCATGCCCAAGGCGCTGGTTCGTGGCCTGGAGCTTGAAATGATGGCACCCGGGCCGCTCATGGTGTCGGCAAACGCGCCCCAGTTGCGTCAGGTGTTTCTGAACCTGATCGATAATGCCATCAATTACACAGTAGAGGGAGCGATTCGGGTAACCATTTCTGAGAGCGAGTCAAACGAGGCGATAGTGACTATACAGGACTCGGGAATTGGGATTCCTTCAGAGGATTTGCCTCGCATCTTTGAGAGGTTCTACCGTGTTGACAAGTCAAGGAGTCGGTCCTCCGGTGGCACTGGTCTGGGGCTTAGTATCGTGAAGCACCTCGTTGAAGCTCACGGCGGGTCGGTAGGGGTGGAGAGTGCACTCCATCGAGGGAGCACATTTGTAGTGAGGCTTCCACGGGTGATTCCGGCAGCGCAAGGACCTCATCAAACTGGCTCATAGGGGCAGTTTCTGCATCCGCTTTCGCAGCACGAGCCGCGCCGAGAGAGAAACTCGCGACTCCGTGCTCCATCGGCATCGAAAACCTGAATCGCATTTCCAGCGAGGCAAGATGCGCACAAGCAAGCCTCGGATGTAGCGGATGACATCGTCGCGCCACACCAACAAGGACCACCTTCTAAGGCGCAGAAATTTGCTTGACCACACGATGGGCAAAGGGCGGCAGGATTTGTCATGCTGGCCCATTCTTAGCACGGTCGTCGCCGGAGGACGGCTGCGAGCCCGGATCCCAGAGCGATAACCACAGCCGGTTCTGGTACGGCTGGGACCGGTGAGGTAGGTGGGACTCCCGAAAAGTTGGGATCGCTCATCGCCCAACCGTCGATATCTCCATCGTTAAGCACGCGGTCGCTCATGCCGGAGTTGCTGAAAGCCCAATTTGGGTTAACTTGCGTGGCTGTCCAGTAGCTCCAATAGAGGCCAGCCGGGCCAAAGTCTTGGGCCCGTGAGTGCCGATAGCCGCCACCCGACTGAGGCAGATATGATGCGGTGTTCAGCGACGCCCCAAACGAGAATTGGTCGATGACTGCGTCGAGTAGAGGGTCGGCCTGGACGATTGTGCGAAGCGCATCCTCGCCGCGAGCGGAACCATTCCACCGATAGCCCCAAACGTAGGATCGGGGCGTTTGTCCGTCGTTAAAATCAATCACTACAGCGGCGCGATTTGTGCCGGACCCAGCCCAAAATCGGATGTCCTCGAAGTTGATTGCTTGAGCGGAAAAGGGAAGGGTGATAGTGAGGAGTAGCAGCTTTTTCATCTGAGAAGAATGGAGGGGTTTATGACGCGGGCAATGGCGTCGAGTTCGCCGCCAGTGCCAGAGATACGAATATAGCGAGCCATTTTTAGGCCCACTTGGGTGAGGTCGAAAGCGGTGCCCCCGCCCGATCGCCTGAACTTGGCAACGGCCTGGCGAAGAGTAAGTCCTGAAAGTTCGTTTCGGGTAAGGCTCTCGGGAACGGGGAGATTGAAGTCAGTGGCCTGCCCTTGAGCATCGAATGCTTGGGTCGGCCAGTAACCGTCGGCGCCTTGGGCTGGCGAAAGCACGAAGGTTCGCCAGGTAAAGCCATCATTGCTCGCGCTAACCGGCATCGGCTCGATGAAATCTGGACCGCCGAGGACGAACACGGTATCGGGATTCGTCTCCGCAGAGACTTCTTCGCTAGTCCCGATGAGGGCGTTTCCAAAGACGATGAAGTCCGGCCCGACTTGGTTTAGCAGCGGCGGAGAGAACTCGACCGTGATATGCCCGCCGGGGCGAATTGTCGTGATGAGCGGATTCCCCTCCGGCGACACGTTCCACGTTGCGTAGCCGATTCCTGGCGCGACGCGTTGGTTTAGACCACCATTAATCGTATCGCGAACCCAACGGGTGGGAGGACCGAGGACGGAGGTCGGGTCGCCATAGATTCCGACCCCAAGATTGCTGTAGCTCGTTACTGCCGTGGCAAATGGCGAGGCTTGTACTCCCACAGGCAATAACGTGAGCGCAAAGATGAACTTATTCCAAGTCATAGGCTTCATCTCCTTGGCTGAGCGCACCGGTTGCTGGGGTCAACGATTGGTACCCCTTGTTGGTGGCTTTGGCATGCAGGTCGGCCCACGCAACGTTGGCGGAACCCAAGTGCCGGAAGTGGACGGTGCCAGCAATGTAGAGTGAGTCGGACGGTGCCCGCAAGTAGTTGTGCGCCATCACCGGCTGGCCATATCCGGCGTCGGCGAAGAGCGCAGTGCCACTGACATCTTGTATTTGACTGAGGCTCGAGGGGGTCTTGCTTTCCCAGTAATCCCCGCCAATATAAGTCGCGTTGTAGGCATAGCCCGTGTGTAGCTTTCCCCAAGACTTGCCTTTAAACGTCGGGCATTGATTGAGCTTCTTCTCTTTCGTGTATGGGTTCAACAGGCCGGGCTGAGAGCCGCTTGTAAAATCCCATGCCACTTCACCCACGTGCGACGGATAGTAGGAAGGTACGGCCTGTTCGTCGTTGTCGCCAGCATACATCGCCCATGCAAGTCCAAGCTGCTTGAGGTTCGACAAGCATGCCGTGCGATGAGTTGAGCTCCTAGCTTGTGCAAACACAGGCATGATGCACGCGGCCAAGACCGCGATGATGGCAATGACCACCAAGAGTTCAATAAGCGTAAATGCTTGCCTTCTCATCTCCAAAACCAAAATGGAGACCGAACAAATAGGGAAGGCACTTGGCTTCCGCTCATGCTCGTGAGCTCCTGCGACAAATTAGCTTCGGAGGGCATTCGGACTGATCGCTAGAAGCGTATTACCGTTGCGGCACAGTACTGGAATCTCACCAGACTTTCCCCTTCGCACTTTGATCACGACAACCAAAGCCGAAGCTGTTCATAAAAGTTACCCGATTCCAGGCATTTTCGCTTATCATATGGAGGTGAGATTTCTTTCTTTATCTTTGTTGGCTGCTTCGTCTATGGCTCACGGTCAAGTGAACCAATTTATTAATTCTCCATGGTTTGCTTGGGGTGCCGGCACAGGGTTGCCCGCTCCATACACGCAAGCCGATATGAACATTACTTTGGAGGCTCGTATTTTCGGTGTCTGGGTGCCCTATACGTTCACGGGGAACCTGCAAGAGGTGGTCGTGAATAAGACCGCGGGAACTGCTGGGTTCAGTATTCCAATTAGCTCCATCACGACTCTCTTTTCGCTGAGTCAGCCAATTGTTTGGTCGGCGGCGGTGTCTGGGCAGCAGGTGACTTGGACAGCTAACCAGACGTTTTCTCAACCCGGGGGCTTCAACATTGTTGGTTCATTTGATAATAATGGCACCCCGGTCAGCTACAACCTCAACGTCAACAACATCGCAACTGTCGGCTCGCTCCGGTCAGTGTTCGCAAACACGACGCCAGCGATGATTCCATTAATTGGTCGGGTGGCCAATGTTCGCGGCACTCACAGCGGCGGAGATACCCTCAATTACATCGACATGGATACGGGAACCGCTACAGGCACCCTCGGTGGACTCCCGGTGACCGACCTCAAGGTTCACTTTAGGACCATCCAGCATATTAGCCATCCGCCGATGCCATTCCGAGTGACTGGAACGGTAGCTCTGGGGGATGTCGTTTCAAGTGGAGCCTTTCTTGCTACCCTCGAAGTGTTACCAGCCGCTGGCGGACCTCCCGAATGGACGTGGACCGGCCCATTTACGGCAGGAGTTACGTTCGACCTAGCCGTGTTTGGATTTGACCCCATCCCGATCAGCTCGCCAGCAAACAGAAAGTTGCGAATTCGGTCAGGTTCGCATCTATCTCAAACGGTCCCAATCACGCTTTGGGAGAATCCAGTCGTCGTCAACTTCGCTCTCGTGAATGGTGATGTGAACCTCTCGGAAGAGGTGGATGCAGCGGATATCGATGCCGTGATCCTACACTTCGGAGGTACCGGCGCTGGACTTTCGATTTATCCAGATGTCGATCATAGCGGCGAGGTAGATGCTGGAGACATCGACGTTGTCATCGCCAACTTTGGCTCTGTAGGCAACACCGGATCGTAGGTGGTTACTGGGGCCGGCCCATTCGGCTAAATGGAAGCCAAATGAATTCGGCCTTGCCGATTAGGCTACGTCGCTCGACGAGGCCCCAAAATCGTCCATCAAACGAGGCGTTTCGATTGTCTCCGACCATCAAGAGTTGCCCAGGCGGGACCGCGACAGGTGGCAAATTCTTGAGGTGTTCTTGCCGCGCAAGGTCGTTCGGATCTTCGAGATACTCGGGCGCCATGTTGTCGACATTGATCATGCCACCAGGATAAATCACGCACGGAATATATCGACCATTGTCATTGACTAGCTTAAAGTCCACTCGCGATTTGCCATTCTTGACATACGGCTCATTGACTTCCTTGCCGTCGCGATAGAGATAGCCATCGCGCATTTCGATGATCTGGCCAGGGGTTCCAACGCAACGCTTGATGTAGTCCTCCTGCGGCTTACCCGGGGGGATGGCTCTCATTGGAGGGCGGAAAACCGTGATGTCGCCAGCCTGGGGCTCTTGAAACCTGTAGATGAACTTATTTGCGATGATGTAATCACTCGTCATCAAGGTTGTTTCCATCGATGGTGACGGAATGAAGAACGTTTGGACGGCGAAGGGCCGAATAATCAGAAAAACGATGACGCCTGCGTAAATGATGGCGTCACAAGTGTCGCTGAGAATCTTGACCGTGGAATAGCCGCCCCCAAACCTTAAATGCTTTGCGGTCTGCGTCAGCTTCGGAAACAAAGCCATCCTGATCACGGTACAGATGGCGACGAGAATAAGAATCTGGCTGAGCGGTGTGCGCGCCAGTTTGTCCACATATTGCATGACCGGCCCAGGTGACTGCGCCAGAAACAGGGTGGGGTCGAACAGCATTAGCGGCGTTCTTTAATTCGTGCGGCCTTTCCAACGAGGTCACGCAGGTAGTAGAGCTTAGCTCGGCGAACCTTTCCGTGGCGGATTACCTCGAACTTGTCGATATTGGGTGAGTGAATTGGAAAACTGCGCTCGACACCAACGCCGTTGCTCATTTTGCGGACGACGATGCTCTCGGAAACTCCACCATTGCGGCAAGCGATGACGAGACCTTCGAACAGCTGGATGCGGAACTTATCGCCTTCTCGAACTTTCTGGTGAACCTTAACGGTGTCGCCCGGTCGAAACTCAGGCAAGCCTTCCTTCATGTGTGGTTCAGCCACACTCTTCAAAATTGCGTGCTTATTCATACTGCATCCGGCGCCGTGAGCATTCGGCGCGAAGCACGATTATAGCAGATCGCGATCCCTTTGGTCTAGATCGGCCTTTTCAAGCAGATCCGGTCTCAGCTGTTGGGTCATTTTAAGGGACATTTGGCGACGCCACTTGGCGATTGCCGCGTGATTGCCGGATCGTAGAACCTCAGGAGGGGTGAGCCCTTCCCAATCCCATGGTCGCGTGTATTGAGGGTAGCTGAGGAGCCCATCGGCATGCGAGTCGGCGTTTAGGCTCTCGGGATCGCCAAGAACCCCTTGGAGTAAACGAGTTACGGCGTCGGCAATGATGAGGGCCGGAATCTCGCCGCCGGTCAGCACGTAGTCTCCAACACTAATCGGCATGGCGCCGTACTTCTCCTGAACGCGAGCATCTATCCCCTCGTAGTGCCCACAGACAAGGACGAGTTGCTTTTCTTTCGAAAGGTCCCTAGCGATCGGCTGACTAAAGGGTACTCCCCATGGCTCCATGATGAGCACTTTGCCCCCTTCTTCCAATACCGAATCGATGGCTTGGGACACCACATCTGGCCTCATTACCATGCCTGGACCGCCCCCAAAGGGTGAATCGTCTACCGTGTGGTGAGCATCAGTGGAGAAATTTCGTGGATTTGCCGCGCCAAATTTAACTCGACCCGATGCCTCAGCTCGAGCGAGCATGCTGTGTCGAGCGGCAGGTAGCACCATCTCCGGAAAGAGGGTGATGAAGTCGATAGCAAGCATGCGCCTCAGGCGGCTCGAGGTCCTAGAACCGCTCGTCTTCTTTCATGTTTACAATGACCGGTAAGGTCATCGTTTGAACACTGCCGGCTCCCGACTCACCTGATCGACCACCTCGCATCCAATTGAAGACGCGCCAGCCGAACTCCATGATCGGAACTTGATTCGATCGGAACTCACTCATCGCGCCTGCAAGGGCATCAGTGAATAGACCGACCTGTCCACCAGACCGCACGATACTATTGACCATCTGGTTCGGAAGTGTCGCCTGAGTTTGCGCGATAGCGCCCACCATGGGTGTCTCCATGCCAAAGTAGCGACCCGCGATCGTGGGGCGGTTGGTCTGGTAGAAGGCAAAAATCTTGCAACCCTTGGCCATGAACAGGCGGTAAAGGTCACTTTTGGCAAACATGCTGGCACTGTCTGTAGCCGAAGCGGAATCGATTCCGGCGAGAAAGTCCTTGCCATCAAGATTAACCCCGGCGCCCGAGAAGAAAATGAATACGGTTGCGCCAGCTTCGACTCGCTGCGCGAGTGCTTCCGCAGAGGCTCGAATCTGTGCCGCGGTCGCGTTCTGAACGATGTCGACATTCGATTCGTGATATCCACAGAAAGACACCAACTTCTCTCGAAGAAGCATCGCATCACTGGCCGCAAATGGCACCTTAAGGTTCTCAATGGCCCCTTCTGAGTTGCCGATCAGAAGGGCAAACTTATCGATTCTAGTAGCGGCTGGGGCGACAATCGTTCCCTGAGAGCCTGACGTGCTTGTTCCTGCGCCGGCATTACCAGAGTCTTGCGAGCCACCCGCCAGCTGCTCGATTGCTGCACGGTCTTCAGGAGTCAGGAGTTCAGGATCAATCTTCCACTTAAGCTTATCGACGTTTGCCGCGTATTTGTCCTCAAGACCCCTCTGCTTCGCGACATCTCGAAGGTTCGCATAAACTTGAGCCAAGAAGAAGTACGCTTCGCGGCTGTGTTGCTCCTTGCTGATAAGGGCGTCAAGTTCATTGCCGACTTGTCGAAGCAAAGCGGTTCGCTCTGAATCGCTTGTCATCGCCATCGCCGATTTCAAACCTGCATAGGCTGCGCCGAAATTTGGCGAGTATGGTGAGCCATTGCGCCAAACACGTTGCTCTGTTGCTGGTCCCGGTAGCCTCGTAGCGTTGGATTGGTCCTCTGCCCGAAGAGCAACCGCCCTTAGAAAGTCTGTTCGCGCCTCGGCCCAGAGTCCATCCTTTACGTTCTTGAGTCCAGCATCGTATGCATCGGACCAAGCTTGGGCAAAGGATAGTGCCGCTGTTGCAACAGCGAGCAAAACGCAGATCGTCCTTGATAATTTCATAGATCCCAGGTATTGCGATTATTTGAAGCGATAGCTCAGCATCAAAGCCATGTCTGTTCCGCCCCTCGAGTTGGAACTGAAGTCGAGGTCGATGCCGAAATTCTGCTGGTCAGGATTGTAGCCCAATCCGAATGTAAAGGCGTTAAAGCTGCCAAATCCGTCGCCGCCCTTCGCGACATTACGATATCCCATACGAATCGGAACAAAGGCTCCTCGGAAACGATAGTTGTACTCGGCACCAAAGCCGAAGCCAAGTTGGCTTCCGTCTCTGTCCACGAGGGTGCTGCGCTTTCCTCCAAAGAACCAGTCCACTTGTCCACCAATAAGGACAAAGTCTTCGGCTCGGCGAGCAGTTTGAATACGCTTGGCGGCGGCGAAAGAGGCCTTGCCCGGTACGCGCTTGTAATAGTCCGCGACTTCACCCCCACCACTCAGTGTGATCGGAGAGCGAAGGCTGACGCCATAGCTAAAGTCGGCGTTTGGATTGAACTGGATACCCGCAACGACGCCAATGCCCGATTGGGTTCCGGAGTTATTCAGAAAGACATTCGAAATAAACGTGTCATCTCCGGTGTCGCCAGGGGTTCCGTTATTGTCGAAGAGGGCATACTGTTGCCGATTGCGCGTGCCATGGTTGGCGAAGATGACTCCGACGCCATAAGACTTCGTATAGTCGCGTGAAGCTTGCCCCCAAGAAAGCGTGAAGAGGTCAGTCTTCAGTCGCATATCCTCTTGAAAGTTGTTCAAAATTGTGCCTCCATCGATCAAGCCAGTGCCGCTGGCGAAATCGCGAATGTAGCCAGCAACGCTGTAGTTCAGGCCAATGGCAGAATTTCCACGCATTGGACGGATCAATCCCACCTGGGTGATGGAGTAGTTGCCGGACTTACCAGTGGTCGAGATGTCGGGACTCACGAAGTTCCGCGAAAGCTTAGATGTTGTCTCGGGCATGTTCCGCATGGTCACGGAAAATGCAGCCTTATTAGCGTAACCAAGCCCAGCCGGATTATTGATCGCTGAAGCAGGGTTTGACGAAGTGGCGCCAATTCCGCTACCAAGCCCCAGGTTACGACCCGTTGCCTCGAAGGCGTTCAAAAGATCCGGAACCTGAGCATGAGCGGCTCCAAGAAGGGCAAAACAGAAGACGCACCCAATGAAGGCGCGGAAAGTGCGAACCGATTTAAACTCCATAGATCAGCCTTGCTAAACAGACTAGTTTCGGTTAACGACCACTTCTTGCGATACTGCTGGGTTGCCAGCTCTGTCGACTGCAGTGACCACTAACTTAAATTGTGACGGTAAAACTGCCGTCTTTTGAATCCTACCCGTCCAGTTAAGGTTCGTGCCGGAGTTGCTCGATGACAAACGAGTGATGCGCTGAATTAACGTATTGTCCATACGTCGAGCTGTAACAACCACTGCATTTGAGCTTACGCTTCCGTTGAACTGGTCCGCAATCCGAATGCTGACCGGAATGGTCGCGCCCGCCCGCACAGTCGAGCCCGTTGGAGCAACCACCTGAATGGTAGGTACCACTCGGTCCAATGTCACCGTGATCGACTTGTTGGCTTCGTTAAGAGCAAGGTCCTTAACGTTTATGCTGATCGACTGAGATCCGTCGGTCTCAATTGCCGTGGTGTCCCACAGTACATTCACGGTGTTTGTTGTATCTGTATTGTTGGGAATGTCTTGCCCATTGACCTGAACCTTCCAAACGTCGACATTTCCTTCCTGAATTTCTAGGAAGATAGGTACCGTTCCGCGGACGTAAGATCCGGAAATGGGATTGCTGTCAAGAAAACGAGGATTATTGACGTCGATGGTCAAGTTGTTGATGGTCTGATCGGGGTAGGTGCCTCCCGCGGTAACGCTCACGACCGCCGTGTAAAGCCCCTCCGGGGTCGTCTGGTTAAAATTGAGATTAATCGTGCCATTGATTCGGTTGTCGGAATCCGGATTAAAAATCTCTTGAAAAGTGAACGAAAGGAGCGGATTTGCGTTGTTGGTGATTCGAACCCTAACGCGGTGTTGTACAGCTGCCTCCGTAATCAGGAACCGCAAGGAACCCGTTCGCCCGAGAAAGTCATTGGAGGCAGGAGACTGAATAGTCAAAGTCGGAATAGCGAATGCCGCTGAAGTAGCAAGGGCAACGGCGGATAAAAAGCAGGTTCTAAGCATGAGGATTCCAACATGTTCGACGCCGTTAAGGTGCCGAACTCTGAGATTTTAGACGATTGAATTCTCGGCATCGGACTTGGATTCCTCCAAAATCCCCAGCGGATATTCGAGGAATTGTCTCTAAACCCCGTAACTATTGCCCTGCAGAACGCAAAGCTCTATTCCAAAACTCTCTTGTGGAGACATGAGTTTGCATTGCAATTCATGCCCAATAAGGAATAACAGAAGAGGATGTCGCTTCAACTAAATCAAAAAATGGTCCGTGATGCTCTGAGTAGCGCTACGAATCAGCTTCCCGCGTTGCCCACGGTGCTTGTTCGTATTTTGCAACTTACCGAAGATTCAAATTCGGGGAGCATTGGCGAAATCGAGGGATTGATCAAGTCGGACCAGGCGATATCGAGCCGTCTGCTTAGGATCGTGAACTCCGCGTACTTTGGATTAGGCGGCAAGGTTGGTAGCGTCAGCCAAGCAGTGGTTATTCTCGGATTTCAGCAAGTTCGAAACCTCGTTCTATCAACGAGTCTGATGTCGAGTTTTGACTCGGGCGGCGAAGCTGCCAAAGAGTCGCAAGCTAAACTCTGGCAGCATGCATTTGCAACGGCAAGTGCTGCCCAACTCCTTGGCCGGCGGCAAAAGATCAGTGCCAAAGATAACGAACTCGTCTTCGTTGGTGGCTTGTTGCAAAACATTGGCAGCTTGTTCATCTTGAGTGTCCTTTCGAGGACTTATGCGGCCTTGGTCAATGAGGCCTACAACACGGGGCAATGGGTAGTAGACATCGAGAATGAGAGACTCGGTCTCAATCACGCTGAAATCGGAGCGGAGATTCTTTCCAAATGGGAATTGCCTGCTGACTTAGTGAACCTCATCGGAGCCCACGAGGGACCGTTTACAGAGGAACTCGATCCAACTGTGGCAATGATTCACGTTGCCGATCGAATTGGGGATCTTGTTCAGAGGGGGCAGGAGTTCAATTTCGAAGCCCTGCATCTCAACGAGAATGCGGTTGCCGCCTTAGGGCTGAGTACTGAAGACTTAGAAAAGTTGTTCAGTGACACCAAGGAAAAGGTCGAAGCTGCCCTTGAAATGTTGGCAGCCGCGAATGAGGCGGCCTAGAAAGTCCTAGCAAAACTTCCGAAATAAGGAATAGAGAGGTTATGGCGTTAGGGAATAGTGCGGGCATTAGCTTTAGCGGTCTGAGCAGCGGAATCGACACCGCTTCACTGATCGAGCAGTTGTCGGCACTCGAGCGTCGGCCGGTTGTAAGGTTGCAGGCTCAGCAAGCGCTGCTGCAAACTCGCAAATCGGCTTACGACACCTTTAAGAGCATTCTGGTTTCGCTCAACGGAGCAGTCAGCTCGTTCAATAACCCCGGCGCATTTGACACCTTTAAGGGAACGAGTTCAAACACTGATCTAGCTACAATCACTGCGTCAGCGAATGCAAGCATTGGAATCAGGGAGCTAAAAGTCAACCGGCTTGCTTCGGCTCATCGAATCTCGTCGAGTGCACAACAGTCTTCCACGGCGGCATTAGGTTATGCAGGCCAGTTCAAAATTGGCGAATCGACCATCTCGGTAGTTGCAACGGATACCCTGCAGTCGATCGCGACAAAAATCAATGAATCGGGAGCGGACGCAACGGCAAGTATCGTCGATGGCGGTGCAGGAAATGCCTATCTGACGCTAGCATCAAAGACCTCAGGAGTTTCGAACCAACTTGAACTTCAAGACCTTAATGTCAGTGGTCCAATATCAACCCGCGACGGCGTTTTAGCTAAGCTCGGCCTCGTTGCAGTCAGTGCCTTCTCGGGCGACCTTCCGGCCTTAACATCTGGAGTTCTAAGCTCGACAACGGACCCACTCGCAGGCGTAATGGGTGTTGATCCGGGCCCAAGGACGATCAACATTGGCTCCCAGAGCATCACCGTAGATTTCGCTGTTGAGACTGCTGAGACTCTTGCCCAAAAACTTACAGCCCTCAATGGGATCGAGGCACGAGTGACTGGCGGGCGATTAGAAGTCATTGCCGATTCCGCGATCGATTCACCCGATTTGGTGGAGTTGGGCTTTTCCGCGTCGACGGCAAATATCACCCTTGCCGCACAGAGCCAGACGCAATTGGTTGCTGCCCAAGATGCGGAGTACGTACTCGACGGTATCACGCTGACATCATCGTCCAACACGCTCAAGGACGTGATTCCCGGAACGACGATTACTCTAAAGGCTGCCGATCCAACGAAAACCGTGAACCTCACAGTTGAGCGGGACACCGAAAGCGTCATGAATCTTGCAAAGGGCCTTGTAACGGCCTACAACCGAGTAAACCAATTTATTCGCGACAACAGTGGATTTGACGGCGAAACCTATGAGTCGGGGATCCTCTTCGGCGATAGCGTCGCCTCACAAGTCTCGAGCCAACTGAACACCACTCTGTTCAATTCGGTAGCCGGGCTCACGACAGGTCTTAGTAATCTCACCCAAATTGGTTTTTCGATCGATGAAAGCGGCAATCTGTCCGTAGACGATACGGAGTTAAGGACCGCGATCGAATCCAATCCTACCGGAGTCGCAAATCTGCTTCGCTCAACTGGAACGAGCAGCAACAGTGCGATGACCTACCTTTCGGGTTCCAACAAGACGAAATCCGGAACTTATGCGGTAAACATCACTCGCTTAGCCACCCAGACCACGAGCACGGCGTCCATTGGGCAAACGGGCTCGACTGCCGCAGAAGAAGTCATTAGTTTTTCCGGAGCGGCATTCGGGACAACTGGCGTCGCGCTGGTGGTGTCTGCTGGTTCATCGCAACAGAACATTGTCGATCTCATTAACTCCGACACGAGGTTGAAGGACACGGTTCAGGCAAGCATCGTCGAGGGCAAGCTGACGATCACGAGCAAGCGTTATGGCGCCGCGAGTGATTTCACTGTATCGAGTTCGGCGGCCGCCGCTGCAAACACGAGCGGGATTGGAACGACTGCTGTTCATATTGCAGGTCTCGACATCGAAGGCACCATCAATGGCGAAGCGGCGACTGGCTCGGGCCGATTTCTGCTTGGCAATGTCGGTAATGCCAATACCGAAGGGCTCCAAATCGAATACACAGGGAGCACTTTGGGCAATGTTGGGAGCATGACCTACAGCACGGGTATGGGCGGCATGATCTTCTCCGCACTCGATACCTTCATCAATTTCCAGGACGGCCTGTTTGTGAGTACGGCGAAGTCGCTCGATGAGCAAATTGCCGACCTCGACAGCCAGATCGACCGGATCAATGAGCGGGCTGACCAAAAGACGGTGGAACTGCGGGCCCGCTTTGCGGCGATGGAGGCCGCAATGTCTCGGTCCCAATCGCAATTAGCTCAGCTTACGCAGGCGCTCAGTGGCATGTCGAGCTAGAAAACTCGCCCTGAAATACGAGTTCTGCTGGCCCAATCATGGTGATGGAATCGTGCGCTCCATCGATCTTCAAATCGCCACCCGGAAGATGCACAAGCCAATCACTAGAGGTGCCATGAAGGGCCGTCGCCGCTGCGGCAACTGCGCAGGCACCTGATCCACAAGCCAAGGTTGGCCCAGCACCTCGCTCCCAAGTGACCATGGTGATCTCGCCGTCGTGAACAAACGCGAAATGGACATTTGTTCGGTTTGGAAAGCTCGCATGGTGCTCAAGCTTTAGCCCATGGCTCAGATGAGTGCTCGGATCGTCTTCGACAAAGATCACGAGGTGAGGGTTTCCTACATCCACGGCAATGCCAGATACTGAGGTCTCGCCAAGCTGGCAGGTAACCGGATTGGAAGACACGACAGCCTGTCCGATCTTAACTGCAAACCTATCTCGCTCAACTGTTTGAACTTCGTAAGCCTTTCCGCCGAGCCAAATCTGCCAAACATGTTGATGGGAGTGGTGCAGGTTTAGCCAGAGTGCGGCGCAACGGAGTCCATTGCCGCACATGCCGGATTCGGAGCCATCCGGGTTCCACATCCGCATGGTCGCTACGGGGGACTTGATCGAGTCCAGGGTGATTAACCCATCGGAGCCGACTCCACTTTCGCGAGAGCAAAGTTCGCGTATGAGCTCAACCGTTGGTGATGCCCCTGGCTCAAGGAATACAAAATCGTTTCCGATACCGTGGAGCTTCCAGAATTGGGTCATTCGCCCAAGGCGATGTCGTCCCCTTCTTCATGCGGGCGCCCCGATCCGATTGGGCGGGCCGGCACAATACTGGTCACCGCGTGCTTGTACACGAGTTGGGTTGGTTTACCGGGAGTATCGAGCATAACAGTAAATGCATCGAAACCACGGACTTGACCGCGAAGCTGGACGCCGCCCATTAAATAGATCGTCACGCCGATCCCTTCCTTGCGGACCTGATTCAAGAACATGTCTTGCAGATTGATTGTCTTTGCCATGATTGGTTACCCTTGATTACTTATTTGCTTGATTCGATTTAGGGTCGCTTCAATCTCAGCTACCGAGGGAGTGCCCAATTCGGCTCGTTTGACGAGAAACATCTTTGGCTCCGATCGCATCCATGCCCGCTGCCGCTTCGCGTACTGGCGTGTCTGAATCTGCACCAAGTCAACCATCCCCTCAAACGTGATCTCACCTCGCAAGTAGCGAGAAATCTCTTTATACCCAATGGCCCGAAATGCCGGAGATTCTTCTAACACGCCTTTGGAAAGAAGGGACTTCACCTCGCTAACCCAACCAGCTTCCAAGAGTTTGATGACGCGAGAGTCGAGGTTCTCGGCTAGCAGTTTAGGCTCCACTTCCACACCAAGCTTTACCTTTTTGAATGGAGGGAGGGCAAACTCGAGGGGTCGCCGGTCGCCCAGTGCTCTCTCAAGTGTCCGTTGCACTCGAATTCGGTTTAGCCGATCAACTCTGTTGCCGGGTGACACAGCATCAAGCCGCGAAAGTAACTCGTTCAATCCGAGCTGAGAAAGTTCTTTTCGCAGTGCTGGGTCCGGAGAACTGGCCATTTCTCGGTACTCCTCGAATAGAGCACGAATATAAAGCCCCGTGCCACCCACGATAATGGCGTCGCGTCCTTCCGAGAAAACCTTGGCGAGTATTCGGCTTGCGTCCATCACGAATTCGCCAACGCCATAAGAGTCGTTGGGCTCCTTAATGTCGATCAGTTTGTATTCAGTCCGGCGAGCCGACTTGTTGGTCCCGATGTCCAGCCCGCGATAGACTTGAAAGGCATCCGCATTAACGAGTTGCGCGCCAGTTCGATCGGCCAGGGCCTCGGCGAGGTCAGATTTACCTGAGCCGGTCGGGCCGAAAAGGGCAATCAAGTTCGGGGCTGGGAGTTCGGAGTTGGGATGACGCATCAGAAACTCAGCAACAGCTCCGATTCACTTCCGAACTCCGAACTCAAAACTCCGAACTCAATACGTGATCAACGAATCGACCTGGTAGCCAAGCAAGTTCTTGCGGCCTTCCAGAAACTCGAGTTCAACTAAGAAGCCAAATGCGCAGATCTCGCCTCTCAACCGCTCGATCAATCGCGCGGTTGCGGCGGCTGTACCGCCAGTTGCCAAAAGGTCATCCACAACATAGGCGCGCTCGCCCGGAGCAATCGCATCTACGTGCATTTCTATCGTATTCGTGCCGTACTCGAGCGCGTACTCCTCGGTAATTCGGTCGTAGGGAAGCTTGCCTAGCTTGCGCGTCAAGCCAAATGGAAGTCCTAGCTCAAGGGCAATCGGCACACCAAAAATAAAGCCTCGACTCTCGATACCAACAATAACATCTGGATTGTGACTCGCGGCACGCTCCGCCAAATGATGGATTGCCTCCTTGAATGCCGAGGGGTGCTGCAACACCGGCGTAATGTCCTTGAACATAATGCCCGGCTTCGGAAAGTCGGGAATGTCTCGAATCAATGATTGGGCGAGGAGCTCACTCATGCCGGGCGAGATGATACCCGCCCATGGCTCCCTGCTCCCCACGACCAACCGAATGCGGTCCACAATAGAACCCATGGTCAACGAGGAGCGGCTGGTCGCCCTATTCAAAGAGCTTTGCCTCATCAATGCGCCCGCGCTGGAGGAGGCTGATTCGGTCGCTTTCGGGCGCATGACGCTGGAGGCAATGGGCCTCGAGGTGTGGGAAGACACTGCCGGGGCCGAGATCGGCGGCAATGCCAACAATGTCATCGCCAAGCTGCCCGGTAATGCGGGCGGGGAAGTGCCGAGCATCTTTTTCTCGGCGCATTTCGACACCGTCGAGCCCACCGCGGGCCTGACGATCGTCGAGCGCGACGGCGTGCTGTACAGCGACGGCACCACGATCCTCGGCGCGGACGACAAGGCCGGAATGGCCCCCGCCATCGAGGCGATTCGGATCATTCAGGAGAACAACCTGCCGCACGGCGACATCTATCTGCTCTTCTCGGTGGCCGAGGAGATCGGCCTGAAGGGTGCTTTCGCCCTCAAGATCGAGGAGCTCGACGTGGACTTTGGCTATGTGCTCGACACCGGCCCGCCCGTTGGGTCATTCGTGGTGAGGACGGCGACCCACGACGTGCTCGATGTGACCATTCACGGCAAGCCTGCCCATGCCGGCAAGGACCCCGAGAAAGGCGTGAGCGCGATCCAGGTCGCCGCTGAGGCGATCTCGAAGATGAAACTGGGCCGGATCGGGCCGGAGACCACGGCGAACGTCGGGCTAATCTCAGGCGGCACCGCGAACAATGTTGTGCCGGCTCGGGTGAAGATCATGGCCGAGGCGCGTAGCACCGACCCCGCGATCGTGGACGCGCAGATCGAGCACATGATTATGGAGTTCGAAGCCGCCGCCCGCAAGTTCGGCGCGACTGTGGAAATCCACCACGACCGGCACTACGGTGGCTACCAAGTCGCCGCCGACGCGCCGGTTGTCCACCATGCAGTGAACGCCGCCAAGGCCCTAGGCATGAGCGGTGCTCTACGGACGACCCTTGGCGGCAGCGACGCCAACGCCTTCAACCAAAAGGGAACCCCAACCATCGTGATGGGCACCGGAATGGACAAGATTCATACCCACGAGGAGTACGTCTCGAGGAAAGACCTGGTGGACATGACGCGGCTGTGCCTTGAGGTCGTCGCCCAAGTCGTAGGGCGGTAACATCGCGCCATGCTCTCCCTCCTTGCGCTGGCAATCGCTCAGCCAACCGGTCTTGCGATCACGAACCTCGACAACAACGAGACCTTGCGCTACCCAATCGCGCTCGTTCGAGGCACTGGAGCCGAGGGCGACGTCGAGGTCGAGAACCGCGACAGCAAGCGGGTCGACGCCAAAAACAAAGTGATGTCGCATAACGGCGAATTCAAGATCTTGGTTGAGCTGAAGGAGGGCCGCAACCGAGTGAACATCAAGGCGGGCAAGCGCTCGAAGCTGATCACGCTGCATTACTCGCCTCAGACCGCGAAGCACTCGATCAAAGTCATCTACATGACCGGCAGCGACGGCGGCACCGACTACATGACCCAAAGCGCGACCGATCCGCAGAACTACCGCGAGAAGCTCGACACGGCGGCCAAGCTGATGCAAACCTTCACCGCAGAGACGATGCGAACCAACGGCCTCGGGCGCACGACTTTCAAACTCGACCTCGACAAAGAAGGAAAGGTGAACGTGCTCACGCTCAAGCTGCCCCAGACAACCGAGTGGCTCAACAGCAGGCCCGACCAGGAGATCTGGCAGTACACCAACCACTGGCTTAGCCAGAATGGCCACTACGACAACGCCAAGTGCATGGTCGTGTTCAACTGGCCAACGTACGCAGGAGGGAAGCCGCGGGGCCACTTCGCGTTGGGTGGCGGGCATCTGGGCATGTTCAGTAGCCTGAGTATGCACACCTGGCCCAACTCGATCCGCGATGTTGAGCGCGCATTTACCGATTCGACGCCGCTGGATACGACAAAAGTCTTCGATGACAGCGTAGGCCGCTCGGTTTTTTGGGGCCAAGCCTCGACCGGGATGGGCGCGACCCTTCATGAACTTGGCCACGCCCTCGGTTCGCCGCACTCAAACGACCCCCGAAGCGTGATGAGTCGAGGCATGGACCGGTTCAGCCGTGTCTTCTTGGTGCGCGAGGCACCCTCGAAGCAGTCTGCCACTCCAGTTGAGTTTAAGGATGACCAAATCATGCGCTGGGACCCTTGGATGGCGTCCTATTTCGTGAGCACGAGGTGGTTCGCGATGGACGCCCAGGACTTTGTCGACGGAGACCCGCCGCGCGCCTATGTGGACTTCGTGACGGGCGACGTTGTGGCAGTGGCGTCTCATGGCGTCAAGCTAATTCGACTTGCAAAGCCGACCGATCCCCCGAGCAACACCAAGTTCCGAATTTTTGACGGACTTCCCAAAGTAGTTCGAATTGGAAGAGAAGCCCTTCGCTCAGCTGTGATCGCCCCAGACGGAGGCTGGATCAGCATTACCGACGGGCAAGGCCAAGAGTATTCAGTTAGCGAGGCCCACTTCAAGGATGCAAAGGTCCTCCCGCCATATACGGCGGTTGAGGCTCTGAATGGAATGAAATTACTTGTGGAAGCCGTCGGCGACCACGTCGAAAGGTGGTCTCCCTAGGACGAAAAGCCAGATATTTGCAATCTACCCTTGCGATACCAGCAAATATGCCACTATACTAATTGGTGGAAGCACTGTTTTCGGTCGTGTTTGAACTTGGTGGAAACCGAGGAAGGTACCGAGGAAAGGGCGCATGGGATCAGCCGCTTCCATACAAGGAAGTAACAACATGAAGAAACTCATGACAATCGCTGGCGTTTTGATGATCGCTGGCACATCTTTCGCAGCCGCGCCTGGTCTCAGTGGACTCAACCTCAGACTTGGCCTTTTCTACCCAACCGATGGTGATACTCGTGACTTCACGTCCGACATGTGGTTTACCGGCGGCTTCGACTACAAGTTGAAGGATATGGCGATGGGTAACACCTCGCAAATGGGCTATTCCATTGGCCTTTCGGTGGACTGGCAAGAGAGCGACGAAGTGCGGGCAATCCCTGTGCTCGTTACGCTTACCAGCCAATCGATGAATGGCATCTACTGGACTGGTGGCGCAGGTGTATCGTTCAACCACGCTCCTGGCTACAACAAGACCAAGTTCAGCTTCATGTTTGGAGCTGGATACGAATGGAAGTCCGGTATGAACCCAATCTCCTTCGAAGTCCGGTACTTTGGTAACGGCGACTCGGAGTTGAGCGGTATCGGCGCTTACGTCGGCTTCAGAATCTAAGAGCTGAGGCTTCAGGTTTCGGGGCCCAGGATTTTTTCCTGGGCCCCGTTTCTGTTTGTCCCTCCCGCCAGTCGCCATCAGGCGTCGGAGTACATCGCGAACTCGTACGGATGCGGTCGCAGATCGATCGCGTCGCATTCGTTGACCAGCTTCCAGTCGATATAGGTGTCAATCAAGTCCTGGGTGAAGACGTCTCCCTTCAACAGGAACTGGTGATCCTCTCGCAGAGCCTCAAGTGCCGCGCGGAGTGAGCCAGGCGTTTGTGGAATCCCTTTCTTTTCTTCGGCGGGAAGTTCGTAGAGGTCTTTGTCGAGTGGCTTCATGGGTTCGATCTTGTTTTGAATCCCGTCGAGGCCAGCCATCAGCATCGCCGTCATGGCGAGGTAGCCGTTCGCCATTGGGTCTGGAGCACGGAACTCAACTCGCTTCGCCTTGGGGCTCTTGTTATACATCGGAATGCGGATGCAGGCCGAGCGATTGCGGCTGGAGTAGATCAAGTTGATCGGTGCTTCATAGCCCGGAACTAGGCGGCGGTAAGAATTTGTCGTTGGCGCGGCGAAGGCCAGCAATGCAGCAGCATGCTTCAAAAGACCGCCGATGTACCAGCGCGATGCGTCGCTAAGGCCGGCATAGCCCTTTTCGTCGTACATGATCGTCTTGCCGTTCTTCCACAAACTCTGGTGGACGTGCATGCCGCTGCCATTGTCGCCGTAAAGCGGCTTGGGCATAAAGGTCGCGACCATTCCATAGCTGGCGGCCACGTTCTTAACCACATATTTGTACTTCTGAAGGTTATCGGCCATTAGCACCAGCGTGTCGAATCGCATGTCGATTTCGCACTGGCCGGCGGTTGCTACCTCATGGTGATGTACTTCAATGTCGACGCCGGTTTCGATCAGAGTGAACATCATTTCGCTTCGGATGTCTTGTAGCTTGTCCACCGGTGGGCAAGGGAAGTAGCCACCCTTGGGGCGAATCGTATTGCTTGAGCCGGCCTTTGCGCTGTTCCAATGAGCCTCGACCGAGTCGATATTGAAGCCCATGCAGTGGGGTGAGGTGTCGTATGTGAGTTCGTCGAAGATAAAGAACTCGGCTTCTGGGCCAAAGAAAGCCGTGTCGGCGATCCCGGTGCTCTTCAGATAAGCCTCACCCTTCTTTGCGACATACCGCGGGTCACGGCTGTAGCGCTCCCGGGTAATCGGGTCTTCGATATCGCAGATAATGACTGCTGTCTTATAGTCATTAAAGGGGTCGATGAATACTGTATTCGGATCCGGGACCAACAGCATGTCGCTCTGGTCGATTGCCTGAAAGCCGCGGATGCTTGAGCCATCGAAACCAAGGCCATCCTCGAATAGGTCTTCGTTGAAACTGGTCGCTGGGATGCTGAAGTGGTGCCACATCCCAAACAGGTCGGTGAACCGAATGTCGATCAATTCGCACTCGTTCTCTTTAACAAACGCAACGGCTTCTTTTGGCTTCATTTTGGGGGCTCTTTCTCCTCACAACCCCCAGATTGCGCGCCTCCATGATGGCCGGCGGGCCACATTGGGGGGGCGATGGGCGCGGCTCTGCTCCCATCAACAAAGAAAACGGACGGGGCAACTTTCACAATTGAATCAAGAAGTTTTCCACATAGCTTCTCGGGGTCAAGGGCTGCCCCGGTACACTTCATCAAAGATGGATTGGCCGATGAAAATCGTTCTTGGGGTTGGCGCCGCGGGCGTTGGTGCGATCGCCGCAAGTTACCTGCTCACGCCACAGCGAGGACCCTCCAAGCTCGATCCAGTAATCGAGGCGCAGAACCGAGCCGCAGCACAAGGTCTTTTGATGCGAAAGAAGAAAGACCACCCAGTGACACCGGAAATGCAAGCGAACGCCGAAGGCCAGGAAAGCAAATCTGCGCCCAACTTCTCGCTCATGGGATTGGACGGAAAGACTTATTCGCTCGCGTCACTCACCGGCTCGAAGCCGCTTCTAATCTTCTTCATCGAAAAGGAGTGCCCATGTTGCCTGGGGGCCAAAGAGTTTTTCGAGCGGTTGCACCTTCTGTATCGAGCGGAGGTCAATTCAGTGGGGATCATTAACGCTCAAAAGGACGTTGCCGAAAAGTGGCGATCCTCGACAAAGGCAGTCTTTCCAATCCTGCTCGACCCAAAGCTCAGCGCGATTAAGGGATTCAATGCCGAACGAGGGGCCTATGTCACTCTTGTCGACCGGAATGGCCAGATTCTTAAGCAATATGCTGGCTATGGAGCCGACATGCTGGAAGAACTAAACGAAAGGCTTGCCGTGCTGGCCGGGGTCAAGAAGCGCCGTTTGAATACAATGGGTGCCCCCGGCCATCTGACCGGCGGCTGCGTTTTCCCCGAGCCGGAACTCAGTCCGACCAGGGCGACAGACTGAAGACTATCGGCCAGTTGACAGACTAAAGTCTATCCTCCGGGGCTGGTACGCTCAGCGAGATGCGAGAAGTGATCGCCACCGACCAGGCGCCCGGCGCGATTGGGCCTTATAGCCAGGCAATTCGGGCCTCGGGGACCTTTGTTTTTCTTTCGGGACAGATTCCTTTGACGCCGAGCGGCGAACTGGTGACCGAGAGCATAGCTGCGCAATGCGAGCAGGTGATGAAGAACCTGGCGGCGGTTCTGGAGGCGAGCGGGCTGACCTTTGCGAACGTGGTGAAGAGCACGATTTTGCTCTCGAGCATGGACCATTTCGCGACCGTCAACGAGATTTATGGTCGGGCTTTTCCAGAGAACCCTCCGGCACGCGCGACTTTTGCGGTTTCGGGTCTTCCGCGCGGCGTAGATATCGAGATTGAGATGATCGCTCTTGCCTAAATGAAAAGGGTCGTCAGCGTTAGCCTCGGCAGTAGCCAACGGAATAAGAAATCCACTTTTCGGCTCCTCGGAGAGGAGTTTGAACTCGAGCGGATCGGCACCGACGGCGATATGAAGCGCTTCGCCGCGATGTTTCACGAGCTCGACGGCAAAGTGGACGCGATGGGCATCGGCGGCGCGGACCTTTATGTGGTTGCCGGCGACCGGAAATACACCTTTCGCGAGATCGCGAAGTGCGTCGAGGGCGTGCGGACGCCCATTGTGGACGGCAGCGGCCTAAAACACACACTCGAACGCAAAGCGATCGAGGTTTTGCAGGAAGTTGTGGACTTTCCGAAGGAGAAAGCGCTTGTTGTGAGCGCAGTCGATCGCTATGGAATGGCTCAAGCCATCGATGCGGTTTGCCCAAACGTGGTCTATGGAGACCTCATGTTTGGCATTGGCCTCCCTATCCCATTGCGCAGCTACAAGAGTGTCGAGAGACTTGGCAAGCTACTACTACCGATCATCACTCAACTCCCATTCAAGTGGTTTTATCCCACAGGAGAGAAGCAAGAGAAGCGCACACCTAAGTTCTCAAAGCTCTGGGCTGAGAGAACCTTCATCGGTGGCGACTCGCTCATCATATTGCGCTTCGCGCCGGACCGCCTCGACGGCAAGACCATTCTCACCCAAAGCGTTCGCGCAAAAGACATCGAGTTCTTCCGAAGTGCGGGCCTCAAAAGGTTGATTACGACGACTCCGGTCATTGGCGGCGAGACTTTCGCGACCAATGTAATGGAAGCGGCGCTCGTTGCGCATCTTGGAAAGCCAAATCCTACTGAAGATGACTACCGCGAAATCTTAGCGAAGATTGGCTGGATGCCAGACATGATAGAGTTTTAGGAAGGTCACGATCTTGGCATTTAGTTACTCGGCAAAGCACGGAAGGCTTAAAGTGGAGTTAATCCAAGAAGGTGAGATTCTCATCTGGGATTACGCCAGCGCAGACGGTCGCTGGCGCAAGGAGATCCCTCTGCGAAATATCTCGCCATACCCTGTGCGGACGCAAGGCGCTACGGGCAGGCGCTACTACCAAGTGTATGGAGTGCTTGGGATAATCATTGGGGTCGCTGCAATTGCGGCCAACGCTGGTGCACAGAGTTTCGGATATGTCTCTTTTCTGGCTGGGGTCATGTGCATCGTTTACTCCTTCTTATATCGCGAGCTAGTGTGGTCCATGTGGAAGACCCTCGACCACAACGAGGATTTCTACTTCTTTGCCAGTCAGGACATTGCCGAGTTTGATCGGGCCATCGAAGAACTGAAGCGCCGCGTTCTAGAAGTTCAGGGCGAAGGTAACGCTTGATTTCGCGCCATAATCAGCGATAGCTCGCAACGGCGCGACATCAAGGAAAACTATGACCGAAGTGATCATGCCCAAGATGGGCGACGGAATGGAAGAAGGCACGCTCGTCGAGTGGCTGAAGAAAGACGGCGAGAAGGTGCGGACGGGCGAAGTGATCGGCAATATTCAGACCGATAAGGCGACACTGGAGCTCGAATCTCCCGGCAGCGGCATGTTGACAGGCTTCTTGATCAAGCCAGGCGAGACCGTTCCCGTTGGAGTTCCCATCGCAGTGCTACTGAAGGAAGGTGAAAAGGTGCCAGACGGTTGGGGAAGCGGTTCATCGTCGGCACCTGCCGTTGAAGCACCGGTTGCACTGGTCGCGAGTCAGCCGATTGCCGAAGCGACGCCAGTGGCGAGTTCGGCCACCAATGGATCGAGAATTAAGGCGAGTCCGCTGGCCAAGAAGATCGCGGCTGAGGCAGGAATTGACCTCGCGACTCTTTCGGGCTCGGGCCCCGGGGGGCGAATCGTCGAGAAGGACGTGCGGGGAGCCAAACCAGCCGCAGCAATCGCTAAGCCGGCGGCTGTGGCAAAAGGTGACACAGAGGTGCCTCTCAGCCGACTGCGCCAGATCATCGCGCAGCGAACTCAGCACGCCAAGCAGACCGTGCCGCATTTCTACGTCACTGTCGAGGTGGACATCGAGAAGATTCATGGCCTACGCGACCTATTCGAGCAAGAAGAGAGTGGCAAGGTGAGTGTCAATGACTTTGTGGTCGTGGCCTGCACTCGAGCCCTGCAAGAAATGCCCGAAGTGAATGCGACGTTTGCCGGTGAAAGGATTCTTCAGTACGGAGACGTCCATATTGGCATTGCCGCCGCCGTAGACGAAGGACTGCTCGTTCCGGTTGTGAAAAACGCCGATCAGAAGTCGCTTCGCGAAATCAGCGCGGAAGTAAGGAATCTGGTCAAAAAGGCCCGCGATGGCAAGCTACATCCAGATGAGATGAGCGGAAGCACCTTCAGCATCAGCAACATGGGTATGTTGAACGTTGATAGCTTTAGCGCGATCATCAACGAGCCGAATGCGGCCATCGTGGCGATCGGCACCGCGAAGCGAGTTCCGGTCGTCGTCGACGAAGACGACGAGATCGAGATTCGTTGGCGCATGAACATCACCGGATCGTTCGATCACCGCGCGGTGGACGGCGCGATTGGCGCCAAGTTCGTGAACCTGGTTAAGAGCTATCTCGAGAACCCGACGCGCCTACTGAGCTAGTGCTTTGCCGCGAGCATATCGCGCAGGGCATCGGCCTTATCGCTTGGCACTAGTGCCAAGATCGTGTCGCCTTCCATGAATTGGGTGTCTCCACCCACGAGCATGCCTTGCTCGTTCCGCAAAATGTAAATAATATTGGTTTGCGGGGGCAAGCTCAGTTCACGGAGCCGCAAGCCGACCGCTGGGGACCTGCCCGAGAGGACCGTCTCAACGATTTCAATGTTGCCCTTCGCGAGCGCACCGATGGGGATGAATTCATCCATCGTGATTTGCTGATCGAGCAGGCTGAAAATAAGCGAAGTGGCACTGACAGTTTGATCGACGCCAATCTTTTTAAAGATCGCTTCGTGAGTGGGGTCATTCACCCTTGCAAGCACTCGCTGAACGTTCCAAACCACCTTGGCCATCTGGCAAACTACCAGGTTGTCCTCATCTTCTCCCGTCACCGCGACGACGGCATCAGCGCGATTAAAGCCGGCCTCTTTCTGAGTGGCAATCTCGCAACCATCGCCGACGAAAATTGTTTCCTCGCCGAGCACGGTGCCGAGTCGGTGCGCCTGCTTGGAATCCTTCTCCATGAGCAAGACTTCGTGCCCCCGTCCGATCAGCTTCTTCGCGAGCTGCATACCGACGTTTCCGCCGCCAACGAGGATCAAATACACTTAGATCACCTCCATTTCGGCGGGTAATGCGTTGTAAGAATCAATTTGCTCATAGGGGGTCTCGGTGAGCCAATCGCGCATCATTCCCGCGATGATTAGGGCGGGTGTGATGCACGTCATACCAAGCTTTCGATAAGCCTCAGCCCGATTTGGATCGGCGACCCTCACACAGATGTGCTTGACATTGTAGTTAATTTGGGCAACTTGCGCGGCCATGAGATTAGTGTTGTCGCCTCTGGTGACTGCGAAGAAAGCGTCAGCCTCAGAGATTCCTGCTCGAATCAACGTATCTTCGTCAATGCCGCTGCCAATGACGACGCGGCAGTCATGCTTTGCTCCGAGTCGACGCACGGCATCTAAATTCTGCTCGATTACCGTTACGCTATGGCTCCGAGAGAGTTGAAGCGCCAAAGCTGCTCCTGTACGACCACAACCAAAGATCAAGACATTCATAACCGAGCCAAACGACTATACCAGCGAGTTGAATGCTCTGGAAACATCATCGGGAGTTAGCTCGGCTCCGTCTAGGCCTGTTATTGAGAAGGAGGCCGTACTCTGACCAGCCCATTGTCCGACTCGAGCCCCAAGGACATTCCACCCTTCACGCGCTATGATTCGGCTAAGACGGAACGCCATCCCACGGCCCCGGCGGCCCTTTATCTCAAGTAGACCTGGGGATCCAAAGTGATAGGTGAGGGAAGCCTCCCCAGGACTGACTTCGATGGCTTTTCCTCGATCTCGAAGCATGCTTAGAATCACCTCATTGTCGTTCAGGTGTTGCTGCACTAGATTCTTTAGGATGCTACCGGTGCTGGGCGGTACCATCCCCCCTCCAAAACTGAGCGTGAAGACATCGAGCACTATTGCGGGTGAGGTGGCGGTCGTGCTTGCCCGCAGGCCAACAACGCTGATATCGAGGACATAGATTAGTCCGAGCAATCGACTGAGGAGCCCCGGCGCGTCTGGTGCGGCCACGGTGAGTTCGGTTGCGCCGAGCTTCTCGTTTGGTGAGAACATCACGACGGTTTCACCCCTTCTTGCGCGTTGCACCAATTCCAAATGGGCTACCGCATCCGATGGGGACGTGCTAAGGATGTAATGTGCAGGCATGGATGCCAAGAATGACTGGACTTCTTCTTCCGAGTGCTCACCGTGCTGCAGCGACCGCCGTAGCATCGACCGGACTACCTCTGGGTCTGTTACGGGAGGTGCCTTAGATTGCAGGGAATTCTCTGTTCGCTCACATAGCTCCTGCAAGAATCCGTCTTGAACTGGCGTCCAAACGCCCGGCCCAACTGCGTTCGAATCTGCCCATGTGAGCACGGTGAGCATCATCAGGTGTTCAATGCTCGGGATGGACTCCGCGAAGTCGCGAATGGTCTGGGGCTGGCTAACATCGCGCATTCGAATGGTATGCGACATGAGTAGGTGGTTCCGCACCAACCAAGCAACCAAATCCGTCCGATCTTGATCCATTTGCCAGCGAAGACCCATCTCCTTCACCATGCGCTCACCCGTTACGCTGTGCGAGTCACTTTGGTCGGCTTTGCCCGCGTCGTGCATCAGCGCGGCCAGCCAAAGTGCACCTTTATCTTGAATCCGGCGATAGCGCTCGGCAAAGAACCCGCCCGCATCGCGAAGCGATTCCAGGTTTCTTACCGCTTGGATCGTGTGCTCGAAAACAGTGTAACGGTGGGCGTGGTCGTCGGGCAGTAGGGTGAGCGTGGCCGTAAGTTCAGGCAGTAGTCGGGCCAGCACACCGCTGGTTCCCAGCTCTCGAATGACCCTTTCTCCATGCATTAACGCCCGCAGGGCTTGACCAGCATTGAATCCCTCCGCTTGCGTCTCTGGAAGGCACCCGATTCGAAGCCCCAGTTGAAGGCCATTTGCAACTCCGATTGCCGCTGAACTGGCTGTCGAATCATCTTCAAAGCGAACGAAGCCACCGGTGGCATGGACACCTTCAGCGAGATTGAAATTCTTCGCCGGAAGATCTGCGAGCACTTGGTTGTAGGCCGCGTGGAGCTCGATCATTGCGGCGTGCAGTTCATGCATCATCTCTCGGGGATGCCAGCCGTGTTTTGCGGCGAGGTCGGATTGTGCCGAATGAGTCAGTTCGTCTGCTTCTCGCTGCTTGAGAATATGGAGGGCATTGCGAATTTTTAGTACTGTCTCGTAGCTTGAATCCGCACCTGAAATGTGCTCGCCCAAAGCGAGCCGAATCCAACACGCGGTTTGTAAGTCCCGCAAGCCGCCGGCACCCAATTTGAGGTTTGGCGTGACCACCAAAGGCGTTGAATGGGTCTTTGCGTGGCGGGCAAGGGTCTCCTCGATCTTTGCGATCAAGAAGTCGCCAACGAGGAAGGTCTTCCAAAAAGCAGCCTGCAACGCATCCATTGGCGCAGGGTCTCCGGCGATGAGGCGAGCCTCCAACAGCCCAGTGCGAGTCGTTGGATCGAATCCGCCAGCGTCGGATGGGACACGGTACGCGTAATCCACTTTGAGGTCCATTTCGGTGCCTAGCTTGTAGTGAAGCGCATTGAAAAGTGCTCTGATGCCTTCGTCTAGGCCCGGCAACTGCTCATCGCCTGGGACGACGGCCAAGTCCAAGTCGGAGAATGGAGAGAGTTCTCGCCTACCAAACCCTCCGGTGGCGATTACTGAAATGGACTTGAGCTGGGGGTGGTGCGCGGCCTCCCCCAAGTACGTTTCCTGTATCACCCTGTCGATGGAGTCCGACCAAGCTTGCGACCAGGCAAGCCCAGTGGGAATTCCATCAAACATGGTTTCGCGGCTCATTCGCTCAAGTATAGGTTGGGCTCGTTCAAAAGCGTCTTCTCGATCGGATCACTGACGCTTCGATCAATCCAAACTGCGATGGGTGCCGCCATGACGCTGCCGACGATACCCGTCAGGGCCAGTCCCCTTCCTAATTCTCTCAGAGCCACGCTAAGCAACTGGACTGAGTCGTGGCGAACGATGAGAGCCCAAACTGGAGCAGAGAAGACGACAATGCTCAGCATGAGCAGGCATAGGCCAAGCAGAAGACTGGAACCGGCTTGATATTCTTGAGGAACTCCAAATGAGCTGGCGAGGGCGCGCATGGGTGCCCCCAGCCCCATCATGAAGAGCACAAAGCACAGCGCCAAAATGACCCCCATAACGTAGATGAGGAGGCGATGCTGCGAAGTTAACCTCGAGGGTTGCTGACTTCGAATCGCGCTCGGCTGAAAGACAAAGAACGCCAAACTGAGGACTGCCCAAAGCGCGGGCCATAGCATTCGAGTCGAGGCAAACACGACCACTCCAAGAACTAGCCCAAGAATTGGGGCAACAGGGTAGGAAAACAGGCGATGACTTATCCGGTGAAATCCGATAAGCCAACTAGCGAGCAGAACTAGACACCCGGCCAATGACAAGTAAACAAATGGACCTGGAAGAGAAGCCGCCAATGCAGATAGGAATTCACGATTTCGACGGTCTTCGCGGTTGCTAGCCGTGTTGACGACGCTCGTCCAGGAGTCTGCGTTCAAGTACAAGGATTCCGCCATGGCAGAAATCTCGGGACCCTTCGTTGCACGCAGCGCGTTGAGGAAGTTCTGGCGTTGCCGAAGTGATTGAGCGTACGAAGCCGTCGGAAGGCTCTGGCCGGAAAAACTAGCTTCGCGCATGATCTGAACGCCCGTAGCACCGATACTCATCGAGCGAGAGCCCTCGAGCATGAGTTGTCCATTGAGCAACGAAGCGAATCGGATATCCGTGTCCTTGGGTTCCGAGGGCCTAATCGTGCGAGCCACGCCAGAAATCGCGTTGGCATGAAACTCATTTCGCTCCTGAGCGAGCACGGCTTTTTGCCATGAGAGGGTGGATTGATACTCTGATTCGAGTTCGCGCCCGATCGAAAGAAGTCGTTGGTTTTGGCCATCTTCCCATCGAGAGCCATCTGCTCCAAGGAGCCATTGTTCGTTCATTTGGTCTTGGTTTCCAACGGATCGGCTGAATACCGCCGCCATCTGCCGCCAAAACGAGTTCTCCGGGTCGAGGTCTCCGTAGGTTGTCGCAACTGATTGGGCGTATTTCGCTTCTCGATCATTGAGGCCCTTGGGATTAGTCAGTTCGCGTGAAGCGATAATCAGAAAGAACGCGGCCTCCCGCTTGTCTTTGGGCTCAGACACCTCGGTGACATTCGAGAGGATGAGTGGTGAGCTACTGAGGACTCTAGAAGGTCCAAGTTGGAGAATGAACAGCCGGTAATAGGGAGCGGACGCAGGATGAAAAAGCAGAACCACTAGGGCACCCAGCAGGGAACCCCAAAGGAGCCGAGAGGTCGAGCTCATCGAATCAACGGAGTTTGGGGCCCTTCAGGCAATGGAACTGAAGGTCGCTCAATTCGCTGGGCTGCATCGCCATTTAGAATGCGAATTGGCTTCATGTTGCTCGAGCTGGTGAGCATCTGCAATAGAGCCAGTAATGCCATCGAAGCGACCGAGGCCCCCACGATGGCTGGTGACCAATAAACAAAGCTTCGCTTGACGATTCCGACTCGGTTGAGTCTAAGAATGTCACGATTGAACTTTTCTTCGTTTACGATAGGCTCGATCCTGGACTCTTTGAGCAACCCATCTAGAAAGGGTTCTTCCAATTCCGGGTAGTGCCTCTTGCGAAAAGAAAAGTTCATTGGGAATCCTTGGTTGCGGTAAGCCAAAGCTCTCGGAATCTTTCTCGAGCCACGTGAAGTCGGCTCCTCACAGTGCCTACCGGGACATTCATGGCCTCAGCGATTTCCTCATAGCTGAGTTGCTCCATTTCTCGAAGAATCAAGGTGTTTCGAAGATCGTCGCTGAGTTGCGCCAGTAGCTTGTGAACGACGATCTTGTTGTCTACCTGAGCTCCTTCATGTTCGATCACTCGATCGAACTCGCTAGGTTCGGCTCGCTTCTGGCGAAGCTTATCCATGCAGAGCCGCACGCAAATTCGATAGATATAGCCGCTGAATGCCCGATCCTCTCTTAGTGAGTGCAGTTCCCGAAAGGCCTTAAGAAAAGCCTCTTGAGCGACATCTTCCGCTTCATTGGCATCTCGAAGGATGTTTGCAGCCACACGAATGAGCCGAGCGCGATGTCGGTCGATCAAGACTGTTAGGGCTTCTTCCTCGCCCCGACGGCAACGCTCCAAAAAGCGTGCGTCTTCAACTCCGCGGCTTGCAATATTAGGCGTCAGGCTGAGATTAAACATGACTTACGTCCTATATATCTTACGACAGTCCTAGGACTTCAGTCGTTCATTCTACAAGAAAAGTTTGTTGTTTTCGCAACGGTACACTCGTCAAACCTTCACTCATGCCGGACATTGCGGCGATCATGCATCAACTGCCACCCGATCTCTACCGGCCAGCTCCGGTAGCGATTCAGCAGATTCAGCAAGACGGAATTCGGATTGAGTACCGATATCAGCAGGCAAACCTAGAAAGCAGGACCGCCCGATTCTGGGGTGGAATCAGGGCTTACTACGGCTCGACTGTTTTGGAATGCGATGAGCTGTTCGTCGACTATTCCAATCACCTCGGGCGGGCACAGGGCAAGGTGATCGTGACCGACCCCGATGGGACCCTGGTAGGAGACAATCTTGAATTCGACTGGGTGAAGCAAACGGGCACGGCTGAGAATGCCACCATGCAAGTGGGTGGGGTGAGCTTAACTGTCAAGAGAGTTGAAGTTGAGCCAGGCAAGTGGACAGCCCATCAAGTGCGGGGGACCGCGTCAAAGTTGGAGACGCCGGACCTTGCGTTTGAGGCTGAGCGGTTGGTGATTCGGCCCGGTCAGCGAGGAACTGCCAGCAAGCCAAGCGTGACAGTATTCGGGCACAAGCTCGGTACGATCCCCAATTACGGCTTTTCTTTGGGTCCGAAGTCCACGGGGATTCGATTGCCCATGCCCAGCTACAAACCGGGAGGGGGAGCTCGTATCACTTGGGGCTATTCCTCCGATCTGGATAGTCGGACATCCTTGGGTGGCAAGATCAGGGTGTTCCAGGAGCAGCCGGCAAGAATTCAGATGGAGTTGACGAGGGTTGTGGGCCCACTCTTGGATATTCAAACGCATCGTCCTAGATCCGACTTGGGCGAGCGGTTTGCGGAGGGTTGGTTTGACTCTAGCGTGGTGAGAACCCCGGAGGAGGAGTTCAAAATCTTGTCGCAGAACAGCCAGGTCGTTGGTCTGGGTAGCCATTACGGGGTGTCGTCCCGGGCTAGGTATAGCGAAGGAGTGCGGCTTTCGAAGCCTATCGACGCTGTATTTGAGGCCAAGGGGAACTTGGAGGGCGTGGCTGGTCTTATCCAGTTTCGACTGCAGCGAGTGGACGTCTCGAGCACGATGGACTCGGTAAATCGAGGTATTGCTACGATAGCGCTTCGCAGTAAGGAGATTCCGCTCACTGATAAGATGAGCCTTGTCCTGGGGACGGATGCCAGCGTGCTCGCTGGCGAGCACCGTTCCTATTCTTGGGCGAGAGCAATGGGTTATGTTCTGATCAGGCCTGAGCCCCACGTTCGAATCGGCCTCGGCGGCACCTATGGTTTTGATGGCGGTCGACCCCACTTCGACTTCGATCGAAACAAGGTGGATCGTTCGTTCCACGTTCGTGGAGACTTTGATCTAGGCAACATCGACTTGATTGCCCTGTTCAAATACGACGCGCATCGGGGCCGTTGGTACGATACTGAGCTAGCCATCTCCTTCATCGCCGGCTCGATTCAGCCGTTCCTGCGGTATCGACAATTCCCAGAGGAGTTTACGATAGGCGCTTCACTCCGCATTGACGAGTTTGTAGAGTTGTTGCAGGGGCGAAAATTCAAATCAAGAAATCGATCTACAGACGCTGGCTCACCGTAGAGGCGGGCGATAGTCACAAAGTTTCCTTTGGGCAAAGCCAGTAAACTACGGGTTCCAATGCTTTACTCGCTGGATTCGAGCCAATGCCGAAACTACGACCTTTCGTCGAGGCGCGAGTGGATTTTAACGAATGGAATCGGCGGTTTTGCCATGAGCACCGTTGCCGGCAGTAACACAAGGCGGTACCACGGACATCTCGTAGTCGCTGATCCGGCGCCGGCGCACCGACTTGTTCTTCTGGGAGGAATCGAGGCGTTTGTTCAGGGCGAGGGCAACCCAATTGGCATCAGTTGCCACCAGTATCAGGGTGCAATAAACCCAGAAGGGCATCATACATTGGAGAGCTTTTCAGCAACGAAGAACTGGGTGCTTTGGCGTCATCGCGTCGCCGGCATGCATGTTGAAAAGCGCATGGCAATGCATCCGAACGAGAATGCTTGCACGATTAAGTACACGAACACCGGCAGTAATCCGATCGCGTTGCAATTGCGCCCACTAGTTCAGCACAAGTTCTATCACGAGAATTTTCGCTCGGATGACACGTACCCTCACGTTCAAGCTTTCCCCAAGAGCCGCACTATTATTGAGCATGAAGGGCGAACACTGATTCTGCACCACGAGGGCGCGCAAAGACTGCCGGCGGTGGGTTGGTATTACCGGTTCGAGTATCCGAGAGAATTAGAGCGAGGGCTCGATGGCCGCGACGACCTTTTTTGTCCTTGTGAGTTACGATACGAATTGCTACCGAATGAATCGGCGATTCTCGTCGCGAGTCTGAACGACGAAACAGAGGCATTTTTGGCCTGGGATGAGCCCGAGAAGGATACGAGCCTCGCTTCTCAACTGCGAGATGCCGCCGAGCGATTTCTCGTGGCGACGCCTACACGGACGTCGATTATTGCTGGCTACCCTTGGTTTACCGATTGGGGGCGGGACACGATGATCTCTATCCCCGGCATATGTCTCCAGACCGGGCGCGTCGATTTAGCGCGCAAAATCATTCTCGATTACGCCGGACAGATGAACCAGGGGCTTATTCCAAATCGTTTTGTGGACGATGGCGAGGAGCCGGAATACAACACGGTGGACGCGACCCTTTGGTTTGCCAATGCAATTTATAAGACGCTCGAAGCGGAATGGAACGCCCCATTTGCCTCGGAAGCGCTGACGGCCCTTCAGCATATGCTCGACTGGCATATTAAGGGCACCCACTACGGAATCCAGATGGATCCGGAAGATGGTCTCCTGAAGCAAGGAGCCGAGGGCGTGCAGCTAACATGGATGGATGCAAAGATTGGCGATTGGGTGGTAACCCCGCGGCATGGTAAGCCAATCGAAGTTAATGGCCTTTGGATCAATGCCCTCCGTGTCATGGAATGGCTAGCCGGCAAGTTGGGAGAAGACCAAAGCGCTTACCGAGAGCTTGCGGCTAAGGCTGAAAGTCACTTCGAAAAGAAGTTCTGGAAGGAAAGTGTCGGTTACTACCTCGACACCGCCGATCCTGATGATGCCTCTCTTCGGCCCAATCAGCTGATTGCGATGGCACTGCCCTTCGGCCCAGCCAAGGGAGAAAAGGCGCAGGCTGCGCTTGGACAGATCAGCAGAGAACTCTTAACTCCGGTCGGGCTGCGTACTCTGTCCCCAGACGATGTCAAGTATCGAGGACGATTCGAAGGGCCTTTGCAGGAGTTAGATTCGGCGTACCATCAGGGAACTGTCTGGCCCTGGTTGATCGGGCCCTATGTAAGCGCCTTAGTACGGTTGACCAGTGACAAGGTCGAGGCAAAACGAATCCTAAAGAAAGCCAAGGAATTGACACAAGAATACGGTCTTGGAGGAATTGCCGAAGTCTACGACGGCGACGAGCCCCGGCAGCCAGGAGGGTGCCCTTGGCAAGCGTGGAGCGTTGGGGAGTGGCTCCGGGCTTGGGTCGAAGATGCCGACGGCAAGTAAGTGCTTTCGGTCCCGTGAAGCCGTCTTGTCCATACACAATTTGAGATGATGAAAGGAACTGATTCTGTGCTGAGCCGGTGCTGAACGTCGTTGTTTGCTTCAAACCGGTAGCCCTTCCATCGTCTTGAGTCCTTGACTTTGCTTAATGAAGCCTTTTGTCCATATCCATAACCACACGGAATACAGCCTTCTCGATGGGGCGAATCGTGTGTCGGATCTGGTGGCACGAGCCAAGGAACTCGAGCAGCCTGCCCTTGCGATCACAGATCACGGAGTGATGTTTGGAGCGATGGCCTTTTACTTCGAATGCCAGAAGCATGGGGTAAAGCCAATCATTGGCATGGAAGCCTACATGGCCCCCAATGGACGGCAGAAGAAATCGGGCCGAGAGGAGAATGAAACTTATCACCTGTTGCTTCTAGCCAAGGACCTGGAGGGGTATCGCAATCTCTGCAAGCTTCATACGGTCGCGGCGCTCGAGGGCTTCTATTACAAGCCTAGGATCGACCATGAGATATTGAAGGAGCATGCGGGCGGCTTGATCGGTACCAGCGCTTGCCTGGGAAGCGAAATCTGCCAGGCCCTCCTTCGGGGCGACTATGAATCTGCCCAGCGAACGGCGGGTTTCTACAAGGAGGTCTTCGACGAGGATTCGTTCTTCATCGAGCTTCAAGATCACCGTTTGCCCGAGCAAGCTCAGATAAAGCCTCAGCTCCTGCAAATCGCTCGGGAAGTGGGCCTTCCGCTTATCGCTACCAACGATGCTCACTACCTTTGTCGAGAGTCGAGCCAAATGCATGATGTCCTCCTTTGCATCGGCACTGGAGCATTAGTTAGTGATGATCGCCGTCTTAGGTTTGAGACCAACGAATTCTATTTGAAGTCGGCGGACGAAATGGAGGCACTTTTCTCGGAGACTCCAGAGGCCATCGAGAACTCGCTAAGAATCGCCGACATGTGCAACTTGGAGCTTGGCAAGTTAGCGGCGCCGATGCCGAGCCCCATGCTGCCCGAAGGTGTAGACAGCATGGCGCATCTGTCGACTAAGGCTGAGCTAGGTGTTCGCGAAAGACTCGACAAGTTTGACGAAAAGGCGGCCGAGCGTCTCCAGTACGAACTAGACGTCATTCAGAAGACGGGCTACTCCGACTACTTCCTGCTCGTGCAGGAGTTCACGACCTATGCCCGCGAAAATGGAATTGCTTACGGGGCTAGGGGATCGGCCGCCGCAAGCCTCGTCTCATATGGACTCGGAATCACCGACGTCGATCCGTTGGAATATGATCTTACTTTTGAGCGCTTCCTTAACCCGGAAAGAGTCTCCATGCCCGATATCGACATGGACTTTGAAGACGAGCGACGCGACGAGGTGATCAAGTACGTCGTCGATCGCTTCGGTCAAGAGCAAGTAGCGCAAATTATCACGTTTGGAACGATGGGAGCCAAGGCTGCCGTCAAGGACGCGGGCCGTGTTCTAGGCTATGCGCCAATCGAGACCGACAAGATCTGCAAAACCATCCCGAATGCTCCAAAAATCACGCTGAAGGAGGCGATGAAGGACAGCGCCGAGTTCCGCCAAATGGTGGATACCGATCCGAAAGTGTCGCGTCTTGTGGAAGTCGCTCAAGGGATCGAGGGCATGGCCCGACACGCCGGTGTGCATGCGGCGGGAGTTGTGATCTCCGGCGATCCGCTCACAAATTACATCCCGCTTTACAAAGGATCGGACGGTCAATCGGTCACGGCTTTCGAAATGGGCATTCTCGACAAGATTGGGTTGCTCAAGATGGACTTCTTAGGGTTATCCAACCTCACTGTCCTCAGTCGAGCGGTTCAACATATCGCGAAGGGAAGGCCCGGCGAGCCCCCGGTTGAGTGGCTGAACTTGCCGCTCGACGATGAGAAGACTTATGAGCTACTGGGAAAAGGAGACACGGTGGGCGTTTTCCAACTCGAATCCGCAGGGATGCGCCGGAACATCATTGAGCTGAAGCCGAACAGCATTCGAGAATTAGCCGCCATGGTTGCCCTCTACCGACCGGGCCCGATGGAGCATATCCCACGGTACATGGATGGCAAGTTTGGACGACGTCCCATCACTTACCTCGACGAGCGTATGAAGCCGATCTTGGAAGAGACATACGGGGTGATCGTCTATCAAGATCAAGTGCTCAAGTTGGTGCAAGCGCTTGCGGGATTCTCGCTTGGTCGCGCTGACATCTTGCGGCGCGCCATGGGAAAGAAGAACTTGCAGGAAATGAAGTCCATGCAGTCGGAATTCCAAGCGGGATGCGCGGAGAGAGGCATCTCTACCGAAGTTGCCGGAAAGGTATGGGAACTGCTTCTGCCATTTGCCGGCTACGCCTTTAATAAAGCCCATGCCGTTTGTTACGCGATGCTCGCCTATCAAACTGCTTATCTCAAGGCCAATTATCCAACTGAGTACATGGCAGCTCTCCTCGAAGTCTATCGTGAAAAGGAAGACCGGGTGACCAGTTTTGTCGAAGAGTGTCGCCGAAATCTCATCGCCGTCATTCCTCCCGATATCAATAGCTCCGGCCTTAGTTTCGACATCGAAAGAGCGGCGCCCAAGGGTTGGAATGGGGCAATTCGATTTGGCCTAGCGGCAATTAAGGGAGTTGGCGAGAAGTTGGTCGAGGGAATCCTAGCTACACGTGAGGCTGAAGGGCGCTTTACCCACCTTTATGAGTTCTGCGAGCGTACCCGTGGCTTCGGCCTCAATCGGTTGTCCTTGGATGCCCTGATCAAGGCCGGTGCATTCGACGCTTTGGGGAAGAATCGCCCAAGCTTGCTTGAGGTCTCAGAGGGAGCCTTAGCGTATGCAGATCAAGCGATTCGCCAGCGACAAGCCGGGCAAGACTCACTCTTCGGCGAGGGAAGCGGTGACGAACTCACGCTGCCGGAATTGCCTGAACTACCGGCGCCTTCGCGGTCTGAGCTCCTGAATTGGGAGAAGGAGACGATGGGAATCTACGTCTCCGACCATCCTTTACGGGGCCTGGAGCGAGCGATACGGCAAGCTAGTAACACCAACTGTGGCCAAGTAAGCGAGCTTGAGGATGGAACTGGAGTGACCCTTTGCGGGGTCATCGCTGGAAAGCGAGAAATCATCACCAAGCAGCGTGGAGACAAAATGGCCACGATCGTTCTCGAGGACTTTTCTGGTCAAGCGACCTGTACGGCTTTCGCAGCCACCTATGCAAAATTCCAGCACCTCTTGCAAAAGGACACGGTAGTTGTTATCAAGGGCGTAGCTAATGTTCGTCAACAGCGGAATGGTGGCGAGCCAACGATGGAGGTCCGAATCGAAGAGGTGACGGCCTTTGAAGCTCCGAAGGAGATTGAGCTCGTTGATGCCAGTGCACTGGGAACGGTTGTCGTCCGTATTGGAGCGGCAAAACGAGACCAACTGGTGCAGATGCGTCAAATGATTGAGGCGAAGCCGGGGGACTATCGAGTGGTCTTGGAGTTCGGCGGTGTGGAGCGGCTTGATCCTGTTGAGTTGATTCACCGCGTCGAATTCAACGACGTGCTGCGGCAGGAGTTAGAGAGTCTTATCGGACGAGGTGCGGTGGATATGATCCCTCGGAGCCCGGCGATTGGTGGGGACGATGCCCCAGCCGAGGAACCAGAAAGTGCCCTCGAACCGGTTGAAGCGTCATAATCCACGGGAAAGTTTATGGTCAAGCCGCTCAGTGTCTCTATTGCAATCGCCTTGATGGGCTCGGTATTCGCTCAAATCGAATTCGATAAGGAGGTGTGCGATATCACCTTGCTCCAAACAACTGAGGTTAAGACTGAACTCAAAGTGACTCAAGCTCAGCGCGCAAAGATGAATTCGGCTTCGTCTGGCTACAACGCTGTTGCAAAGAAGATTGAAGACAAGATGCGAAAGGGCCAGCAACCTACAGAGGCCGAGCAAAAGCAAATGCGAGCAGCTTTCGACAAGATGCGAATTGGTGTTCTCAATGTTTTGACGGCCGTCCAGATTAAGCGACTACGAGAGATCTCGTTGCAGACTGCTGGCCTCCTTGCTCTAACTGATCCTGCCGTAACAAAGAAAGTTGGCCTGAGCGCATCGCAGGTATCGAAAGTAAAAACCTATTTGAAGGATTCTTATCAGCAAGCGGGCGATCTCACCGAAGCCGTGCATAAAAAATTAGAGAGCGAATTCAAGGGCAAAAACCCCAAGACAGATGCCGAAAAGCGAAGATTGGCCGAGCAGTATCAGAAGCGCCTTCGCGAAGAAATGAAGAAGATCGAGCCCAAGCTAACAAAGATCCAAACAGATGGGCGAGCGCGAATTATGGCCGTGCTTTCAGCGGGGCAGCGCACGATTTGGAATTCACTTCTTGGTAAGCCATTCAACCCGTAATCGCAGCCACTATCTTCTCGATAGATCGATCAACCAAGTCGATTTCTGGCGGGTGCTCCAATTGCCTCTTCCAAGCCGAGGAGAGCGAGTCAGCTCCTCTGCAAACAGTTAAGAGTCCGCGTGTTTGTAATTCGGTGACAATTGCGGTCTGATGAGACGTGTCGGGGCCGCTGGTGAACCACACATCCCATTCGATGGCTTCTGAAAAGCTATGTCCGCCGATCGCATGCGAAAAGGTGCCGCCTACAAACACTGCCGAAGCTACAGAATAAACCTCGGCTAGCTCGCCCATCGTATTGAGCACGATTAGGCGGTCGGAGCTAGCAACGCCCGTTGAACGTAATGCAAAAGGAATCCCAAGCCTGCTGAGAGTCTCTGTTGCGTTAACCTCTCGGTCTAGCCTTCTCGGCGCAAGGATGAGCTTGACCGCTGGGTCGGTGTCCCAAAGCCTGAGAATGGCATCGATGACGACCTCTTCATCATTTCCCCAGGTACTGCCCGCAACGATCACTTGGTCGGTCGCCGAGAGCGCGAGGGTCCTTCTCCACTTGTCCTGAATCGCCTCCCGATCAACTTTAATCCCCATGCGAAGTTGCGGCCCGATGATTTGGATCCATTCCGAAGGAACGCCAAATCGTGCCAATAATGCGATTTGGTCCTCGCACCGAACCAGCGCCTTATCGAGAAGGTGAAATCGGAGTCGGGATCGAGCACGCTTTTCCCGCCGTACGACATCGTACTCATCCAGACTGGTGTGAATGAGGATGATTGGTATTCCCAGGAGTCGCCCCCAAAAGGCAAGATGGATATCCGAAACATTACCAACGAAAACCAGCCTCGATGGTCGAAGTCGTAGGAGTAGGATGATGGCACCGAGCGGCCACTTAAATGGCGCACATTTTATATCCTGTGGCAGATCATCGAGGTGCGCAAAGGTGCGCGAGAGTTGACTCAGAATCTGAGTTTCTCCAGGAACCCGAGGGGCATAGACCGTTGACTGCATGGTTTCGCCCATTCCACTCGCGATAAAAGTAATCACCCCGCGTTTGCCAGGAGTTAGGCCAAAGAACCTGAGCCAAAAAACCCCACGATAACGGCCCTCGCGAGACCGGATAACGAAGTTTCGAAGATGCAGTGGGGAAGTCAGGACAAAGAAGAGGCACTCTGATAAGTAGACCACCACTACTTCAAAACTAAAGCGCCTAGCTTCCAATTGTCTGAAGATACCAGTCTGGATATACTGGCTTGATGAAGGAACCCAACCTAATCATCAGGTTCTTTCATTCACCGCAACTCACTCCGTTCCGCATCCGCGACTTCCGCCTATTGTGGAGCGGCGCGTTCTTGTCCTTTATCGGGAGTTGGGTGCAAAACGTCGCCCAAGGCATTCTCGTCATGAAGCTGACGAACAATCCGGCAATGCTGACTTGGGTTACGTTTACGAACTCGATGCCTGTTGCGCTGTTTGGACCATTTGCTGGAACGTTTGCTGACACGCTAAATAAACGGGCCGTCCTCATTGCCAATCAGCTTGTATACTCCGCAAACGCTCTTTTTCTGGCTACTTCAATACACTTTGGATTTCTAAGGCTTGAGTTCATCTACATCGTTGCCCTGATCAACGGCTTTAATACGATGGTCGAGATCCCAACGCGGCAAAGTCTAGTTTCGCGAGTAGTGCCACCAGAGAACATGGCGAGCGCGGTGCCAATGCAGGCTATGAGCTTCAACCTCGCCCGCATTATTGGTCCAGCAATTGGGGGCGTCTTGTTGGCCAAATTTGGACCCCAGGCGAATTATCTTGTCAATGGCCTGAGCTACCTTGCTCTGATTTTTGCTGCGACTGCGATCCGAGCCGACCTGAGTTCGGTAAAGCGGCACTCTCAACCGATCATCGACCTTATTTCGGAGGGGGTTCGATATACCTGGAGGGACCGTCGTCTTCGAATGCTCTTCCTTATGGAGTGCACGGTGTCAATTTTTGGCTTGGCCTACATCCCCTTGTTGCCAGCTTTTGCAGTCCAAGAGCTGAAAAATCCAAATCTGCTGGGCTCGATCTTTACGGCGGTAGGGATTGGGGCCATGACGGGGCTTGGAACGCTGATCGCAATCTCACAGAGGCCCATCAAGAGGATTATCGTCAAGGTCTCGATGACGATGATGGGAATTGCTTTGATTCTGATTTCGCTGACCCATTCACTCTGGGTTATTTATCCGATGTTCGCGCTGATAGGTCTAAGCGCAATCATGCAGTTCAACACCACAAATACACTCTTTCAAACTCTGTCTCCAGAGCGAATGAAAGGGCGGGTGATCTCGATGCACGTGTGGGCCCTCAATGGCAGCTCACCTGCTGCGCTCCCACTCTTTGGCTGGTTGGCATCAAACCTCTCCGTTGGCTTGGCGATGCGGTTCGGGGGAGCGGTCGTTCTCGCCGGCGCCCTGCTTGCCTGGGTGAATGGCAAACGCTTGCAAGGCGTGGACTAAATGGAGCCGAAGACAGGATTCGAACCCGCGACCCGCTGTTTACAAAACAGCCGCTCTACCACTGAGCTACTTCGGCACCCGGCGGGATGATACCCGTAAGATCAGGCCAGCTTGGATAGGATGTCGTCGGCATGCCCAGGAACCTTCACTTTGTTCCACACTAAGAGGATCTTGCCCTCGCTGTCAAGCAAGAACGTGGTGCGCTGGACTCCCATGAAGATTCGCCCATAGAGTGATTTCTCGCCCCAAACTCCGCAGGCTTCAGAGAGCGCTTTGCTCGTATCAGCCAAGAGAGGAAACTCGAGCTTGAACTTATCAGCAAACTTCTTGTGACTCTTGACGCTGTCTGGCGATACGCCAAAAATCTTGGTTCCTGCGAACTTTGGCATTCGGTCTCGAAGGTCGCAAGCTTCCTTTGTGCAACCGGGAGTGTTATCCTTGGGATAGAAAAACACCACGGTTGGAGATCCAAGGAGATCGGTCTTGGTCCAGATGCGACCGTCTTGATCAGACAATTCAAAATCAGGGAAGCTATCGCCAACGTTAAGCATGCTCTAGTCTAGCTGGTCCATCAGCATCGCTTGCATCAGGTCCACACGAAGGACAATACCAAGCAAGCGATCGTGTTCTACCACTGGCAATAGAGTGATTCCAGAACTCAGCATTTGGTGGAGTGCATCACTCACCTCGGTATCTGGATTTGCCGTTGTTGGCTGCATTGTAGAAAACTGGAGAGCAGGTTGATCGGACAACTTTAGGAGACTGCCTTGTTGAGCAACTGCTCGGCAAACGTCGCCTTCGGTGAGAATTGCCAAAACTGCTTTATCATCATCGACTACAACCAAGGCGGGGAACTGGTAGATGTCCATCTTGTCCACGGCATCTCGAAGCGTGCTCGCTGGCGTGAGCGTCGGAATGTGAGCATGCAGGACTTCGCGGAGGGTCATGGATGCTCAGAGTTTACTGGAGTCGTGGCAAAAGGGCGTCGATGCCGTACCAGGCGGCATTCCAACCTTCCGTGGCGATGAGTTCGATTTGGAGGGAGGCTTTTCCTTCGGTGAGGTGGACGGGTAGCCCGAATACATCCGCTTGAACGGGTTCGATGCGATTGACGAACGGGTACCGCCAGTCTCCCGCCGATTGACCGTCGACTCGAACATGAACCGTCCCTCCTCCAGAACTTGCATCCAAGAATCGCGCGATCTGAATTCCTCGGTTTTCCTCGGGAATATCAACCACGAACTGGCAGCGTGCGTGATTAGCAAATGGTGCCGGGAAGCCATCAAGTTCGTAAAACTCGAGTGCCTCGGATTTCCATTGCGCCTCCTCAAGAGAGCCCTCGTTACGGAGGAAGAAGGAATTGACCGTATAGCAGGCATAGAGCCCGGGGGCGCCAACCGGCCGATCAGGATCAAGCGCCTCATAGGTGTAAATGGGCTCGAAGAAACTCCAGCCCTTCGGGGCAAGGGTCCAGCCCGAAAACTCGTGTACGTGCTCCGGAATTGGCCAAAAAACTGGATTTAGCGTTGTGGTCCTTCCCACATGAGTCTCAATGCGCGACTCCCCTTTCTTTTCGACCGCCTGCAGACTGTGATGAAAAACGCCCTCTTTTAGGTCAGAAACTTCACCGTCGATTCTCAGCTCACCGGCGAACTCGTGCACCTTGAAGAGTCCGAATCCAATGACCTCAGCAGCGAGACCCGGCACGTCGTTCATGAACTCATCGGGGCCGTACTCGAACCGCCATACCTTTTCGCCAGGGAATTGTCGCTCCATCTTTAGGGACTATTGCCGGGTTAAGGATTTCCGGAACTCGCCGATATTACTTTACGGCGATGACAAACATTACTCCGACCCGGCTGCGAGCGCTCATGAAGAGCCTAAAGTCGTGTCCCCTATGCCAGAACTTGAATTTACGCACCAGCAATGAATGCTACGTGTGTGGCTGGCGTGGTGTGTTTGAATTCGATCACGAGTCGCTACGGCTTGGCATCGCCGACTTGGAGTTTCGTGCACCCGAGCTGTTGGAAGTCATTTGCGCCGCTGCAAACCCCCGGCGAAGCGCCCGCTTACCTGGGTTACTTCGGGCTTTGTTTGTCCGGGTCGATTGCCGAGTGTAACTAACTCGGTGGAAAACCTGCGACTATCGCAGATTTGGTCCCACAACCGCTTATCGCAAGACTCCAAGAAGCACAATAGTGGGGTTGATGAGCGCCGTAATCGAAGGATTCATTCCACCCCACAGCATCGAGGCCGAAATGTGCGCCTTGGGCGCAATGTTCCTTAACGAACGGGCCCGCGAGCAAGTCAGAGAAGTCCTGCAAGAGGAAGACTTCTATCGTCCTGCTCACCGAACCGTGTATGAGACAATGGTCGCCCTCATGGATAAGGGCCGGGCCGTGGACCTCATGACTGTCCGGGCAGAACTTGAAGGCCGCGGCCTTATCCAAAGCGTTGGCGGGATTGAATACCTCGTCAATATCGCTGAAACCGTTCCCAGCGCAGCGAACGCAATCGACTACGCCGAGATCATCCGCGAAAAGGCGGTTCTCCGCCGCTTAGAAGAAGCAGGACACAAGATCGTCGCAGTCGTTCACGACACGTCGACGGATGCCCAGCAGAAGGTGGACGAATCCGAGCGAATGGTGCACGAGATCAGCCGCCGCGAGATGAAAAACAGTCTGGTTTCGGTGCGAGACGTCACTCGAGAGTTTCGGGATGAGGTGGACAATCTCTATGAGACAGGCACGCCAATTTTGGGTCATGCCAGCGGCTTTTACGATCTTGACAAGATGACAGGCGGATTCTATGGAAGCGATCTGACCATCCTGGCCGCTCGGCCCGCCATGGGAAAGACGGCCTTTGCCATGGGCATAGGCTCACACGTCGCACAAGCAGGCAAGGGTGCCGTGGCAGTCTTTTCCTTAGAAATGAGCTCAAAGCAGCTCGTTCGTCGTATGGTTAGCAGCCGGAGCCAGTTATCGTCGGGCATTCTGAAGCGCACCAACCTCAGCGGCGACGATTACGAGAAACTGATCGATGCTTGCGAGCACCTCTATAGCCTTCCCATTTACGTCGACGACAATGCCGAGATTAGCGCATTTGAAATGAGAAGCAAATGCCGACGCCTCCAATCGGAGCATGGCCTCAGCATGGTAATCGTGGACTACCTTCAGCTCATGAAGTCCAATCGGCGTACTGAAAATCGGGTGCAAGAGGTCAGCGAGATTGCCCGTTCGTTGAAGTCTCTTGCCAAAGAGCTAGATGTCCCGGTCGTTGCGCTAAGCCAACTGAGCCGCCAAGTGGAGCAAAGGCCGGACAAGCGGCCAATGCTCAGCGACATTCGGGAATCGGGCTCTATTGAAGCTGAAGCCGATCTTGTGATGTTTATCTACCGCGATTCGTACTACAAGGCCAAGGAAGAAGGGGCCCCCCAGCAGGACTATCACCCCGAGGCGGTCGAAGAAGCGGAAATCATCATTGCCAAGCACCGTAATGGGCCAACCGGCAAGATTGTCTTAGGATTTCAGCCAGCCTACGCCAGGTTTGTTAACCTTAAGCGATAGCTCCAGAGTCCATTTCTTTCGGCCCGTCGTCTTGATGTTAACTATGATTCCCTTTTTATTGACCGGACTACTTGCCACGGCACAAGAGCCACTTCCGATGAGCCTACGGCTCGCCCTTACGCCAAAGATCGATGGCGTGATCGACAGTGAGGAGTGGGATCCGTTTGTTTCGCCCGAACCGTTCAGGGGGTTTTTGCAATGGGAGCCAGGGGCGCTTTACGTCGCGGGTGAAGTTCCAAGTGGACAAGAGGCAAGAGTGAGCTTTGACCTCAAGAGTGACGGCTGGATCATTGGTGAAGACAACCTCGAGGTTACAGTAAGCCAAGACGGCGTCAAGGTGAGACGGCTAATCCAAGACATACAAGCTGGGGCCAGGTGGCAGGATGAGCCATTGATCGCCCAGACGATTCTTTGCAAAACTGAGTCTAACGAGTCGGGATACGCCTTCGAGTTTCGTTGGCTGGGGCTCGGGGCCACATCCTTCGAAAGGGGCAAGAAATTTAATGTGCGCATGGAAGCGCGGGAAATTAACGGTCCTGAGGTAATGGCATTTGTGCCAAGGGCAACGGCTCCTATCGAACTCGCCTTAGACCGTGCTACTGGACTACCGGAGGGGATGTCTTGGGCGCCTGAGCATGCGGTTCGCAGTGTAGTTCCTGGTGAGCAGATCAAGCTTCGCCTCAACTTCGTGAACAAGGGAGAATCTGGGGTAGGCAGAATTGATCTTCGCACGCTTGGATTTGCGTCGCTCTTCACGAGTAGCCATCAACTGCCATTCCCATCATTCGATAAGAAGAAGCGCGCATTTGTCGATTACCAAGCCGTCATCGCCGAAGGTGCGCCATATGGGTACACACGCTTGGTTGCCAAACTGGATAAGCCCGATGGTAGCGTCGCCGTCATCGAGTCGAGTTACCAAATCACTGACATTCTGACTGTAGTGCCTAACTTGCGAGTCGAAAAGGGTGAAGTTGGGACTCCACGGCTAATCCGCGGTGACGTCAAGCTCATTTCGAATACTAATGAGAGCCTTAAGGGCAAGATGTACTTCGATCTGCCAGACGGCTGGGCCTTACGAAAGGGAAATGATGCAGGATTTGGTATTTACCGCGAGCGGGGCCAGACCAAGATGGGGGTTGAATTAGTGAGTCCCCAGGGATTGAGTGGGTTGCATTCGATTCCAATTCGAATTCAAATTGGAGAGAAAACAATCATAACAACCGAATATTTAGTGCTTGACTGAATTTATCATTCCACTGGTGACGCCTTTCACGGACGACCAATCGCAAGTTAGCGAAGTTCGTCTTGCGCGGTTGATTCGGTCACTCATGCCCCTTCAGCCGCGCGGATACTTGGTTTGCGGCGATCTTGGTGAATTCACATCCTTGACCAATAGCGAACGCAAAAGCGTTCTCGAGGTCACTATGCGAGAGTGCGCGGGTGTGGTTCCCGTTTGGGTTAATGTCACAACAATTACAAGCATGGCGGCTATGGACCTCGCGCAGCATGCTGCCCATCATGGAGTTGCGGGTTGCGTCGCGATGCCGCCGTACTATGGTGATCTGACTCAAGAAGAGTTGGTCCATCACTTCCGCATGATCGCAAAGTTTGGCCCCGCCCAGATGATCATCGTGGACCCGAAGGGGTCATTGAATCAAGACTCCAAAGACCAGTTAGCCCAATTCTCAGGATCCTCGCTGGCCAATGGCACCTTAGATGACTTCACCTGCGAAGCTGCAACATGCTCGAGCGGGGGACTGTTGTCGCCCGAGAATCCTGCTACTGCAACCCAAAACATGAAGACCCATGGCTTGGCGCGCTTTGCGAAGGCCGTCCTACAGTATCGCGATCTCGACGTGGGGCCGACTCGCGCACCCTCACAACTGACGCCAGTCGAGGTTGTCCGGGATTGTCTCGCCAAATAGTCGCTAAGCGCGGTCCTGCAACGCGGCAAGTCCCGGTAGCACTTGCCCCTCCAGGAACTCGAGGGAGGCTCCGCCACCCGTGCTAACGTGCGACATGTCGTCGGCAAAGCCGAATTGCTCGGCCGCCGCAGCGCTATCACCGCCGCCGACGACCGTGACCGCTGCCGAGTTCGCCATGGCTTCGGCCACGCTGCGTGTGCCGGCTTCGAAAGGCTTCATTTCGAAAACTCCCATTGGGCCGTTCCAAACGACCGTGCCGGCAGTTGCGATGATCTCGGAGAAGTCATGGATGGTCGCCGGCCCTATGTCTGCGCCGATGTCGTTCACTCCGATGGCGTTCACTCCCACTGCTGATGCCAGAGCGGTATCGGAGAGTTCTGAGGCGACAATGACATCCGTAGGTAGGGCAAGTTTGGAAGAGTGCTCAGCAATCACCTTCTTGCAGAAATCAAAGTTCGATTCATCGAACAGCGACTTGCCGATCTCGTGACCCTGCGCCTTGAGGAATGTAAACGCCATACCGCCGCCGATAATCAGCTTATCCACCTTAGGCAAGAGCGATTCGATGACGGGAATTTTGTCCTTCACCTTTGCGCCGCCGAGAATCGCGACAAACGGTCGCTTGGGGTGGTCGAGCGCGCTACCGAGGTATTCGATTTCCTTCTCGATGAGGAAGCCCGCCACGCCCGGGATGATGTGGGCGACGCCTTCGGTGCTGGCGTGGGCGCGGTGGGCGGTGCCAAAAGCATCGTTCACATAAACGTCGGCGAGTGAGGCAAGCTGAGCGGCGAATGCGGGGTCGTTGGCTTCTTCTTCGGGGTGGAATCTAACGTTCTCTAAAAGCACCACCTCTCCGCCCACCATTCTGTCAACCATGTCCACCACCGCCGCGCCGACACAATTTGGCGCCAAAGGCACGGGTACACCTAGTAGCTCCGAAAGCCGCTCCGCCACGACCCCCAACGAGAACTCGGGAGTTACGCCCTTAGGGCGCCCAAGGTGGCTGCAAACGATGACCTTTGCTCCAGCCTGCACCAAGAACCGCAACGTCGGAACACTTGCGGCGATGCGGCGGTCATCGGTAATCTGTCCATTATCTAGCGGAACATTGAAATCGCAACGAACGAGGACACGCTTATCGGTAACGTCGACATCGCGCACGATTTTCTTCTGAAAGGCCATGAGAAGAGTTTACTTTCGCAAGCTTGAACTGAACCGGCGATTTCCATGTAAACTAGCTTTGAGGCACTCATACTCATGATTTTTGCAAATGCTCGACGGCGAGCTTTTACCCTGATCGAACTGCTGGTCGTTATCGCCATCATTGCGATCCTTGCCGCCATTCTTTTCCCCGTCTTTGCTCAGGCCCGAAATGCCGCCAAGAAGACCCAAGACCTTAACAGCATGAAGCAACTGCTTCTTGGGGCTCAAATGTATCTGACTGACAACGACGATATGTTTCACCGTATTCAGAACGGTGCCCAGGTTGCGGCCCAAGCCAATCAGGTTTTTGGTTCTGAAGACGCTTTGATGCCTTATATCAAGAACCAAGAATTGTTCAAGGCGCCAGGAGATACCTTCCAGCGAAAAATCTGCGGGTCGACTGCCAACGCCGGTCAAATGATTAGCTACAGCTGGACGTTTAAGGGCAGCGACACTTCGGTGGAGCCGCCACAGGTCTACTGCTTCGGCCTCCACGGGCTCGCTAATCCGTCCGGAACCTTTGTTAGTGACTCGTTAACACTTGGTTCCGTCGCAATGCCTGCATCGACAATTCACCTTTACAGCCTATGGATGACCAGTTCCGCCTTCAACTATCGAAGTCACTATCGATACTACAGCGCAAACATTCGGTCGTGGCCCGTCTACCCCTCATATATCACTTATGATTGCAGCGGAGCCGGAGATGGCCGCGGCAGCATCGGTGGTTACATGGGCCAGTCGAACTGGGGATTTGCTGATGGTCACGTTAAGAGCATGCGCCAGATTCAAACCATGGATGAGCGATGGGTGACCAATCCAAATGCCGCAGTCACCGCCAAAGCGTACAACATGGTCCACTACATGGAGGACTTCAAGATTTGATGGATGACAAGAAGAAACTTGCTGCCCTTGTTGGAGTCATCGTTCTGGCATTGGGAGCAGTCGGCTTTATGATGGCCAAGAATGTTGGCGGCGAGGGACCAGAGAAAAAGGCTGGATCGCTGGAAGAGGGAGTTAACCATGAGACGGGTTTGCCTTTGAATCCGCCGTCACCTAATGCTGGTGGAGGCGACCCCAGCATGCCAGCTGGCCGCTAGTCTTCAGCCGAAAGATAGGTCAATGCCTCTCGCGATTTAGTGCGGGAGGCTTCTTCTTGTACTTTGGGTGCCCACTTCCGTGGCAGGGGTGACTCAAACGGCTTGCTTTGTGAGCCTTCTTCCGTGGTCGGGGTGACTCAAACGGCTAGCTTTGTGGCATGGGTGTCGTCTCCAACCCGAGACAGTCAACGACGTCAACACCCATGACTCCGTGGGTGGGACGTAAACGATAACGCTGAGTAATCGTTCGCCACCCACGCCGCCTTTCTAGTTATAGAACTGGCTTGAGCGCAACCTTGAGTTCACTCGTGCCGGCTGACATCATCACGGATAGCATTTGCGTCCCCGTGTTTTGATTCTCTGCTACCGTTGCTGGCTTTGTGCTTGTGATCTCGAAGACACCATTATTGGAGAGGATTTCTGCAATAACTTGCTTGCCATTGATCTCAAGAATGGCTTGTTTGCCGTTCAGGGTGATATTTGCGGTCGTAACCATTTGCCATCGCCATGCGCCCTTGGCAGTCTTGACGGTGTCGGTAATCACGAGGTCGGTACGGTTGACGAAGTCGAAGCGGCGAACGACGGATGTGGCATTAGACTGAGCCTTGGTCATGTCGATCGAAGCGTAAGGCGAGGCAACGTTAAGCTTGTTCTTAAAGGTCGAAGTTCCGTTTGTCGCTTGGTTGTTGCCAAAGTAGACCGTGTTCTGGCTCGCGGAGCCGGTTCGATAGTAGCTGTATCGCTCCTTGCTGAAGTAGCCAGGAAGGTTGTAGCTGTCCTTGCCGAGGTCCATGGCCCATCGCTCGCCGAGGGCATCGAAGATGAAGGAACCGAGGTCGAGGTGGCCGTGAGGAACGCCGTTCTTACCACCCTTGATGCCGACGAAGCTAGAGCTCTCATCGGTCCACGAGCCGCGCATCGTGACGATGTCGGTGTCGCCATCGAAGAAGCGATCCAGCGGAAGGTTGGTTGTGTTCATGTCGCCTGCTTCCATGCTCCAAGCGAGGAAGAGAGCCGAGAGGCGGTGCTCTTCGTTCCAAGTCTGCGGATCATTGAGGAGTTCTTGAACGCGGGCGTTGGTCCAAGCGGCGATTTGAGGTTGGTTGGTTTGACGAGCGAGCTCGAGCGTGGCCGGGGTTGGGACGAACCAGTCGCTGGAGTCGCTAAAGTTGAAGTTCTTGCCGCTGGGGCCGAGGACGTAGACCGGATACCAAGCGGTTTGAGCGTAAGCCTTGTCGCTCATGACCGACTGGAACTTGCCAAACTGGTTAACCATCGTTCGGTTGAACATCGTGTGGAATGCCATGCCATAGCGCCAGTAGACGGGGCCTTCGCTGGGGATGCCTCCCTTGTTGTATTCGCTGACCGCTCGCTTGGCGCATGGCGCCGCGAGGTTGATAACACGGGTGTACATGGCCTTGTCGTCCTTTTGAATAGCAACGGCTGCCATGCCGAGGCTCGAGGCACAGACCTGGCTCCAATTCGTCGTCTTTTGCGTCCAATCAGCTCGCTTGGTGAATTGGTCGAGGCCAGGTGTCAGGCCTTTGTCGATGATCGCCTTACGAATCACGGCGCGGTCGGTATCGGAAATCGCATTGCCGAGCCAGTCGTAGCCAATTGCCATGGCAAGGGTGAGCTCGGAAGTGCCGAGGAAGTGAGCTGGGTACCAATCGGGGAAGTTAGCGGCGGCAAGCATCTGGCGAACGGCGTAATCTTTGTACTTGGTGTCGCCGGTTACGCGGTAGGCCATGCTGGTGTTCATCACGGTCGCGAGGATGTCACGTGAGGTCGTGAGGAGCGAGTTTTGAACGAGGCTGTAGTCTTCGAGTCGGGTGCCGAGGGTGCGGTCGGCTTCTTGGATCAGTCGGGCTGTGAGTTGCGTGTTCTGGGTGGAGTTAGCGAAAACGCTCAGGTTGTTCTGCGACGTGGCGGGATCGAGGATGAGCCGTGGGGCTTGACCGAAGGAGATAGCGCTGAGTGCAGTGATGGCTGACAAAAGAAGTGTTCGCATGTCTTGAAATGCAGAATCACAAGTTTCGGGCCAGTGTTACCGGATAGTTGCTAGTTTTGTCGAAGTTCGGAGATTTGAGTTCAGAGTTCGGATTCGCTAACCGCTAACTGCTAACTGTTAACCGCCTGAGTACTTAAGGAGGTCATCGTGGCCCAGATAGAAGTGCTGCTCAATTGTGCCTGCTTTGAACCAGATGAGGGCGGGGGGGACGCCGGAGAAGAGCCAGGCGGCGACGGCGCGGGCTTCGTTGGGTGGAAGCGGCTGGTGGTCGGCTCGGCGAATGATGAGATGGAGTAGGTCTTCTTCGCCTTCAAACTGATAGGCTAGGTCGCCGACCTTGCCATTGAACGGATTGGGCTCGGCGCCGACTTGGTTGCCAGCGGCGGGGTCGAACGGCGGGAGCTTGACGGGACGGTTAGCGCGGATGCACTCGAAAATCGCCGCCATAACCTCGGCGCGGCGAGAAACTTCTTCGTTGCTAGGCTCGAGCATTTCGCCAACCTGAAGAGTCAGACCATGCAGACGGGCTGACTTCCTTGCATTGTGTTGGTCCAGCTGAACTGAGGCTCGCCGCCGCCATGAGGTTTGCGATCACGGCAGGCACCTCTCCAGAGCCGGACCAGTCCTCGAAGTGGCGTGCGAGAAAGCCGGTGTCCAAATTGCCAGACGCAAACTCGGGGTGCTGAACAACATCGAGCAAGTAGGCGATATTGGTGTGAACGCCGAGCACATGGAAGTCCTCCAACGCATCCACCATCCTTTCTAAGCATTGCGCACGGTCGGGAGCTTCGGTGATGACCTTGGCGATCATGCTGTCGTAGTGGCTGCTAACTTCGCTACCGGCTGCAAAGCCTGTGTCTACGCGGACTCCGCGTGGCTCGGCCCAGGCGAGAATCTTGCCGATGCTGGGCAAGAAGTTTTGGGCGGGATTCTCAGCTACAATGCGCGCCTCGAGGCAGTGACCACGCAGGTTGCGGCGGTCGCCATCAAGAAACTCGGGAATGAGGTTTTTAAGGGTCTTGCCGTTGGCGACCTCAATTTGGAGTCGCACGAGATCAAGACCTGTAACACCTTCGGTGACCGTGTGCTCGACTTGGAGGCGAGCATTCACCTCAAGGAAATAGAACTCGCGCGTGACCGGGTCTACGATGAACTCGCAGGTGCCAGCGCCAGTGTAGTTGGCTTTCTTGATGAGGCTGACCGCTGCCTCGCGCATGCCATCCCAAAGCTCTGGATGCTCCTCGACCAGCGGAGAAGGGCACTCTTCGAGGAGCTTTTGGTGGCGGCGCTGAATGCTGCACTCGCGCTCGAAGAGCGGAGCGACATTGCCATGCTCGTCAGCGATGATTTGTACCTCGATATGGCGGGGCTGCTGGACGAGCTTCTCGACCATCATCGCACCGTCGCCGAAGGCGTTAACTGCCTCGTCGCGGGCCATTTGGAGGGCGCTACTGAACCCGTCTTGGCTGTGAACGGCGCGCATGCCACGACCACCGCCGCCTGCGCTGGCTTTGAGCATCACGGGGAAGCCGATCTCCATAGCGGCTCTTTCTAACTGGGTGTCGGTTGCGCCTGGTTCGAAGAAGCCAGGAGTGATTGGGACGCCGGCCGCGACCGCGATTTGCTTGGATTCAATTTTGCCTCCGAGGGCGCGCATAGCTTCGGGGCTGGGGCCGATGAACCTGATTCCGGCTTTGCGGCATTCGTCGGCGAACTCGGCTCTTTCCGAAAGAAAGCCGTAGCCGGGGTGGATGGCGTCGGCACCGGATTCTTTGGCGGCGGCAATTACCTTGGCCATGTCGAGGTAGCTCTCCGCGGGGGCGTTGCCCCCGATGGCGATGGCTTGATCAGCGAGCTTGGGGTGGAGTGCGTCGCGGTCAGCGTCGGAATAGATCGCGACCGACGGGATACCCATCTCGCGCAAGGTGCGCATGATGCGGATGGCGATTTCGCCACGATTGGCGATCAGGACTCTCATGGTTCCACCACGAATGATGCCTTGCGCTTTTCGAGAAATGCGCTGATGCCTTCTTTGGCTTCGGCGGTTGCGCGACGTTCGGCGAGAAGACGTGCGCCGACATCAGGTTCGAGCGCGGGGTCTTGGGCAAGCATCTTGCTGGCATAGGCGGACTCGGGCCCGGCGGCAAGGATGGCTTTGAGTTTGGCGTTGACAAGGTCGTCGAGGTCGTCGCCGACAGCGTGAACCATTCCGATGCGCAACGCGTGGTCAGCACCAAAGACTTCGCCGGTTGAAAAAAGATGGCGGGCATGCCCTTGTCCGATCTTGGGGACGACGAAGCGGCTGATCGTAGCGGCGATGAGGCCAAGCTTCACTTCGCTGAAGCTCATGAGCGCTTTCGGGGCCATGACGGCAGCATCGCAGCAGGCTACGAGGCCCGCGCCGCCGCCGAAGGCATGACCATTAACTCGGGCGACGACGATTGGTTTGCAGGTTGCGATGGCTTGAAAAAGCTCGGCGAGCTTGAGGGCATCAGCGATGTTTTCCTCGGTTGTGTAGCTCGCGGCCCGCTTCATCCATTCGAGATCGCCACCGGCGCAAAAAGCTGGATCGGCACCAGTGAGGACGATCGCCCTTGTCTCTGTGGACACGCCTCGGAAAGCCTCGGTAAGGGCGGCGATCAGGTGATCGCTGAGGGCGTTGCGAACCTCCGGGCGATTGAGGGTGATTGTCGTGACGGGGCCATTCGCCTCAACTGTGAGCATCGCTTGAGAGTATGAACGGGATTCATAATGAAGTGAAGCGGTTGCTCCCGCTTGATTAGGCTTATGTCACATCAAATCACTGGGTTTGTGCCCTACATTCATGTTCAGAGCGTGCTCGAGAGCCAGGCGTTCTACGAGAAGTTAGGGATGATTCTAGACTCGCGTTTCGGAGAGGAAGGCGATCCGTACTGGGCGAGAATGAAGGGAAAGAATTCGGACTTGATGCTCGCCAAGGCTTCGGGACCGATCGATCCTACTACTCAGGCCGCACTTTTTTATCTTTATTCAGAGGACATTTCAGCTCTTCGGGAGCATCTACTGCAGAGTGGAGTTCATAACGGCGGTAAGTTCAATGGAGACGAGATGGATTGGCCAAGGAATGGGCGGCTGTTCGATATCAACAAGCCGTTTTACATGCCGGATGGCGAACTAAGGGTTCACGATCCCGACGGCTATGTTTTGCTCATAGGGCAATTGGGTTAAGTGGTGGGCAAGGAGAGACTTGAACTCTCACGGCTATTAACCGCTGGAACCTAAATCCAGTGCGTCTACCAATTTCGCCACTCGCCCGGTCCGCCAAGAAGATACCAGCATGGCCCTAGCCCTTGAGCACAGGAAGGTTTGCATGGGCGTAAATCTCTAGGCTTTCGTTAACTTGAACATCGTCAAGGTCCAATGGAAACGGGACGCTGGCTGATTCAAAGACTGGGTTACGATCGGCGATCTGCTTTTCCAAGAAGCCACGGGCAATTGCGGGGCCTTCAAAGTCCACAAGCTTTAGCGTCAAGCTCTTTTTATCTTGAATCTCAGGAAGTAATCTCGCGGTGGCGGTGACTTCAACGACGAGTTTGACCACGACTCTCGCCACAATTAGGCCTTCCTTGAAGCCAATCTCAACTCTTTGAACAATTGGAGGCAGCTGCGCGGCCACAAAGGTCGTCAAGGATTCGGGAGAGATACGGGCGATGACCTGAGCTGGTTCCAGCAGGCTGGCATCTCCATCAAACGATATTCCCGCCGCCTTTACTTCCACCTCGTCGAGCACCAGCCCCATCGGCAGCTTAACGTTTTGTGCAAAGGCGGCAAGTGAGTCTGCGCTGACGAGCATCACTGGATTCTGACGCATTCAAAGCTTGCGGTAACCACTAACCGTCTGCTAAGGTAGAACCATGCTCTCAGCGATTATCGCGACTACCCTTATGGCTCAAGCTACACCACCACCAATCGAGCGTGAGTTCCGTGCAGCTTGGGTAGCGACTGTCGACAACATCGATTGGCCAACAAAACCTGGCCTGAGTAGCGACCAGCAACAGTTAGAGATGGTGAAGATTCTTGATCGGGCTCAGAAGCTCAACATGAACGCGATCATCTTTCAGATTCGACCAAGCGCTGATGCTCTCTACCGCAGCAAGCTGGAACCTTGGTCATATTTTTTGTCAGGCGAGGCTGGAAAGGGCCCCGATTATGATCCATTGGAATTTGCAATCAAAGAGGCACACAAGCGTGGACTCGAATTGCATGTTTGGTTCAACCCCTATCGGGCGTTTCATCCAGCCCAAAAGGGGCCCATCGCAACGGACCATATTGCCAATACACACAAAGACATTGTCCCGACCTACGGAAGCTTCCGCTGGATGGACCCCGGCGCCAAGGCAATACAAGATCGTAGCTTCAATGTTTTTATGGATGTCGTGGATCGATACGATGTCGATGGTATCCACATCGACGATTACTTCTATCCCTACCCGGTTCGTGAATCTGGCAAGGTCGTTCCTTTTCCCGACGCAAAGACCTATTCTGCTTACCGCCAGAGCGGAGGCACGCTTGGGCTTAGCGATTGGCGAAGAAAGAACGTTGACGACTTCATTGAACGTGTCTACAAGGGCCTGAAACAACGTAAGTCCTGGGTCAAATTCGGAATCAGCCCGTTTGGCATCTATCGTCCAGGCATTCCGCAAGGCATTACCGCTGGAGTCGATCAGTACGAGGACCTCTCAGCAGATGCCTTAAAGTGGTGGCAGGAAGGATGGCTGGACTACTTCACGCCGCAGCTCTACTGGCCTATAGAGCAGACTCCGCAGAGCTTTCCGGTTTTGTTGGATTACTGGAAATCGACGAACGCAAAGAAGCGCCACCTGTGGCCTGGCCTTTTCACCAGCAGACTTGGCGAGAATGCTCCGAACTGGGATGCCAAACAGGTCGTCAGGCAGATCCAACTGACCCATGATCCCGCAGTTGGAGGCGCCGTGCACTTCAGCATGAAGGCTCTACTGAATGACTGGAAGGGCCTGAACGCAGCACTCCTGGAAGGGCCATACCAAGAGCGTAAGCTTGTCCCCGCTAGTCCTTGGCTTGATGCTAAGGCTCCACCCACACCGACGGTTAAGAGAGAAGGCAGCATTCTGATCATCGAAAAGCCAGCCGTTAGCGATGGTCGTTTCTTCGCCATACAGCAAGAAGTTGCCGGCACGTGGAAGCTAGTTAAGGTCGTCGAGGCGGTCGGCCAAAGTGTGGTGATGCGGGGATCGGGCACGTTTGCCGTCAGTCTGATTGATCGAGTGGGCAATGCTTCAGCCCCAAGAGTTTTGCCGTAACCAGTACGTCTCCGAGTTTTGTATCATGTTCACCGTGACTTTCCGACGATGCCTTGGCGCATTACCCATCCTTGCGAGCTCGGCAGCCATGGGCCAGGGTGCTTTCGTAAATACGCCTTTGCTTGTGGTGCCCACATTTCCGAGGGAAATGCGGGCGGCTTGGGTCGCCACCGTGTGGCAAATCGACTGGCCCACTTCACGAGGGGTTGGAAGTTCCTATGTAACGGCGCAGCGAGCTCAGATGGACAGCATCCTTAATGCGATGGCCGACGCCAAGATGAACGCGGCATTTCTGCAGGTTCGTGCGCAGGCGGACGCGATTTATCCATCGTCGCTAGAGCCGAGAGCATACTTTTTGACTGGGCGAGAGGGATTGTCCACCACGGGCGGCTATGACCCGCTTGCTGAGTGGATCGCAGGCGCCCATGCCCGTGGCATACAACTGCACGCATGGATTAACCCTTACCGGGTCGACGTGTCGGCTCCGCAATTCACGCCTCCCCCGGGAACCGGCTGGAATGACACCGCGACAACCTCTAGCAGTAGCTATGTTGCGCCAACCAGCCCCTATCGTTCTTTTCCGAACTCGGTAAGAGAATACGACGGCCTCTGGTTGCTCGATCCTGGCGATCCTGCATCGAGAACCCACGTTAAAAACGTCATTCTGGACATCGTTCGTCGGTACGATGTCGACGGCATTGTCTTCGACGATTACTTCTATCCCTATCCTGTTACCGGACTGAGCTTTCCCGATACGAACACCTACGCTCTATACGGTGGCGGCTTGAGCCTTGCGAACTGGCGTCGAAAGAACGTTAACGATTTCGTCTTTGACATTTACAATTCGATTCAACTTGAGCCGGGTAAAGGGCACGTTCTCTTTGGCATCGGCCCATTTGGTATTTGGAAGCCCGGAAATCCGCCCGGAGTCACAGGACTGTCCGCCTATGACTCCATCTACGCCGACTCCAAGCTATGGTTCAACAACGGTTGGGTCGATTACCTCGCTCCGCAGCTTTATTGGACGATTGCATCATCCGGGCAGCCATATGGGTCGCTCCTGAGTTGGTGGGCTAGCCAGAACACACAGAATCGCCACTTGTGGCCATCGAATAATGCTAGCCAAACGCTCTCGGGAACTTGGCCTGTTCAAGAAATCATCGACCAAGTTTCACTCACCCGGCTGACTCCTGGGGCTACTGGAAATGTCTTTTATAGTGTCAAGGGGATTCGCGATAACACTAATGGGTTGCGCTCTTCTCTGAAGTCGTCACTTTACAGCGTGCCTGCACTGCCCCCAACGTCACCTTGGAAGGACAACGTGCCGCCCTCTCGCCCAAGCGTGTCGCATTCGATTACTGGCGGGAGTTTTGCAATTTCCTGGACACCCAATGGAACGGAGGCCGCTCACTGGTGGGCTGTCAATGTCCTGATCGGACAGGTGTGGCAACAGTACTTAGTCGCTGGCACAGCGACTTCATTTTCGGTACCGAAGTCACCAAGCGTTCGAGCCTATGGGGTCGGAGCGGTCGACCGGCTCGGAAACATCAGTCCGCTCGCGAACAGGGTCCTCGATGCGACGGTCATCGGACAGAATTTTCGCGCAAATTAGTAGATTGAGTAGGGATCCCAGTTTGGGTCTGTTCTCATTCGGAAGAGCGCCATCTGGCCAACGTGGTAACAATCATGCATCAGAATGAAGTCCGCGGCTTTTGTAAGGACTTCTTCGATCTCGGTTGACCTTACGAGGTCGATGGCCTCCGCGCGCAGCGTGTTGACTCGACTTAGCACGGCACTGGGTTCACTGGTGCCAAGGTCAAAGGGTTTGGACCAGTCCCAAGGCTCTCCATTGGCCTCGGTAATAAATGCGGTGTAGCATTGGGCCAAGTGAATGGCGGTTTGCCGCGGTGACATCGCTTCCGGCGTGATCTGATGGTCCCAAAGACTTTCGGCGATTCCATTGAAGACGCTGTTGACTTGTTTGGCAGAGGATTCCAGGCAGTGCAAGAAGAAGGCAGGGGCACTCATGGCGTTAGAATAGCTGACATTGCTGTGGAAGATCCGATCACACCTTGGTTAGTATCCCGAGCCTACCGGCAGGGCTACTTTGCAATGGGTGATGGCAGGGATGGTCCAACGAGTTTTTACTCAACGAATATGAGGGCCCTGATGCCCATCACGGGAATCCGAGTTAGTCGATCTCTACTGAGAGTTCTCAAGCAATCCGACGTTCTTTTGAGTAACGATCTAGTGGAAGGTAGCCACCCGAACTTCCAGATATCCTTCGACCGAGACTTTGAGTCAGTCATTCGAGGTTGCCAACGAGATACAGAGGTTTGGATTAATGAGGAGATAATCAGGGTCTGGACGCAAATCCACCGTGAAGGATGGGGCCACTCGTGTGAAGTTTGGAAGCAGGGAGAATTAGCTGGGGGTGTCTATGGGTTGGCCATCGGAGGGTGTTTCTTTGCCGAATCTATGTTTCACCGAGTTCCCAATGCCAGCAAAGTTGCGCTTTATCATATGGTCGAACGCTGTCGAAGCCTTGGATTCGAACTGTTTGATGCACAGTTCGCGAACGAGCACACGAAGAGCCTTGGAGCCTATGAGATTCCGCAGGAGGAATTTTTACGGCATCTGAGGCGCATTGAGCACAAGCCGGTCGTCTGGAGATAACATGATGAGGACCTTTATGAAGAACGCGACCATATTGACATTGGCCTTGGGTGCAACACTATTGCCAGCAGCTTGGGCTCACGGGCAAGAAATGACCACAATGGGTGCCGCAATTCGAATCGGCCTCTTCTTTCCAGTTGATAGCGCAACTAAGTCTCTGGCTGGCAAGCAGTGGACGACATTTGGCATCGACTATCGCATCAAGCGTCTTGGCTCTAACACAGACGGTTCTGAGAACAGCATCTCGCTTTCCCTGGACTTTCTTCAGAAGGGCACATTCCGCAACACCCCAATTTTGCTGAACTACGTTTCCGAATCGGGCCAAATGTACTATTTCCTCGGCGCTGGCGCCGGGTTTACGAAGCTGCGAAACGACGAAAACGAGAACGAGAACCGGATTCGCCCAGCATATCAATTGGGTCTTGGCTACAAATTCGCCATGAACGCCATGCCTATGTTTGCCGAGTTGAAATGGATTGGTTCCTCTCAGCAGCGGTTCAACGGTTGGGGAATCTACGCCGGATTTCGATTCTAATCTGCAATTGGGTCTCGCGACCATTCAAGAACAGGTGGCATTACTGGTCAATTGGCACAAGAAGAAGTGAACTTGTGCTCATGCCCTGCGTTTAATCTCCATAGAATGTCCGCGATTTTCGGAGTCAAACGATTGGCGAACCAAGAACGACTCGATGCATCCGCCGAGCAAGCTCTGGTTGAGCAGTGCCGAAGGCAAAACTTTGAAGCCTTCGGCAAAATCGTCGATGCTTATCAATCGAGAGTAACTGGCTTTGTTAGACGGATGGTTGCCTCTGGAGAAGAAGCAGAAGATATCGCCCAAGAGGTCTTCATTCGGGCTTACCAAAACATGAGCCGGTTTGATGGACGATCGAGCCTTAGAACTTGGCTCTTCCGCATTGCCTACAACCTGTGCGTGGACCACGCACGCAAGAAGCAACGCATCGCACCCGAGTTCAGCATGACAGAGAATGAGGACTCGATCGATGTCAGCGATGTGCGCTGGGACCCTGAGGCGATTGTTTTGGGTGATGAATTGCGAGATGTCATTGAGAATGCGATTCTTACAATGAGTGAGAAGCTTAGAACCGTACTTCTGCTACACGATAGGGAAGAACTAGGTTATGAGGAACTCGCGGGCATGCTTAACGTTCCGGTTGGGACGATCAAGAGCCGGCTTTTTTTGGCCCGAAGTCATGTCCAAAAAGCCGTGGAGAGTTATCGACGATGAAGCTGAATCCTGAGATTACGAAGAAACTTGTTCAAGAAGAGTCGCTGCAGATGGCAGAGTCTCATGAACTTGATCAGATGCTTTCAGCTTCCGATGGTGTTGGGGTGACTCTTCGCGGTCTTGAAGATTCCGAGCCGAGCATGGCATGGCGATCGGGGCTTAATGAACGTTTGCTGTCGATGCACGCACCCAAGCGAGTGAAGGCCCGAGTTTGGGGAGTGACAGGATTTGGAACCGCGGTAGCTGTTGCGGCTTCAGTGTTCTTTTTTGCAAAGCCGGCCCCCACTAGCATGCCTAGCTCTTCGCTAGCTTCAAGGGCTAGTGCAGAGCAGATTATGCTTGATGCTCACCGAATGAACGTTTTTGCTTTGAGTACGGGTGCCGGCGACGGCTCTGAGCCGCTCGAGACCTCAAGCGAAGGAACTACGCATCAATGGACGGAGGCCGATTTAGGAGCGTTTTGAGGCGGTTCAGTTCTACTTTGATTCTTGTGGTCCTCATGGGGACCGCCTACGCCCAGAGGGGACCAGGCAATCCGCCCCGAGGGCCCGGAGGGGCTCATGGAATGTCGGGCCAACGAAACCCTCTTTTGGAGCGCGCCGTTCGGGCCCAGGCCAAGTTGCGCTTCACAGGTGTTCGCAGAATGGTCATGAGACTAGGGCCGCAAGCACGGACGAATGTCGAGCGGGTTTGGCAGGACGGTTCTCGCTATAGAGTTGAGTTTGAACCAGGATCGGTCGATGCCGGGCAGGTTATTGTGATTGCCAATGGCGTCCGCTCCCATTTTTTCCCAAGTTCGAATGAGATTCAAGTTCGGCCAGCCATGATGGATGAACCATTAATGCGCCTTGGTGAGATGTTGCGTGGCGGTCGGGGTACCCAGATCAAGGAAAGCTCAGGCGGCGCGGTGGCCGGGCAACAAACTAACTTGCTAACCTTTTCCGATTCCAATGGCAATGCCATTGGCAAACTTTGGGTTGATCCAGATACGGCAATGGTCCTCAAGCGGGAGCTTTTCGATGCGTCTGGTCGCCTGGTCGGTTCGATGGAGTTTATTCGTGTCGACCTCAATCCAAAATTTGATGAGAGTGACTTCAAGATCACTCGAAAAGGGGCGCGTGTCGTCACGATCGACGAGATGTTGAGGCGATTAGCGGGTTCGGTAGGCGTGCGTCCGTTGCGCCTGCAAGAATCGAGCGGGTTTATCCTTGAAGCTGTTAATGTCGTGCCGCTCGGCGAAGGCAAGCGCGCATTGAGCCAAAGCTATTTCAGCCGCCAAGGCAAGAGAGTCTCTGTTTTCATTACGCGGTCTTCTGTCGATGCGAGAAGGATCAGTGGGCGGCAGGGCCCGGCGCTCGCGTCGATCGCTAGGACTATTGGCGACCTAACCGTCGTACTTATCGGCAATGTTCCTCAGGCTGACTTACAGAAATTGGCAGATCAAGTCAACTAGGCCAGACGTCCATAGTTCGGAACGGGCCGGCGCAACTCGTCGGTTATACTGAACACACACGTGGCGACTCGCGCGAAAACCCGGAGAAACTCCGCAACACGACGCCCTTCCACAGCTTGGAAGAAGGTTCGAGTTGTCTTCTCGATACTCTTCATCCTTCTTGCCGCTGGGGTACTGGTGGTGGGCACCCTCTTCGCGATGATGCTCAACGAGGCAAGTGATCAGATTCCAACCCTCGACGCCAAAATGGCCAAGGTTAGAATCGGGCCTACTCGCATGTACAGCGCTGATAACAAGCTGATGTACGAGAGTGCAACCGAGTACCGGATTCCGATCGAAATTGCCGACGTTCCCGAAGTCGTTCAGAAGGCAACCTTGGCGGCCGAGGACAAGCGGTTCTATGAGCACGACGGCATAGACCCGTGGGCCATCCTTCGTCAGGTTTTTACGAATGTAAAGGAGCAGCGAGTGGCTGGTGGCGCGAGTACGCTAACCATGCAGTTGGCGAAACGGCTTTACACCAGCTCCGAGCAGAGCTTTAAGCGCAAGCTGGAAGACGCCGCAATCGCCCTTCAGATAGAGCGGAAGCTGACCAAGAGTCAAATTCTGGAGCTCTATCTCAACCAGGTCTTTTACGGCTCTGGAGCTTATGGGATTGCTGCGGCCGCCGATGTCTACTTCGGTAAAGACCTCGATGAACTGACGGTGAGTGAAGCCGCCATGCTCTCTCGCTGTGTTCGGCGCCCCAGTAGCGAAAATCCTTTTGCCAATCTCGATAAAGCAATCGAAAATCGCGACGCTGTGTTAGCGGTGATGCTTGAGGAAAAGATGATCACCAAAGCTGAGTATGACGAAGCAATTGCTGACAAGCCTAAATTGGAGACAGACGAAAAGCGGTTGCAAGCGACGATCAAAATGGCGCCGCACTTCGTTCGTTACGTACTTGATCAAGTTCGACTGGAACTCGGCGTCGATGTCGCTTCGGGCGGATACACGATACAGACTTCACTAGATTCTCGGCTTCAAAGCTATGCCGAAGACCGTGCCAAGCGCCTTGTCGAAAGCTACAAACGGTCGGGCGTGACCACAAACGCATTCATGCTGATGAATCGTTCTGGTGAGATTCTCTGCATGATCGGCGGTGTAGATTACGCCAAGAACAAATTTAACGCGGTGACCCAAGGTAAGCGTCAGCCGGGATCTGCAATGAAGCCGCTGGTTTACGCTGCAGCTTTCGAACAAGGCGTGCTGACCCCTAACGATGGCATTCGAGCCGATACGTATCGTGACCGAGATGGCAATGGCACATGGGTTGTTGAAGGGCGAAAATCTGCTGGCTCGGTCAGTGTTTCTTCTGCCATTCAACATTCAATGAATCCACCGGCCGTTCGTGCCATGATCATGGTGAACCCACGCGTCTTCGTTGAAGGCTACTCTCGACGCGTTTATGGGTTGACGACCTCGATGGTTGCGGTCCCTTCGTTGGTCCTTGGCTCGGTCGCGGTTCGTCCAATCGAGTTAGCTCAAGCGTACTCCGTGTTTCAACATGAAGGCAGCCGAGTCAAGCCATTTGGAGTTCGGGCAATTCTCGATAGCAATGGGAATGTTGTTCGCAAGTTTGAACCTCAGATATCTAGAGCGGTTCTAAGCACATCTTCTGCCGAAGATATGGATTACTGCCTACGAAAGGTAGTCCAGGGAGGAACAGGAAGCTATGCCGGCTCGGTTAAGCGGGCCCGAGGAAAGACGGGAACGACCAACGATAATCGTGATGCTTGGTTCGTCGGCTATACGGATAACTATTTGGCCGTTTCTTGGGTTGCCAATGAGCAATTCGATCGAACGAAACGGCAATGGCTTTATAAGCCAATGTCGAACTATGTGATGGGCGGAAAAGTGCCGATCCTCATGTGGCGCGACGTCATGAAAAAGTGTCAGGAGCTCTTCGGGGAGCCCGAGGTTAAGGCTGATCCTCTTGATCGCGAAAAGGAGCGAGAGGCTTACGTTACCGATGACGGTGAAACCAGCGCGAGGATTGCGCGAGAAATGGGGCATGTTGGTGGTGACAAGCCAGAAGAAAAGGCAGAAGAGCCTGCTGTCCCCAGTGTCGATCAACAACCCAACGAAACGCCAGCGCCACCTGAGGGTGGAACGACCGGTGGCGACGCTCCGCCGCCTGCGGAAACACCAACTTTGCCCGATGGTAATCCTGAGTTGCCCGATGGCCCCGGGGACGGCTAGCCATGTCTGTTATTCATCAAGAACGAGGCTTGCGCCTTGATCTTCGCTCACTGCTGTTCCCACTTGTAGTTGGCTTAGCATTAGTCGTTTTCCTAGTTCGTCTTTGGGAACTGCAGGTGGTGCAATCGGAGGAACTCAAGCTTCGGGCGGAGCGAAGCCGGTCGAGCCGGGTCTTGTTGACGGCTCCTCGGGGCCTGATCGTAGACCGCAAGGGACGCCCCATTGCGGCTGTGAAGTCGCAGTACGTGGTCACTGGCGTGCCGCAAATCCTGCAGAAGAAGCCCGAAGTCATGAAGCGAGTAGCCCAAGTTTTGGGAGTTCCGTTCGCGCAATTGGACAAGAAGCTTCGCGAAGGCATCTGGCGGCCGAGCTTGCCCACCCCGATCTTCGAAGGCGCGACGAGCAAGCAGGCAACGGCGTTGGTGGAAGACCTTTCTCTAGAGGGGGTCGCGGTCATCACCCAACCGACGCGTAGCTATGTCGAGCCGAAAATGATGACTCATGTGCTTGGATATGTTCGCGCCGCGGATGACCAGGATGTTGAACGATACAGCAAGCAAGGATTGCGGACACCAGAATACGTGGGCAAGACCGGACTGGAATACTCGCACGATTTCGCACTAAGTGGTCAAGCCGGTGTAGAGGCGATGACCATCGATAGCCGCAACAAGCCGCTACGGACCCTGGAAATGATTTCTCCCAAACCAGGGGCAAAGCTCGTCTTGGGACTGGATATTGAACTGCAGAAATATGCCTACGAGTTACTGGGCGAGCGGACAGGCTCGATCGTGGCAATAGAGCCTTCCACCGGCTTGGTTCTTTGTTTTGTTAGCAAACCTACTTACGACGCGAACATTTGGCTGAAGGGCATGACCCCACAGGCGTACAATGCCTTGCTCAACGACCCACGCCAGCCAATTCTCAATCGGACCATCCAAACGGGCTATGCGCCGGGATCCACGTACAAAATCGTAGTTTCGTTAGCGGCCGCGATGTCAGGGAAGTTTAATCCCAACAAGACCTTCTATTGCGGCGGAATGTATGTGCCAACAAAGACCAAGTGCTTGGGTCATCATGGCGCCATTTCATTTCAACGGGCCTTCGAAAAGTCATGTAACACCTACTTCATGGCCCTCGGTGTCGAGGTTGGAAATCGGGCGATCGAAAAGGCAGCTAGGGCGCTTGGCTTGGGTCAAAAGACGGGGATCGATATGCGCTCGGAATCAAGCGGAGTGGTCCCGAATCCTGAGTGGAAGCAACGGATTGCCGATTACAATTTGAGCCAGTTAGCAATCACCAAGAAGTACTCTGAAAAAGAACGTCAGCGAAGGATCGCCGCTCAAAAGTACGAGCGCGAATGGCATCTCGCCGACACTGCCCACATGGCCCTCGGTCAGGGTGCAAACCTATTGACACCGCTTCAGATGGCCGTGATGGTTTCAACAGTGGCAAATAGCGGTACCTTTGTAAGGCCACACTTTGTGAATCAATCCGTAGATCTCAGCGGTAAAGTCTCAAAAGTGCAGCCGGTGATTGGGTCAACAATCGACGTTGATCCGCATTACTGGTCCCTGCTTAGAGGCGCGATGGCAAGCGTTATCCAAACCGGTACGGCTCAGTCTGCAAAGATCCCAAATTTGATTTGGGGAGGAAAGACTGGTAGCGCGGAAAACCCCCGAAAGGGAAGGACGGACTCCGTCTTCGTTGGAATGGCTCCGCTTGACAACCCAAAGATTGCCATCGCGGTCATCGCCGAGAATGCAGGTCACGGAGGCACAGTAGCCGCTCCGATCGCCGCCAAAGTTGTTGAGCGTTACCTTAACGGGCCAAAATCTGGCGGCGCCAAGACCTTGGTAAGTTCAGCCAACTCCTCGGTTGGTCGCCCTTCGCGCTGATAGCGCAGGAGCATCTCCTTGGCCACTGTTTCCGCAGCCGCCAACTTGAAAGTAGCCTCAGTAGGAAGTTCGCCTGCATAAGCTCCGGCCCCTGCCTGCCAATGCGCCTTAATGAGCGGAACAGTGATCCGCGCATATTCAGCATAAATGCGCAACGCGTCTAGTCGTAGGTCGTCGGCTTCGTCCTGGCCAGCATGCTTTGCGAGAACCAGTTCGCATTCGGCGATCTCCGTTGGAATGACCTGCGGCAGGGCTCGGACGAGGTAGTAGGACGTGCTTTTGACCCCAATCGCGCGACTAGCCCATTTCCTAACTCCGTCTGCATCGCCGTCTTCACTGGCCCAACGGGTGAGCATGGCGAGGGTCGGCAAGTTGTTCGGGTCTCGCTGGAGCGCTTCTGTGAGGGCGCGTTGAGCTCCAACTTTATCGCCCTGGATTCGTCTGGTCATCGCAACCATTCGCAAGTTGCTGGTCGTTGGCTGACGCTGCGCTGCTAACTCGATGTTCGCCCATGTTGTCTTAGGCTCATTTGGAGTCGTGTAAGACAGGAGCCAGTAAACCTCACCATCACCGGGAGCAAGGCTCTTGGCAGTGTTCAGAATTTCGCCTGCTTTGGGGTAATTTGTCCTCAGCATGGCAGAGGCCGTCGCCTTGAGAATCTCGACCGTGCCCGAGTGAATGAGGGCAAGCGCGATCACGCTGGGCAACAATAAGGCTGTGATGCGCGCTGGCCTTGGCAAGAGTTCAGGCAAAGAGCCATCAGCAGCGAGTTGGGTGCCAATCCCAAGGAGCAAGAAGAACGCGAAACCAATACCAAAGTGCTGCCAGTCGCTGTCGACCATGTTGTGAGTAGCGCAGGCAATCACCGCCGCAATGACGGCCCCCAGTCGGACAGAGCGGTCCTTCGGTGCCCTACGAGCCCCCCGCAAAACGGTCGCGAACCATGCTACGGCGAGCGCGAGCCACGCGGCAAACCCCACTACTCCGGTTTCTGCTGCGATCTGTAGCCAACCCTGGTGGGCAAATTGCGTCTGGGGAGTTAAGCCTGGCCTCGCTGACTCGTAACGGAAAGTGCCGAGCCCGTAGCCGAATGGGTTTTCCTTGACCATCTCGACGGCACCTTTCCAAAGCAACTGCCTAAATCCCGCCGATTGTTCAGCAGTGCCGCCCGCCGCTTCAACCCTTGCCAAGCCGGCGCCGGTTGTTGAATTTGAGCGCAATGCGGCAGCAAGCAGAGTAACCACAAGTAGAGGGACCAAAAGAGCGAGCAACTGCTTTCGGGCTCCAAACCAAAACTGAAGGACAGCCAAGCTGACAAGCCCAACGCCCACACCCAAGAAGCCACCCTTAGATTGGGTCAGCAAGATAGCAAAGCCAATTGCGATCGCTGCGAATCCCGCGATCAGCTTATGCAACCGATCTTCTTCGGAAACAGCAAGACCCAATGCGAGAACGACCCCGATCAAGAGCATTCCCGCGAGGGCATTTGGATTGATCCAATGCGCAAAGATTCGCCACGAGGGATCCGTGGAGCGCATAGAAGCATATTCTTGAATGCCAATGAGGGAGGTGATTGCGCATCCGGCGACTAGGGCCCAGAGCACGACCCTGGGCCCACGGTCTCGACCAACAATCGAAACAGTGGCAAGCAGTGCGAATGCATAGGTAATCCACTCGAGCCACTGTGTCCAACTAAGCCATTTGAACGATGAAATCGCGCACGCCATGCCAAAGGCACAAATCACCGAAACCAAGGAAATCGTGATCGCAGGATTGGGCAGTGGAATCACTTTCCGAATTCCAACCTGAATACCAAATGCGGCTAAGACCAGGACGCCGAGAATCGCGTGTGCAGTCAAGGGAAGTGCGGCAGTGCGAAGCGAATTGAAGAAGCCACCGTCGAGCGCTTGTTCTCCAATAAACACTTGGCCTCCGAGAACTGGGGCAAGAAAGGCCCCCACTACGAGCAAGGTAAGCGGAGCCTGCTTCAACGCCGTAGCCTCCGTTTCAGTCGGTCGTATTGGTTCTTCACCAAGAACAGGGACGCACGAGCAGCCAATCCGGTCGCCGCCAGTACATAGGCCAGTGGCCGAAGAAGGGGATGTAAGGGACGAAGCAGATGCTTCTTGAAGAAGAGCAGCATCGAGCGATGAAACCGAAAGATCATTCGGTTTGGGGCCTTGCTCGTGCTACTCCCAATCTTGTGGGTCACGACGGCATCCGGAACATAGCGGACGCGAAATCCCGCCTCATGAACCCGCCAACACAGGTCCATGTCTTCGCAAAACATAAAAAAGTCTGGGTCGAGCCCGCCAACCTTGCCAAGCGCCTCCTCTCGAATGAGGAGCGCGGCCCCACTCACCCAATCCACGTCTCGTTCACTTGCGTGATCCCAATCGCTCATCAAGTAGTCTCGAGTGAATCGATTTTCTGGGAACCAACGCCCGAGGAAGGTATTTCGGAATAGAGCGGCAATTGGATTAGGGAACCGACGACAGGAGTACTGTAACGAGGCGTCTTCGTTCAGGAGCTTCGGTCCGAAGACTCCAATCGTGGTATCGGCCTGCAAGTGCCGCATGAGAGATTGGATCGCTCCTCCATGAACAAAAGCATCGGAATTCAATAGCAAAACGTGGCTACCGCGTCGCTGCGCGATGGCAAGGTTGTTTCCACCGGTGAAGCCAAGGTTCTGATACTGTTGCAATAGTCTCACCCATTTGAACTCATCAAGGACCATTTGGCCACTCCCGTCCTCTGAGTTGTTTTCGACGACGATTACCTCAAAGTTCGCTTCTTGCCTTGCGTCCTCCAAGGCGCTAAGGCACCGCTGGAGATCGTCACGCGTGTTCCAGCTACAAATGCAAACGCTAAGGTCGAAATCCATGGCTGAAGCCCCTTGCCCGGAACAACGCTCCGAGCGAGACGAATACTCCGAAGAGTGGCAATAGCGGCGAGGGACGGTGCTTCTTCAGATAGCGCATCAGCGACCGGTGCGATTCCCAAATCATCGACTTGCGAACCTGGCGTGTACTTACGCCACCGAGGTGCTCGACGATGACATCAGCCGAATACCAGCATTTCAAACCTTTGTCATAGAGGCGCTTAAGCAGGTCGACTTCGTTGAAGAAGATGGGGAATGCAGAGTCAAATGGCGCGGAAGCAGATCCGACCTCCGAAAGTGCTTCGCGTCTAAAGAGGAGAAATGTGCCCATCGGTTGGGGGGCCCACTGGCTGACATCGTAATTGAAGGTGGGCAAGCGGTAGGAACCAAAGGGGGTCCTAGGCATCAGGTGGTCGATCCCCAAAAGATTACCGATAATCCCTAGGACAGTCGGAAATCCGCGGACGCTCGCTTGCGTCTTGCCATCAACCCCCACCAACTTCGCGCCGAGCGCCCCTGCGTCCTCATGTGCCAAAAGCTCTTGAATTGCCAGGTCTAAGGCACCGTCACGAATGACGGTATCGGGGTTGAGAGTGAGTAGCAGGTCACCGCTCGCATGGGTGAATGCAAGGTTATTTCCTTTAGCATAGCCCAGGTTCGAATCAGCACGAATGAGCCGAACCTCGGGGAATGTTGAGGCAACTAAATCTGCTGAGTCGTCCGTAGATTGATTGTCCACCACGATGACCTCGTGTTTTTGAGAGGGTGGGAACTGGCGAAGGGAATGTAAGCAATTACGGAGTTCTTCTCGGCTGTTCCAGTTCACGATCAGAACACTCAGCATGGTGGTTGGCAGAGGGTACCCGCCGGGAACGGTTGACATTCCGGAGCTTAGCGGGTATCTTCAGAGGGTCAGGAAAAGGGTCCTTCAGGGGACCCGTATTACTTTCCAGGCGCCAGAGGAGGAGAACTATAGATTTGAGAAAGACCACCTTATGGGCCTGCTTGCTACTTTTAGTAAGCGCCGCATTCGCAAATACGCACAAAGTGAAACCTGGGGATAACGATCACAGCATCGCCCAGAAGTACGGAATCTCTGTAAGCCAGCTTCATCAAGCTAATTCCGGGATCGATTGGAGAAAGCTCCAGATTGGTAAGAGCCTCAATATTCCCGGCAAACCCAAACCAGTTTCAAAGGCGAAGCCTGTTTCCGCTCCCAAGGCAAACGCCACCCATATCGTTGTAGCCGGCGAGTCAGATTGGTCGGTTTCGCGTAAGTACGGCCTATCGGTCGCTCAGTTACAGGCATTGAACCCAGGTGTGACGCTCAGTCCCCTCCGCCTTGGGGCAAAGCTACGTGTTCACAAGGCCGGAGTCGCAACAAAGCCGGTCGCCAAGGCACCGATCAAGCCGGCATTGAAGCCGGTTGCCAAAGCTACGGCCACCAAACCGCAGGCGAAACCGGTTGCAAAGGCTGCCGCGACAACGCCAGCCTTACCAGTTGGAATTACCTCGGTTAACGCTGAAGTTAATGGAACGGGTGTCGCCTTGCGAAGTGCGGGTGCAACGTCGGCAGGAAAGATAGCTTCCCTTAATAAGGGAAATGTAGGTCAAGTGATCGACCGACAGGGCGATTGGTATCGCCTTAAGTTCACAGGTGGCATCGTCGGCTGGGTCAGCGGCGATCTCCTGAAGAACACATCGAAGGCGACAACTCCGATTCCCACCGCTGCAAAGCCGAAAGCCACCGCTCCAACCAGCGTGGCTATGACTACCGGTTTGTCTAGCTCGGCTGGAAAGAGCTTGATTACAACAGCTCTGGCTCAGCAAGGGGTCCGCTATGTTTGGGGAGGAACCAGTCGAAATGGTTTCGATTGTTCTGGTTTCGTGCAGTACGTTTTCCGCCAGCACGGCGTAAACCTTCCGAGGACGTCGCGGGAGCAAGCAACACGTGGCACTCCGGTTTCCAAGGGCGCACTCCGAGCTGGCGACTGCCTGTTCTTCGTGACGCGTGGCCGATCGATCAGCCACGTTGGAATCTACATCGGCAATAACCGATTTGTTCACGCCAGCAGTGGCGGCGGCCGGGTTCGCGTCAACGAGCTAAGTGGCTATTACGCCAATCGCTTTGCTGGCGCCCGCCGCATGAGTTCGAAGTTCCTTGGTAGCGAAGTGGCTCAGTTGGAATTTGATAACTGGGCCAATTCGTTGCCTATCGAGTCTGTCCCGGATGATATTGATCCAGAGCCAGATATGGTTGTCAGCCAGAATCGCGGCGCGGATATCGCAACTCCGTAACTCGCTCTTCGCGCGAAACCTGACCTTACGGCGTCGGCCTAAGGATGATCCCCAGTTGCGTCAAGCCTCCGGTTGTACGGCGACCTTGGATCAGAATCGTCCCGTCATTTGAAATCGAGACAGCCGTGTAAAGCCCCACATCGGCCGGCATCACGTTGATCCGAGTTCTCAAGTCGACAAGAGCTCCATTCTCGTACCAGGCGACCGGCACTGGGTCCGAAACCTCCGTTTCTTGTTGCCACCCCACGATCAAGCCGCTGTCATTAATGTCCATGGCTTCACCTAGCGTAAATCCAGGCAGAAGCGGGAGTGCAATCCGATTGGAAGAAGTCCCGCCGTCAGTGTAGTAGGGCTTTGAGTCCTGATTCTTCCCAACAACAACCCCTTCGGCATTCATTGCCCTCGCTGTTCCTTCACCAAGGTCGATAAGGTTTGCGTCGGCCCCGGTCATAAAGGCATGCGGAAGACCTTTCACGGTTCCAGTTCCACACATCTTGCCATCGTCATTGATGCCCGACAGGTAAGAGGGAATGAGGTCTTCGAAGTTGACAAACGAGGTATTCGGAGCACCGATTCGGTAGACGGTCCCAGCTCCCGAAGCAGGGAAAAGAATCGCTGCGACCAAGTCTGAATCCGAAATCGCGTAATAGCGAAGCCGCTGATCACTTAAAGTAAATCCCAAGGCGTTGGGGGTGAACGACGATAAGTCTCCCTTGAGCCCGGGGGTGTCGAGCACAACGCCCGAATCGTAACCAACGATATCTCCACCTGAGTTCACGTCTGCAACGATATCTTCAGCGACCGATAGTTGATCGGGGAACCCGACGGCGGCTCGGGGCGTGTTGGTGACCATAAAGGCCAAACCGCCAGCTTGACCAATAATATGCTCTGTTCCACCGGAAGTCGCCATGCGAGTCACCCGGCAGTCGGCAATAGGTTCAAAAATTGCCGCGTCGTACGATGCGATCTCGACGTCGCTACTGCCTCCACAACCAATAATCACACCAGCGAGAATGAGGGACGGGAGCCAAGCCTTGCGCATAACTTAGGATAGCAGAAGTGCCAGGTTCACGTCAGGAACAAAAAAAAGCCCACCTTTCGGTGGGCGACTTCAGGTCTTGTGCTTATCGTCTTCTTGTGTTTTTATGATTGCTTTCAACACAGACCCCTTTTATGGGTCTCTTTCGAATGGTTGACGCCTCAACAATTGCAATTAGTTCATTACGCAAAGAAAAGTTTGTGGATTCTCGGGAACAACAGCATGCGTCTTGTACTACTGATTTAACAGAGAATGGATCAAGCAGCTTCTCCCGGTGGTCAACAGGGCCAAAGAATGCTGGCGGCAATCGTGTTTACGGACGTCGTTGGCTTCTCTACGCTAGCTGGAATCGATGAGGCAAAGGCGGTTCGTCTCCTTGAAAGAGATACGGCACTGGTAAGAGAGATATGCCAGCGCCACGGATCGTCGCTCGTGAAGGGCACCGGCGACGGGATGTTGGTTTGCTTCAGTAGCGCTGTTGCCGCCGTTCAAGCCGCAATTGACATCCAAGAGGCCATTCGGTTGCAGAATGAGAAATTGCCTGGCTCCGAAGTGCTTAAGCACCGAATTGGAGTTCACCTAGGCGACGTAATCCTGCTACCCAACGATGTTATTGGCGACGGTGTAAATGTTGCCTCAAGGCTTCAACACGAAGCGAAAGCTGGCGGTATCGCCATCAGTGACGCGATCTACGCTGTTGTTCGAGGCAAGCTTCCATTTAAGGCCACGAATTTGGGGCCACGAAACCTGAAGCACATTGTCGAGACGGTCAATGTCTGGATGATTCCACCGCACGACGAACCGGCACCAGTGGGGCAACCTATCCATCCAGCGACGGTCCCGGGGTTCTCATTGGAGCCCCAGCGCGAGCCGAATCAGAGTGGACTTCGTCTAGCGGCAATCGCGGTAGGTATCGTCCTCTGTGTTGCCGCCTTGGCTTTCCTCGGCAAAATGGTTGCAAACGTGAACGCGAATGGCCAGGCTTTAAAGCCGAGCCCCAATTCAGTCGCGGCCAAGAAGCAAGAAAAGTCAAGTGATTCAAATCAGTCGCCCTCTGAATCGCCAGTCACTGGCTCAGGAAGCAGTACCGAAGCAAGTAAGCCCGCGAATTCTGAAGGCGACCCGGGTCAGCAGAGCCCTGAGCCACCGCCAACCGACGAAGTCGCCGGACTGATCTCTAACTACGAATTCGATACGGCAGCTGACATGCTCGATCGAAAAGAAGATCGTGGTCGGCACGCGGTGAGAATTGCTCGGCTCCGGCGGTTAGGCGAGTTCAGACGTTGGCTTGAGGGTGGAATCTCAGGGGCCACATATGCTCGGCCAATCATGGTTCGCGGTGGGGGTGAAGCTACCGACAAGGACTACGAACTGTGGACTGCTGATGGCGCCATGCAGGTGAGACTGCAAGATGGGGATGTCAAGGGCATCGTTTTGAGAGACATGGAACCGCGTGAGCTTCTACGCCTGTCGGCGGCCGTGTTCAAGCGAGAAAACGCTTCGGCGAACGAACGGGCCAACATCGGCGCGCGCGCTCGAGACTTCGCGATCGAAATGAAGCTCGGCAAGCTGCCTGAAGGATTTGAGTAGGATTACTCTGGCTCAGCGGAGCCTTCTAGGATGAGGCCCTTCGTTTCGGGAACCTGTTCGTACCATTTCGCTAAGGCTTCGCGCATTTGGTCCGCATAGCGGTAGTGAGCCCCGGTCCCTGTGCGTAACTCGGATTCATACACGAACTTGTCTGCCGTCATCGTATGCTCAAAGTAGAACTCGGTTCCAAGCACGTAGAAGTACGGAAATGCATGGAAACCGCCTTTTGCCAGTTCGATGCCTCGCTGTGTGACTTCTGCGCCGATCCTTAGCAAGTCCGAAAGCTCCTCGGTCAGGGCAGTTGGAAACTGGTCTTCTGCTCCATAGAATCCGAGGCCGAGCGGCGGGCAATACTTGGTTCCCGTTCGGTGGCGGTTCAAGTCACGAATCTCGGCAAAGGCCATCTTGGGCCAAGCGACCCGAACTGCAGTGCGCCGAATCGCCTCGCCGAAGTAAGCATAGCGGTTATCGTGGTGGCGCAACGAGTCCGCTAGATCGGCGTTGCTGGCCCCACTTGGCATCAAAATGCTGACGCCAACTTCTGGTTGAGTCGTGGAAAAAGAGCTAAGCGCAGCCAATTCGTCTAGATGCCCCTTAACGATGGAGTCCTTCTCGGTTGCATGGCGAAGTAGCCGAGGTGCCGAAAGTCCGAGCTCACCCACGATCAGGCGACCGAGGTGGTTGGCTTCAGGCAAGTAGTGACTAAGGAGCCACTGCGTCAATTGGACCCAGCCACGAGCCGACATTACCAGCATCATGTTCGTGCGCAATGCCACTGGAAGAAGGTAGCGGGCTCGATCGAAGGCGAAGTTCCTTCTCATCCTTGCGACCTGCTTTTGGGCCTTATCACTAGGGTCTTCTATGAGCCCTTTGGGAATGCGCGTAGCTTCTGGGTTGGATTCCGCAAAGTTCTCCCAAACTCGATAGGCGGCCTCATAGCCCTCCATACTTCGGGTCATAAGGTCATTCCATTCGCCGTGATGAGCAACTGGGATTTCAAGATCGTCGGCGCTTGGGAGATCGCTAATCGCGAGTTTTAGGTAGCGAGTGCTTGATTCTTGCCCTCCTGCCGTGGGCACCTGCGACCAGACCAGATAGGCTAGCCACATGGTAATGCCATCCATGAACATCGCAATCGGTGCCATGTCGGCAATGGACTGGTGCCCATAGTCGATCATCCGAAAGATTCCATCGACCGACTTGTCGAGGTTCTGTGGGTCTATCTTGGCGAGGATCGACTCCAAGCCTTCGTTGTTGCGGCTGTATCGGGCGCCGCTGGCTGCCAGAAGCTCGGGGGTTAAGGAAGGACGCCCGGCATTTTGTGCTGCTTCAGTGGGTTGAATTGAAACATGAGTGACCTTCATTACGCCTCTTGGTTGTACCGAGATCAAGGTAAGTCTCGCCGAACCACCGCTCGTAATTCGGTCATTTCTTCGATTGCATAGCGGACCCCCTCCCGCCCAAAGCCGCTGCGCTTAACTCCGCCATACGGCATGGCGTCGAAACGGAGAGTGGGCACATCATTGACGATCAGTCCGCCGCATGATACGAACTTCAAGAATTGGTCCACGAGATCGTTGGACTTCGTGAATATCGAATGGTGAATGCCGTACTGAGAGCGGGCAAGTTCCACCATTGCCATACTAGGCACATCCACGCGTTGCAAGTTCAGTACGGGTCCAAAGATTTCCTGTGCTACCGCATCTGAGTTCGGATTTGGTGATTCGAGCAACGTGGGTTGAAGCAGGGTTTTTGTACGGCCTCCACCAGCGATTACTTTGCCTCCCGAACCATTCACCCAAGTTTCGATCCGCTCAGCTGCGCTTTTGCTGATTACGGGCCCACAGATGACTCCTGATTTTCTGGGGTCGCCGGCTGCCAAGCCGTTTGTAGCCTGAATCAGGCCTTCTCGCAACGCATCGTAAACATCGAAGTGGATATAGACATTTTGGGCCGAAATGCAGGTCTGCCCTGCGTAACCAAAAGCGCTCTTTGCGATCTGCTCGGCCAGGCCAGACACATCGACGTCGTTGTGGACATAGATGGAAGCCGTACCCCCAAGTTCGAGGCTCACTCTCTTGTTCCAGCACTTTTCTTTGAGTTGCCAGCCGATACGCTCGGATCCGGTAAATGAGACCATCTTTACACGGGCGTCCAATGCCATCCGTTCTGTAGTTTCAGGTTCGCAGTTCAGCGCATTTAGCACGCCATTTGGTAGCCCCACCGATTGAAGAATTCTCGCCAGCCGTAACGTGCAAAGCGAAGCTTGCTCCGAGCCTTTGAGAATCACGGTGTTTCCAGCCGCTAGTGCAGGAGCTATTTTGTGAGCAGCGAGGTTAATGGGCCAATTGAAGGGAGTGATGCAAAGGACTGGACCGATCGCTTCGCGCCGCGATTCGACCGTTGCTCCAGCAGAGCGGACATCGTAGGAGACATCTATCGAAGTCCATTCCGGTTCTTCCAAAAATTTGGCAGCGAGCTTAAACGTGATTACGGCCCTGTCAATCTCTGCGCTGCCGACGTCGATGGGTTTTCCAATCTCAAGCGCCATCAGTTCGCAGAGTTCTGCCTTGTGCTTCTGAATGGCCTCAGCGCAGGCGAGAATGAGCCCCTGACGATCTTGGCGAGGAGTCCGCGACCACTTTAAGAAGGCCCGAGTGGAAGCCTGTAGGGCTGCGTCGGCTTCTGACCAAGTCCCTTCGGCGGCAACCCCGACCCGCGAGCCATCGTAGGGTGAGGTAGCGATCTGCTTTGCAATGGACGTATCGCACGGGCCGCCCACAAACAGGCCATCGATCAGTAGCTCCTCGTGGAGAATCATGTTTCGATTGAACCCGACAAGCCGTCCCGAATGGTGTAGGATGAAATAGGATGGGAATTCAGAGAAAAGTCATCTGTGCTTTAGATACAAGCAGTGTCGCTGATGCAGTCGATGCGATCAGGCGACTTAGTCCGTACGTTGGAGGGTTCAAGGTCGGGCATGCGCTCACCCTGCCACACGGACTTGGGGTTATCGAAACGCTGCGCGAAGCCGGAGCCCAACGCATCTTTCTCGACCTTAAGTTTCACGACATTCCAAATTCTGTCGCTCTGGCAGTACGTGAAGCGACGCGGCATGGCGTTTGGATGATGACCCTTCATGCCTCTGGCGGACCAGCGATGATGACGGCGGCCGTGGAAGAAGCACGAACGCATAGCGAGGAATTGCAGCCGATTCTCCTGGCGGTAAGCGTACTTACGTCACTCAATCAGCACATTCTAACCGACCATTTGGGCACCAATCGCTCGGTTCCCGAGCACATGGCCTACTTGAGCAAATTGGCTGTAGATTGCGGAATGGATGGGGTCGTGTCGAGCCCGGAAGAAGTTAAAGACATCCGTAAGGCGATCGGTCACGGCGTAGTAGTGACCCCAGGCATTCGGCGTCCTGACCAAAGCACCCACGATCACAGCCGGACGGGAACGGGGCAGCAAGCGATTGCTGACGGTGCCGACTATTTGGTGATTGGGCGGGGTCTGATGGCAAGCGATGATCCGGCGCGTACCCTTGCAGACTACGAACTCTACGACGTGGCAGGCAGCCACTGAACTTTCAAAATGAGTTATTAGCTTGGTACCGAGCCGAAGGGCGAGACCTGCCTTGGCGTCGCACAAAAGACCCGTATGCGATCTGGCTTAGCGAGGTGATGTGCCAGCAAACTCAGGTGGCGACGGTCATACCGTATTGGGAACGTTGGCTCGAGAAACTTCCGACCGTTCACCATTTGGCGAAGGCCGATGTGCAAGACGTTTTGGGGCTTTGGGCCGGCCTCGGATACTACCAACGTGCCCGGAACTTGCATCGGGGTGCCCAATGGATTGTCGAGCACGGCTTCCCAAAAAGCTATTCGGAGTGGCTCAAGGTTCCTGGAGTTGGCATGTACACGGCTGGTGCAATCGCCTCTATCTGTCTCGGCGAGGCCGTGCCGGCCGTGGACGGCAATGTTCATCGCGTCTATGCGCGCCTAATGGGCTCGAATGCGGAATTGCCGAAACTTGCCAATCTAGCTAGAGGCTGGGCCAACGGGGTCGTGTTTAAAGAGGCACCCGGAGAGTGGAATCAGGCGCTAATGGAGTTGGGAGCACGAGTGTGTCGCCCTCGAGAAGCCAGCTGCTCGACCTGCCCAATTGAGAGTCAGTGCAAGGGAAAGGAGAACCCCCTGCAATATCCAGTTCCGAAAGTGAAAAAAGAAAGCGTGGAGTTGATCCGATACGCCGCGCTTTGTCGGCGAATGGGATCATATGCCATACGTCAAACGGCATCCAGTGAATGGGCTGGTGGCATGTGGGAGTTTCCGACCCGAGAAGAACCATGGAGCGGCGAGGTCATCGGTGAGATACGCCATGTTATCACCCATCACCGCATTAAGCTGCGAGTCCAGGACGTGCGAGACCAGGAATTTGAAGATTGGAAGACGGCCGAAGAGATTGCTCGGCTACCGCTCAGCGCTGCGCAGCGCCGCGTTTATCGGCAGTTTGTCGTCATGCCGACAGGTAGCGTTTAACTCACTCGAAGTGCTATAATTAGGGTTCGCGCCCGCCTTGGCGCCGAGGATTTCACTTGGCCAAAACCACCGCAATTAACCCAGAAGAACAAATCGCCCGCGAATACGCCGATCGCTTGATCTTAGCCCAATTGTCCGAGCTCCAAAACGTCGTCAAGCTAAGCGAAATTGCAGACCGATTGAGCAAAGAAGGACTTGGCCTCGCTGAAGTGCGTTCCCTCCTGGCTTCTAATCCAAACAAGTTCGCTTACAATGAGCGCCGATGGATGCCCGCGGCAAGACTTGAAGGCGCAGGTAGACCATTTGCCGAGCAAATCCGCCTGATCGTAGATCGCTTTGGTGGTCCAATGCCGCTTAGCTTGGTCGTAAATGAGCTCAGCATTACGCAGCCTGAAGCCAACGAGGAGCAAGCTATCCGCGTCATCACCAATAGCTCCCAAATCGGACTCACCGATGGCAAGAGGCTGTTCCTGAAGTCATGGGTTTTTGCGGCAAGCGACGAGCCAGAGGCAACAGCTTTCGAACTCCATGGTCTCAACGCAGATGACGTCGACGCTCTCAGTAAGAAACTCGCTGGTACCGATTTCAGAAATGAGAAGTCCATTCGAGCCGCTCTAGAAAAGGCCGCTCCAGTAAGTACGAAGCTCTTTGGCGCGGTCGCATTCCGTGCCCTGAACCCACAAGACGCGCACGCATTCCTTGAATACGATTGGAAGAAATTCAACGAGATTCTCTTCTCGACGGACGGTTTTGTGTACTCTCCCGATGGAATTCTTTACCCCGCCGACCAAACCAAGAAGTGGCTAAGCACGGCGATCAAGGTTGCCGACAAGCTTGCACCAAGCGTCGAGATTGAAGACGCTGCGCCGATTGAAGTTAAGACCGGAGATGTGGACAAAATGGTCAAGAAGATTGTTGCCGCCGAGGGCAGCGTGACCGCGACAAAGCTTCTCGAAGAGTTCTACGAAATCACCCCAACCGTAAAGACCTTCCCCGATGACATGGCTGGCCTCATGGAAGCCCTCAAAGCCCGCAAGGAAGTCTTGTGGGTTGGCGGTGATCGCTTCAATAAGCCTGGCGTCGTACCCGAGATTGTCGACACGATCAAGGACTTCTTCAATTTCGAACAGACGGATGTTAAGGATGAAGAAGGAGAATTTGTTGATGCCGAACTCAACGATGACGGCCTCAGCTCGACCCTTCGCAAGCTCCTGAACCACCCATTGGCGATGGATGTAAACGACGAAGACATCAGTACCGTACCAAAGCAATTGCCAGAGTCCATTCGTTGCGTGCTGAAGTCGACGCACCGAGAACTCGGGACCTTCCCGCTTTGCCAGATTCCTCTGGGCTGGGTTCCAAATGAGCCCAAGCACCAAGAAATCATCCTGCAGGATCGAGATGGGCGCGAGCTTCAGGTGTGGGCAAACATGGAAGATCGCCTTCTCTTTGGCTTTATCGATTGGTTCTATGAGCAGCCAGTCGAGTCCGGCGCGGTTTTCAGCTTGACGAGCACGCCGAAGGCAAACGTGTTCGAATTCGCTTGGCTTGATCAAACCGATCCGGTAGTTTTCATTACAAGCCAACGCATGGAAGAGCTTCGAGAGCTCCAAGGTCGAAGCGAAGGACTTTCAACATTCGATGTCGTACGCGAAGTGATGAGCCACTGGCCGAAGGGCGCGGACTTCCTCACCCTGCTGTGGGAAGTCAATGTGGTTCGCCGCGTCAGCCGACGACTGGTTGCCTCGTTGCTGAGCAGCTACGCTTGCTTCTATCAACGCTCGGGCTCGCCGGTCTGGCACTACGATGCGAAGAAAGTCGAGCAAGGATTCGACAAGACCAAGCGCAAGTTTGTGCTAAAGCGCTAGTTTGAGGTACATTAGAACGCCCCGAAACCATGGCTAATCTGAGATCAAGCAAGAAAGACATCCGTCGGATCGCGAAGAAGACGGAGAAGAATCGCGCCACAAAGAGCGCGATCAAGACCTATATCAAGAAGGCAAAGAGCGCGGAAGGCGAAGCTGCCGGTAGCGCCGTCGTTTCGGCCATTAAGGCTCTCGATAAGGCAGTTCAGAATGGAGTGATCCACAAGAACCAAGCCGCCCGACGCAAGTCTCGCTTGGTGAAGGCCGTTGGCCCGGTTGAGGCACCGGCAAAGAAGGCGGCTAAGCCAGCCGCTGAAAAGAAGCCTGCGGCTACGAAAAAGGCTCCAGCCAAGAAGCCTACTGAGAAGAAGGCAGAGTAGTTTTCGCCCTTAGCCAAAGTTCAAGCACACCCTAACTGGGTGTGCTTTTCTATAATACGGCATGGCAGGAGATACGAGCCGATATGACGAGCCCAAGATTGAAGAAGCTTGGGTAATGGAACAACGGGCTAGGATTCCCGAGTACCTTGAGCATGAGGAATTGGCCCACGGAGAGATCGGTGAGTGGCCAGCCTGGCATTTGGCTCCGTTTGCTTCGATCTGGGCGATTGAGAGGGCTGAGAATCCGGGCTGGGTAGGTTTTTGGGTCATTGTTGGCGACGGTCCCACAGACTTTGTAAGCGCTGACAATCGACGTCACCCCAGGTTGGCCATGCAGGCATTCGGCGAGCAGTGGCAATCAGTTGCAGATCATCTTGACCGGGGCGAGACGCATCCGGAGATTACGATTGGAGTTCCGTCAGACTGGCCCCACCTTGTGGAAGTACTTCGCCCGCGAGCAGCGATTCTGCTTAAGACGGCGGCAGACGATAACTATTGGGAAGAGTGGGAAAGGGTATGGGAGGAAGACGATTAGCTACCGGCTTCAGTTGACTTTCGGTGGGCCAAAACCATCCTGATAATCTCGTAAGAAACTTCGCCCGAAAGGGCTTCGAAGATTGGCTTTAGGCGGTCGCCCGCGTTCTCGTTGGCGGCATTGATGATCTGATCGTAAGTTGAATTGTCTACATAGGCCCATATTGCGTCGGGGTGGCTTTCGAGATACTCGGCGAGGTAGCCGCCGACGGTGCTAACGGCGAGACCGACCTCGGCGGCGCATTCGGCGATGCTAATGTGCCGGTCGAAGAGAGCTTTGAGCGTGATCGCGGAGGGAGTGATCCGGGCGGCGGCCCGTTCACGTCGGCGCGGCCGGCTTGAGCGGGCAATATTGGTGTCAAGCCCGTTCGCACTGGCGTAAGCGGCGATTTGGTCCATAAGCGGCTCGCCGAAATCGGCTGCTCGTTTCTCGCCCATGCCTGGAACGGCGAGCAGCGCTTCCTGCGTCACAGGCCGCATGGTAGCGAGGTGGCGCAAAGTGCTGTCGTCGAAAAGGACGTACGGCGGAATGCCGCGTTCGTTGGCAAGGTCGCGTCGAAACGATCGCAGCTTCGCCATGAGGCCGCCATCAATGCCACTGAAGTCATCGGATTTGGTCTGCAAGTCGCTGACCGCACGGGGATCGCGCAGGACAATCTCCTCGCGCGAATTGAGGACCGTGTTGCCGAGTTCCGAAAGCTTGAGATACGAGCGAATTCCACCGCTTTGGCGAAGCAACTTCTGGTCTTCGAGCTGATGAATCCAGGCGGCGATGCGCTCGCGAACGGTTCCAGCGAGGCAAGCATAGCCGGGGAGATCCTGGTGCCCGTGCTTTTCGATGGCTTTGGTGTGCCCACCGGTAAGAATGGCCGTGATATGGTTCGCGCCGAACCCAAAGTCGGCGTGTCGGCGGTTGAGTTCGCGGATAGTGGCAAGGATCTTTTGGGCAATCTTAGTGCCATCCTCGACGACTTCGGTGCCCTCCAGACAAACGTCGCAGGCGCCACACGGGTGATCTCCTTCGTAGCCTTGCCCGAAGTATTCGACGAGGAGTTTGTGGCGGCAATCTACTGTGGTGGCAAAGGCGCGCATGTGAGAGAGGTTGCGCCGCTGGATTTCAAGGTGGTGCGGGTCGCCGCCATCGAATAATCGTTCGATTCGAGCGACGTCGCCGCCGCCATAAAGGAGAACGCACTCGGAATCGAGACCGTCACGTCCCGCGCGCCCAGTCTCCTGCTGATACGCCTCGACACTTTTTAGCAGACATGTGTGGATGACGCAGCGAACATTGGAGCGGTCGATCCCCATGCCGAACGCGATCGTGGCGACCACGACATTCACGCGCTCCTGGGCGAAATCCTTGCTTATTCGCCCGCGCTCGGCGGTATCGATGCCGGCGTGATACGCGACCGCCTTGATGCCTTGATGATCAAGCGCAGCGGCGACGGATTCGGTGTCCTTGCGGCTGAGGCAATACACGATGGCGGCATCGTCGGGGTACTTGCGGATGATCTCAGCGACCTGAGAGTACGTTCGATCTCGCGGCACCACGCGAAAAGTGAGGTTGGGGCGGTCAAAGGATCCGACCAAAACTTGCGGTTCGCGCAGACCGAGCTGCCGAATGATGTCCTCGCGCACTTGAACGGTTGCGGTTGCCGTGAGCGCATGGATTGGCGCAGTGGGGAAGTCGTCGCGCAACGTACTGAGGATTCGGTACTCGGGGCGGAAATCGTGCCCCCATTCGGAGATACAGTGAGCTTCGTCAATTGCAAAGCGCGCAACGCCCTTACCCTGGTGTGCTTGCCGCAAAAGCGCACGGAACGAATTCATTGCCATGCGCTCCGGGCTGACATAGAGGAGCTTCAACTCTCCGGAGAGAAGTTTGGCTTCGATTTCACTGCTCTCTATGGCATCCATGGCGCTATTTAGTGCGCCAGCCGGGTAGCCGACTGTGTGAAGACTGTGCACCTGATCCGCCATGAGGGAAATGAGGGGCGAAATGACGACTGTCAAGCCACCATCAACGAGCGGCGGAATTTGGAAACAAAGGCTTTTCCCGCTTCCGGTGGGCATCACAACGAGGGCATCTTGACCCGCGAGAGCCGCCTCTACCGCCTCTTGTTGCAAAGGCCGAAACGAGCCGTAACCCCAAGTTTGCTTCAGAATCTCGTCGATAGCAATGCAGGTAGCCATTTGTCAACTAGTTTACACATATGCTGTGTACTGTTAGCAATAGGAGGATATTCTTACGCGTTGCGATAGCGGGCTATCAAATCGTTCCATGAACCTTGTTCGATGGCAATTCGAATCTCGCTCATGAGCCGCGCATAGAACCAGAGGTTGTGGAGGCTCATGAGGCGTGCGCCGAGGGGTTCTTTGGCGCGCATGAGGTGGCGCAAGTAAGCGGCGCTGTACCTTTCGAGGGGTGGGAAGAGCGAATTCTCGTCTACGGGGCCATTGTGTTCTTCCCACTTCTTGTTCGTGATATTGGCTCTGCCGTTGAGCGTGTAAAGAGTGTTGTGGCGGGCCATGCGCGTGGGGAGGACGCAATCGAAGAGGTCCACGCCGCAAGAGACGGCGTGCAGGATATCGGACGGGTGTCCAACGCCCATGAGGTAGCGAGCTTTGTCCTTCGGCAAGAGCGGAGCGGTGTACTTAACGACCGGATACTGCATCTCGGTGGGCTCGCCCACGCTGACCCCGCCAATGGCCATGCTGGCGAAGGGCAGGGAAGACATGAACTCAGCGCTTTCCTTTCGGAGGTCTTCGTGGACGCCGCCTTGGACGATACCGAAGAGGTTTTGCCCCTCTCGGGCGGCCGAGAGGTTGCGCGGTGCCCAAAGGTGGGTTCTTTGCATGGCGCGAGCAGCCTCTTCGCGAGAGCACGGGTAGGGAGGGCACTCGTCGAGGCACATGCTGATGTCCACGCCAAGCTCGCCTTGAATCTGGATGGACTTTTCTGGTGACAAAAACAATTCACGACCGTCAAAATGGCTCTTAAAGGTGACGCCTTCATCGTCGATCTTGCGCGTTTTGCTGAGCGACATGACCTGATATCCCCCAGAATCCGTGAGAATACTGCCGCGCCAGCCCATGAACTTGTGCAGGCCGCCCATGCGCTCGAGGAGTGCAGAACCGGGCCTTAGGGCCAAATGATACGTATTGGCCAGGACCTGCTGATAACCCATGGCTTCGAGGTCTTCGCTAGAAACGGTTTTGACGGTGCCTTGGGTACCGACAGGCATGAATGCCGGGGTTTCGACGACGCCATTCGCCGTGTGAAGGCGGCCCCTTCGCGCGCCGGTGATAGGGCATGTGGCGAGGAGTTCGAAGCGCATGGCGGTATCCTTAACGTTGCCCATGGGACTGAAATTGCCAACCGTTGTCGTCGTGGGAAGGCCGAATGTCGGCAAAAGTACCCTTTTTAACCGTATGATTGGGAAGCGGGTGGCGGTGGTCGAGGACTCTCCCGGCATTACTCGCGACCGTTTGTATGCGGACTGCAACTGGCGAGGCAAGAAGTTTCTCCTCGTAGATACGGGCGGAATTCTCTTTGGCGACGACGATCCGCTAGTCGAACAGATTCGCCTTCAGGCAGAGATTGCTTTGCAGGAAGCGACCGTCGTCATCTTTTTGGTGGACTGCGTTCAGGGGCTCAGCATGGGAGACCACGACCTTGCGGACCGCTTGCGCGGCATCAAGGTGCCCGTGCTGATCGTGGCGAACAAGGCCGATAACAAGGACCGCGCTGTACAGGCAAATGAGTTCTATGAGTTGGGGCTTGGCGAGGTCTATGCTGTTAGTGGCCTGAATGGCGCCGGCGTCGCGGACATGATGGACGAAATGGCTTCGCACCTGCCGAAGGTCGAGGACCTTGAGGAGGCGCCCGAGGAGATCAAGCTCGCAATTATTGGTCGCCCGAATGTAGGCAAGAGCAGCATGGTCAACGCCTTCATGGGCGAGACGCGCTCGATTGTTAGCAACATTCCGGGCACAACGCGCGATGCGATTGACACTGTTCTTGAGTACAAAGGGGAGACGTTCCGGCTCATCGACACGGCGGGTATCCGTCGCCGCGGCAAGATTCAAGGCACGGTTGAGTATTACATGGCTCTTCGCAGTACGCGGGCGGTAGAGAGGGCGGATTGTTCGCTTCTTGTGATCGCTGGCAACGAAGGTCTGACCGACCAGGATAAGCGCGTGAGCAAAATCAGCCACGACATGGGCCGCGCGATGGTGATCGCGGTTAACAAGTGGGACTTGGTGGAGCCGCCCAACGGCAAGCCCCGCCAAAAGAGCGACGAGAAGAAGGCACTTGAGAAAGTGATTCGAGACGAGCAGCCAGAAATCAAGTACGCGCAGATTGCATTTACATCGGCTCAGGAAGGGGCAGGTCTAGAGCCGATTTTGGATGCTGCACGAAATGCCGTTGAACAGTGGAGCTTTAGAATCGGAACCGGCGCGCTGAACAAGTTGATTCAGGAAGCGGCGTTTTCTCGGCCGTATACGAGTAAGGGCCGTATTCTTAAGATCTATTACGCGACTCAGGTGAGCGTCCGTCCGCCCACCTTCTTGCTATTCTGCAATGATCCGGATCTGATGCACTTTAGCTATAAGCGGTATCTGGAGAATCAGATTCGAAAGGTCTACCCACTGCCAGGCACGCCGATCCGAGTGATCGCGAGAAGCAGCCATAAGGATCAGGAAGACAACTAACTTTGGAGAGCGGCATCTCTTGATGCCGCTTTAGCCATGCAATCTCCAGATTGCAGAAGTCCTGGTGAAACTGATCTCGAAAGGTACAATCAAGTCACCATTTTCTTACTTATGTTGAACTCAGAAGAGCCACAATTGAATCACGAAGACGAGGAGTTTGAGACTCTCGCCGAGCTGGAAGAGGAAGACGAACTGCCCACTGATGATCGTGACCAAATCATACGGGCATTGACGGACGAGCGTGACCAACTTCGCGACCAACTTCTTCGCTCAGTAGCTGATCTTCAGACCTTCCGCCGCCGCGCTTTGGCGGATAAGGAGGAGGCCCGCAAGTACGGTTCGCAGGACCTCGCCGAGACGCTGTTACCTGTGCTTGATAACTTCGAACGGACGATTCTGGCCCTCGCCGCCGGTGCTGATGCCGATTCGATCATGCAAGGCGTGACGATGATTGAGAAGCAGTTCCGTTCGGCGCTGGAGTCGGCTAATGTTCAGCGCATCGTCTCGATTGGCGAACACTTCGATCCTCACTTGCATGAAGCCGTTGAGACTGTGGCGTCTGACGATGTCGAGCCGAACACGGTCATTGAAGTGCTATCTCCTGGCTATCGGCTACATGACCGCGTCATTCGCCCAGCCCGCGTCAAGGTTTCGCAGAGTCAATGATCAAATTTGGAACGGATGGTGTTCGCGGCGTTGCGAACAAAGCTTTGCGGCCCGAAGATGCTCTAGCCATTGGTTATGCCGCTGGCCGAATGGCCAAAGAAACTGGCATTACACCTAGGGTTGCCATGGGCATGGATACGCGACGAAGTGGCTCGATGCTGGGAGCGGCACTAGCGGCAGGATTCACAAGTGCTGGACTCGATGTTGACGATCTCGGCGTTGTTCCGACGGGTGGAATCAGCTACATCACACGAACTGCCAACTTTGGTTTAGGCGCCGTCATCTCGGCAAGCCACAACCCCGCCGAGGACAATGGGATAAAGCTCTTTGCCCATTCGGGCAAAAAGGTAGCTGATGCCGACGAGAAGCGAATCGTCGAGCTGTTTTCGATTGACGATGAACGGCCGACGAGAGCCGAAATAGGGACAATTAACCTTGATAAATCGGAAGTTGATCGTTACTTAGAATGGCTGTTAACGATAGTTCCAGAGGGCTTCGACGGCCTCAAGGTAGCTGTCGATGCCTCACACGGAGCTGGCTTCGAACTAGGAACTCGTGTGCTTGAACGGCTTGGAGCCAAAGTATTTGCTGTTGGCAACACTCCTGATGGGCTAAACATTAACCTTCACTGCGGTGCGACTCATCCGGCAACGATTCAAGAACTTACAAGAAGGGTTGGGGCCGACATTGGAATTGCCTATGACGGCGACGCTGATCGGGCTGTATTCAGTGATAACCAGGGCCGCCTCGTGAATGGCGATCGAACAATGGCGATCTGGGCGGCGCATTGGCGTAAGCATGGTGAATTTGATCCACCAGTGATTGTCGGGACCGTCATGAGTAATGGCGGATTTGAAGCGTATTTAGGCTCACAAGGAATCCAACTCGTGCGTGCGGATGTCGGTGACAAATACGTTTCGGCAAAGATCGACGAACATAGTGCCCCAGTTGGGGGAGAGCAATCCGGTCACATTATCTTCCCGAAATGGGGGCCAACGGGCGATGGTTTGGTGACGGCTCTTGAACTTTGCCGTGTTCTCAAGCGCGAAGGGCGCGACCTTGCTTCGTTCTACGACGAGTTTGAGAATTATCCGCAGCTCTTGGTCAATGTTAAGGTCTCTAACAAGGACGGTTGGCAAGAGAATGCAGCCATTCAGTCGGCGATCTCAGCATCAGAATCGTTATTGGCAAGCGGGCGACTAAATGTTCGAGCCAGCGGCACTCAACCCATCCTCCGTGTGATGGGAGAGCATCCTAATGTTGAAACCCGTGATAGCGCAGTTGACCATGTGGTTAAGACACTTATTAGCGAGTTGGGTGGCGATGTCTACTCACGAACCGACTTGACATATTCGCTTGGAGAGTAACACCGCCTACCCGGCGGTGACGCGCCCCTACCGGCTGGGAAGCCGGTAGTACAATAAGGGCGATGGAAGTCGAGCCCCTGTTGCTAGCTTCGCAAAACGACACCATTCGGTCGTTGGTGCGCGCGCTTGACCTTCATGGCCCCGGAGAAGCTGACCATGCCGAGCGTGTCGCCACCTACGCCGTCGCCACTGGCGAGAAAATGGGATTGAGCGAAAGTGATCTCCTAAAGTTGAGGCGCGGCGCAGTTCTGCACGACGTTGGCAAGATCGCGATTGACTCCACTCTGCTTTGCAAACTCGGCGAGCTGACCGATGATGACTTCGCTGCCCTGAGAATGCACGCCGCGATGTGCGAGACCGTTCTGTCTGATCTTCCTTGGCTCGATGATGTCGTCCCAATGATCCGCCATCACCACGAACGCTGGGATGGCGCGGGTTACCCGGATGGGCTCAAAGAAGAATGTATTCCCCTTGGCGCGCGGATCATCGGCGTCGCTGAAACTTTCGACCACCTCGCCTTTGGCTCGAGCTATAAAGAACCTCTTGGCTCTGATCTCGCCACCCAGGTACTGATGGATGAGGCAGGCAAGCAATTTGATCCTGAAGTGGTCAGTGCATTCCTGCAAATCGAACCGCTAATTCAACCCCTTGGAACATGACACGCTGCGTAATCGTTATCCCTGCCCGCATGGGCGCGACCCGCTTTCCTGGCAAGCCCTTGGTTGATCTTTTGGGAAAGCCGATGGTGCAGTGGGTGGTCGAAGCCGCACATGCCAGCGGGATTGCTGAACGGGTCGTGGTGGCGGCTCCCGATCAAGAAATCATCGACCGTGTTCAGGGGTTTGAAGGAGAAGCGATTCTAACGAGGCATGACCACGTAACGGGAACGGATCGCATTGCCGAGGTCGCCGAGCTGATCGAATCCGAGGTCTACGTCAATGTCCAGGGCGACGAGCCGCTCATTCAGCCTTCGAGTATCGCCGCATGCGCTGAACCACTACTGAATGACTCAAGCATCGAGATGGGCAGTGTTTTCAGCCTTTGCCCCGAGGACGAATACGACAATCCAGCGGTAGTCAAGGTTGTTACGGACAATGCCGGTTTTGCGATGTACTTCAGTCGCCACCCGATTCCATTTGAGCGCAATCCTCGCGTCGCGCCAGTGAAGAAGCATGTGGGACTCTACGCCTACAGCCGCGACGCCCTACTCAGGTTTTCCAAGTGGCCGATGGGCGTAACTGAAACAGCAGAAAGCTTGGAGCAATTGCGATTCCTGGAAAATGGAGTCCGCATTTTCATGGCCGAAGCTGAGGGGACCGCGTTAGCCGTAGACACCCCAGACCAAGCCAATGAGGTTCGTAAGCTCCTGAGTAGTCGGGTACCTTGATGGGTGCCGATGATCACTGAAGCCCAAGTTCTCGACGCCCTCCGAACAGTCCAAGATCCCGATCTCCATCAGGATATTGTGAGGCTGGGATTCGTCAAGGACGTGCAGATCAAAGACGGCTCGGTCAAGTTTCAGGTTCAACTCACGACTCCCGCGTGTCCTGTCAAGGATATTCTCAAGGCCCAATGCGAAGAGGCTGTGATTGCCCTTGCTGGTGTAGAGAAAGTGGAGGTTGAAATGACGGCCCAGGTTCGTAGCCGTGCTACCGAGCAAGAGGATCTCGTCCCTGAGGTTAAGCAAATCATTGCCATCGCGAGCGGCAAGGGCGGGGTCGGCAAAAGCACGGTTTCGGCAAATCTAGCTGTTGCGCTGGCCCAGAGCGGTGCACGAGTTGGATTGCTGGATGCCGATGTGTATGGCCCATCAATCCCACTCATGCTGGGATGCCAAGACGAACATCCATTTACTCGTGGCAAAAAGATTGTTCCGATCGAACGTCACGGTATCCGGATTATGTCGATAGGCTTCCTGTTGGAAGAAGGGCAAGCGGTCATGTGGCGTGGACCGATGGTTGCTGGCACAGTTAAGCAACTCTTGGCCGACGTGGATTGGGGGGATCTCGATTATCTCCTTGTCGACCTGCCGCCAGGTACCGGTGATGCTCCGATGAGCCTCGCCCAATTGGTTCCGCTAACGGGTGTGGTAATCGTTTCGACCCCGCAGACCGTCGCCGGAAACATCGCAGGCAAGGCGGCAAAGCTCTTTACGAGAATGAACACGCCGCTCATGGGTGTGATTGAGAATATGGCGTCGTTTATCGCGCCAGATACTGGAAAGGAATATCGCCTATTCAGCGGCATGCCCGGCAGTCAGCTAGCGGCTGAGCTCAAGGTTCCATTTTTGGGAAGCATTCCGCTCGATCCTGAAGTCGGGCTGGCCGGCGACCGGGGCTTGCCAAGCGTGTTGAGCGCACCGGATTCGGCGCAAGCCAAGGCCTTTATGGCGATCAGCAAAGATCTTGCCGCGCAAGCAAGCGTATTGGCGCTAGCACGTCGTGAAAGCGAGTCGCAAACTCCGACCTTCTCCCCGGCTTGATGTGCCCGCAGAATTACTAGATTGCCTTAACGGACTGGGCTCAGATTCGTTAAAGGGCCATGCATTTACAATTACTGGCCTTTCGCGTGAAATACAATCGCAGGTGAGGAGCTGGCTGCAGCTCTTTTAGGACCATTACTTATGAAAAAATTGGCTACTTTGGCGGGTCTCTCCGCCTTAGGAACATTCGCGTCAGCGCAAACTTTGTTGCTGTATACGAACTTCAATGATACGTCGAGCGTCGGCGCGTTCCTTTCGTCCAGCGTAAACCTGTTGAGTGGCAACTACACTGTGGCGGGCGCCACGGCCGCACCAACCTTTACGAGCCCAGGCAATGGAAACTTCGGGTCCTTCTCGGGGACCCTTACAAATGCCCAACTCGGCGATCCTGCCGGTGGCGCCTTTGTTGTCGTTGGAACGGCTTCTAACGGAGCCACATTGACGCTTCAAATGAACACGACGGGCTACAAGGACCTTCGCCTAAAAGACGTTTTCCGACGCACCGGCACAGGCTTTAATGACATCGATATCGATATCAGCACCAATGGCGGCGGCAGCTGGTCTGCGCTAGTTTCAAACCACAATGCAAGTTCCAGCGCATTCCCTGCAGCGCCTGACATCGACACCGTACTTCCCGTTGCTGCAGAAAACAATGCTGACGTTCGCATCCGTTTCACCTTCAGTGGTGCGACAAGCACATCGGGCAACATGCGAATGGATAATCTCACCATTCATGGCAACGTCGTTCCTGAGCCGGCGACCTTGGCCGCTGTTGGACTTGGCCTTGGCGCGCTGCTAAGGCGTAAGCGCAGATAAGCTGCTGGGAGAGCAGCCAGATGGCCCCTGCCAACTTGGGTAGGGGCCACACTACTTATTGATGGTGAGCGAGGGGTATCCTGCCACTATCGTGAAAGGCCTGCGACCTCTACTGTTCCAACTGTTTGTCCTACTAACGGCCCTGAGCTTTGCCCACTCGTATCGTTCAGACGGGGGCACGGTCTTCGTGAACGAGATGCCGACCTTTACGTTGAAGTCGAGCCTCGATGGATACTCGCCATCAGATCGAGCCTTCAAGATTGTAAACACCTTGACCGACGGAAGCGTTAGCTTGCCGCTCACCATCAAGCCGACGAGCAAGGGCACTTGGGTGTACGCAGGAAAGACGCGGGTGGTTAGAGTCACCGCCGCCGAGGCAAAAGCGCACAACTTGCCAATCACGGAACTCGTTTCTCAGTGGAAAAGGGTCCTCGAGACTGCCTTGGGCCTGCCGCCAATTCAGGCACCAGCCGGCCCGGAACAACTTGGAGTCGGTGCCAATGCATTTGTTGCCTTAGTCGGGACGGAAGCCCAGTTTGCCACGATCAAAGTTGGGAATTCGTCTGTGGCGAGGATCGAACGGATCATGGGTGGCATAAAGGTGGTAGGACTTGCTCTTGGAGAGACCACGGTCGCAATTCACACGCCTACCTCTCACGCGCAGCTTTTAGTCAAGGTTCTGCCGTCGGCCGTGGACGAGATTCCCGAACTTCTGGCTGAAGTGCGCGGTGATCCCGCGAGGCCCTCCGAAGTTCAGGCTGTTATTGCAGCGGCCATTCAAGCAGGGCTAAAAACCGCAAAAGACGCTCGGATTGAAATCATTTCGGCGAATGGGAGGAGAATCCCAGCCGGTAGCATGGTTAGCATCCCAGTGAAGATCAGAGTTCTCGCTCCGGACACGATTCCGTATTCGGGAACCGTAACGGTAAAAGTGAAGAATTTGGGCATTCCAAAAGAAAAGAAAGCCCACCGAACACCTTAACCGGTAATTCTTCAAGTTCCGTGACCCGTGGTTTACGGGCATAAGCTCCCCATGAGAGCATGGGGTCTCGGGGTTTTAGTTTGTCTTAGCATGGCAGTGTTTGCCGCATCCGCCGGAGAAAAAACGGTTGTGCCCGGCACACTGCTATCGCTGGGGATCGAGGTCAAGATAGAAAGTAAGGGCGACACCCTTAAAGAACTCGATGAGGATAGCCAGGCTGTTCTAAAAAAGGCCAATGAGTTCGAATTTAAGACCGAAGCAGGCGTTTATGGTTCGGTCATGGCTTACCAGCCAAAGGATGAATTTGCCGATGTGATTACCGAATGGTGTGAGGCAATGGCCGGCGGGCTCGCAGATGCCGTAAAGAGCGAAGGAAAGCTCATCCGAAGAGAAACGGCGAAGTTTGGATCGCGACGATGCCACTTTTTTGCTATGGAATCTGAAGGTTGCACCACCGAGTTCGCACTCATCGGAGGAAAGGAAGAAATTGTCTTGATCGCCTTAAGCGCAGAGCAAAAGAACACCGCGGAGTTGACGAAAGTCATGGCTTCCTTGAGCTACGGTGGGGAAGCGGCGAGCGAGCGGAAGCCCGTTGCAGAGCAAGAGTGACTACGAGCCGGCAACTCCAATCATCGTGAGCACCGCCGCGCAGGCGTAAACCAGCCGACTGAGCGAGATCACGAGGTAGACCTTAGTGCCACGCCTGAAGTCGAAGTGGGAGACGGTCAAGACTCCGCCAATGATGTAAACAAGCGAGGATCCAAAGAGGAATCCCAAGGCAATCGCTGGGTTGGACCGGCTGATGGCGACCGCGAACCAAGAAGCGATGAGTCCAACTAAGATCATTCCGGCCCCTACTAATCCGACCGTCTTGTTGGTTCGCTTCATCTTCATCCATCATATCGCTTGTGTTTCCCGAACTGCAACGCGTCTGCCAAGAACAAGGCATAAAGCTCTCTAAGACTCAATTAGATGCTTTTGCCCAATACCGCGATGCTCTGTATAAGTGGAACAAGAACAAAAACCTCACTCGTGTGCCGATTGAAGACTGCGACGTGCGCCACTTTGCTGAGAGTTGCTTACTCATCAAGTTCACGGGTGATCGCGGCGGTTTGCTCGATTTAGGAACCGGGCCGGGATTGCCAGCGTGGCCCATGGCCTGTGCCTGCCCAAACCTCGAAGTCACGGCCATTGATAGTAATGGAAAGATGCTTGATTTCCTTCGAAGTCAGCCCTTGCCGAATCTGCGCGTGCTGGAGGGCAGGGTTGAGGAATTGGGTACGACTGAAGCGTATGGCGTTGTCACCGGAAGGGCGTTTGCTCCGCTTTCAATCCAGCTTGAGTGCAGCGTTCGCCCTTGTAAAGTTGGGGGCGCAGTTATCCCGTTCAGAAGCAATGGTGAGGAGTTCGATCTCGATTGCCTCGATCAACTCGGTCTGGAATTCAAAGAAGTCTGGAAACAACCACTCGCAGACGGTCGCGAAAGAGTCTTACCCATCTATGAGAAGGTCCGAGAAACGCCGGACATGTTTCCGAGGCCCTGGGCGATGATCAAGAAGAGGCCGCTTGACTAGTCGTCGCGCATGCCGCGCTGTATTCGTTCCTGCTGGCGCTTGGTTTCGCGGTCGGCAATAGTCGTTCGCTTGTCGTAGTTCTTCTTGCCTTCCCCAAAGCCAATCGACACCTTGGCCCGGCCCCTTTCGTTAAAGTAGATTTTCAGCGGTATCAGCGCGAGGCCCTTTCCCTGAATCTTCATCTCAAGTTGATCGATCTCTCGCCGCTTCATCAAGAGCTTTCGGTCCCTCCGCCGCTGAGGGGCAAAGTGTGCCGTATGCTTGTAAGGCTCGATGTCGGCGTTGTAGAGCCATGCTTCGCCTTTCTCGATGCGAACATAGCTGTCCGTTAGATTAGCAAGGCCAAGGAATACAGATTTGACCTCACTGCCGGCCAGCACAATGCCCGCCTCGATCGTATCAAGGATTTTGTAGTCGAAGGCCGCGCGGCGGTTTTGAATCGTGGCCGGGCCTTTCGGCTCGTCATGTTTGGAGCCCTTCTTTGCCATCGGGGTCGCGAGTGTACCTAGCTGGGTAAAGTAGGGCATGCGAAAGTCCCTCTTCGCCCCCCTCTTCATTTCATGCTTCTTATGGGGTTGCCCCGGCCCAGACGCGAGTTCAGGCCATAGCCCCGATGATGGTCATGGGCATGGACCGGATGACGGACACGGCCATGGGTCAACTGCCGAGCCAGAAAAGGTTCCCGATGACTTATTGCCCAAGATAAAGGACTCAAAAGCAGGTACCGGGCTCAAGGCAGAAACCGGTGATATGGCTGTCGTGATTTACACAGGAAAGATGAAGGACGGCAAGGTCTTCGACTCGAATGCCGGCAAGGACAAGTCTCCCTTCTCGTTCGTCATTGGTTCGGGGCAAGTCATTGCGGGTTGGGATCGCGGAGTTCCCGGCATGAAGGTTGGCGGGAAGCGCACCTTAGAGATTCCAGCCATATTGGCCTATGGCAAGGCAGGAAGCGGCCCCATCCCGCCTGATGCAGACCTCACTTACGATATCGACCTGCTCTACGTGGTTAAGAAAGGGCAGGAGATGGTTTATGATTCGACCGATCTCAAAGTCGGAACGGGCCGAGCCGTCAAGTCCACGGATACCGTCAAGGTGCACTACCTTGGCACATTGCTCAATGGCAAGAAGTTTGATGCTTCTTACGACCGAAAGGAGCCATTTGAGTTCCAAATGGGAGTCGGCGCGGTGATCAAGGGCTGGGACGATGGTATTGTTGGCATGAAGGTTGGCGGAAAGCGGCGGCTCGTAATCCCACCAGCGCTGGCCTATGGTCCCGAACAAAAGGGGGAGAGCATCCCACCGAATTCTGTTCTCGTATTTGAAGTTGAACTTCTTGGCATCAAGTAACGTTTGTAATCGTAAATTCATCAGGACAATGCAATTAAAGAATCTTCTCCTTATTGGCGCCCTAGGCCTCGCCTTGACGACTGTTCAAGCTCCCCGGCCAGCGAATGCGCAAGTCACCAAGTCTGGACCTGGCTACCTGCTCAGAATCAAGTGGGTCAAGGGCCAGGTCATGAAGTACAACATCACGATGTCGGGTTCGATGATGCCAAAGCCACAGGTGATCAGTAGCATCATGACGGTTAAAGACGTTAAGAATGGCATTGCTACGGTCGAATCGAAAGTCACTATGCCGTCGACTGGTAGCAGTCGGAACACTAAGCCACAGGTTTCGACTATGAAGATCGACAGCCGAGGCAAGGTGATAGGCGAGTCAAATGGTAGCTTGACGGGAGCAGCGACACCAACGTTTCCGCAGGGGCCTGTAAAGATCGGCCAATCCTGGAAAGGCGATATGTCTGTATCTCAGGGAATGAACCTGAACGCAACTTACACCTTGATCAGTGTCAAGACCGTAAACGGCAAAATGATTGCTGAGGTCGGACAAAGGGTGACTGGCAGTATGGGCGAGATGGGGTCGATGGCCGGCAATGGCAAGGTCGAGATCTACGGCACCGATGGATCTGTTCGCGGCGGGAACATGGCGATGAGCTTGACGATGAAATCGAGCGACAGCAAATCCCAGCCAAGCAAAATGAACTTTACAACAAAGATCACTCGAGTGTAATCGTGATCCAGGCTTCGCCAAGTAAGGCCCCTGCTCTTAATGAGTTGCTCGCCCAGCACCCCTTTGTGGAAGTGTTGGGCGAGCCCATTAGCGATCAAATCGAGTTTCTTCAAAACGGCAAGAAGCGACGTGTCGTGATCAACGATCTTTCACTTGAGTGCCACGGCCTCGTTGAACTCGATGACAACAACCCTATGGTCTGCGCGGATGCCGTCTCGGTGCCTGGGCCGGGTGAGACGCTTGCCCTCATCGCACTTGGGCCATTAGCCAAAGCACAACTGCTTCTGGAGAGCCCGATCATCCTCACAAATGTTCGCGTCCATGATGATCTCTTAGAGGCCTACCTTTATGATCTCGGTTGGGACGAGGGGTTCTTCGTTAACTACGAGGAAGTGGACTTCGGCGAAGCCTTGGTATTAAATGTCCTCGCCAAACTAAAAGACCCTCATGCAGACCTCGATGCCCTGTTCGAGGAATGCTATGGTCGCTCCTTCTTTGTACGCCGCGACCAGGATTCCGAGTGGGACACCCAACTCGTCGCCGCCTCTCCCTTCGCCCTCTACCGCCTGGTCCGCGCAGAGGACCTCGTCCGCGTGCAAGTCATGGCCGACCGCAATGGCAAAGCCGGCGCCGCGCAACTCGTCCACGCGATGAATGTCATGTGCGGCTTCGAAGAGTCGTTGCCGTTCTAGCGCAGTCCCCCTCTCTTGCGCCCGCGAGTTTTTCGCGTAGTCCAGGCGATGGTGGCGGAGGAGAGGGGTTAGGGGTGAGGTGAAAGCGATAAAACCCCTCTCCTGTTCGAGCTTCTTTCGCTATTCGCTCAAGACTCCTCGAACTTCCTCTCCCGCAAGGGGAGAGGAGGGCAGTCCCCCTCTCCTCCCCCTTCGCCAGACTCCGTCGCGCAGTGGGGCAAGAGAGGGGAGGAACGAGCAATCCGCACTCCAAGCTCGCCCATCTGGTGTATCGTTATCCCTAGTGATTGAGCCGAACAAGTCGCCTTATCCCCGCGCCGGGGCTTCTTTCCCGGAGCCTCCCGTGTTCATTCACGGTTTCAATATAGTTTCCTATGGAGCGGCTTCACTCGCCCTCGCTGCTCCAATTCTTCTCTTACTCACTCGCTTACTACCGCCAGTAGAAGAGTTGGGCGAGTTTGTTTTCTACATTGCAAGTGGAATCTGGCTTATCGCTGTCTTTGGCTGGCGCTCGGTTCTGGGTTGGAGAATCCAGGCTCTTGCTTTTTTAGTCGCGGCGTTGGAAAGCGTCTATGAGATACTCAGACAAGATCTCACAGTGCCACTGGGAGTTGTAGGCTTGCTCTTTACGATCGCTATTGCTGTTGTCTGTTGGCGAGCGGCCTGCTATGCCATCTGGAATGCGAACCGGATCGATTACAATCGCATCGCCGGCCTTGCCCATAACTCAAGCGAACCTGGAGAGTGATAGCATATGTTCTTCGGGCCTGTGACCAAGAGATTTGCATCGCCGTCGTCGAATGCCGAACGAGCCAGGCAAAAGTAGCGTATGCTGAAACTAGGGTTAACAGACCGTTAGCACGATGGAGTGACCAGACATGCAAAAGTACACTGCAGACAAGATTCGAAATGTGGCCATTGTAGGCCACGGTGGTTCCGGGAAGACGATGCTCGCTGAGCACATGCTCTACACGTCGGGCGCGACGGAGCGAGTAGGGACCACCGACGCAGGAAGCAGCCAAGCCGACTTCGACCCCCTTGAGGTCAAGCGGCATATTTCGATCGCGGCGAGCGTTCTGCCTCTGGAGTGGCACGGACACAAAATTAATTTGATCGATTGTCCCGGCTACCCAGACTTTATCGGCGACCTGCACGGCGTGGCGCGGGTGGTCGAAGCGATGATTTTAGTCTGCGAAGCCAAGAGAGATTTGGATGTCGGCTTCGAACTTGCCTGGGAGATCGCGGAACAGCACGGCCTTGCCAAGTGCATCTTTGTGAACAAGCTTGAGCGCGATAATGCCGACTACGAGGGCCTGATGGAAACCCTCCACGCCCGTTACGGACGCAAGATCGTCGGCGTGCAAATTCCAATTGGGCACCAAGCCGCGTTTTCTGGCGTGCTGGACCTGCTCAACATGAAAGTTTACAAGGGCAAAGACCGGGGCGAGGAGATTGAGGACATCCCTGCAGGGTATTCAGCCGAAGCCGAGGAGCGTCGCGAAAAGATGATGGACGCCGCTGCCGAAGGGGACGACGCGCTCGCCGAGAAGTACCTTGATGGTCAAGAGCTGACGGCCGAAGAAATTGAGCATGGACTCTTGGTAGGTACGGAAACTGGCCGCGTTGTGCCAGTGATGGTCGGTTCTGCCGCCTCAGGAGTAGGTATTGCCACCCTTCTCGACCGCATCATCGGCGAGTTGCCTTCTCCTGTGGAGGTGCCTAAAGTCATCGATGGCAAGACTTGGGAGCCAAAGGCCGACGGCCCGGTTAGCGCGTTCTGCTTCAAGACTACAGCTGATCCTTACGTGGGGCGCATCAACTATTTGCGCATTTTTGGCGGCACGCTGAAGCAAGACGCGATTCTGAGCAACCCGCGTTCGGAGCACGACGAGAAGGTACACAACCTCTTCTATCCTCATGGCAAAGCGCAGGAGACCGCGCCCGAGATTATCGCCGGCGACATCTGCGCGGTTGCAAAACTACAGCACACCGCCACCGGCGACACCCTGACGAATGACAAGAATGGTGTCGCCTTTCCTGCGATCGCGTTCCCCGAGGCCGTCTATCGCATCGCGATCAAGCCCGTGACGAAGGTAGACGAGGACAAACTCGGCCCATCCATCGATAAGCTGATCGAAGAAGACCCAACCCTGCGCTACACGCGCGATGGCAGCCTTCACCAAGAGATTCTTGAGGGCCTCGGCGACATTCACCTGGAAGTGGCGATCGAGAAACTCAAGTCGCGCTTCGGGGTGACCGTGACGACCGAGGACGCCAAGGTGCCTTATCGCGAGACCATTCGTGGTTCCGCCAAAGCACAAGGAAGGCACAAGCGCCAAACCGGCGGCAAGGGCCAATTCGGCGATTGCTGGCTGCGCGTCGAGCCAACTTCTCGGGGAACTGGGTTTGAATTTGGCTCTGAAGTGGTCGGCGGCTCGATTCCGAAGAATTTCATTCCGGCGATCGAGAAGGGAATCCGCGAGACGCTGGGCAAAGGCTTCTTGGCCGGCTATCCGGTCGTGGACATCAAGGCCGTTGTGTACGACGGCTCGTATCACGACGTAGATTCGAGCGAAGCCGCCTTCAAGATTGCTGGTTCCCTTGGCTTCAAAGCTGCGGCGGCAGCCGCTCAGCCGGTGATTCTCGAGCCCATCATGGACTTCGAGATTGATATTCCTGATGAATGCGTGGGGGATGTGGTCGGCGACCTAAATGGCCGTCGCGGGCACATGCAAGGCATGGATCCAATCGCGCCTGGCAAGACTCGTGTGCGAGCTTCCGTTCCAATGGCGACGACGATGCGCTACGCGCTCGAGCTGCGCTCGATTACGAAGGGCAGGGGGAGGTTCACAGCGAGCATCAATCGCTACGATCCGCTACCAGACCACGAATCGAAGGGTCTAATCGCGGAATACGAGAAGATGCGCGCGGCTCACGAAGAAGAGAGTCATCACTGAGTGTGAGGGTTGGTTAGGTTTGGCTCGGGTTCGTTAGGATTTGTTAGGCTAGTAGTGACGAAGACAAACGCGCTACCAAACCTAACAAAACCTAACCACTCCTAGCCAGCAACTTTGAGCTTCTCAATGAACTCGTTGTACTCTTGTTCGTTCGAAGGTACTACGAGTTCGCCCTTGGCGATCATCTCCTCGACTTCTTTGACGAGCTTTAGATTCTCTTCGCCAATAACTTGCTTTGTGAACTCGAAATCAGTCAACCCGATGCCTCCAGAAGCAACGTCATAGACCTTTTCGCCAGCTTCAAACTTTCCATCGACAATGTCCTTTATCGTTTGGTACACAGCCTCGTCGACGCGCTTAACCATCGAGGTAAGTATCAGACCCTTCTGAATATCGTCCTGATTACTGTCCACGCCGATCGCGAATTTGTTCGCTTCCTTGGCCGCGGTGAAGACACCTAGGCCAGCGCGGCCCGCAGCGTGATAAACGATATCAGCACCGCCGGCATAGAGAACTGCCGCGGATGCCTTGCCGGCGTCAGCGTTGTTCCAGTCGTTCGTGTACTTGACAGGCAGGAGCTCGACCTTGGGATTCGCCATCCTCGCTCCGGCGGCGTATCCGTACTGGAACTTCTTGATCAGCGGGATTTCCATGCCGCCGACAAAGCCAATCTTGTTGGTCTTCGTGACGCATCCGGCGAGGTAGCCAGCGAGAAAGCTGCCTTGTTCCTCCTTGAATTTGAGCATCCGAACATTTGGCGCCTTTACATCACCATCAACAATTGCAAAAACCGCATTTGGAAACTTGGCTGCTACCTTTTGCAATGCAGCGCCCTGTCCAAGTCCAACTGCGAATACGATGTCCATCTTTTGGTCAGCGAGTTTCGTAAGGTTGCCCTCGTAGACCGCTGGAGATGGGCTCTGAATCGATATCTCTTCGATGTGAAAATCAGTCTTAGCCCGTTCAATTCCAGCCCAAGCGCTGTCATTGAAGGACTTATCTCCCCGCCCCCCACTGTCGAAGACGATCCCTACCCTGAGGTGCTTTCCATGGTTATGGCCCTCGGCGGATTCCGAGCTCTTGGGCGTCGGCTCCGGCGTCTTTTGTGAGGTAGAAGATGAGCCTGTGCATCCCACAAGGAGCGCGGCGATCCCTATTGGAAGGGCAGTCTTTAGGAAGTGCGTCATGACCCTGAAGGTATACTCTAAAACTGGCTTGAGCCGTGCGCTCGCCACCACCCAAAGAGGAACCACTTTTGATCGTTTGTAATCTCACGAAGCCTGAAGCCACCCAAGAGCAAGTTCGAAAGACCTATCCAAAGCTGGGTCAAACCGATGTTGCTCAACTCTCCATCGCGCTTGTCCTCACCGGCAAGTACGCCTTGGCCCACTATGATGGCGAGACCTATCGCTACCCAGAGGACGTGAACAAGTTCACGAAGGCGCTTAGCGTAACTCTCAATCAGATCCAATCTACGGTTGAGCCCACGAAGAAGGCTAAAGCCGCAGCCGCTGAAGAGGAGCCTGTTGAAGTTAAGGTCGGGTTGACATGCAATATCGTCGAGGGCGAGCACGTTTTGGGCGATCGCAAGGACCTCATGGCACTCCTTGGCGATGCTGTGAAGAACGGCGTCGAATACCAATACACCGCAACCGATATCCTTTGGCAGTGGGCACTTGACCGAGCCAATTGGAGCACGATTTCTGGCGGTGAACTGACTCGCCGAGTAAAACTCAAAGCTGCTTTTGAAGACTCGACACTAGGTACCGAACTCGGTGTCGGTGGCAAGGTCAAGAAGACCCGTGCCAGCAAGGCGGTGGAAGTTGTCGAAGAGCCCGTGCCTGACGCTGTCGTTAACGTCGAGGAAGAATTGCCCGAATGATCAGTCAATATGGTCTGGCGAGAATCCGCCATTAACCTGAAGATAGAGCACAAATGCGCCCAATATCTGGGCAAGCAAGATCCCGACAACTAACCACACTATCACTCTCGTCATCGCGAGGCCGTGTCTCCGTGCGAATCGCTCCTGCTGGCGATATGATTCCAGGGCCTGCCCCTTGACGCGGCTGGTGAAGCCCAACCTGATGCGCTTGAGAAATGGGCGGCGCATGAACCACATCAGGCCATACCAGACTCTTCGCACCAGTGGTTCCACTAGGTAACCTTTTACCCGGTGATGAGAGGGCTCGATCTTGCCGTGTTTTACGCCATCAATCGGTGGCCCGATACGCTGACGCCGCTGTTCTACTTCATCAGTGAATGCACGAAGTGGCTTCCGGTTCGGATTTTTCTGCTGTCGCTCTTCTTAGCAATGATTGGCTGGCAAAAAACGCGTAAGGCCGCCATCTGTGCAGTCATCGCTTTTCCACTCACCAATGAACTGTGCGACTTACTTAAGGACGGGTTTCAGGTTCTGCGTCCATGCGTTGAGCTTGCAGATGTGACATTGCGGGTCAACAAGCTGACAAGTTTTGGTACAGCCAGTGCCCACTCCGGCAATATGTCGGCCATCGCATTAGTGATGACGTACTACCTGGGCTGGAAATGGGGCCTGCCTTGGATGATCATCGCTCTTCTTTCGGGCTTAAGCCGAATATACGTCGGCGTGCACTATCCGAGCCAAGTATTACTTGGATGGACGTGTGGAGTCATCGTCGCCTTGCTAACGGTTAAGGTAGCGGATTGGATTCAGAACACGATTAAGGCTCGTCGCGAAGCACGGGCTGTGGTGCCGTGAGGTCGATGTGGCCTAGGGTCTCCATTGGCTGATCTCCAATAAAGAATTGAACATTGACAATTTCCTTGAACTGCCCGAGTGAGTGAAGGATTCCATCAACGAGCGAGCGTTCTTCTTCAGAACCATAGGTCCGATCGAAAGCATCATTGAACTCAAGTTTCAGTTCGCCCTTCTCCGAAAGGTGCGCCTTGGTGGCTCTCGCCTCCTTTGGCGCAATGCCGGATTCGCGGAGGTACTCGTTTACGGCAAACACCATTTTGTTCTCACCTTCAGGTACTTCAGAGTGGTGTCGGTCATACTTGATCGCATCGCCTTCATAGCGAGGCTTGATCACGGTAACCGTCTCTCTCTTGGTCGAGTCAGGCTGCGGTTGAACAGGTTTGCCGTTTCTTTGGGTTGGCAATCGCCGCTCGGATGGTGGAATGGTCCGGTCGGTATTGATCTGAACCCATGCAGCCACCGAGCCAGCGACAAGGCCGCCAGCAAGGAGAACAGCCCAGAGTCCGTTCGTGGGCTTATGGTTTTTGCGTTTCTTTGTCATCTCCGAGATAGGCCTTAATGCCTCGGGTAATCGCTTCGGCAATCTTCTGTTGCCAAGCAGCTTGGGTCATTGCCGCGCGATCGCGCGAATGGTTGATGAATGCAAGTTCTAACAGGACAGCGGGAGGTTCGGAGTAGCGCAGAACAGCAAATCCGGTCGAGTAGATTCTTGAGTCGCTGACGTGCCCCAGATTCGGCAACCCAGAGACCTTGATCATCTCGTCCTGAATGCAACGGGCCAGCAACATTCCGTCGGGGTTCTTCATGTGATAGAAGGACATCGTTCCCGATTGTCGGTTGGTTCCAGGGCTGGAATTGATGTGGATACTGACGAAGAGGGCCGCACCGTTCTTGTTGCCAATCTCAGCCCGATCCTTGAGCGGAATTCGAACGTCGGTGTTGCGCGTCATGATCACGCTCGCGCCCTGTTCGGTTAACTCTGCTGAAACCAGCTTCGAAACGGAAAGGGTGAGGTCCTTTTCTTTAGCGTTGCCTCCAACCGCACCGGAATCGGGCCCGCCGTGACCAGCATCGACGACGATAGTTTTGCCCGCCAAACCGCCACCGCTTGATCGCGGTTGTTGCAGTTTCAACGAGATCACCTTACCGCTGGCACCAAGCTCGAATGTAACTGGACGTTTGGTGGTAATCCGAATTTGGAGTTCGTTTGAGGGCAGTTTCTTAGCCTCGATCGACTCAACGAATTTGCCCTTTAGAGCCGAAAGATTGATGCTTGAAGGGAGTACGGCCGCTAACTTAAGAATGATTGTGGTGGAGTTTTCGTAGCTGACTGTTGGCTGTGGTCTAGCTGGAGCAGAAATAGCTAAATTGATTGATTCGGATCTCGAGTTCAGTTCGCGAACGGCTGCGCTCAAGATGTCCACCGTCACTGGAACTGGAGGCGTCGGTATGATGGTTGTCGCGCCCTGAAGATCAGCGTCTCCAAGCTGATGCCGACTCGATTGTGGCGGTGCACCCCCGTTAAACGACGGCTCGACGATTACGTTTTCGGCAAACTTGAAGGGAGCTAGGCTGATGTCCATATGCCGAGCTGCTCCGGGACGAGAGGTCCTTGGCAATCCAACAGTTGGGTCATCGATCACGATTCTCAAAGTGTTTGGCTTGAACTGACCGTATCGAACACCGGTTGGGAACTTGAAACTACCTTCTCTTGGTGCGGCAACTCCAGCGAGGTCGATGACGAGTCGGTTGGGAGATTCGAGCTTGCTGAATGACGCGCGAAATGAAATGGTGGAATCGATTCGCACCGAGCTGCCTATGAAATCGATGGACCGCACTTGGCCGAGGACTTGGAACAGCCCGTCATCGCGCCACGAAGTGACTGCTCCAACTTGCCGGGCCGCTTCGCTGAGTGAAAAATACCGAATGCCACTGACCGTGCGAGTAGGTGCCTTAATTAGGCGGCCCTCGGCTTCAAGATCAGCAAGTTCGGCGTTCGACCTCACTCGCCAGCCAATGGACGGCGCGGAAGAGAGGGGAAGCCAACACTCTTCGCCTTCCCGCAGGGCGCCGGACAAGGATGTTTCTGAGAACGTGTAAGCCACCGAGGCCGGAGCCAAGGACTGAGCCCACGCCGCTGTCAACGCCATCCATGGAACTAGACAGACCAGCAATTTTCTCATGGATTTTCATTCTAGCTCTGCCATGTGGAAAAGTCAACCCCAGGGTAAAGCGGTACAATTCGGAATCGTCAGGGCGGTTAGCTCAGTGGTAGAGCGGCTCGTTTACACCGAGCGGGTCGGGGGTTCGAATCCCTCACCGCCCACCAGAATTCTCAGTATGGAATACGCAGAATTGCTGGGTGAGCGTTTCCTTCTCAGTCTCATTTAGAAAGCTAGCGCCAATCGCGTCTAGGTTGAGCTTCCAAAGTTCTTCAAGTTCAAAGCCCTGCTCGATCAGTAATTGAAACTCTTGAGCAAGAGAATTTCCAAACAAAGCTGGGTCATCAGAGTTGACAGTGACGACGAGTCCTGAGTCAATCATTCCACGAATAGGGTGAGGGGAATCCTGCGATACAACTCCGATGCAGTAGTTGCTGGTGGGATTCACTTCAAATGGCACCCGTGCGGCTGCCATATCGTGGGTCAAATCAGGGTCTTCTAGTACGCGGAGTCCGTGGCCGATTCGCTCAGCACCTAGTCCATTCCAGGCTCCGCGCACACTTGCGGCTCCTTCTGTTTCGCCCGCATGAGCAACGACGTGCATGCCAGCTTGCTTAGCCTCAGCAAAGACGTCGGTGAAAAGTTCAGGCGGGAAGCCTTGTTCTGGTCCTCCAAGCCCGATTCCCAACGCAACTCCGTTTTCCCATGCCTTCGTGACAAAGTCGAGGACTGGTCGACTGGTTTCGGGAACTTCACGAGAGATATCAGGGATTAGGCGGATCCGAACTCCGTACCGTTCTTCTCCCTCTCCAATGGATTCGCTAAGGACGCGAATCCATTCATCATGGTCGTACCTTTGTAGGTGGTGGCTGGCCGAAACAAAGACCTCCGAATAGACGATGTTCTGCTCACGCCGGTCGGCCATGAATTGGTCGATCATTAGTCGCCAATCTTCCAACGTCAGCATTGTCGAGGTGGCAGCGTAGTAGGCCTCAAGGAAGTGGTCGAAGTCACGAAACTTAAAGAAGTTCTCAAGTTCGCCTTCAGATACGGGCAGAGTGACATTGTTTCGCGCTGCCATTGTCCTAATTGTCGAAGGCGAGATAGCCCCCTCGAGATGAACGTGTAACTCGACTTTGGGCATCCTTCTCAAGAAGTCCACTTCGAAGTTGGTAGCTTTTCGATCGGTTAGCGGTGCATTCATGTTTTTCCTTTGAGACGTTCAACGAGGAAGTTCGCGATTCAATTCCTCGTATTCTTGCTGTTCACCACCCACGTAAGATTCTGGAATTCCAATCGTGAGTCAGGAATTGTTCGGGGGAAGAAATGGCAGGAAAGCAACTTAAGGTTGTAAAGCTCGTGGAACCAGAACTCTGTTTGGAGTGCCGGTTTGGACAGCGCGCATCGGTCGAGATGGACGACGGGTCCAAGCAGTCCATGGTCTACTGCCGCCGACTAGATTGCGATAACTGGGATTATGGCTCAGCAGAGCCCGCGAAAAGCGTCGAAGTTGAAGCCGAAGACGACGCTGCATAATCCGCCCGTTATGTACCGTAATGCAAGGTATTCTCTCCTCCTCTCATGTTGGGGAAGAAGAAGGCAACTGGGCTAGATGGATCATTCGTTCAGTGTCTCGGATGCAAGAAAACCTTGTTTCGGCGCGAGTTTGAAGAGAACCTCTTCGTTTGCCAGATGTGTGGCCACCATCACCGCCTCTCCTGGCGCCAGCGAGCCGAGATCACCTTTGATGAGGGCTCCTTTTCCGAAGCCGATGCTGGTCTAAGGTCAGTCGATACCCTAGAATTCCCCGAGTACCGAGAGAAACTCGAATCGGCGATCGCAAAAACTGGGATCAACGATTCGGTCGTTTCCGGGCGAGCAACGCTGGATGGAGTTCCAGTCTCGACGGCAATTGCGGACTTCTCCTTCATGGGTGGGTCGATGGGGAGCGTAGCCGGAGAAAAAATCACGCGCACTTTAGAAAGGGCGGCAACTGACCGCATTCCAGCGATTGTTTTCTGCGCCAGCGGTGGGGCCCGAATGCAAGAAGGCCTTCTCAGCCTGATGCAGATGGCAAAGACCACGGCTGCAGTGGCAAAATGTCGCGAAGCGGGAGCCCCCTACATTGCGGTCTTTACCGATCCCACGATGGCTGGTGTCCTTGCAAGCTATGCCAGCGTTGCCGACGTGATTCTCGCGGAGCCGAAATCCTTGGTTGGTTTTGCCGGGGCTCGGGTTGCGGCCCAGGCGCAGGTAATGAAGGTCCCAGATGACTTTCAGAAAGCCGAATTTGCTTTACGAAGCGGCATGATTGACAAAGTTGTCGAACGTCGGGCCATGAGGAGCACGCTTAGTTCGCTTGTTCGAGTTTTGATTGGGGGTTCACGCTAATGGCTAAGAGCTGGAAGGAGTGGGAAAAGCCGCTCTTAGAAATCGATGAGGCGTTGGAGAAGGCGCGCGAAATCGCCAAGAAGTGTTCGCCGACCGAACAAGTAGCTGCCGAAGAGCGAATCGCATACTTCGAACAGCGCCGAGACAACATCATTCGCGTAATGTACAGTCGCCTGGGACCCTGGGAAAAGGTCTTGGTGGCTCGGGCAGAGACGCGCCCCTATGCGCTCGACTACATCACCACGCTCTTCACGGACTTCGTCGAATTGGGCGGTGATCGCCGCTTTGGTGATGATCATGCCATCGTTGGGGGCACCGCGATGTTTCAGGGCAAACCAGTGATCGTAGTGGGTCAGCAAAAGGGACGAAACATCCAGGATCGCCAATATAGAAACTTTGCAATGGCGAAGCCAGAAGGCTACCGAAAGGCTATTAGGCTCTTTGAAATGGCAGATCGCTTTCGCTTGCCGATTGTGAGCTTCGTCGATACGCCTGCGGCCGATCCTGGTGTTGAGAGCGAAAGTCGGGGAATTAGTGAGGCGATTGCTGCCTCAATCCTAAAGATGTTTGAACTTAACGTGCCCAGCGTTGCCGTCATTATCGGCGAAGGTGGTTCGGGCGGAGCGATTGGTATCGCGGCGGCAAACAAAGTGCTCATGCTAGAGCATTCGGTTTACAGCGTGATTCCTCCCGAGGGTTGCGCCGCGATTCTTTGGCGCCAGCCGGCAGAGGGCGCTAAAGCTGCCGCGGCCCTTCAGTTAACGGCTCAAAGCGCTTTGGACCGAGGTTTGATCGACGAGGTGCTGCCTGAGCCCTTCGGGGGTGCCCACCGAGACTGGGAGACTGTCACGAAGACAGTTGGCAATGCGATCGAGGCCTCGCTGCACACCTTAGACAGCCTCTCACCGGCTGATCTAAGAGAACAACGGTACGCTAAGTTCCGAGCGATGGGCCGGGTCGCCGAAGCAGCACCAAGTGCTTAGAGCACGTTATTTTGGCGTCGCTGCAGGTAGTGGCTGAGGAGCAAAGGGCAGGGGTCGCATCGGGGGATACACCTTTCCTTCCTTCTTAATGCGCGCTTCCAGGGTTTCGGCGCGCTTTGCCGGGTCAGGATGGGTGCTCAACATGCGATCAAAATCAGACATCTTTCGACCTGCCGATAGCATTTTGAACGTGTCGACCATCCCTTGAGGATTGTATCCAGCTGCGGTCATGAGATCAAATCCAATACGATCTGATTCGCTTTCATGCTTTTGGGAGTACTTAATGCCAATGAGAACGGCATCCGCCAGACCAGCTAGGTCCCAAGCAAAGTCGCCTGCTCGTACAATCGTCAGTAGAATTGCCAACGGCAATTGACGCTTCATCCGATCGCCTTCTTGTGAAGCCCAGTGCTGATTTCGGATATGGACAATTTCGTGACCTAGAACGCCAGCGAATTCGTCGAGAGACTTCATCTTGTTCAGGAGGCCAGTGTAAAAGTAGATCGGGCCGCCCGGCAGAGCAAATGCATTGACTTCTTTGCTGTCGATGACATCGAACGAGTACTCAAATGGATTCTTCTTCCGCTCAGCTTCAGGGATCTTGGCAACAAGCTGCTGACCCAACTGACGCATGACCTTTACGCGAATGTCTGAATCCGGCAGCACCTTTTCCTTTTTGCGGATTTCTGCGCTAGCCTCTTTGCCGATCTTGATTTGATCTTTAATGCTGGGTCGGAAGTCAACGGCCTGGGCCGAAGCAGTAAAGATAGCAAGGCCCAAGGGCATGGCAACAATCGGCAATCGCATATTGTCTAGACGATGAGCGTGTGAATGCTGTTTCTTCAACTGGGCCATTCAGATCAGACGCTCATAAAGCCTGATCTCATAAAGTCCTTTATGTGGGTTCGACGCTTCGTATGATGCTTGGTCTCGCCAAAAGACGACGCCGATGATCTCTTCGGGCAGAGCTGGATTTGTTCCGACAACGGACCCTAGGTACCCCTCCATGTATCGTAAGGTCTCGATCACGTCACTCATTTCATCTAGCAGCGCGTCATTGAAGCCGGGGTCGGCTCGCCTCATGCTTAGCGAGCAGCATTGTCCGATTTCAATTTTTCGGGCGGGCAGGCCATGAACACGGTGGGGAAGGATTGGATGGAGATCCGGCACTCCAAAGGCGTCTTCCATCTTTTCTTCACCCACGAGGGACGTGACATGTGACCAGGCGTGGATATCTGGCGAATCCATAAGGCCCGAGGCGATGGCGAGGTGCAGGGATGGGTTTGCCGGATCGCCCCAAAGGCTAAGGGCTTCATTTCGGTCACCGGTCAAAGCCGACATAGCAACTTGTTGGCAAATGTCATCGACGAATTCGAATGCGTTTTCAAGGACGCTGGTTCGGGCAAGGGCAATGCTGGGATACATGCTTAGTGCCATCTTACGCCAGATTCGGAACTTTATTGTGGGAAGTCTCAAAAAATGCCCTGAAGATTGCGTTTCAAAAAACCAAGTATTCCTCCGGGGACTTCAAACTCATCCTGAGTGGAAAAAGCCCCATAGCTCCCCAGAGGTCGAGCAAAGAGATATGAAGAGGTTGAATCGAAAAAAGGGCTTTACGCTCGTTGAAATCATGATTGTGGTGCTGATCATCGGCATCCTTCTCGCCATCGCCGTCCCGAACTTTGTTCGAGCTCGGGAAACCAGTCGAACGCGATCCTGCATCGCAAACCTGCGCCAGCTTGATTCCGGTAAGGAACAGTACGCAATGGAGGCCCGGCTCGCCGCTGGTGCAGCTGTTGCAATGGCAAACGTCGTTCCTGACTACGTTAAGAAGGAGCCAGTCTGCCCAGCAGGTGGTACCTACACCGTTGGTAACGTCGGTGCAGACCCAACTTGCAGTGTTGCCGGCCACGCTCTCTAAAGCGAAGCTGGTTTGACCAAGGGGCAGAGCGCGTGCGCTCTGCCCCTTTACTGTCAATTGTCTCGGAAATTCACAAACTGCTCTTGTTCAAATTTGATGATCAAGGAAAACATGGAACAAAGCTTGTAAGGATCACAGGACAATGCAAAAGTCGCGACTCCACAGAAGGGCCTACTCGCTCGTCGAGGTGCTGTTTGGCATCTTCCTGGCGGGCCTTTGCGCGATGGTTCTGGCGGCCACGATGCCAGTATCGAATAACGCTCGTGCAATGGCCAACAACCAAAACACGGCACTAAGCCTCGCTCAGAAGCAAATGGAGGCATTGCGTGCCCAAGGCTATCCAAACATGACGGCAGATCGCCTTGCCTCACTGGGGCTCGTCGACAATGCGACGGCCGTAACGGCCAACACTTACAGCTTTACCAATGTGGATGTCGGGGCGCTCGATAGTCCGGCCTTGCGACTCCCGAACGGCACGGGCCAGGTGCGGGTGGAGCAAGTGGCTCTTGATCTGCGCCGGGTCACCGTAATCCTCAACTGGCGAGAAAAGGGTCGAAATCGAACTGTATCCGTGGGAACGATGGTGGCAAATCTATGAGAAAACGAAGGATTCGTGGAATGTCGATTGTCGAAACCGTCGTAGCGTCGCTACTTACGGGAATGGTCCTCTTTACATCAGTGGGCACCTTATATTCGGGAATGCGCTCGTGGGTTCAGGGGCTCAAGATGATCGAAGCCGAAATGGATGGCACACAGGCCGTTCGAAGGCTTAACCAAGAGCTCCGCGAGGCGATGTCGGTTCAAGTTGCAGCCGATGGTCAAAGCCTAACTTACCGAACACCTCAGCGAAACTCCAACGGCGACTTTGTTGTGCCGCCGATTTGGGACGGGGTTCAGCGCCGGGTTATTGTGCAGTCTTTGGGCGAGGGCCGCTACAGTTTAGGATTCGGCATTGCCGGTCAAGAGTACACGGTAACCCGAAACGTGGTTCTTCGCGACCCAGGGGTTAACGGAAATCCAACGTATCGCGTCTTCACGCCGGGGCCAGGAGGAATCACGCGTCGTATCGACGTCATGCTGATCACTAGGACGACTGGTCCCCGGGGAGCCTACATCTATCAACGTACTCGCGAGACCTTGTTCCTGCGAAATGTCCCCTCAATTACCAACTAGGAGTGAAGAAGTGAGTCAACGAAAATCGAATCGAACCAAGCGCGGCACGGCATTAATAGGCTCGTTTGTGGTCCTATCGTTGCTGGCCGTTGCATCCGTATCTTACACAAGTAGTTCAACGGAGACTGTCCGTGCCTCGAAGCGAATGACGATGGACGTCCAGGCAACCAACCTTTGCGAAGCCGGGATCCAGGATATTCTACGCGCTCTATGGCGCCCATTCAAGCAGCAACAAATATTCACGCAGCTAGATACCAATTTGTCGGGAGCCACAACCGGAAGTCCTCGGTCGGCGATGTCTGGAACAGTGTCTGGCGTGGGAAGCTACTCGGCTGGAGTAATCAATTACGCCACCGTTCCGGGCAATGCCTTTGTGCGCATGGTAACCGTTCGCGCCGTGGGCTGGATCGACCAAGACAATGATGGTCAGTTGGACATTGGAGAGCCCAGCAAGACCGTCGATGTCACCGCTCGATTCGAGCTGACCAGAAGCCAAGTTTTCGATTACACGTATTTCGTAAACAACTATGGTTGGATGGACGGATTCAACGGCACTGACCTTGTGGTTAACGGCGACATGCGCGCCAACGGGAACTTCAACTTCCTTAATGGATCACCGACGGTCAACGGAAGTGTCTTTGCGAACAACAACGACAAGCTTGTTCCGATGGCAGTGGGTCTTGTAAACAGCGCTCCCATCAAGATGGCCCAAACTACCTATGGGACGTGGGCGCCATCCAATCCTGCCAAGTTGTCAGGTGAATCCAATGCAGCATATGCGCTGCGAGTTGCGGCTTACCAGGATATGATCGCGGCACGCCGGCGGCAGGGCTACAACTCGCTTACACATGGATCCCTCGGGTCCACCACCTTCGAGGAGAACCGAGACTTTGTTTTCAGAAGTGACGCCTCACTTGTCAATGATCGCCCCGCGGGAGCGATCATTGGGGATAGCACCGGCCTTAAGTCTTGGACGCGAACGGGAACCTCGGCTGCAACGACGAGTTTGCTCGACACTCAGCGGACTCGCGAGATCATCATGCCCGATCTCAGCGACCTCAATCGCTACATCGACCTCAGCACTAACTATCGGGACACGAAAGCGACCTTCCTGGACGGTACGCCGAATCCAAACTACAATCAAGGTGCATGGGTTGAGATGTGGAATTCATCTACGAATAGCTATCAGCGCGTCTCAACCAATGGTGTTGTCAACGGTAGCGTGGTTCTCATTGGCACCGATGCTAAGCCCATCCGCATTCACGGTCCAGTAACGGTCACGCAGGATGTCGTAATAAAAGGAACGGTTTCGGGCCAAGGGACTCTTTATACTGGCAGAAACACGCATATCGTTGGTGGCATCAAATACGCCAGTGGCCCAGACTTTCGAGGAGGGGCAATCATTGGCACCGATGCCATGAACGAAAAGCGGGACATTTTGGGACTGGCAGCGCGCGGAAGCGTCATCATGGGTAATCCGACCAGCTTTACCAATAGCAGTCCGTTGCAATACATGACCCCGGTCAATCCGCCTACCAAGACCGTTGGCACCTATGGCCGATACGATGAGGATGGGAACTGGATTCCAGCCTATGATGCCATGGCAGTGGACTCAACGGGCCGCCGAAGATACCAAAGTGTAGTTCCGGATTCGACGATCAACTCGATTGCCGAGGGCGTGAACCAAATCGATGCGATCATTTACACCAACTTCGTTGGTGGAGGAAACATCGGGACTAGCGGAGGCGGTGTCACGATCAATGGAACGATCATTAGCCGCGATGAAGCAATGGTGACTTGGAGCCTCCCGATCATCATGAATTACGACAACCGAATTCGAGAGCGAGAGGTTAACGACCAGCCGCTCGTCGACCTTAATCTCCCGCGCAGCCCGGCTCTACTGAGGAGCACATGGCAAGATCGCGGGTTCATCTACAGGAGTTCATATTGATGAAATTTAAGCTGCAGTCAATCCTTGTCCTCACGCTTGCGATAGCTGGCACCAACTCCGCTTGGGCCCTTCACGAGGATCCACCCGAGGGTGCAGAATTCAAACTAGAGCGAAGCCAGGAACAGGTGGCTCAGGAGCAGGCATACCAGGGCCGCGTCGATGCCTCAGGAGTGGTTCCTATTCGAACAGAGGAGCAGGCCAATCTCGAAAACCGAAAGGATGACTCTGCCAAGGGCGCGCTGTCAGCGGCGGACCGAATGGCACAAGGAGCCAAGAACCTACAAGCCGCCGAAGCGGCGCTGAAGAACAAGTCTGAAAAGCGCGGCGGTTCTCCTTGGTGGTTCTTCGCCTTGCTTGCCGGTGTTGGGCTCATGGCTTATGTAAGCATCAAGGACTGGATGTCGAAAAACATTCCAGACATGCCAGGTAAGAGGCGGTAAACAGATAGGGCGAAGGATAACTCCTTCGCCCTAATCGTAGGCTAGCTGAAATTAGCGAGCCTTGTCGATTGTATATCGGCGCAATTCGCTCGGCAGGACTCCGAGAATCTTCTTAAGACCTTCACGGAACGAGCTCGGCGTGGAGAATCCGCAAACTGCAGCAATTTCGTGCATGTCTCGCTGTCTGCTGTCCACCATGTTCAGTGCCATTTCGACGCGGCATCGCTCGACAAACTCGGGCAAGCCGTAACCTAGCTCGATACGAAAAGCTCGGCTCAAGTGGAACTGTGAATACCCAGCGACCTGAGAAGACTGCTTCAACGACCAGTCTTGAACGGGATCTGCCTGTACGGCCTTCACCAGTTTGAGCATGCCATGGGCGAGATCGGTTGGGATCGGGGTCAGGGCACCCTTGGTTCCCTTCATTGCAGCTGAAACGGCTAGCATTTGAAGGCCCCCTTGAAGCCGTGGCTCGATCACGTCTCGCATACCGAGCACCATTTGGGTCACCTCGTCCGCGATCGACTGATTTTCAGGCAGTGTTGCCTTGACAATTGAAATCGCGCTCTCACTCTTCGATTTCGACCGATGGTCCTTCAGCCAATCGGAGAGCAATTTCGCACAGTCATGGGTCCATTGAACCCAATAAGCCGTGAAGGGGCCGCGGGCCATGATGCCGTCGATCGGTGTATTACTTGTGAATAGAGCCATTGAGCCAGCTGGCAGTACTTCCCATCCGGCTCCGCTACCCTTTCTCACAAGTAGAGTGCCTTGCTGGCAAAACAGCATGAGTTCATGGCCCGGCTTGCGAGAAATGGTAACGCGTTCTGGCTCTGCATCGTCAGCAGAGACGCGGTCAATAGTGATACATTCTCCTTCGAAGGAGCGTTTGGTGGTGATTCGGCGTAGGCCGGATTCGAGTACAAGTGATGTTGTTGGCATAGCTGGATGTAATTTGCGGTTTTCACCGCTGTCTGTCGCTTAACCGGTAGCAAGCCTTTGACTCGACTTCCCGTCATTAGCGATTCAATTTCCTCAGTATTATCTGGGGACGTTGAAATTCCCTAAATTAGCGACTATTTTGTTTATTCTGACACATGATCAAATTATTTGATGTTGCAATTTTTGGCGCGACTGGTGCCGTGGGGCAAGAATTGGTCTCATGTCTAGCTAAACGAGACTTTCCAATAAAGTCTCTCAGGGCATTTGCGAGCAGCGCGTCAATAGGGAAGACAATTGCTTATGGAAGTGAACTCGTTCAGGTTGAATCGACCGAGAATGCAAATTTGGACTGCGACATCGCGTTTTTGAGCGCAGGGGCAACACAAAGTCGATTGGTCGCGCCAAAGGTCCTAGAGCACGGGGGCGTGGTCATTGATAACTCCAGCGCATTTCGAATGGATGATCACGTTCCGCTTGTCGTGCCAGAGATTAACGGAGACCGACTGACCCGCGGCACGAGACTGATTGCAAATCCCAACTGCACGGCCGCAATCACTTTGATGGCAGTGCACCCATTAAGGTCGCTAGGCAAAGTGAAGCGGCTTGTAATGAGCACCTATCAGTCGGCCTCGGGCGGCGGAGCTAAGTTGATGCACGAGTTGGAAGAGCAGACTGAGGCAGCGCTAGCTGGTGTGGCTGTAGTGCCGAAGGTAATTTCGCAACCATATGCGTTCAACCTATTTAGCCACAACACACCAATCAACGAGCATGGCTACAACGATGAGGAATGGAAGGTTATCGCCGAGGCAAGGAAGATTCTTGGCATGCCGGACCTCGCCGTCGGAGTGACCTGTGTTCGTGTGCCCGTACTACGTGCTCACTCGATCGCGCTGACAATTGAGTTTGATGGCCGTGCTCCAACTGAAGAGGCTGTGAGAGCCGCCCTGCAATCAGCACCAGGCGTAACGGTGGTTGACGACCGTGCAAATAACCACTTTCCAATGCCAATCGAGGCATCAGGACAAGGCGATGTTTTTGTTGGACGCATTCGGCCGGACCTCAGCCACCCCAGCGCAATAAATCTCTTTATTGTTGGGGATCAGCTGCTGAAGGGCGCCGCACTAAACGCTGTTCAAATCGCTGAAGAGATGATTGCGCGCGATCTCATTTGATCAACTTCATCGCTTTTCGGACCTCATACATGGTCTCGCCAGCGACTAATCGTGCCCGCTTCGCGCCTTCTTGCAGAATGTCCTCGACATCGGCGTCCGTAATGCCAGCGCGCCGCTCTCTCATCGGGCGCAGGTACTCGTTGAGGACTTCCGTCAACTCCTGCTTCGACTGAGAGCAGCCGCGCTCGCCAGCGCGATCTTCGGCCCATTGCCGCTCCCAGTCGGGCGAATACAGCTTGAGATATTGGCAAACCGCACAGCCTTCCGGAATCCCAGGGTCCGTCTTGGCGATCTTTGTTGGTGTCGTGTAGGCTTGCTTGATTCGCTTCGCCGTTTCCTCGGCTGAATCCGACAAGTAGATGCAATTGTCGTAGCTCTTGCTCATCTTTCTCATGTCTAAGCCCGGCAACTTGCTTCGACTTTCGTCGGATGGAATGAGGTCTTTGAACATTGGAAATACCTCGCCAAAAAGGTGGTTGAATGACCTTGCAATGTCTCGGCTCAGTTCCAGATGGGGAGCTTGGTCCTTTCCAACCGGGACGCCAAAAGGCTTGTAGAGGAGTATGTCGGCCGCCTGCAGAACCGGGTAACCGAGAAGGCCATAGCTCACGATATGATCCCCCGTCACTTCTGATGCCTTTTCCTTAAAGGTTGGATTCGTCTCGAGTTTGCCAACCCCAACAACCATTCCAAGGAGCAAGGCTAACTCGGCATGTTCAGGAACGTCGCTTTGGCGAAAGATCGCACTCTTTGCCGGATCGATGCCGGCGGCGATGAAGTCCTTGGCGATTGCCAGAGAATTGGCGGCGATATCGGGATGGACTTCGGCATCGGCTGCAGTTGTGAGCACGTGCCAATCTGCGACCATGCAGAACATGTCGTATTGATCTTGCAACTCCACCCAATTTCTCAGCGCACCTTCGTAGTTTCCAAGGTGGAGGCGGTCATTGGTGGAGCGCATTCCGCTCAGGATGCGAGGCTTTGCGCTCATTTGAACCTAAGTGTAGCCTAGATTGGTACTCCGAGGGCTCGGGCGATTGAGAGCCGGACAGGATCGAGAATCGTACGTATTGTTCCGGGAATGAGGATCAAGGCCAAGAACACAAATTGTCCGACCGTCAGATTCCAACGCGTCCATTCAAAGCGAATTCTCTCCGGCAAAAACGTTCCGAGAATCCACATCCCATCCAGCGGTCCGATTGGCAGTAAATTGAACGCAAATAGACTGACGTTGATGAGAATTCCCCAGAAGGCGATGATCATTGGCCAATACATCGTCTCGCCCGCGCCCCCGCGCAAGCCGATCAACGCTACTTGCAGAATGATCGCGTAGACCACTGCCTGAAGCAAGTTACTGAGCGGGCCTCCTAACACCGCCCAAAAGTGGTCCCAGCGGGGATTCTTCATTCGCCTCGGATCCATGGGCACGGGCTTGCCCCATCCGATTCCGAAACCAGAAATCGCGGTGAAGATGATGAGGATGGATCCCAATGGGTCGAAATGGGCAAACGGATTCAGGGTCACACGACCATGAATAGATGGAGTAGGGTCTCCCGCTGCATCGGCAAGCTTGGCATGAGCGAACTCATGAATAGCCAATGAGAGGAACACAATCACTAGCCGTATGATAAGTTCGGGGTCCATCGTTCGCCGGAGAGGTTACCTATTCTTGCCGGGTATCTTGGGTCTCAAGCTTTGACAAAGTTCGCTTTCATCGTCCACCCGATCGCTGCTCGAGACGCGGCTCGAAAATATCCTATTTTGGGGTTGCTTCCTGACAGCGCCATCGAGGCGATCATGCGGCCAATGAAACCGAAGTTTGTTAGTCACATTACCGGTATCCGATCCAAAACCGGGGCGGAAACAGAGGGGTGGTTTATCGGGTTGCCAATGACTCCGCATATGCTTACTGACGAGCATCGAATTGAAGCCGCTTACGACCAGATCACTCGGTGCGCAGTGATGGCGAAAGAGCTGGGAGCCGATATCATCGGCCTAGGAGCCTTCAGTAGTGTCGTCGGAGATGGCGGTATCACAATTGCTAAGCGCAGCCCAATCGCCGTAACGACGGGGAACAGCTACACCGTGGCGACCGCGATCGAGGGAGCGATGAAAGCCTGCGCGCTGCTCGACGTCAATTTGGCGTCGTCGACTCTGGCTGTTGTTGGTGCGACTGGAAGCATTGGTAAGACTTGCGCAAGGGTACTTGCGCCAAAGGTTGCGCAAACGGTGCTTGTGGGTCGCGACGCATCCAAAACCCAAGAATTTGCCGGTGAACTGAAGTCAGCAAGGGCGAGCACCGACCCCGCGGATCTTCGAGAGGCCGACGTGGTCATTACTGTGAGTAGCGCAGGTAGAGAAATCGTCTTTCCAGAGCATTTGAAGCCAGGCGCAGTTGTTGTGGATGTTGCCAGGCCGCGCGACGTAAGCGTGCGAGTCGCAAACGAGCGCCCCGATGTTCTCGTGATAGAGGGAGGTGTTGTGAAAGTGCCGGGTGACGTTAACTTCAATTTTAACTTTGGCTTTCCACCCAAGACAGCTTATGCCTGCATGAGCGAAACAATGATGCTTGCTCTTGAGGGGCGCCCTGAGAGTTTCACCCTAGGCAAAGACGTGAGCGTCGAGCAGGTCGAAGAGACCTGGCGGCTTGCCGAGAAGCATGGTTTTGAACTTGCTGGATTCCGTAGCTTTGAGAGAGAGGTTGGGCAGGATGCGATCGACAGAGCAAGGCGCGCTCGGAACAGCCAACCGGTGATGGTTTGATGCTCGAAGTCCGGGAACTGTCGCACTCATACGGTGCTAAGGAGGTACTTCATGACATCGACCTCAATGTCAAAGAAGGGCAAATTCTTGCGGTCATGGGGAGTAGCGGAGGCGGCAAGACTACACTATTGAAATGCATGAGTGGGCTCCTCGTGCCAACAAGGGGCGAGGTTCTGGTGGACGGCATCAGCGTCCGAAAGCAGCCTGAGCTAGCACGAATGAGCCTTGGCTTGGTGTTCCAATATGCCGCGTTATTCGACTATTTGAATGTCCGTGAAAACATTCTCTTTGGCGTCGAGCGGAGACGGCGCCTGAGTGCAAGAGAGAAGGACGACATCGTTGCCGAAATGCTGGCTGCGGTTTCTCTGGATGAGAGTGTGGCAACTCAAATGCCGGATTCCCTAAGCGGTGGGATGCGCAAACGCGTTGGGCTCGCCAGGGCGCTGGCAATGCAGCCAAAGGTTCTGCTCTACGACGAGCCGACCAGCGGCCTTGATCCAATCACTGCGTTCAGTATCGATCGCTTGATCGTCGATACTCGGGATCGGCTCGGGGTTACAAGCATCGTGGTGAGCCACGATGTCAATAGTGTCTTTAGGGTTGCGGATCGAGTCGCTTTCCTTGACGCTGGCCGACTGGCATTTGTTGGATCACGCGACGAGTTCGAAACCGCTCGCGTTAGCGGCATCGATGAACTGGTCGAAAAGGCTCGAGCAAAGAACTTCTCGTACATAGTTCGAGAGATTCCCGACCAGAAGTAAAAAAAGATCACAATTTGTGGTGAACTTCGCCAAGCGATCTACGTTGTTTCTATTGTGAAAAGACTTGTCGCTTTGTTCGTCGCGGTCGCCCTTGGCTCGTCCATGGCATTGGCCCAGTCCCCCGGTCCCAAATCAGGAGCACCAGCACCTCGCTCTGGCAAGCAAGGCGAGGGCCGTCAGCATGGTGGGATGATGATGCGCGGCAAGTTGAAGGAAATCGAAACGCGAGTCTTCTCGAAGCTCAACCTCAGCGCTCAGCAGAAGTCGGCGATTAAGTCTCTCGATGAGAAGACGGCCAAGTCGATCGCAGCCCTCCGACCTGCTCCAAAGGCTGGTCAGCAGCCAACTCGCCCAACTGAGGCCCAAATGGATAAGATGCGCGCGATCACTAAGGGGCGCCAAGATGGGCTCATGAAGATTTTGAACACGAAGCAACAAGCTCAGTATAAGAGCCTTATGGAAGCTGAGATGAAGAATCTCCGTGACGAGCGCATGAAGCAACGCGGCCCAAATTCTAAGGGCGGATCAAAGCCGAAGTAACAGAATATAGGAAGTTCAATGGGGAGGCGCTTGGATCGCCTTCCCGTTATTTTTCGCCAAGATCATGCCCCACTCTGGGGCTTGGTCGGGATCGTGACAGATCCGCTCGCCGACAACTTCGGCTCCGAATCGCTGATACAGTCGATGAGCGTTGATAAATCGCTTGTCGCTCCATATCTCGATGGGTTCACTGGTTGCGGCCTTGATCTCATTCATGATCGCGGTTGCAATGCCGGATCGCCGAGCCTCTGGATGAACATACATGCGAATAATCTCGGCGGAGGTCCCCGCTACACGCTCGTAGTCGTCAACTATGACGAGTTCTCCTTGCTGGCCAGGAATCTTTGTAAAGAAGCGAATGCCGCCGCAGCCAACTACTCGTCCATCAAGCTCGGCGACCCAGAATCGGGCTCGCTCGAGATCGCAGTACGGTCGTAGGTCATAGAGATCGGCGTGATAGCCTCCCTCTTCCCAAGTAAAGCCGTACTCATCGTAGACCGCCCTCACGGTGCGGACGACCCCTTCGGAGTCCGTGGGTTGAGCGAGGCGAATCACGCCCAATAGCTTACTGCGTGTAGCAGAACCGCTCTTCGCAGATCTTGCCGTCCTTCACTTGGTAAATGCCAAGTTCGCGGCTTTGACTTCGCTGTCCGCTAGGCTTGTGCGTGGTCTCCATGTCGTAAATCACGCCAAACATCCCGTCGCCATGCGGGAATGGTCCTTCTGCTTTCAGCGAGTGCGTCTCGAAATTCTCCTCCCACCATTGGTTTTTGCCCTGCAGACCCTCGAAACCTTTGGCCTCCATTCCATCCGCTTCGATACTGACAATCTCAGGGGAGTAGAGATTCTGATAGATCTCATCGAACTTGCCCTCGTTGAAGAGTCCGACGAGTTGGTTTCCAACTTCTTGTGCATTCATTTTTGGTTATCTCCTAGCGGAATTGCCGCCTGATCTTATTATAGTAGACAAATGTACATGTGTCAAGACGGTGGCACTAATTCGAGCCGGAGTTCGCTCACCTCGCAATACGCGGGCCCTCCCCCAACTTTGTTCCCAGTATGGACGCCGGGGGTCGTTCAAGGGTATAACGAACCTCACGGATCGTTAGCTCAGTTGGTAGAGCAGCTGACTCTTAATCAGCGGGTCGTAGGTTCGAGCCCTACACGGTCCACCACCTTTTTGAACCTGGGGCCAGGACCCTTTGTTGCCCAGTCTGCCTAGTTTGCCGTTTTTGGTGGCTTTCTTGGTGGCTTTGACTGTAATCCGCTTCACTGTCTCGGAAAGTGGCTTCAACGCATCTATCGCAGCCTTCATGGCTTCGAGGCTAACGCCCACATAGTACTTTGCCGTGGTGGTTACCGATGTGTGGCCAGCATAAGCTTTGAGTTGGTGCATGGGCAGTCCTCGATTCGCCAGGTTGGTCAGACACGTTCGTCTTAGGTCATGGAGGCTACAGTGATCGAGTTCAGCTTTGGAGAGAAGCGCACTTAGCTGGCGCTGAACATTGCGTGGGTGCGAAGGTGTGCCGCGCAGGGTTGGAAACACAAGATCGAAGTCTTCGTAATCCTCGATGCGCTTTCGTTCCCGATTCACCATAGCCAGTTGCTGAGCAAGCGTCCTGACTCCAGATGCTTCCAGGACAATAGTGCGGATGCTAGACCGTGTCTTTGGCGGAACGAGGCTCCAGCCTTCTTCTTTGTCCCATTCAAGCTGCTGTTCTATCTGAACGATGCCGCTTGCAAAGTCGCAGTGATGCCATTGGAGTGCTAGGATTTCGCCGATCCTCAGGCCTGATATCAGGGCAAAGCGGAAAAGGTGGCGATAGCGAGTCGCTTGGCGATGGGCAAGCGACTCGCGTCGGTGGATGTGAGGACGGCGGAATGCCTCTCGTATCAGTGCTTCAGATTCGTCCGGCGACAGGATACGCATAGTTCGGACAGGCTGGCGCGGCAGGACACATCCTTCGCAAGGATTGCGGGTCATGAATCCCTCAGTACGAGCAACTGCGAGAGCCCTCTTGAGAACAACGAAAGCTATGAGCGTTGTACGGACGCCTAACCCATCGCGGCCCAGTTGGTTGATCCAACCTTGAACGTCGGCTGTGCTGAGTTTGCTTAGCTTCCGAGTTCCCAAGAATGGCTCTATTTGATTCTTGAATGCTCCTAGGTAGCTTCGATGCGTGGCTTTGGCGAGTTTGGGTGGAGTGGCGTACCGCTCAATCCACGATGGCACGTAGCTCAATACCGTGGTGTCTTGTGGTGGCTTTGACGTGCTGAGGTCCTTGATTTGTGCTTGTCGCTTGGCTACTTCGTTGCGAAACGCCGTGTAGTCCTTGCGCTTGACAACGTAGCGACGTTCACCAACTCGTCGCGTCCAGACGTAAAACTCGCCCTGACGGGAAAATGTGCCTTCACCGGATTGTCTCTTGTTTGCCATATTAGTCCTTAGCCGAGAAAGCTCTCGGCAACTTGCAGTTCCATCCACTCATCGAGGGAGCGCTTTAGTACGCGGATTTCTCGCCCATTCCGGTAAGCGGCCCAGATGCCATCAGCGACGAGTTTACGGGCTTTGGAGTAGCCAAGGCCAACGTAAATCATGGCCTCATTCAGGGTAAGACTACCACGACTCTCAATTGGCACTTTCTTAGACCGAGCCATGATTAGCGTTTCCTCCCAGACTTGGGCTGCTCACTACCTACCACAACTCGCTTAACCATTGTCCCCCCGTACCTAGCGGCATAGTAGAGAGCCCTGAAGCCAGCCTTGACGAATGGCCTCCAAACGTCCGACACTGCCTTGAATCGCCCGTCGGCCTCACGTGCAAAGAGAACAAGTAGGCTCCGGAAAGTCAGCCAGACGATAACCACCGATACAATCTGTAAGGCAGTGGCAAGGGGACGGAATGGGAGCACGAGGCCAAGAAGCCAATCAGTCGTTTGGAGCACGCTCCATGCATGCACGGACAAGATACGCAAGGCGACGAGCATGACTATACAGGCCAGGATTCGCGCCCGCGTGCCAAGATGCAGGCTATCAGCAAAGTCGGTCAAGTCATGCGAGCCGCACGTGACGCAGGCGCTTGCTCGCTTGGGGCTCAGGTGACCCTTGCGGCATCGCCTCCCTTTGAACGAACCACCGCAAGAACCACAGAACTGAGCGTCAGTTGGCCAAGACTCTCGGCAGTGTTTGCAAATAATCATGCCATGGCCTCCATTAGAGACACCGGGCCGCTCACGGATTGCCAGTCTGTTTCGAATGGGCTAAGGACCAGACTCGATTGACTGACTACATACCCTTTGAGCGCGGGATATGTAGTCAGAACATCCAGAATCGCCCGTACACGACGCTCGCCCGTGGTGATGAAGAGAATTCCGAATCGGCCTCTCCCGTACGCATCGTGGCAAGCACCATCGGCAAAGTAGTTAGCGTAGTTCTCGAGTTTCCTTCGCAGGGCAGGGAGCGAAGCGTGCCCCAAATCTAACTCAATGAGCCAATTCTGAACCTGATCATCTACGCCCCACCGGACAAATGAGTCTGGCTTGATGACGCGCGCATCCAGACCAACCTGGTAGCGATGAAGGCACAGGCCCTCCGGAAGCCACGTGAAGGGCGTGCGTTTACTCGCAAGTGCCTTGGTGAAGAGGCAGCGCAGATTGGCAAGCAGAAGCGTGTGCTCTAGGTAGAGCAAGGCAGGTTTTGCATTGATCTGGCGAGCGACTTCGGAGGGAGGTCTATCGAGTGCTTCAGCAATGACAGCGATAGCCTTGCCGCTCAGCATGTAGTGTGAGGCAGAAGAGCTTCCCCAGGCGGGATGGCGCAGTAGCTTGATGAATCCACCCTGGCGGAGGCGCAGGAGACGTGCGTTGCATCTCGCAACGGACTTGAAATGTCCAAGCTCAATGAAGTGGTCCCGGGAAAGCACCTTATGACCATATAGATCAACGAGAAGTCGTCGGTCTCGCTGTTGCAGAACACACCTAGATGAATGGACGACGCTCATGGCGAACCTCCTGGCGATTAAGTGCTTTTCTCGGCACAAACTTCTTCTGAATCTGAAGGATGTGCTTTCTTTCTCGAAGCTCATCCTCGCTGAGTTCGGGGTCTGGTTCGTGGAACGTCGCCACGATGGTCGAGGGCTTACCGCGCCTGTTCAAGAATGCAACCCCAACGGGGCTGGACGATAGCTTTTGCCTCAGGACATTGGGTTGAATCGGTGTAACTATGTCCCGAGCAAGCTGAGTTGCATCATGTGCCGAGCACTGGAAGTAGAGACTTGTTTGCACATTGCCCAGAATCGTCTGCCGAAGCCGGGACTCAATTTGTGCGATGTTTTGATGAGCCAGTAGCAGCGACAAGCCAAATCGTCGCCCTTCGGCAATGATCGTGCTAAAAGTAGGCGTTGCCATCGTTTCGAATTCATCGAGATACAACGTTATGGGTACTCGTGAACCTTGCGGTTGATCGGCGCGAGCCATCACTGCCTCCTGGATGGAAGCGACGATAAGCCCGCCTATGGTCTGGGCGAGACCTGGATAACTGTGGGCGGCAAGGGCAATGAGGACTATGTGGCCCTTCCTATCTATCCACTCTCCCCATTCAAGGGATTGCCGCGAGGATAATGTCTGGCGAATATGCGGAACACTCCAGAATGGTGATAGCTTGTTGAGCACCGGGAGCGTGAGTGTTGTTTGCTGGCTCGGGCTGAGTCTGCTAAAGCGAGCGAAGAAGCGCAACGTTTGCTCGTCTCGACATTTGCCAAGCACCTTGCTTCGGAACCCGCCGTCCGTGAGGAGTAACTCAACATCTAAGATGGAACCGTGCGATTCAGCGAGCGCGATGAGACAGAATCGTATGGTTTCTTCCAGTTGAACGCCCCAACTCGGCGAGCTTTCCTTGATGATCTCAAGCAGATGGAGGGCGCGTCGGTACGCATTTCCAGGACCAACTAGTGGATTAAAGGGAACCGCATGTACTTCGTTCCGAAAGTCCAACAAGTGGATTTGGTTCCCGTTGATTCTCTCTGGTGCGAGTCGCTTGATGACCCTGTCCACCAGGTCGCCGCGTAAGTCAATGACAATTGCATTGCGATTCTCATTCACATCGTCGTCCAGTAGGCGAAGGAGGAGATTAGTCTTTCCACATCCACTCGCGCCAACGACATAAAGGTGCTTGCGCCGGTCCTTTAGGTGGAGATGCACCGGCGAATGCGTTACCGGATCGTGACCGAGCAGGAAGCCAGGCGATGGACTACTTGGGCCAGTTGGCTCGCGGTCGTTGGTCCGACAAGCCATCTTTGCCAGTGCAAATTCAATGAAGTCTGTGAGATTCATGGCTGCAGACTCTAAGGTCTGAAAGGCAGACAATCACGGCATTCCAGAGCGAATCCGGCATTCTCACGAGGCTCGAAGAAGGGTAAAGATTCTGCATAAATTGCAGGAATGTCGGGTTTGGAAACAGACCCAACTTGAACCCAATCACTTCAAGCAGGGCTACACCTGCTGCTGCTTGCGGAGGAGGGCTACAAAGCAAGTAGCCCGTATTTGTACGGTGTTTATCGCGATTTCCCAGAGAATCCCGTGTTTCACTAGGGCAGTTTACTTATAGCTGGTGACGGTCAGAAAGCCCTGATCGCTAGTAGGTTAACACCATGAATAAATCCACACAAGCAATCTCAGTTGTCCTCCCGAATGAAATAGGCGAGAACACCACACGACGCGTCCCAGCAGTGATCCTTTTGGATACCTCCCTCAGCATGGAAGGAGCCAAGCTTGATCAACTCAATGCTGGATTCGAGGCCTTTATCGCCGACCTTCAGTCTGACACCAAGGCTTCGGTGTCCATTGAGCCGCTCATCGTGCCGTTTGCCGATACCTTCGACATGAGTCAGGGCTGGAAAACGGCGGATGACTTGGTTGCCCAGAAGTTCACGACCAGTGGAGGCACATCGCTGTGCCAGGCACTCATCGGGGCTCTCGATGCCCTTGAAGATCGCAAGCGTATGTTGCGGGCGTCTGGCATTGACTATCTCCGTCCCTGGGTGTTCCTCATCACCGATGGGGAACCCACCGACCCTGAGTACCTCGATGAGGCAATGCGCCGGGCGAAAGAAGCGGAGGAGATGCACAAAGCATCAATCTTTTGCGTCGGCGTCGAAGGCGCAGACATGAACCTCCTGAAGCAGCTCAGCCCAGCGCGCTCGCCTATTGAACTCAAGGCAAGCAAGTTCAAGGATCTGTTCTTGTTTGTCTCCGCATCGTTCAAGACCTTGACACGCACTACTGCTGGCCACCAAGTAACCGTTCCGATCGAAAACGACTGGGAGACCGTTTCATGATCACGTCCTTGCTACAAGGTCGTCGTTGCTCGGCGAGAAGACGGTCTACACCGTGGCAACTGCCGAGGCTTTTGAAGAGGGGGGGAACCCCCCTTCTTCAAGAAGTTTCTGTGCCGCAAGTAGAAGTCGTTCCAGTTCTCAAGTGGCGGGTGAATTCGGCCTCAGTTCCGGGCTCCAGTCACATCGAGCGCATGCGAGGTAGCGATGATTACTGCATGGTAAGTGTCCATGATGAGTACCTTGTTGCGGTCTTGGCCGACGGAATGGGCAGCGCTCATTTCAGCAACGTCGGTTCACGTCTGGCAACGAAGGCAGCTCATACGGCTCTCGTAGCTGGCCTCGGTCGGAGCGTAACTGATGCAGGCTTGCTGGATCTGTTGAGGCATGCTGTTGGTCGTGCCCAGCATGCCATCCAATCTGGCGCAGAGGCACTCGGTGTACTTACACAAGACCTCGCCTCAACCTTGGTTGTTGCCGTAGCAACCAAGGACTTCATCGCAGTCGCCAGTATTGGCGACTGCACCTGTGTTGTTCGCGAAGCCGACGGTCGGGCTACAACCGTAGCGGCTCCAGCCAAGGGTGAGTACGCCAACGCGTCGTATTTTCTGGGGTTCCCGGACGAAGAAATGCTTGTTAGTAAGGTGCACCGTGCTGGGATACAGGACATTGCGATCTTCTCAGACGGACTAGAGGGCATTGCACTTGTACGGGGAGAACCGTTCCTGCCGTTCTTGGAGCCATTGTGGAGCGCTGACCTGGCGGACAACGACTTGAAAGCCCTGCTAGATAGTGAGCGGGTACGGCGCGTCACCGATGACGACTGTACGCTCGTCATTGCCTCATCGGAGGGTTGGAGTGGCTAGTCCGACCTTATTCCGGTCCCTTAAGACCGGCAAGACCATACGAGTTCAGGGAGACGCTATCGGGCAAGGAGGCGAGGCGACCGTTTACAAGGTTCGGGGGCAACCTTCCCAGGTTGCGAAGGTGTACAAGGAACCAACTTCAGAGCAAGCAGAGAAACTTGCGGCGATGCTTAAAACGGCTCCACGTCAAAGCTTAGCTAGGCCAGCCATTGCGTGGCCAATAGATGCTCTTCTTGACCCCAGGAACAGCCAGGTCCAGGGCATGGTGATGCCATTTGGAATCGGAACGGTTCGCCTCTTCGAGGTGACCATTCCGAAGCTTCGTAAAGCACGCTGTCCAGGAGTAAGTCTCGACTTTCTCACGTGTGTTGCGGCAAATCTGGCCACGGTGGTGCATCAGATTCACTCGGCAGGACATGTGATTGGGGATGTCAATGACCAGAACATCTTAGTGCGACAGGATGCATCGATCATGGTCATTGACTGCGACAGCTTCCAGGTTCGACAAGGAACGCGAATATACCCGTGCATGGTGGGCAGGCCCGAGTATAGCGCGCCCGAAGTGCTGGCAGGAAGAGTGGGTAGGTTTAGAGACCAGGGTCAGGACTGCTTCGCACTGGCTGTAGTCGTCTTCCAGTTACTGTTTAATGGTCGTCACCCATTTGAGGGACTAGACGCACAGTTCCACACGGTGGAGGACCGCATGGTACGAGGGAGGTTTCCGCATGCATTGGTTCGGCAACCCGGAGTTGAGCCTCCTCGCGATGTTCGACTAGTTCGATTGCTTAGTGTATTGATAGACCTCTTTTCCGAGGCATTCGATGCCGGTTGTCAGAAACCTGATATGAGGCCAAGCGCGCGACGGTGGGCAAAGTCCTTGCTCAAGGCTCGACCGGTAATGGCTCGACTCAACTAAGCTTTCATCCTGTCAAGCTCATTTTATGGCTTGAATCGATTGAGGGAGTTCAGATTAAAAAATAAGAAAAAAGTAAAAAAAGTTGCGACTTCCGGAGCGATTTCCTCTATCCTTACACATAAGGTTGCTAGGAGCATTGCGGCCTTTGCTTTGAAGGGGATTGATGAGAAGGAGTCGAAACGACGTTTCGCCATTTGCTGCCAGTGCACATAAGCCGCTCTATCTTTTGGCGTTACTTGCATTGCCCGTGATTGGCCAGAGTTTTGCCAACGCAGGACCTACCATCACGCCGCCGTCGGTAGGGAGGCTCTTCTTCGAGAAGATGTCCACAAGCACTGACTCCGAGGCGATCTTAAAGATCCTCTTCGAACTCGAAGATCCAACCTCAAGCAGCAGTTCGGGAGGATATGTGAGTGACAACCATGTGCTGACTTACCCTGTGCCAACCGGAACCGCGAACTCAACGGTTACGGACATGGATCGCTACATGTACTACCTTGGCGGAGGTCCGATAACGCAGACGTTGTCAAGCCAATTGCATACGCAATCGGGGCTTTCAATTTCCTCGTCGGACTGGCTCACCAGCGCGCTTAGCCAGACTGTCGCTTTCGTTGATCCCACGCTCAATGTCGCCAAGACCCTATACCCCGACACGCTGACCTACACATCCAGCTATTACTTCGACTATGAATTCGTTATTGAGCATGTAACAACGTTCGATTACAATCTGCATCGGGCTCACTTCTCTGGAACGGGCCATACGCAAGATTACTGGTCGCCCGGTAACAGTCCTAACGGCAGTTTTACGTCATACGGCACTTATACACACAGTTCAACGTCGCTCGTCTCGCAAACGGGAACCTACTATGAACTTGAGAAGCGAACGGTGCGAGTCTACTATCGAAAGGACGAAATCACAAATGTCTTTTCTATTGACACGCGAATAACCTACGGGCAGCCCGACTCGGCGGGTGGTTTACCAGACGCAGATCCCAACGAGCCAGCGCAGTTCGTCGACTTCAGCAATTCCGTATACAAAGGGGGCCTCTTTTTGGGCCGGTCAGCAACGTCCGGTTCTCCAAAAGACAAGAGCGGCAGAGCTATTCTGCAGGGCGTTGCTCCGTTTCCCTCGCTGGGAGGGGGGCAAATCCGCATCGGTCGGGCCATGTCCCTGTTTAGCTTAGGTCGAGAAACCTCACCTGGCTACTCCACGGGGACGATCGCGACGAGGCTCGCTGCGCCTCAGTCAACCACGACAACGTCACTCTCGGAGCTCATCAGCAGCCAGAAGAGGTGGAGTTATCGGTGGCCCGTAACCATGGCGAGCGGCTCTCCGACCGCCGAACCCAACGCGGTGGATATCCTGAATATTGGAACTTCTGGCGGAACAGACTACTGGGAGCAAGGACCAATTTACTCATGGAACCTCGGGAGCGACTCCGTGACTGGAAGCAACCAACTATTCGCTATTTATCCCGCTGGGCTCGATGTTCAATCGACTTCGGAGCCGACGCTCGGTCCAACATGGTTTTATTTCGTTGGTCAGCCCTTCCTCGCAGACTCATCAAATAGTGGCCGCATAGTTGAAGCAATGACTCCTAAGTCGTGGGACATTGTGCGGGACCCGATTGAAGCAGCTTCCTGGCGATTTAAACGTATTGACTGGATCAGAAATGGTACGTGGGTGGCTCCCTAAGTGAGTCGAACCGTCCCGTCTGCAATAGTCCTCGCCCTTCTTGCGATCGCAGGACTAAGCTTCCTCGTGACTTCAGGGCCACGACAGAGTGCGTCTGTATTGACGCAAGCGGATAAGAAGCTCATCGCCTCAAAGCCCGCCGAAATGGTGGATCAACTCGAAGCTGATCTAGATCGTATGCGAAACGTAGAGGACCCAAAGTCCGGAGATCTAATTGCACGTAAAGCCATGGAAGCCGGTTACGCACTGGGGAAGTCCAAGAACTACAGTGCAGCCCGCAAAGTTTTCCAGGCCGTTGACCAGAAGTACTCGGGTAAAGGAGCAAAGCACCAGGACTACGGCTCAGTTCCAGACCAAGCGAAGTATCAAAGCATTGTATGCCTCGTTGCGGAAGGGAAGGAAGAGGAGGCCAAGAAAGAGTTTCGGGCGTTCATTAAGGAACGCCCCACGAGCCATCTGGCTGTGCAAGCCTTTCGCCGCTTAACTCGTCTGAAGGCCGGCGAAAACGATCCCAATGACATTGCCCTGTATGAAAGCGCAATCGCCAAACAGGAAGAGGCTACGAAGCTTGCCATTGCCGCCTGCGGCCCAAAGGTAATCCAATACTATCTCGCAAGCAAACTCGGCAAGAAGACTTCTCTCAAAGATATTGCGAAGTCTGTCGGTCAAGACGAGTCTGGAACGACAATGCTTAACCTCATGAAGGGGCTCGTGGCTCACGGCGTTGCCGCAGAAGGAAAGGACCTCAATGCACCGGACTTTCGGGCGCTAAAGCCTCCATACATTTGGCTCGCCGAGGGCCACTACGTCCTTGCCGAAGAAGTTTCAGATGCTGCTGTCACCGTATGGGACCCGCTCCTCAACGGTCCACGACAATTTGCCTTGCCTAAAGAAGACGACGCGGAGTTTCGCGCCATGACCCTGATCCTTTACCCATGATCTCTCGAACCTCTGTAGTTTTTCGCCTCGGTGCTGTCCTGGCACTATTGGGAACCGCCTCGTTTGCCTTGCCGATGAACGCTTTAGCGAGCGTCGTGCAGGAACGGCAGGCTGAACAGGCTGCCAAAGCAAAAGTGGAGCAGGAGAAGTTAGCGAAGATTCGCCCTTCCCGCGACCTTTTGGGCAATGATCTGAAGAATCTGAAAGGGAAGTTCTCCCAGAATCCGTACTTGTCAGGAAGCGCCAAATGGGGCATCAACGTTGATGGGGTTGACGTCACCACCGGCAATCTGACGCTGAGCAGCACCGACCTCAGCTTTGAGGGAGGCTACGGTATTCCGGTCAACATGACACGCACTTATAGTGCCAATAATCCGGATGACGGTCCACTCGGTTTTGGCTGGACCTTGAGTGTCGATTTACGCTCTACTGCGGGTGGCCTGCTGAAGAACGGAGGCGCTCCGGTACGGAGCGTTCCCGTCACCATGAAGGAGCGTCCGAGTGACCAACCACGCGATCCCAACACGGTCGGCATGTCGGGGGAGCCCGTGAGTGCAATGATGGCGACCGACGCAGGGGGCACGGAGGTGACCATGCAGCGAGACGTTGACGGCATTGTTATGCCTCCGGGCTGGGACCAGAACGTGATCGAAACAGTGTACGAAAACGTCACGGTTGATTCTAACGAGCACTACCAGATCGCTCTGAGCCAGACCATCACAACGCCGGAAGGAACCGTCTACGAGTACGTGAAGCACGGCGAGCATGTGAGGCAATCGGGGTCACCTGGATCGTACACCTACGCGGTTGGGGGGCTTGGTAACGTACGCGATCAGGGACAAAGTAACAGTACGCGCGAGCCGAGCAATATCCTCAAGATCGCCAGCGTTACCGACCGACACGGGAATCCGACAACCTACTCATATGACGATGGGTGGGTGTACTACAAAAAGGCTAATGGTTGGGTGCGAGAGCACCGCCTCGAGACTATCAGCATGCCCGGCGGGCGCTCGCTCTATTTTGAATATGCGGATTCGGGTGCAAGCCCATATCTTGCCAAGGTCAAGGATGCTGTAAGTTCCGGTCGTGAAGTTGGTTACGTCGTTACTGGCGGCTACCTGGTGGAGGTGGAGTCAGCGGGCGGAAAGACCACCGAATATGATTACGCTCAGGCGCAACTCGCGGACAGCGATATTGACGTGTTAACAAAGGTGACGGACCCGAGAGGGCTCGAGACGAGTTTTCTTTCCTGCGCCGCATGGGTCGAAACGCCGATGGGCTACGCGGGCACGAGCATCTACACGTATCTCATCGCACAGCCCACGGGGTTGAAGAAGAGAATCTCTTTATTTTCGATGACGGGATCAGACACTGATCTTGGCGATGACTATTCAGCGCCGGATGAATTGCCGGTCATAACGTCTGCGCTTGTTGGCGTAACGGTTGACGGGAACGGGAGCTTTCCCCCATCAAGCACCTCTGGCTATGATGCCCTAACCTCGTACGGCTGGGACCTGACCCCGTCTGCAGGACTGATCGATTTGCTCGATGTGCCCAATGGCGATGACGACTTCTATGATCCGCAAGCCTTCGTATACATGGGCGCCGTCCGCCTAGACCCCGGGGGGTTGTCCAACCATAATCCTCCTAGGACACAAAAAGTCTATAGTTCCGAAACGCAGAATCTGATTTATGACGGCAGCTTTGGCGGGTCCGAAGATAGTGAGAGTTACGGCGGTGGCACGCTCTTAAGCCGCCGGGGAACCGGCAAGCTGAGTTGGTACAACTTTAGAGGTCAGCCGTTGCGCGAACTCGTCTATGAGGGGCTGTTAGCCGATTCGACTGTGCACGTCCGCGACATGGTCACTGACTACGCCTATTGGGGGAAAGACAAGTACTTCCAGCAGAAGGCCGTGCGTGGGCCATACGACTTTGGAACTACGTCGCCGAGCAACATACGCTACAGTTGGACCGATTACTACGATAGCTCTGCAGCAGATGGAAAGAAGGGACAGACGAAACGAGTCTATCGCTCTGGAATCGACAGTAACGTGAGCAATGAATTTGAGTTTTATCAAATAGAAGCGGAAGGCTGGGAAGCGACCGATGAGATTCCAAACAACCTTTCAGTTTCGAATGTCGAATGGAAACGAACAATTCGCCCTGACGGCGGCATTCACGCGGCTGAGTTTGATTACGACTCGGATGGCAGAGCCATCAGTGTGGAAAAGCTTCAGAAGGTCGTCACGGGCACACCAGCCTATGTGGAGACAACGACAGTGTACGGTAGTACGGGCTCTCCCACCTGGGGAATGCCGACAAGTGTCACGGAAGCTGACGGAACCGCCGATGAACGAACGACAACTACGGAAGAATATGATCAATCCGGTAGAGCGCTCATTGTCGAGGATGCGAATGGCCGTAAGCTAAAAACCACCTATGACGATGATGGCCTTGTCCAGAGCGTTGAACTCTACAACGGCGTCTCGTACGACCATGTCGTACAAAATGTGTATGATAGTGAAACTGGCGAGCTACAGGACGCACTCGACTACGGGCAAGGAGGTGAGCAGTACTTTACTTATGCTGCCGGTCAGGTCACGTCCGTGACCACCGCCACCGCAAACGACTTTCATACCGTGGTGTATGAATATGACAATTTTGGACGTCGCAAGTCGATGCGGACGCAAGATGTGGCTACTCCCAGAAAGTTTGAGTACCGCGATTATGTTTGGGTAGGCATGCCTGGACAAGAACAACCTATATTCACGAATATGGTCGAGTGCGTGTGGGACGACGGGGAAGATGAGTGGGTGCCTTCAGCCGAGGAATACTCCTACTCATTCGAAGAGTCTGGGCGCTTGCTTACAGCGCGCTTTGCACCAACTCCTACAGCAAACGATTGGGATGGGACCAGTCGAAGTTGGTACGGAGACAACCCATGGGGAGACCCAGGTTCAAATTCGATGCGGCCATCCTCGTATGCGTCGCAACGATACTGCTACGACGACAGTGGCCGATTGACCCACCTCGTCACTGAATGGAACACGTGGGAAACTACACCAAGTCCGGGGTGGGATGTATCTCAAATTCGAAGTGCAAACTACACGTATTCGGGGGACTTCATGCTTCGCACAGGCTTTACTCTGAAGAACCAGGCGAACAGCACCATGTTCTCTGAAACCTATGGATACCACAGCAAACTCGACTACTTGACGAGCGCAAGCTATTCCGACGATTCCGGAAGCAACGGTACATGGACCTACGATGCGGCAGGTAATCGAGCAAATGCAGGGTACGTCTACGACAATTTAAATCGTATGATTGAGACACCTCTTGGGGCCCGCACATTTGATGCGGTTGGTAATCAACTGTTCGGTGGCCCTTCCGAAATGGACAGCGAATGGGATCATTTCAACCGAATGATCTATTCAGCCGACAACGCTGGAGAATCCGCGTACTACTACCTTCCCAATGGTCTTCGAAGTACGCAAGTGATCAACAAGGTCGAGGGATGGTACGAGTGGTATGACCTCTCGGGCTTCTATGACACGAATGAGTGGATGAATGAGCCGACCAAGCGCTGGCGTTACGACGGCCAAATGACGCTGGAAGAAGACGCAACCTACGATGCAGATTCGGACACGATGGTCGATGAAATGCGCTACACCCTAGGTGCCAGGGGCATGGAGTCAATTGTCGGAGAACGCGTCGAGGGTCACACGTATGGGGGCGTAACGCTCAATCAAGAATATCGTAGCTTTCCCGTCTACGATGGGCATGGCAACATGATTGCGAGTCTAGAGCGAGACGGAACCGATGACTACATCCTTACGAACGAGAAGCGCTATGACGCATGGGGAATGGTCCGGGCCTATGACAATAATGGCGGCATAGTCTCGCCAAGTATGGGCTTTTGCGCGAACCTAGGACACATCTTCGACCAGGAGTCAGGGCTCATTTACATGCGAGCAAGATACTACGATCCGAGCGCAGGAAGGTTTATCAGCGAGGACCCAGTTCGCAGTGGCATGAACTGGTTCGTATACTGCAGTAACGACCCAGTTAATCGGTACGATTTAGATGGCCGGGAGGATTCTGTCAGTGCTTCCATGAGAAATGCTCTACTTCAGCTTATGAGGGGAAGTCCCGATGAGATGCTCGCTCTACTCGAAACTCTTACAGAAACTTTGGGGAAGCAAACTGCGTTGAACTTGAGTCGAACTATTCTGAACAGCATGGCACAGGCTTCTGTTAAATCTCGACCCTTTATGACGCCTCAACAGGTTGCAAACTCGAGTGCTTGCAGTTCGTTAATGGCTAGAATTCTAGACCACATTGATAAGATCGTGAAAGATCCAAACAGCGTGACAGTAACTCACTGGCTGCACGACATTAAAGTGTTAACAGAAAACTTTTTCAAAGCAGCAACGAAATGAACGAATGGGCGGAGTCTGAAGTGGTGAGGTTTCACTTGCGGGAGTTATCCGAAGATTTGCAGCGGCTGATTGATAGGATTCAAAGTGAGGAAGTAAGTGACACTGATCTCTATCTCTCCATTGCGCACCTTTACCACCATCTCAATACAGCGTGGAATGCTAGAAACTTCAAGAGTTTGGAGGACCCCCTTTTGCTCGTGGATTCAACTTTTTTCGAACTAGCGAGCTTTCCAAAGGACTTGGACCCCTGGAACTTGGACTTTCTGCCTATGCAGGATAAGTGAAGAGGAACCATAGCTGACTCCCTCGCCTTTCTAATTGCATCCTTGACTTTATCTGGAGCCACACTGTGGCGGGGGTGAGAAGTACCTTCACGTGTGCCTGGGAAAAGCTGTTTGCTTGAGTAAAATGGCGTGGTTCAACTCAGCAATCCGTAAAGCTGTCCTCACCATTCAACCCTTTGATCGTCAAAGTGTGAGTCTCTTGCTCAAATCGTTCCTTCGCCAAATTTCTAAGAATTCATCAGGCAAAACCGTTATGGTTCTAAGAGTGCCCCTGCGAGAGTTCGCAAGGGCTAGGGTTTAGAGCACCTCCAAGACAAGCAAGGATGGCCACACCTACAAAGAGTTTTTGAAAGTTATTGCGGCGAGGCTCCTTCAACGTCTTGCCCACATAGTGGGCAAGAACTGTTACGCTTGTGCAGACGGCCAGGGTCGCGAGGATATTGAGGAGCGGGTGCCCTTCAAACTTCCGGAATGCGACCTCGTTCAGGGCAAAGTCGCCTGCGAAGAGGAGGGCCAGGAAGGTGTAGTGAAGCCACGCAGGGAATGGCGGCTTCTTGCCACGTTCGTCCCAGAAGGCTTCCACCTCATTGAGCTTCTTCTGCTCACGGGCTTCGCGCTCCGTGTACACTTGGAGGCGGCGCAGGGGGCGGCGGCTTTTCTTTTGGAAGGCTTGCGCCTCATCCTGCAGATGAGCCTCTGCCGTTGCTTCGAGCTTTCCAAGATAGCCAGATACGGGTTCATTTGCAGCGGGAAAGTTGGCGGAAGCGTCCTTTCGTCCTTGGCGAATGGCGCTGTAAGAGGTTAAGTATTCGATCATGTTCAGTTTCCTGAACCACTCGATTTGGTGGTCCGGTAACTGAAAGGGGGAAGCATCCCAAAACACGGGATTTCCGCGAAGATTCTTGAAAAAGGCGAAACTTGCTGTCGTGTGCGCACTAAACTAGTCAGCTGCATGGTGGCTACCCGTGGTGGCTTTTACCCAGAGCACACGGCAATAGAGGAGAGTAATAGGATCGATGATTCGAACCTGGAGCCTATACAGGAGAGTGCCTGGATGCCTATTCCCGGCGTCTCTTAATCAGCGGGTCGTAGGTTCGAGCCCTACACGGTCCACCAAATGTTTTTTGATTCGTGGGCTCTTTACCGCGCCCGCCAAAGAACAAATCCGTCGTACCCTGTTGTCAGACCCGCGAAGCGCGCGACTCCCAGATTTGGCCTGCCTCCAACGAGCACGACACGAGTAGGCGCCCTTTCATCGACACGCGACGACGGACTTCCTGTAAGCGAGAACACCCACTGTGGCGTATCGATGGAGAACGGTCCACCGCGAAGTTGAGACGAAGCGTCGGTGAGTGACGCAGTTCCGGCGTAGCTTCGGCCCCCGATGGTTCCACTGACAGGGAACTCGAGCCGTGCGCCTGAACTCGTAGCCCCCGCAATGGTCAAGGTGCCCCGGAGGATGCCCGCCTGAAGTGTGTAAGTTCCAGGAAGACTAGTCGCATCGGAACCGCTAATGGCGGTGGCCGCTGGCAAGGGGTCCTTGCTGGCAACGGTTGCCGTGATCGTTGGGCCAACTTTGATGAAGCCGGCCATGAGTCCGCCTTCCGAGAAGACATTAACCCATCCGCGTTGGCTATCTGCCTTGGGTTCGTCCCAGTAGGATTGATTCCTGTTCGTCAGGCTGTAGTGAAAATTTAGTCCGCGAGTGCCGATGTCGCCATTGACGCGCAACATGGTTGTACGGTCAGTGAATTCGCCCGATGTAAATGAGAGTAAGCCAATTCTGTGATCGACTTGCGTCGGCTTACCAAAGTACTTCCAAGCGCTTTGCGTTGTGCCGGGCAGGTGGCTGACATCAAGGAGGCCATTCACCATGGGAGAGTTCAACTTCCATCGCCCCAGGAAAGGATAGCCAGGTCGCGCCACGGTACGGACTCCAGAAATAGCGTGCCCAAAAGTGCCGTACTTTTTGTAGTACGCGTAACTCACTTTGGTAAGGCCATCTCGATGAGGTCCCGGCCCCCAACTGTTCTTCACCCAGAAGAACTTTGTTTGGTCACTTTCTCCGCGGTTGTCATAGCCAACGATGAGCATGGCGTGACCGCCGAGAGAATCTGGACGCTCCAAGGGCTGCCAGATGGGCAAAGTGATGTCGCCCTTTACTTGCATATCCCAAACCATTGGCCATCCCGAGTTGAGGACTTCTTCACACTTAACGGGATCCTTGCCGTCGTCGATCTTGCGATAGCCGGTTGCTTGATAGTAATTGTTTCCATTGAGGGCTGCTCGCGGCAGTATCGTCTCATCAAAGTTAAAGCGGTTAACGTTGTACTGCTTGAGCCATGCCGGATTACCTAGCGGCGGGGAATACGGCACGACCTCTCGGTAGGGAAGGACGGACTCGACTGGAATTGCAACACCGTCCGCGTTTGTCCCCGAGTATTCACCGCCATCGGTGCCTCCAACCTGACTCTCGGTCGCCCCAATGCCTCGGCTGGAAACGTCGTTCCACTCTGCATGCAAGTACATCGCCTTGCCCATGTGAGCAAGGAATTGCTCGCTGAGATCGACAACTCGTCCGGTCGTTTTCCAAACCGCGAACTCGATGTTTGCTGTCGCGGCAAACATGGTACATGCTCCTCTTCCGCCTTGGTTACGGATGTAGCCTGCCGTGCCACCTGCAGCTGGTAGCCCGACCAGAGTTGGCTGAGCCAACAGTACTTCCCGGCCTGCAATTGCGGGGGTTGTGCTCAAAATTGTCGCGAGAGTCAAACCAAGCATGCCCGATTATAGCTAGGCAACTCCATTCTGTGCGCTATTTCGCAAGCCGGCGGGCGCTAATGATCTCGGTGTTCATTCCTGCTAGGTGTAGCATGCCCCCATAGCGACCGTGTTCCATCTTGATGCACTTATCAACCACAGCCTCCATGCCGAGCCGTAGTGCTTCTTCAGCCGCAGGAATGTTGACGATGCGAAGTTGCATCCAAACTGCTTTGGCTCCATTTGCCGCGGCCTGGAGGACGATATCACTGACCTCGTCGGCTGGACGAAAGATATCAACTATGTCAACGGGAAATGGGATCGCGCTGACAGTTGGATAGGCGGTTTCCCCGAGAATCTCCTCTGCTTTGGGGTGCACTGGAATGACCCGGTAACCAACATCTTGCAGGTAGCTCGCCACCATGTTGCTTGCTTTCGTTTTGTCCGTACTAAGCCCGACCACCGCGGTTGACTTGGAATCTCGAAGCAACCTCTGAATCACCTTTGGATCTTGATAGAGTTCTCGCTGTTCGAGAGTCAGCTGAGAGTTGAGAGTGATGCGGCAGGTGTCCATAAATGTTAGCCCAGTGCTTGTTCCAAGTCCCAAATGAGATCGTCAACAGTCTCCAAGCCAACGGACACTCGAATCGTGCCGGGGCCAATTCCACCGGCTATCAGTTCCTCATCGGTGAGTTGCTGGTGCGTGGTCGAGGCAGGGTGAATGACCAGACTCTTGGAATCACCAACATTGGCGAGGTGAGAAAACAGCTGCAATGATTCGATGAATTTCACGCCAGCATCTCGCCCGCCAGCGATCTCAAAAGAGAAGACCGCCCCGGGTCCGGCGGGCAAGTACTTCTTCGCCAACTCAAAGTCTTGATGAGAAGCGAGCCCTGCGTAGTTCACTCGAGAAACTGCGCGGTGGCTTTCAAGAAACGAGGCTACCTGCATCGCATTGCTGACATGACGTTCCATGCGTAATGAAAGCGACTCAAGCCCCTGTAAGAGAAGGAAGGAGTTGAAGGGCGATATGCAGGCTCCAGTGTCCCGCACAGTTTCGGCGCGGAGTTTCATCAAGAATCCATAGTGTCCAAAGGTTTCATAGAACTTGAGGCCATGGTAGGAAGGCGACTCGCCTGCGATAGTGGGGAAGTTGGAATAGTCGAAATTGCCCGAATCCACGACGACGCCTCCGATGCTGGTGCCATGGCCGCCGATGAACTTCGTCGCACTGTGTACGACAATATCGGCACCCCATTCCAGTGGGCGACAAAGGTATGGGGTGGCGAAGGTGTTATCGACGATCAGGGGAATTCGGTGCCTCTTTGACGTGGCACCAAGCCGGTCAAGGTCAGCTATTGACCCGGAGGGGTTGCCAATCGTCTCGACGAACATAGCCCTAGTCTCCTTGGTAATAGCAGTCGCCCAGTCGCTGGCTGGATCGACAAAGGAGACAGACACGCCCAGCTTCTTCATCGTATGCGTCAGCAGCGTCAGTGTTCCGCCATACAATTGATTGGATGCGACAATGTGGTCGCCTGGAGAGAGAAGTGTCATCAGCGTGGCAAACTCGGCAGCCATACCGCTTGCAACTGCTACGGCCCCGGTTCCTCCCTCGAGCGAAGCCACTCTCTCCTCAAAAGCGGCGGTTGTAGGATTGCTGATTCGCGTATAGATGTTGCCGTACTGCTTCAGCTCAAAGAGATGAGCGGCCTCGTCAGCGTCCCGAAAAACATAACTTGTTGTTTGGTGTATCGGCACCGCACGGGAGCCCAAGGCCGAGTCGGGAATCTGCCCGGCATGGAGCATCCTTGTTTCAAATCCAAATTGGCGACTCATACTTTGATAAAAGTCGCGACCTCTGTCTCATCGCAAAGTGCCGTTAAGTCGGCTTCATCGGGGCGCTGGGGGCGGTCACGATTAGTGCTTACAATGCAGAGAATTCCTAGAGTCTGATCAGCGGCGGGCTGAAACTGGTGCCAAGTCATCGGTGGAATCTGAACCAGATCATTCAGATCAATGTTGCAAACTTGTGAACCGATGAGCACCCTTCCCGAGCCCCTAGCCACGACGACGACGTGCGCATGCTCGTGTCGCTCCAAGGTCGAATAACCGCCTGGACCAATTTCAAAATAGCGCAACTCGACGGGTAGATCGTGTCCTCCTGAAAAGAGAAGTTGGCGAGTAATAGCTTTGAAGGGAGAGCTGTCTTCCTTGTAGGGAAGCGTCGGCGTATTCTCCCAGGTGAAGGTTTGCGGATCAAAGCGCCGAATTGTATCCTCTTGGATGGACTGGCTCAGGTTAGTTGGGCGCTGCACAGAATTCACGAGAACGAGGATACCGCCCAACACTCTTTTGCTTTCCAGTAAAATGAAACCGAGGTGACAGCGTTGTCCCACGAACGAAAGAAAGGAAAACAAAGGAAAGATCACAAGGTAAAGGCGATGAGAGAAGGAATCGCCGAACGAAAGGCTGAGTTTGAAGAAAAGCCCGAGCGGCCGACAAGCGATCAAAGCGATATCCAGACCTATAAGCCTGGAGCTGCTGATGACAAGAGTCGACACCAACTCCCGCCATCTGAGAACTGAGCAATGCGCCCTGACCTACTTGCCGATCAGGGTCTTGATAGCGGGGATCGCCTCGAACAAGTCAGCGACAATTCCAAGGTCCGCCACCTCAAAAATAGGCGCATCGGGGTCCTTGTTGATCGCAACGATGCACTTGCTGTCCTTGATGCCAGCCATGTGCTGGGTTGAACCGCTGATTCCGGCCGCAATGTAAAGGTCCGGTGCCACGATTTTGCCGGTTTGGCCAACCTGCAGTTCGTTCGGGGCAATACCGCTATCAACCGCGGCACGCGTGGCCCCGGCGGCGCCACCGAGTGCGTCGGCGAACCCACCAATCACGCTTTCATAGGTTGCAGCGTCCTTGAGCGGCCGTCCTCCAGAAACGACGACTGTCGCCTGAGTTAGGTCCGGACGCCCACCACTCTTGTGAGCAGCTTGCTTAAGGGAAACTTTGCCGTCTGCGATCGAAATATTCTCTACGGGGCTGGAACCTGTAGCTGGTTGCTTCGGAAAGCCGGCTGGTCTAAAGGTCAGCACAATGGGAGCTCCCGATGCTTCTACAGTTTCAATAAGGGTTCCCGCAACGATCGGCCTCTTGAAGACCGATGGCGACTCCGCCGAAATAACATCGGTGACCATCGCGCAATCCAAAAATCCGGCTAGCCGAGCCATCGCGTCCTTGCTTGCCATCGAGCTCACCGCCACTACATGAGTGTCACCATCCTTCACGCACTGCTTCAGCGTTTCAACCAATCCATCTGCAGGTGGAATGTCTGTCAGATTTGCTGCGAAAACTTCTTGAGCTCCAGCGTCAGTGACCGGGGCCCCCGTTATCTGAATAAGGAAAAAGGGCTTGCCAAGGCTCGCCGCGAAGGACTGTATTCCGTAGGCGTCGGAAGGTGTAAAGGCGATTCCAATAATGCTCATGCTGGTAGCGCTCCTCTGTTCTTGAGTTCGCCGACAAGCTCTTCAACGGAGCTCACTTTCTTCCCCGGTGGCCTGGCCCCTGGGCTTTCAATCTTTAGCGTACGCGTCAGTGGGGCAGGGGTCGCAGTAGGTGTGACCCGATCCAGTGGCTTACTTCGCGCCTTAATGATTCCAGGCAGGGCAACAAAACGTGGTTCATTAAGCCTGAGGTCAGTTGTGATGACGCACGGAATGGGAACTTCAACCGTCTCAACGCCAAGGTCCGTTTCGCGAGAGACGGTCACGAAGGAACCGTTGATCGCAACGGCGGAAGCAAAGCATGCCTGTGGCCAGTCGAGCTTCGCGGCGAGCATTTGGGCAGTCTGATTGCAGTCAAAGTCGGTGGACTGCTTACCCATAAGGACGATGTCAGGTTTTTCGACTTCGATGCAAGCCTTCAGTTCCTTAGCGATTCCTTGTGAATCGAACTGGTGAGAAGTTTCAATAAGAATGGCCCGGTCGGCACCCATTGCGAGAGCCTTTCTAAGTTGCTCCTCGCAATCGGCCGTCCCGATACTAATGACGATGATCTCTATGTCAGCCTGCTTCTCGCGGAGTCGCACGGCTTCCTCGACAGCGATCTCGTCGAAGGGGTTAATTTCAAACTTTACGCCGGTCGTATCGAGTCCACTTCCGTCAGAAAGGGGCCGAACTTTGGCGTAGGGGTCAACAACCCGCTTAACAGGCACTAAGATCCGCATTCAGGTTCAAATTCTACCTTTTGGCACCAATGACCTGCCGCGAGCTAATCATTAGATATATAGCTTCAAACTAGGACTAAAGGCCTATAGTGAGAACATAGGCACATGCCTTGCGGTCTAGATTTTCACAAGACGCACAAAGAGGCGTCAAATAAACTGAAGAGACGATCATACAGACGTCCGAAGTAGCCAACTCCTCACCCGGTCAAGAGACCGGGTTTTTTTTGTCAAACCTAGTTGCGCAGTGGCTTGCCGATTTCGAGCATATGACGAATTCTCGCCACACTTAAGCCCTCTTTCAGTAGGTCTATGAAAACTTCGCGTTCGATACGGAGCGCTTCGTCAAAGTCGGAGGGTTTGCGGAAGACCTCCTTTATTTGCTGACCAATGTAAACGTCGTGTTCGGTGAAGTCGCCCTTCTGAAGGCCCTCGTTCAGGGCTCTGTCAATCATTCCGGCTATTGGGCCTTCCATGATCTTCCAGTTCGCAATGCTACGCGGGACGACACTGGTGGCGAGGGACTTTGCTGTGCTGATTAGACTATCGGGATGCTTGACAATGACATCCTTTGGTCGAAGATAGCCCAGTGTCATGGCCTCTCCCGCACTTGTGGAAACCTGTCCACGCGTCATGAGCAGGGCAGCCGTCACAAGATCCTGAAGTGAAGTTTGGAACTTTAGTCGCATGCGGCATGTTCCAGCTCCTCCGGGGATTAGGCCGACTCGCGATTCGGGTAGTCCGATGTTTGCCTCCGGATGAGCTGCAATCATCGAGCACGCGGTCGCTAGTTCAAAGCCGGCGCCAAGGCAATGTCCGTGAATAGCCGCAACAACTTTCCGCTCGCTCAGCAGCACCGTTAGGTGTTGGAGGGCGGCGAGTCCTTCATCGACCCCCATCCAGTCGCCGGCTTCTTGTCGTTCAAGAAAGAACTTGAGGTCAAACCCTGCGCTGAAAGATTTCGCTTCTGAGCAAAGTACGAGCGGACCCTCTTGCCCACCAAGCCACTCGGTTAGCGACGCCATGACCTCAGGACCAATGACGCCCATTTTGGTCGTTAAGGCAATCCCCAGAACCCCGTCGCCGAGGTCACGTACGTTGAATCCTGCGTTCTCCGACTTCAGAGGAAAATCGGTGATGCCACGGTACTGAGGCTCCTTTGGCAGAGCGATGTACTTGTTCCTTTCATCGAGGACTTTGCCATCTTTATAGTAAATGTCGTTCTGCAATCCGAGGAACTCGGCCCCAATGGCGTCAATCACTTCAAATGGCCCCATTTGCCAACCAAAACCCCACATCATGACGCGATCAAAGTCGAGGGCACTGTGGCTGACCTCGTCTTTCAAATACTGTGCATAGGCGAGAACTGGAATGAGGTGTTCCCTTAAGAACTCACCAGCTTCGTCCTTGGCTTCGAGGACAGCGCGGATTCGCTCGCCAAGGGGCTTCTTTGCAACAGCGTTTATCGAGTCAAATGAGACCTCTTGCACGTTGCGGTATGCCTGGGTTCGGAGATCGAACGCGAGAAGCTCTTTTCCTTCTTTGCGGTAGTAGCCTTGGCCTGATTTCTGACCAATCCACCCCCGCTCCATCAGGAAGTCCATGGAAGCGGGATGCTTCAGGGTATCCAGATGTGGATCGTCACTGCACCGCTCGGCCATGATAGCGGCGATAAACGACATCACATCGAGCCCAACAATGTCATTTAGGCGAAAAGCCGCGCTTCGCGGACGTCCGAGAAACGGTCCACAAATGGCATCGACTTGCTCCGCACTCAATCCGAGCTTTTCCGCCGTATGGATGGCATGGAACATCGCCCACATGCCAAAGCGGTTGGCAATAAAGCCTGGAGTGTCCTTTGCCAGGACAACACGTCGGCCCACTTCTGCCTCAAGAAAGGCCGTGATCCTCTGAATTTCCTTCTTATCAGTTTCATCCGTCGGGATGAGTTCCAGCAATTTCAAGTATCGAGGTGGATTGAAAAAGTGGGTTCCGACAAGCTTCTTTCGAATGTCGTCAGGGAGGCCTTCAGCTAGTAGCTTGAGTGGCAGAGACGAAGTGTTGCTGCTGACGAATGCACCTGGTTTAAGTATCGGCGCGATCTTGGAGAATAAGTCTTTCTTAGCATCTAGGTTTTCGATAATCGCTTCGCAAACCCAATCGGCGCCGTTGACCAACGAAAGGTCTTGGTCGATGCCGCCAACGCGGATTCGAGCCATCGATTCTGCGTTGTAGAAATGGGGCGGGCGGATCTTCTTTGAACGTTCGAAGGCCGATTCAGCGGATTCGCGGCTCATGTCCAGCAAGGTGACCTGGAAGCCAAGGTTGGCAAGGTGGGCAGCGATTCCAGCCCCCATTGTTCCCGCGCCAATGACGCATGCATTCATCACGGGAGGAGGATACCGGGGCTGGTGTCTCGAATGAATGGTGCCCAGGAGAGGACTCGAACCTCCACTTCCTTGCGAAAACTAGTACCTGAAACTAGCGCGTCTACCAATTCCGCCACCTGGGCAGGTGCAGGGAACGGGAAATGTACCCCAAAAACCCTAATCCAGAGCAAAAGATTGTCCGACACTACCAACAGAGAGTAGATTGCGTGCCGCCTGTCAATTGCACTAGGTGTCAGTTTGACCGGGTTATGGCATAGAAACTTTTTGGGTCTTCGAGCATGCTAACAGGCGAACTATTTGTCGAAGAAGGGCTGATCACCGAGGAGCAGCTCGAACAAGCTCGTGCCAAGCAGCAAGAGTCGGGCGGAAATGAGGCCATTTCGTCCATCTTGATCCAGCTCGGAATGATCGACGAGCGCGACAAAGTTCGCGCGACGGGCAAGATGTGGGGCGTTCCATTTGTGGACGCCAGCCTCTCGGAGCCCCAACAGGAGGCGCTCGACAGCCTGCAACCGCAACTCGCAAAGCGCTTTGGCGTTCTTCCGCTCGAAGTAGCTGATGACAAGCTAACGGTGGCAATGTCGAAGCCACTTGATATCTTTCTGATCGACGAGATCCGACTTGCAACAGGCTTAGAAATTGAGCCAATGATCGGAGTTGAGAAAGACATTCTCGAAGCGATCGTTAAGCACTACAATTTGGAGTCGCACGTCGTTGAAGCTCTCAGTGGTGCCCTGAGAGATTTTCAACTTGACCAAGAATCAGGCGGTGCCGTCGATATTGGAGATGAAGACGACGAAGACGGCGAGATCGGTGACGATGACGCCCCAATTGTTCGTCTTGCCAGTCTAATCATCAATCAGGCCGTTACAGACCGCGCAAGTGATATCCATTGCGAACCGCGCAAGGACGGAATGGTGGTTCGGTATCGCATTGACGGTGTATTGATGGAGACCATGCGCCTTCCTAGAAAGGTCGTTGCCCCCCTCACAAACCGTATGAAGATCATGTCCAACATGGACATTGCTGAGAAGCGCGCTCCACAGGACAACCGAATCAGCGCCGTAATCGGAGGCAAACCCTACGACTTTCGTGTCAGCACTCTGCCTACGGTTTTTGGCGAAAAAGTCGTCATGCGTGTGCTCGACAAGAGCGGAATCAATGTTGGATTAGAGCGCTTGGGCTTCCTGCCCGAGAACCTGGCTAAAGTCGAAGACCTTGCGGCTCGAAGCTACGGGATTATCTTGGTGACGGGCCCAACTGGATCAGGAAAATCAACGACCCTGTACTCAATTTTGAACCAGATCAGTAATGGTCAAAACAACATCATCACGATCGAGGATCCGGTCGAATACGAGTTAGAGGGAATCAATCAGTGTGGTGTCAATGTCCGGGCTGGGATGACTTTTGCCGCTGGCCTACGCGCAATGCTTCGCCAAGATCCAGACGTGATCATGGTTGGTGAAATGCGTGACAACGAGACGGCTACGATCGCTATGGAAGCTGCGCTCACTGGGCACCTTGTGCTCAGCACGCTGCACACCAATGACGCTCCCAGCGCGGCAACGCGACTCATCGATATGGAGGTCGAGCCGTTTCTCATTTCGAGCTCGATCATCGGTGTGCTCGCACAGCGGTTGGTGCGACAGATTTGCCCTCACTGCAAGGAGCCGGAGACGATTCACCGGGATCAGCTCATTCGCTACGGCTTCCCAATAAATCCGAACTTTGCGGAAGAGACGGGCGGAACGATTACCGTTTTCAAGGGCTCTGGGTGCGAAAAGTGCAAGCAGACGGGATATAAGGGCCGAACCGGCATTCACGAACTGATGACCATGACGGATGCGATCAGAGACGAGGTTTTGAAGAAGTCAGCAAGTCACCAGATTCGCCAATTAGCGGTTGATGCAGGAATGAAAACACTTCAAATGGATGCATTGATGAAGATTTTAATGGGGGTCACTACAGTAGACGAGGTCTTGAGAGTTGTCTACGCTTAGCCGAAGATTAGGGAAAGAAGCCATGGGGCACAGATTGGAAACAGATAAGCAAAACAGCCTAGAGGAAATCCTCTCGAAGGTGAGAGAAATCGCGGTGCTACCTCAAGTAGTCCACCAACTGATGGAAATCACCGAGTCGACCGATGGTTCTCCTGCCGATATCGAGAAGGCAGTTGGCATCGATCCAGGCTTCACTGCCAAGTTGCTGACGATTGCCAATTCAGCGCAGTTTGCTTTGCCGCGCAAAGTAGTTTCGCTGCGAGAGGCTTGCATGCTCCTTGGGTTCAAGCAGATTCGAACAGTGGCCCTATCGGCCGGGGTTTTCGATCTATTCGTTGGCAAAACCGACAAAGAATCAGTTCGACGGCGCGATTGGTGGAAATTCAGCATTGACACGGCTGCTCTAGCAAAGCAGATCGCGGCCGAGTGCGGTGTAGTGCCCCACGAAGCCTACACAGCTGGACTACTGCACTTTGTTGGCAAGACGCTCATTGATCAGAGCGACCCAACGGCTTACGACAAGGTGATGCATGTGGTCGAGAAGGGCGCGCCCGAACGGCTAGCAGAGCGCATTGTGTTCGCTGTCGATCACATTGATGTTGCCCAGGAAATGTTTAGACGCTGGCGCTTTGCTGAAGAGTTGATCGCTGGCCTGAATTACCTTGATTCGCCGGAAATCACCGGAATAGAGTCGAAACTTGCTGCTGTGATTCACATTGCCGATGCCCTGGTCAGGGTGTCTAGAAGTGGGCGCCCTGACGAAGCTGCTCGACCAGTAATCGCAGATTGGGCACTGGAATTGCTAAATGTCGATCCTCGCACAGCCGAGGCTTGGGTGCAGTCTGCTGAGTTTGAACATGTCGTTGCCGCTGAGGCCGCTGCTTAAAAAAAGAGAGAAGGAATGGAAGGATACGATTGGGATAAGGTGTTTTCGGCAGGCAACCAGCCTCCAAAGTCTGACGATTCGCAGGGCAACAAGCCGGCTAATCCAGGGCATGCTATGTCGGATGAAGAATTGAAGCGTGCTATGGCGGCGGCCAGTCCTTCGGACCCGAAGGGGTCTGTTCCGGAGCCAGCAAAATCCGTCGAAGAGTCTCAGCCAGAACCAATCGCGAAAGTTGCTCAACCGGAACCCACCACGGTGGACCAAGTTGCGGTCGGGGAACTGCCACCGATCAGCGAGCCTCCTGCGACTGAGGAAGTAGCCCATGAACAGGCCACTGCAGAAGAAGTGCCTGCTGCAGAGGCGCCAACGCCAGAGGTGATGGAAGAGGCTCCGACTCCCACCGCGAACATCGAGCCTATTCCCCAAGCCGTCACAGCCGAGAGCGAGTTGGCCGCGCCGACCATGGCTGAATCTCCAATAGAGGCGGAGCCAGTGATCACGACCGGCAACCTCAACGAGATTCCGTTCAACGATCTTGATGAGATTGTCGAAGCGGCGGGCAAAGGCCCAATCGATCCCAGCTTGAGCCCTTATTCAGCGAAGGAACCGGAACCGGAGGTTGAGCTCGTTGCGGAGGCACAGGAACTTGAGGAGAGCATCGCGCTCGCCGAAGAAGATGTTGCTAGTCAACTGTCGGAGGAAAGTAACGTGGAAGAACCAGTAGCCAAGTCCACTGGCGATCCTGAAAAGGACAAACTCCTTTCGCTATTCGCCAAGAAAGGCCCTAAGGACGCCCCGAAGGCCAAGAAGGAAGAAGTCAAACTGACCCTGAGCGAAATCAACACTGCAGATACGAATCGCACGACGTTTGACGCTCATAAGCAAGCAGATTCAAAGATTAATCGCTATTCAGGAGGAGAACCGATAGGGGACACCCACATCGATGAGATCCTAAGAATGGCCGTCGAGCGGCGATGCAGCGATATTCATATCACTGCTGATTTGCCTCCCATGCTACGTGTTGATGGCGAGATCGTTCCATTACCGTTTGCACCGATGCAGCCACAGGACACTCGACGGCTGCTTTATGACACTTTGGATGACGAGAAGATCCAGAAGTTTGAAAGCACGAAGGAGCTCGACTTCGGCTACCCAGTGAAAGATCTGGGCCGATTCCGTGTAAACATGTTTGTCCAGCGCGGTTCGGTCGGCGGGGTTCTTCGTGTCATTCCGATGCGCATTCCACTTTTCGAAGAATTGGGATTGCCGCCGGTGATCAAAGAAATGAGTAAACGCGCGAGCGGACTCATTTTGGTAACTGGTCCTACCGGTTCCGGTAAGTCGACGACAATTGCGACGATTATCGACGACATCAACGCGAACCGACGAGGCCACATCATGACGATCGAGGATCCGATCGAGTACTTGCACATGCACAAGCAAAGCATTGTGAACCAGCGCGAGATGCACTCGGATACCTACAGTTTTCACAACGCTCTCAGGGCTGTTTTGCGTGAAGACCCCGACATCATTTTGGTTGGTGAACTACGCGACCTCGAAACGATCGAGGCGGCCTTGACTCTCGCTGAAACGGGCCACCTTGTTTTCGGAACATTGCACACGCGTAATGCTCCAAGCACGATCGACCGAATCATCGACGTTTTTCCTCCGGAGAGCCAAGAGCAGATTCGTGTCCTGCTTGCCAACACGATCGAGGGAGTCGTGAGCCAGCAGCTTCTGCCTCGTTTAGGCGGTGGCCGCGTCGCCTCGATCGAGGTCATGCTCGGGACTCCGGCCATCAAGAACCTGGTCCGCGAAGGGAAGACTCACCAAATGCAGTCGATCTTAGAAACGAGCGGAAACGTGGGGATGCAGACGATGGACGCCTCGCTGGCCGAGCTTTACCGTTCTGGCAAGTGCGAGTTCGATGAGTGTCACCTTCGAGCGATCGATCGAGACACGTTCATTCGCCTAGCCAAAGCTGCTTAAGATTGCCTCAATTCAGGTTGAGGGTTGCAAGCGCCTGCTTGCAACCCTCAACTATTTCTTCGTAGAGGTAAGCGCACACGTTCGTTCCAAACGCGGCTAAGATACGTCTTCAGAGCAATGTCCGAGAATGATTCGCCGATCACTGAAGCTCAAGTGGAGCCCGACGCGGTAGCCGATGCAGGAACCTCAGACCGAAGTCCTTGGCTTTTCACGCCCGCCTTGTACTTCATGCAGGCGATTCCGGTCACATTAGTTCAGGAAGTCTCGACCATTGTTTTCAAGAGCCTTGGGGTCGAAAACCAGCAGATCGCAACAGCGGTGAGTCTCATTGCGTTGCCGTGGTCGATGCAGATGCTCCTGGGTCCCTTTGTTGACTTCAATGGTTCGAAGCGGGGGTGGATTCTCTGGGGGCAAGCGATCATTGTCGCCGGCATCATCGCAACGGTCTTCGCACTTCAGATGCCGCAGTTTTTCGAGATCACGCTGGCTACTTTGGCGGTAACGGCGATCTTCTCGGCCCTGTGCAATATTGCCACCGACGGCTTCTACATCTTGTCTCTGAGCAAGCAGCGTCAGGCGGCCTATGTCGGCCTGAATTCCACCTTCTACCGATTGGGTCGACTGTTCTGTACGGGCCTCCTCGTCCTAGTTGCCGGGGCGTTGATGCGAGTTCCAAGTGTGGACGTGAAGGTATCGGATGGCCAAATCTTGCTGGAGAAAGTAACTGGCGCCAAAGGTGAAGAGAAGACTGAACAAATCGCCCGCGACTCGGCCACGCTGATGATTAAGGACGAGCGCATTCAAAGCGCCGATGGCCTCACGGTCAAGAATGAGCTCCCTCCTACCGATCCCAGGGAAAAGAACCCGACTTGGATGAAGGTCCCGCCAGGAGTTCGGCAGATCGAAGTGCGAGAAACCTTGGTTGTCGCTAAGAAATTTGGGAGCGAAGAGGTTCTCACGCTTGGTAAGTTAAGCGTCGTTACTCCTAGAGGCGGCACACCCGGCATTACGGCGACAACGGCACCTGGAACGCCGATGCATCCAAAAGTCGCATGGGGGGCGGTATTGGGACTTTGCGTTCTGATTTATGCACTCGGTCGGGTGATCCTGCCCATCACCTTGCCCAGACCTGGCAATGACATCGTACGACCACTCGACCGCGAACAGGTCATTTCAACTTTAGCTCGAACGCTACTCATTGTCGGCGCATTTTTCTGCACGATGGCCTTCATAGACAAGGGCTTTAAGTTCCTAGGCCATCTAGTCGGTTCAGCGACAACGTCACTTCCTATTGTTGGTGAAACGAAGGATTGGACAATTGCTCCGGAGAGTTTCCAAATAGAGTTGCTGTGGCTCATTGGCTATTTGACCTTGGGCACCACTTTGTTTCTACTTGCGAAGGTTCAGCTCAAGGGTACGGAGATGGCGGAAGCTTTTGGCTCGTACATCAAGCAAGACCGGTTCGCTGCCATCCTTGGATTCGTTATCTTTTACCGGTTCGGCGAAGTCATGGTGAGTCGCGTCGCGCCACTTTTCTACCAAGACCCTACAAGTAAGGGAGGACTTGCCCTAACTGTGGAGCAAGTCGGAATTGTGAATGGAACCATGGGTGTTGTTGGCATCATTCTTGGGGGCATTGCAGGGGGGCTTGTTGTTTCTCGCCTTGGACTTAGGAAGGCATTCTGGCCGCTCGCCCTGGCCATGCACGTTCCGAACCTGCTCTACGTTTGGGCAGCAAAGACCTTGCCTACGATCCCGGGCGGGGCAGGGCCACAAGAAATCATGTTTTCCCCAATCTCATGGATCGCCTTCGTAGACCAGTTTGGCTATGGATTTGGGTTCGCGGCATATTTCGTTTACTTGATGTGGGTTGCCCAGCGAGGAAAATTCCATACCTCTCATTACGCAATCGGAACTGGGCTTGGAGCCTTCTTTATCACCTCCGCCGGCTTAGTTAGCGCCCAACTCTTGGGCCACTTCCAGCGTGCCAACGAAGGGTCGGGATACTTTCCATTCTTCCTTACGGTGATCTTCTTCTCGCTTCCCGGAATGCTAATGCTCTTGCTGATCCCCCTTGATGAGAAGGAGGGCCGAGACATTATTGTCACCGAAATCGCCGATTGAAACCCCATCCTGAAATTGAGGAGCTGCTCAGGGAGGGCATCGAGGCCAGGGCCTTTGCGGGGGCGGCTTATGCGGTGATCAGTCCAACCGCTGAGGTGAGAGGCTATGTCGGCACAATGACCTACGAGAGCAATGAGCCAATCCAGAAGGAGTCTCTGTTTGACCTTGCGAGCCTTACAAAAGTCCTTGTGACGACCACATCGGCATTGTGCCAAGCGAGCGATGGGGCGCTGAATCTCAATGACCGTGTCCAACAACTCGTTCCAGAATTCCTTGGGGAGGGGAAAGATCGCGTCACGATTCGCCACCTTCTTCAGCACAATAGTGGACTACCGCCGCATCGAGACTTCTGGAAGCTGCCAGAGACCCAGAGATGGGAAGCAATCCTAAATGAGCCGCTCGAAGCCCTGCCGGGTCAGCGAACGGCCTACTCCTGTGTTGGGTTCCTCGTGCTCCAACAGGTGATCCAGTCGTTAACGGGTGAGCACTACGATGACGCGTGGACTTGGCCATTCCATCGAGTTGCTTCGGCTCTCGGTGCCGACGTCCTCTTCAACCCATCGAAGAAAGAGCGCTGCGTGCCGACAGAGGGCGGCCTACAGGGTGTTGTCCACGACGAGAACTCGCGCTCATTAGGAGGAATGACTGGCAATGCCGGGCTCTTTGGCACATTGGATGGTGTAACGAGGTTTGCGCGATTGTTCTGCACTGGTGAACCGAGCGTTATCAATCATCGTCTTCACGATCATTGGCGTATGCAACAGCCTGCGGCAGATCCAACGAGCACCCGAGCCTTGGGTTGGGACACGCGTTCACCGAGCTTGGGTTCACTCTTCGGTATAGAGAGTTACGGACATACGGGGTTTACGGGGACCTCGATATTCATCGACCCCAAAGCGCAAGTGGCCGCGGTGCTACTGACAAACCGTATTTATCCGACTAGGGAGAATGCTAGATTGCAAGCGATTAGGCCACGTTTTCACGATCTAGCGCATAAGCTACTTGCGAGTTGATTTTTGTTAAATGAAGCGTGACGATATCAATTGCTCATGGGCAGCATGCCGTGAGCGGGACTCGGATCGAATTCGAGAGTGTGCCACCAAGGAGTTAGAAATGGACTCCTTGGAAAGACAGTTTGAAGGGCACCTAGCACTCGCCTTTGTTAACTGCGACGGAAGTCAGACCCCGTTGGCCATTTCGCATTTCAGAGACGCCATGTTTCTCGTCGACGAAACAGGGTCATTTGGCCATATGAGGCTCTGCTTAGTTCATGGGCTCATCCAACGAGAACTAGGCGAGCATACGCTAACTGTCCACTTGATCGAGAAGTATAACGAAGCAATCGCAGAGATGATGGACCCGGCCGAGTCGGCTCTCTCACTGGAGCTCTTGGGAATGGCCTTTTTCCGAATGGGCCGCAGTGCAGATGCCCATGAACTCTGGGCAGATGCCGAACGGTGCGCCCAGGAAACGGGTGGAGGTACTCGAGTGGGCTTTATCCTCGGCTGGCACGCGGTCGCTTACTTGCACCAACAGCGATGGCAAGATGCGGCAGAGTATTTTGCCCGGTCGGAAGATGTTTACCGAGCCATTGGGCCAGCATTTCGGGGAACATATGCATCAGCAGGACTTGCCGCAGCAAGGGCCAAGCTGGGAGACCCCGTTCAGGAGATTGCCCCACTGCAGCGGGCGGTGCGGTTAGCAGAAGCCAAGTTTCACATCAGGCAAGAATCTCTGTGGCTACGCTATCTCGGCGAGACTCTGCTCGCTGTTGGAGACGTGGAAGGGGCACTAGAGGCCCTTCAACGTTCGGCAGAGATCAGCCTGCGATGCCGGCTATACGGCCGAATGCGAGCGACGCGTGATCTTATTATCGACCACTTGAGCAAATCGCGAGACGACAGATTGTTGGGCAACTACCGGGAATATCACCAACTTGAGCAGAGAATGGTGGCCCAAAGTCTCACTGATCGGGAAACCTCGCTCCAACTATTGGAATCAATCCGTGAATGGAACCGAAAGAACTCCATAGCAATGCTTGAAGTTTAAGACCAAACTTGCCATAATTATATTGTCGAGGGGCGCTGCGATTCCGACACGGAACCAGGCTCGACAAAGAAACGGCGCTCGCTAACCTTAGTTAGCGGGCGCTTTTGCTTGCTAACCCGAGAGAACAACATGCAAGCAACACAAACTGACTTCCACGTCGCCGATTTGAGCCTCGCCGAATGGGGCCGCAAGGAAATGCGCATCGCCGAGACCGAAATGCCTGGTCTCATGGCCGTGCGCGACGAATACGCCAAGACGCAGCCGCTCAAAGGCGCCAAGATCGCCGGCTCGCTCCACATGACCATCCAAACCGCCGTCCTGATCGAGACTCTGGTTGCCCTCGGCGCCGAGGTTCGATGGGTGAGCTGCAACATTTTCAGCACGCAGGACCACGCCGCCGCCGCGATCGCTAAGGCGGGCATTCCTGTCTTCGCGTACAAGGGCGAGACCCTTGATGAGTATTGGGATTTCACCCATCGCCTGATGGAGTGGCAGGACGGCGGCACGCCAAACATGATCCTGGACGACGGCGGCGACGCCACGCTCCTCGTTCTTCTCGGCAGTCGCGCCGAGACCAACGCCAGCCTCCTCGACAACCCCGGCAGCGAAGAAGAAACCGCCCTCTACGCCAGCATCAAGAAGAAGCTCGCCAGCGATGCGACGTTCTATTCGCGCATCAAGGCCAACATCCAAGGCGTAAGCGAGGAGACCACGACCGGCGTCCACCGACTTTATGAAATGCAGAAGAAGGGCGAGCTGCCGTTCCCGGCGTTCAATGTCAACGACAGCGTCACGAAGTCCAAGTTCGACAACCTTTATGGCTGCCGCGAGAGCCTCGTAGACGGCATCAAGCGCGCGACCGACGTGATGATCGCCGGCAAGATCGCGCTCGTCTGCGGCTACGGCGACGTAGGCAAGGGAAGTGCCCAAGCCCTCCGCGCTCTTAGCGCCCAGGTCTGGGTGACCGAATGCGACCCGATCTGCGCACTCCAAGCCGCGATGGAAGGCTACAAGGTCGTCACCATGGACTACGCCGCCGACAAGGCCGACATCTTCGTCACCGCCACCGGCAACTATCACGTCATCAATCACAGCCACTTGAGCCGCATGAAGGACCAAGCCATCGTGTGCAACATCGGCCACTTCGACAACGAGATCGACATCGCCAGCATTGAGGGCTACGAATGGGACGAAATCAAGCCGCAGGTCGATCACGTGATCTTCCCGGATGGCAAGCGCATCATCCTCCTCGCCAAGGGCCGCCTGGTCAACCTCGGTTGCGGCACGGGCCACCCCAGCTACGTCATGTCGAGCTCCTTTGCGAACCAAGTCCTCGCTCAAATCGAGCTCTGGACCAAGCAAGGCGAGTACGCCCCCGGCGTCTATGTCCTGCCGAAGATCCTCGACGAGAAGGTCGCGCGGCTCCAGCTCAAGAAGCTCGACGCCCAGCTCACAGAGCTCTCTCCAGAGCAGGCCGGCTACATCGGCGTCGACGTCAACGGCCCTTACAAGACAGACCACTACCGGTACTGAGGACTTCGCACGTCTCATCGAGTCCAAGTAGCGTATTCTTCGGGGCTCGATGAGATGGCTCGGAATTATCGGTTGTGTTGGCCTTCTCATAGGGGCCGGCTGGATGCTTTGTGCCGATGTCATTAGGATGCTAGACATGCCAGGAGGATTCGGCCGCGAAGAGTGGCGATGGCGGGTTAGCTTCTTCTTCGCTCTCATCTTTGGAGCTGTCTGGATGATAATAAAGTTGCTGGATCCTCCGATCGAAGATGATCGACCTTAGGGATTCGGGAATAATGCCAGCATGTCTATGACCCGGCGGCAGGTACTCCAGCTTGGGGCAGGGGTGCTTGTACTATCCAGTTCGAAAGCGTTCGCCCTGCCGAGCGCGGCGACTAAAACTCGCGTGGCTTTCTTTAGCGACACGCATGTTGCGGTCGGGCGCAATATCAAAGAGAATGAGGCGATGCTGGCCGAGATCCGGGCGTTGAATCCGGCCTTCTGCATCAACGCGGGCGACGTAACAGACCAAGGTTGGGCCGAACAAGTTGAGCTCTACTTGGGTCTCGTGAAGGAATCTGGGCTAAAAGTGCACCACTGCCCAGGCAATCACGACGTTCGCTGGTCGCCGCAGGGGCCGCTGATCTTCGAAGAGTCCTTTGGGAAGCCCTACCGCGCGTTTGAGTTCGAGGGCTGCTGGTTTATCTTGCTGGACACGACCGTGCCGCTCTCGCACTGGGGCAATGTCGCCTCGCCGCAGGTGGCTTGGCTGGAGCGAACGTTGAAGCTGATCGGCCCAGACGCGCCAATCTTCCTCTTTGGCCACCACTGGCTGGGCCGCGAGGGCGTTCAGATCGACAACGAATACGCGATCATCAAGATGCTGCGGCGTTACAACGTGAAACTGATCGGAAACGGGCACGGGCATAACGATTTGAAGTGGGATGTCGAGGGCCGCGTCGCGCTGATGAACAAAGGGCTGTATCAACTCAGCTATTGCGTGATCGACATTGACCATTTGGTGAAAGAAGTCGTGGTTACGAGGCGAACAGCCGAGAAGCCTTTGCACGAAATCGCGAGGATTCCGCTGGCAAAGGGTGTTCGGCCAAAGGATTGGTACGTGGATTCGCGCATTTTGGAAGAGCTGCCGGGCGCGGCCTTGATGAAACTGAACGCTGGACCTTGGCTATCGATGGATGACGCGTTTAAGGCGTGGAATATGCCCGGCTACCACGACCTTTATGTGCGTTTGCCCGACTCACCCTACATCGGGCATGAAGAAATCGCTGGGCCGACCGGGGAAATCAAGAGTGTTTGGTCAAAACCCCTGCCCGGCGGCGTGATGGGCCAGGTTGTGCTGGCGGACGATTCGGTGATCGTGAGCACGATGGACGGTTCGGTGCTGAGATTTCACACCTACATGGGCGAAAAGCTATGGCAGAAGAAGATTGGCGGCTTCTGCCACTCCACGCCGGTCGTCTCAGGTGGGAAAGTCTTTGTCGGAAGCTCCGACGGCTACCTTTATGCACTGGATTTCAAGACCGGCAAGGAGCTTTGGAAGAAGCGCCTCATGGGACCAGTCTACGCAGGCCCCGCCGTCGCGAAGGGGATAGTGTTCGTGCCGAATCACGGAGTGTTTTACGGGATCGACGCCGCCAGCGGGGAAGTTCGGTGGCGCACCGGCATGCCAAAAGCGAACACAAACTTCGGCCAGAGCGTCGCCGCGACGGATGGGGAAGTCTTTATCGCGGGCTGCTGGGATAGCCACTTGTACTGCCTCGACGCCTTGACGGGCGAGGTGCGCTGGCGCAACGCTTGCCAGGAGCGAACCTTTGCCTTCTCGCCGGCGATCGGCTCGCCAGTAATCGCAGATGGGCACGCCTACGTCGTCGCCAATGGAAACGGCCTGTTCAAGTTCGAAATCGCGACCGGTGATAAGGTTTTCGAGGTGGCCTCACCTGGCCAGAAGTTCGGCCACAGCGGTCCTTGCGTCGTTGGCGACAGGGTGTTCGCGGGATGCCTCGGTGACGGCGAGGGAGAAGTCCGTTGCGTGAGCGCAGTTGATGGGAAGGAGATTTGGATGGCAAAGACCGGCTATACGATCTACGACTCTTGCGCCAGAGCCGGAGACGGCTTCGTGACGATCAACAGCGTTCCTGGCATTGTCAATGTTCTGAACCAACCCGACGGCAAGATGATCGGCCAATTCCGGCTCGGTAGGGGCCACGCCTTCAGCACCAGCGCCGTTGCCGGTAAACGTATCTATGCAGCCAGCTTCTCCAACCGCCTCGTGTGCTTGGAGTGTTAAGAAGCCGTAATGAAAGCCACGCAATTATACGGGAAGGTTGCGGGGACTGCCTTTCAAGGGTTGGAATTGGGAGGGGCGGGGTTTCATAATTGTGTCTGACGCGTCGCAAGGCGCTGACCAGAGATCCCCATGAACAAGACCTTCCCCATCGTTGCCGGAGTGCTGCTTGCCGGTAGCGCCCTCGCTCAGACTACAAACTTCACCTTTGGCAATCTTGTTGTCACCGCCGTGGATATCACCATCACGGGTTCCGGTGCTAGTGGCCCTGTATATCTGAAGGAGTTCGACCTGACTCCAAGCTCGAGCCCTGTCTCGACCGTTGCCTTCCCCTCTTCGGGTCCCGGCCGTTTTGTGTACCCATGGAACACGAATTCAGGACTGAACCTAAACTACAATGCAGGCTTCTTCACCATTTCAGGCTATGATGCCGATGGTTCTGTGCTCGGTCTCTCTTCTTCAAGCGCTGCCGTAACGCCCCGACTCATCGCCAAGATACCTGTCGCCGGTGCAATCACGTTCGTTTCGAACAGTTTCATCAATTCAGGAAACACCCCACGATCGGTCGTCACCGACGGCACAGATTTCTGGGCCGGTGGATCTGGCTCTGCTACTCAAAATGGTGGCGTTCAATATGTTCTTTCTAGCGGTGTCAACAGCGTTGTCTCTCTCGCCCCGGATAGCTTCAATATTCGGCACATGGGAGTCTACAATGGCGACCTCTATTACACGACCGCTGGAAGCAGCCTGAACGGCCTGCACAAGTACACGGGATTGCCAACCACCCCCGTGAATTCAACCCAAATCATCGCGACTGGAACTGCTGCACCGGCATCGTCCCCATATGACTTTGTCTTTACGAACGCAAACACGGTCTACATCGCTGACGATCGAACCCTAGCCAATGGCGGTGGTGTACTTAAGTACACGTTTGATGGCACTTCATGGGTTTATGCATACACCATTAACACTGCCCTTGGAACGGGATGCCGAGCAATTACTCATCTGGGCGGAAATGACTTTGCCGTCATCACAAATGAGACGGTAAGCGGCACCACCGCTACGACTCCGAGCAAGATCTATCGGCTCACCGATGGTGGCTCCGACGCTCTGAGCACTGCAGTCCTATTGCAAACCGCTCCTAGCAACCAGAACTACCGCGGTGTTCGATACTTGCCGGGTTCGCCATCGAACCAGACGCTCTCCGGCACACTTGCCTTGGGTGATACGGTTGGAGCGTTTTCTTACAATCGCAACATTGCTTACGAAGTGAAGCAGGGTGTGACGACGATCGCGAGCGGCACGCTGACGGTATCAGCGAACAGCAGTGCTTTGAGCATTAGCGTTCC
>JAEURP010000022.1 GCA_016788585.1 Chthonomonas sp. | reverse complement strand
CGATCGAGCATGAAACGAGTGATCGGCGAACCTCCTGGGTCCCGGCTCTACGGTCGCGGTACACCAAACCCCCGCGCATGAGGGCCGGGATGACGAGTGTGGAGTTACCGCTCGATCGCGATGACCTGGACGTCGAACACGTGCGGGTTGGTGCGCATGGTGCGGAGGGCGGTGGGGGAGGGCTCTTTGGCGACCGCGATTTGGGCGATGGCGGCGTGGCTGGGGCCGAGGATGATGTTCTCCATCTCTTGCACGTTCACGCCGTCGTCCTTGAGCGCGCCGAGGAGGGCGGCGAGGACGCCGACGCGATCGGCATGGCGGATGATGAGCAGATGGGTGCTCTTGTCGCCGCTCGGCACATTGACGACGTTCGGCGCATGGCCTGTGGTTTTGTACTCGCGGACGATGCGCACGACTTCTTCAGCGACGGCGTTCTGGGCTTCTTCGGTGCTCGCGCCGATGTGGTGGGTCGCGTAGATCGGGGAATCCTTGAGGCTGCCATCGTAGTCGCCGGCGGCGGTGCTGGGCTCGCCTTCGAAGACATCGAGGCCGGCGCGGATGCGGCCGCTGTTGCACGCTTCTTCGAGGGCGGCTTGCTCGACGACCTCGCAGCGACTCGTATTAATAAAGATCGCGCCATCGGGCAGGCGATCGAAGAACTCTTTGCCGAGCATGCCCTTGGTGTCGGGCGTGAGGGCGACGTGAACGGACACGACGTCGGCCTGGGTGGCGATCTCATTGAGCGACTCGGCGCGGCCAATGCCCAGCGCGGCGGAAACGTCGGCGGTCATCCAGCGGCTGTAGGCGATGACATTCATGCCAAACGCACGGGCGATGGGCACCATGTTCTGCCCGATCTGGCCCATGCCGACGAGGCCAAGGGTCTTTCCATAAAGCCCGCGGGCGGCGCTGAACTCCTTCTTGTTCCACTTGCCCTCGCGCAGCTGTGCGACATTATCGGGAATGCGGCGATCGCACGCCAGAATGAGACCGAACGCAAGCTCGGCGACGGCGTGGCTATTCTTGCCCGGGCAATTCGCGACGTAAATGCCCTTGTTGCTGGCGGCGGCGACGTCGATTGTGTTGTAACCAGCGCCCGCGCGGATGATGAGGCCGAGGTGGGCGTCCTCGAACATGTCGGCGGTGACCTTGGTCGAGCGCACGACCAAAACATTGGCCTCCGTGCTCTTGATCGCGTTCTTTAAGGAGTCATCTTTGAGGTCGGGTTCATAGGCGACCTCGAGACCGAGCGCCTTCAAACCTTCCAAACCCACCGACTCAAACTTATCCGCAACCAAGACCTTCATAGGGAAGTATCGAGTTTACCGCTGAAAGTGCCCTAAGCTAATTGCTGGTTGACGCCGAAGATAGAAGTGACATGCAAGCGTATCGACGCGTTGGCGATTGGATGGTCGCAAAAGGAATCATGACTCCGGCCCAGCTGGAACTGGCGTTGGAGTTACGTCCTAAGTTGCCTCTACGATTTGGTGAGCTCTTGGTGGCGCAGAACATGTGCACCGAAGCAGACCTAACTGCCTGCCTTGCCGAGCAGTTTACGATGCCGGTTGTGGATGTAGAGACCATCAAACCGAAGGCGAAGGCCAGGCAACTCGTGAGCGGATCGTTTGCGCTGAATCGCTTGGTTTTGCCAATTGAAATCAAAGACGGCAAACTCACTTGCATCATTAGCGATCCAATTGATATTCAAACTACTGATGAGTTGCGAGATCGTACGGGTTACCCCCTCAATTTGATGCTGGCTGCAGCAACGCCGCTGCGCGAAGCGATTCGCAAAGCCTATCGTTTACCCAGCGCAAAGGTCGATTCTAATCCAGTCTCCTTGCACATCGACCAGCAGGATGATCGCCGCGCACTGATCCGCGCTCTTCAAGATGGAGGACTGGTCGCTTGAAAACCATTGCAGTTACTGGTGGAAAAGGCGGAGTCGGCAAGACGCTGATTTCCGTAAATCTGGCGGTTGGATTGGCTCAAACCGGCACCAGAGTCGTCCTGTTTGATGCCGATCTTCAATTGGCGAATATCGACATTGCGCTCGATCTTCAGCCGACCTTGAATCTCCAACATGTCGTAGCAGGCGAAGCGACTCTTCTCGAAGCGATTACGCCAGGTCCGGCAGGGCTTAAGGTCATCACTGGTGGCTCGGCCGTGCAGGGCCTGATGAATGCTGGGCCTAAGCGCATGGCGACGTTTCTATCACAGCTCGAGCAGCTTCGCAGTAAGACCGACGTTTTGATTTTTGATACCGGCGCAGGAATTGACCAGCGAGTGATGACCTTTCTTCGTATGAGTGAAGAGACGATTATCGTGACCACCCCCGACCCGACGAGCGTCACTGACGCCTACGCGACCGCTAAGGTGCTCTGGAAGCGCGACCCCGCTGCGCAAGTCAGCATTCTCTGCAACATGTGCACCTCGCCGAACGATGGCTTGACGGTTTACAGCACGCTTCGAGCGATTTGTGAGAAGTACTTGAACAAAACTCCTCATTACTTGGGGTCGGTCCAGGCTGATATGCGAGCCATGGAATCGGTTCGGCGACGTCAGCCCTTACTTCTTTGGTATCCCGATTCCCCGGCGGCACAGGACATTATTCGGCTCGCGCGTGGAATGGCGGGGCAACTTCGCCGTCACGCCGCCTAGCCGAAAAGCTCTTCTTGCGACGCTTTCTTCTGAGGAGGCGTGAGGCCCAAGTGCAAGTACGCGCTCGGTGTCACGACCCGGCCCCTCGGCGTTCGTTGAAGCAAGCCCATCTGTAACAAGTAGGGCTCATACACATCTTCGATCGTGCCCGAGTCTTCGCCTGTCGTTGCGGCGAGCGTGTCGAGGCCGACGGGGCCTCCGTTGTACTTATTGATCAAGGCGCTGAGCAGAGTACGATCTACTTTGTCAAGGCCAAGGTGGTCGATTTCTAGCATTTCCAAGGCCTTGTCAGCGATCGGCTTGTGTATCTCGGCCTCACCGTCTACTTGGGCAAAGTCACGAACGCGTCTCAGCAGGCGATTCGCAATTCGGGGCGTTCCTCGAGATCGCCGAGCGATTTCCTCAGCTCCATCCTTAGCCGTACTGTAGCCAAGGATGCCGGCGCTCCGACGAATGATTTCATAGAGAGCCTCGCGGTCGTAATACGCGAAGTGCATGACGATACCAAACCGGTCGCGAAGTGGCCCAGTAAGGAGCCCTTGCCTAGTGGTCGCTCCAATAACCGTGAACCGGGGTAGCTCCAGCCTGATCGATCTCGCGGCTGGCCCCTTTCCAATCATGATGTCCACTTTGCTATCCTCCATCGCAGGATAAAGGATCTCCTCGACGGGACGCGCGAGTCGGTGAATCTCATCAATGAATAGCACCGCACCGGGTTCGAGATTGGTAAGGATTCCAACTAGATCGCCTGGGCGCTCGATTGCCGGGCCACTGGTGACATGGATCGTGGCTCCCATTTCTGTCGCCACGATATGGGCGAGCGTAGTCTTGCCCAAACCGGGAGGGCCATAGAGTAAGAGGTGATCGAGTGGCTCTCCTCGCTGAATCGCAGCTTTCAGGAAAACGCTTAGGTTCTCCTTCAGTTTCTCTTGGCCGATAAACTCGCTCAGTCGCTTGGGCCGCAATGACAGGTCGGCCGGGGTGTCCTCGGGCGACTGAATGGCATCGATTTCAGCGTTCTCTCTCATTTGGCGAGTCGTTGCAGTGCAAGGCGTAGACGTTCCTCTACACTACCACTATCTGGAGAGACGCTGGTGGCCGCAGTTTCGGCTTCTTGCCTTCGGTAACCAAGAGCCATCAGAGCTTCGACAAGTTCGTCGTTCGCGGGAGTGGGGCCGCCGGCGACTACAGCCGAAACCTTTCGAACAAACGTTTCTTGGCGCACTTTCTCTTTGAGCTCGACAACGATTCGCTCGGCGAGACGTGGTCCAACTCCGGTGGCCTTTGTAAGAATCCTTGGGTCTTCTACTGCTATTGCGTTCAAGGTCGTTTCGGTCCCGAGATCGCTAATGATTTGAAGAGAAATCTTGGGACCGCACCCCTTGACCTCGGTCAGAAGATCGAACAACCTGCGATCAGAGTCGCTGACGAATCCGACGAGGAATTGGGCGTCCTCCCGGATGATGTGCCGCGTGAAAAGATCAGCTCGTTCGCCGACGAGCGGTAATCGTGTCGATTCCGGTACCAGTGCCTCGTAACCAACTCCGTTGCAGTCGACGACAATACGGCCTTGAATCACTTCAATTACTTCGCCGCGAAGGCGAACGATCAACGGATTACCTCGCCGGCCTCGAGCTTGAATCCGAGCCGAACTTCATAGGCTCGAGGCCATGGAAGGTTGATATCTACATTTCGAAGTTGCCGAACCTCGTATTGACGTGTGCCCGCATAGAACCTTCGGCCAAGAAAATGCTGAGAAAACGTATCCGTCAATCGCCGACCAAGATCTTCCTTCACCAAACGGTTAACTGCATCCAAGCTCTGCCCATAGGTCTCTTCTCGCGCCGCTGGAGGGTTCCGATCGATGTATTCATAGGCCATGGGCCTCGTGAACCGGTGGTATTCAAAGTCATTTACTAAACGGTGGAGAAGAAAAGCCCGTTGGTTAAGTTCTCGGATCATAGGGTCGACCGGGAATTGGCGAGCGGCAAGATAAACATTTGCGGCTGGTACCGCTGTGCCCAAGGTATTCCCAGCAGTGTTCCAGCCAGCATAGCTGAGGAGTTTCATCATGCGATCGCCTTCATTGATCACTCGGAAAAGGTTCGGATCGCCTGTTCCTGATTTGCCCAGATTGAGATCAGCGACGGCGATTGGGAAGCCCATGTCTATCTCATTTTGAAGCTGAGCAACAAAGTCGTTAAACTGTGCTTCGCGCGGGCTGGGAGTGTTCACGTAAAGCGTGTAATCGGCATCGTACTCGGTCGTGATTTCGGCGCCACTTGCCGTGACCTGTGCAGCAAGGCTCTTGTTGAGCGGTTCGGTCTCATAAAATGGCGTAACCGTTGTTCCCAGGGGATCGGCAAACACCATTCTGATCTTGGGTTTGTAACCGACCTGCGCGAGCATGGCTCGGCTTACCAGAACATTTGCGTGCTGGTCGATGCCCTCGCAGAAGTAGACTTTTTGACGGGCGCCGATTGATGTGGCAAGTTCTGCTAACCGGTTCGACTCTGGAATCTGGGGGCTCATGGGCTGGGCATCGTCTTTGCCCAAGATGAGGTAATCCAACGATCCTCTGGCGGTCATTCGGACGAGGGCTTCTTGTACCGCTTGGTTGCGTTCCCTGGCCTTGTCGTAGTTCTCCAATGCTCCCGGCGGAAGCTTGCTGGCCAGCCTTAAGACTTCAACTTGGTTGTAATAGGTCGGGTCTGCGAAGAACTCTTCCCGGCGAAAAATGAACTTGCCCAGAATGTCTCGCCAATCTCGATTGTCACGAGTGGAAGTTGGCAGCACGCGCATCACAGCGCTGAAGGCATAGAACGGCACGCCCGGTGTTTTTCGCCTAATGGTCTCCAGTCGCTGCAACCTTCCATAGGCGGTGCTCGCCGACACAAGATTCTGTCGTGAGGCAACTAGGCCGCCAAACGCAACCATGTCAGCGCTAACGATGACGGCACTGTACTCTCCCAGATCCTTTTGAGCTAACCAATCAAGTACGGCATCGCTTTGTCCGGGAAGAAGAAATTGTCCGAGAAGATATTGAGGCGGCAGTTCGATGCCGACGCCTCCAATATCCGAAATCATTTGGGCAAACTGACCGGTCGCGGGTCGGTCATCAATGGGAACGAGCAACATTTTGCCGCCCAACCGAGGGGGGAACGTAGCCGAAGCAAGCGATGCGGCAGCGATAAAGACACTGACTAGCGCGCGCCGCAACACCATGCTCAAACAATACCCCTTCTCTACGAAACTGATCGCCAAAAATTGACGATTCTCGTCGCACTTTTTGGCCCCCCTTTCACTCTATGCCTACAATTAGCGAGCCTGAACCGTCTTGACCTGCATGGCATTGGCACTTGCGCCCGAAACATCGCGCTGGCAAGGGCCATTGGGGCTGGTGGCTCCGCCCGAAATCGCGATACAGTGTGAGGCGTTTGAAGGTTCCCTGGGGACCTTGATCAAGTGCGTCTTGAACCAGAAGGTCGACCTATGGGACATCCCGTTGCACCCGATATGCCAGGCGTACGTTGACTACCTCCTAGAGCGGCCCGATGAGGACGTCGATAGTGTATCGAGTGCCTTGTTGGCGATGGCATACCTCGTCGAGCGAAAGGCATTTCGACTGTTGCCCCTTCCCGAGTTCGTGGAGGAAGATGACGCCCTGCCATACGACGGGCCGGGTTTGGAGTACTACCAGCCCGTTCTCCTTGGGCTCGAAGAGTGTTTTGAAGAGCGTCAGCGCCTCTTTTTTCGATCGGCTGATGCCCGAGAAGAGTATGAGATCCCGCTTGAGCTAGGCAAAGTGACCGTCTCAGATTTGGGGCGCGCGCTTGAGGCTCTGCTGGAGAAGGCGGTCGAGGAGCCGAAAACCGTTCAGTTTGGTCGTCCGAGGCGATCGCTGGCGGAGCAAATGAAGATCGTGGCCAGATGCCTTGATGGCGCGCCACGACCATTAGATCAATTGGTCGAGGGCGAATTCACAAGAACTGAGATTTTATGGTGGTTCTTGGCGCTGTTGGAACTCATCCGTCTTTCTGCGGCTGTTGTTGTTTTAGGAGATGAAGGGGAGTTGCTCTTCTCATTGGCAGGGCATTAATAACATGGAATTAGTTCGACAAATCGAAGCGCTACTGTTCGTGGCCGATGAGCCGGTTTCCGCGATTGAGCTCGCCCAGTTCTTAGATGTCGAAGAGTCCGATGTTGTCGCAGCTGTTCAAGCATTGGAGCAGCTTTGTGAGGATCGGGCCGTTCAAGTCGTACGAATCGCGGGCGGCTATCAGTTCAGTACCCGCCCTCGTTACGCTGAGATGATCGGGCGTTTCTTGCGACCGTCACGAAACAAACTCACTCGGTCTCAAATGGAGGTTTTGGCGATTGTCGCGTACCAGCAGCCTGTGACGATTGCTGAGGTGGACGCCGTTAGAGGGGTGCACAGCGATCATCCGATGAGGTGCCTCTTAGATCGCCGACTCGTGCATGAGCTGGGACGGAAGCAAACTCCTGGAAGGCCGATTCTCTATGGGACTTCCGAACAGTTTTTGCATCTTTTCAACCTGGAAAGTCTAGAAGCCCTTCCGCCCGTGGTCCTGCCGGCGGTAGACTCTGACGACTCCCAGCCATGATTCGACCGCTCCTTGGTTTTGGCCTCATGCTCTGTGTTGCCTTATCGGCGGCTCAGGGGCCAGTCGTGTTGGGTAAGTCTGCGATCATTATCGACGAAATCAGTGGGCGAGTGCTTTGGGCAAAGGATGCCAACACGCAGCGGTACCCGGCAAGCACGACCAAGATCATGACGTCGTTGCTTCTGTTGGAGTCATTGCCTCTCACATCGACGATAACCGCACCTGCTGATACGGAGCGGGTCACTGGTAGTAGCTTGCACCTTCGAATCGGAGAACAGATTTCGGCGAAGGACGCCTTGTATGCCATGTTGCTTCGCAGCGCGAACGATGTCTGCCACGCCGTAGCTTTCCGCATTTCCGGGTCGGATGCCGTGTTCGCCGAGCGCATGAATGAACGTGCTGCGCAGATTGGTTGCAAGAATACAACCTTTCGAAACCCGAACGGTTTGCCTGATCCTGAGCATAAGACAACGGCTTATGATCTGGCAATGATAGGACGGGAGGCCATGAAGAACGACATCTTTCGAGAGGTAGTTCGCACGCGGAAAGCTTGGCTCAGTCGGTCAGTAAATCAAGATGATTTATTAGTAATTAATCGAAATAAATGGCTCGAAAAAGATCCCACCGCTGATGGAATCAAGACCGGCTTTACTGATGACGCGGGTCAAACCTATGTGGGTAGTGCGACACGCAATGGATTTCGAGTTATTACGGTCATCTTGAATACAACGGATTGGCAAGCGGATCACAAGGCAATGCTTGATTGGGCTTATTCAGAATACGGAATATCGAAGAAGTTGAAGAAGGGTGCGCCGCTTGCAGAGTTGCCGATCGGCAATGGAGCGAGCAAGGATGTTCCAGTGGCTCTAGCTCAGAATTTCCGAATAATATCGAGAAAAACCGGTGAAAAAGCCTCAATAAAGTGGATGGGAACCGCTCCTACTGCGCCAATTCGTGCCGGGGACTCACTTGGTGAAGTTGAGATTCGCGCCGAAGATGGTTACACGATACGTGTTCCTGTAGTTGCGGCGAAGGACGTTCAACGAGCTTCGATTTTCAGCTCATTCAGCGCGAGTAACGCTAGTTGGTATGTCCTAGGCGGGGCAATGCTCATGGGTGCCTGGGTGGTGCGCAGGCGCGTGAGGACAGCATGAAGAAGCCCGATCGGCCCTACAATAAGGGTGGCAAGAAGCCATACGGCTCCAAACCTGATGGAGATCGCCGAAGTGGCCCCCCGAAAGACGGCGGAAGTCGAGGTTATTCTTCAAACCGTGGCCCCAAACCTGACGGACCTCCAAAGGAGCGCGGTTTTCGGCCAAAGTACGATCCGAGGCGCGATGGTCCACCTAAGGAGAAGAGGACCGGGCCACCTGGCGACGGGGAGAAGCGAACTTATCCTCCAAAGGATCGGGGTCGCAATGACGGTCCTCCAAAGAAGGATCGCCCGCCATACGGAAAATCCGACAGAAGCGGACCTCCGAAGAAGCCGTATGGTGGAGGAAGCAGCGCGAAACGGTTGCTCAAGGATGTTATCCAGGGTGATAGGCCTGATCGTCCACGCTACTCCGATAGGTCAACCCGGCCAGAGCGAAGGGAGCGAGACGACGGTCCGCCTAAGGAGAGGCTCCACAAGTATCTTGCCCGTTGCGGTGTCGCGAGCCGTCGAGCCGCGGAAATTATGATTCAAGAGGGGCGAGTTGAGCTCAACGGCGAACTCGTTACAGAGATGGGCGTCTTGGTGGATGGCTACACCGACGACATTCGCGTCGACGGCAAACGGTGTAGACCAGAAAAGCTCGCATACGTCTTGCTCAACAAGCCCAAGGGCGTAATCACTACATTAAGCGATCCACGGCGCCGACCGACGATTACACAATACCTGCCAGACCTTGGTGTCATGCTCCGTCCCGTCGGAAGACTCGATATGGAGTCGACGGGACTCATTATTTGCACGAATGATGGGAATTTGGCCGACCGCCTTACTCACCCCAGCTTTGGAGTGGAAAAGGAATACGACGTCATCGTTCGCGGGGAAGTTGGTGAACGTGCCCTAAAAAGACTGAGAAATGGCGTCTATATTCTTGGAAAATGGACGGCCGAGGCCTATGTCGAGGTCATCTCCTACGAAAAGCGCTCCGATACAACGAAGCTTCGCATGATCATCCACGAAGGGCGAAATCGGCAAATCCGGCTGATGTGCGATTCGGTTGGGCACCCGGTCGAGGCGTTGGAGCGCGTGAGAATTGGCCCGCTCAAAATTCGCGGACTTCGAAGTGGCGAGGCGCGACTCATCGGAATGCAAGAAGTCGAGGAGCTTTGGGGAGCCAGCGGCCCTCTTGGCAAGAAGGAATGGTTCGAGAACCGCGTCAAAAGCGTGCGCGAAAAGCGGCCGCCAAAGCCACGCGAAGATGAGGCCCCAGCGCCAGAGAAACCTACCTCGGTTGACGCATCAAACTCTGAAGATCGATAATAAAGTTGCCGCCACCACCCGCTGAGACCGAAGGCAGCTTGCCGTCCCACTTCTCGATCCAGTCGCGCGCGATGACGAGCGAACCACCTTGCACCTGCAATGCGGCTGCCTTCAACCGAGAAGATTCTGCCGAACCTTGGGCGCGTGCGATTTCGGTCTGCTTCTGCAGTTCGGCTTGCTGAAGAACAAAGCGTTGCTTCTCAGCTTCCTGTTGCGCAACCTGCTTGGCTTCAATGGCGCGGTTGAATTCTTCGCTAAAGTCGAAGTTCACGATGCTGAGGCCCGATGGATCGACGATGATGTTATAAGCCAATAGCCGCTTGGTCACATCAGCCTCGACCTCGTTCTTCACCTTTTGGCGGAAGCGAATCAGTTCTTCGGCGGTGTATTGGCTCGTTACCACCTTGAGTGACTCTTGAATGGCGGGATGAATAATGCGCTCCTTGTAGCCAGGGCCAACGCCGGCATAGACTTTTGGCACGTTGGCCGGGTCGAGCCGATAGTTGAGGGCAATGATGGTCGTGACAACCTGCAAGTCCTTACTCGCAGCAGTGGCCTGCGATTCTTCCTTTTGAGTTCGAGTCTCCATGAGCACAACCTGATTCATGCCCGGCACGATCATGTGAATTCCTGGGTTGAGCGAGCCTTGCAACGCACCAAAGCGAAGCAAGACGCCTTGGTAGCCGGCGGGAACTTGCACCACGCCGCTCCACAGCGCCCCAATGACCACCAAGACAACCCCCAAAACCCGCGAAGCCCAAGCGAGCGGCTTCAAATTCACTTTGTCGCTGGTTTGCTGATTGACACCCGCCATTACAAATGACGCGATGATCAAAAGAATGCCAAAAAAGACTCCACCCATTCTATGCAGAGGTACGGGTGAGCCCGTGTGAACGATTCAGGGGTGGGTACGAAGGACGGGTGCTTAGTCTTCCGGCTCTTTCGTCACTTCGGTCTCTTCAGTTTCTTCTTCCTCATCCGGCTTTTCGTCGCCGCCCTTCGCGTTGAACTTCCGCTCGGTGCCGTTCAATAGGCGCTTCACGTTGTCTTTGTGCTTGAAGATGATAAACGCCGCCATGACGACATACGCCACGGTGACGAACGTGGGCAGTCTCAGGATGAAACCGAGCGCGGCCAAGGCGATCACGGCGCAGATGCTGCCGAGGCTGACATAGCGAGTGAGGCCGAGAACGATTCCGAAGACGGCTAGGCAGATTCCACCGACCAATGGATTAGAACCAAGTAGCGCCCCGCAACCGGTGGCGATGCCTTTGCCGCCTTTGAACTTGAGAAATGGAGAAAGCGAGTGCCCCAGCACCGCCGTGAGCCCTAAACCGAAAGACCAAGAGTCGTCGTTCAGCAAAACCTTGCCCAGGAACGCTGGAATCGCGCCTTTCAGCACATCGAGGAGCAGAACAATCGAGCCCGGCCCCGGCCCCAGCGCGCGCCAAACGTTGGTCGCGCCGATATTCCCGCTCCCGACCGAGAGAATATCCACGCCCTTCGTCCGCGCGATCAGCAACCCAAAGGGAATCGCGCCGAGTAAGAAAGCGAAGGCGAGCAGCGCGTACTGCATTTAGCGATAATTCGTAAAATTCACCGGCACCGGCAGGTCCATGCCCTTCACCAAGGCCATGGCTTTCTGCAGGTCGTCCTTGCTTTTGCCGCTCACGCGGAGCTCGTCGCCCTGAATCTGCGCGGTCACCTTGATGCCGCTATCGCGAATCGCTTTGCTGATCTGTTTGCCGGTCTCTTGCTCGATGCCTTGCTTAAATTCCACCTTTTGGCGCAGGCTCATTCCGGTTGCGTGTTCTTCCTTGCCGTAATCAATCTGCCGCGCGTCGATGCCGCGCTTAATGAGCTTGCTAAAGAGGATATCGCGCACCATTTGCAGCTTCATTTCGTCGCCGCCGGTCAGCGTGATTTGGTCTTTTTCGAACTCGATTTCCGAATTCGTCCCCTTCAGGTCCCAGCGGTTCATCAGTTCCTTTTGGGCCTGGTCCACCGCGTTGCGAACCTCCTGCTGGTCCACCTTGCTCACGATATCGAACGAAAAAGACGATTGCGCCATCGCGCCTAGTTTACCGATCCCCAATGCAGGGGGGCATAAAGCAAGCGGGAGACCGGCAAAGCCGATCTCCGCTTTTGGGGGGAGGGTAGGAGGGATTTAATTCGAGAATTTAGGCGGCCATCAAGCCAGCGTCCGGCATCGCTTCCATATAGATGGAGGCTTCGTTGCTTGGCGCACTGGTGATATCGCCCTTCATCGAGCGCACTCGGTAGAGCCTCGGAGTGCCCACGACGGCGGCCTCATCCATGAACTTCACCTTCGTGGTAACGCCCACGGCGGTCCAATTCGGCGACTCGTTGATCTGGGCTTCGATGATGAAAGTTGTGCCCTGTGGGTTGCCAGTTCGGTCCCATGAAAGCTCGGCGGTGCCATTGGTATAGGCGGTCGCGGTGAGCTTATTGACGGGGCCGACTTCGCCGCCCGGCGTCACGCTGGGGTTAATGCCACACGCGGCCAAAATCGCGGGTGTCGCGGCAGGGCTCGCCTTGATAAATGCGGCAAAAAATCGTGCAACTTCGACGCTCAGCGCGCGCTGCTCGTTCTTTGCGGCGACCGCACCCGATGCGACGGCCTTGGCTTCTTCCGAAGCGGTGAGGGCGGCGACGAAATCGTCGCAGGCATCGTTGATTTGCGTCACCTGGGCGGGCAACAAACCGAGCGCGCCACTATAGGTCGCAACACCGGACTTGAGCAGTTCAAGTTGATTCTGAACGTGGTCGTCTGAACCACTAATATTGTAACTTGCCATTTTTCAGCTTCCTAGCGGCGCCGCCGCGTTCACTGATTTATCGGCATTTTTTTGTGATTTATAGAGAGTTTTTGTTAAAAAACATTTTTGATGAGTTAATCAGAGGTTCATTTTTGTGTTTTTGAAATCCGGATGAATTGGTCGGGCGTTCGGATTGATAGGTTTGTTTTTCGTTCGATGTGATCGGAGGGGCTATTGAATAAGTTGGCGCTTCCGCCCTCCTCTCCCCTTGCGGGAGAGGAAGTTCGAGGAGTCCCGCGCGAGTGCAAGGGAAGCTCGAACAGGAGAGGGGTTTGTCTCTCCCCTCCCAAGCTTGGGAGGGGTCGGGGAGGGTTGATCGCATGCCACACTTTTCAACCCTCTCCCACCCTCTCCCGGTCTCGGGAGAGGAGTAGCGCGAACCCCAAGCCCCAACCTACTTCTTCTTCGGCCCTCCCCAGCGGTTGGGGGCGCCGCCTTTGGGCGTGTAGGTTCCCTCGAAGGCGGTGCCATCCTGCCGGAGCACCCATCTTCCGGTGCCTTCTTCCGAGCTGCCGTCGTTGCCCGTGTGGCGATAGATGAAGGTGAGCTCGAATCCTTTGACGGTGCCACTGATGGTGCCGCTGCCGCTGGCGTGCTTCCAGGTGCCGGTTACCTTCGCGCCGGACTGCGAGAGGGTGACCTCGACAGGATAGCCGTAGCGGCCCTGGCTGGTTGCCCACGTGCCGGTGAAATCGCCCATTTTGGGGACGGTGCTGGGGGGCGTGGTGGGCTTCACGGGCGGTTTGACGGGCTTGCTCGGGTCAGTGGCGGGCACATGAACGGCAAAGCTGTTGAGCCGCTTGGTGAGCGTGCAGATGCCGCGCTGGAGGGAGCCATCGGGCCGCTTGATTTCGAGAATGATGTCGCCGATGGGCAGGTTCGACCAAACATGCTGGCGACCTGGCACGAGACCGACCGTGGAATAGCCCGGAACCGCGACCTCGCGCACCTTGCCATTGGCATCGCGAATTTTGAACTTGAGATTGGCGCTGACCGGAGCCGTGGGGCCGCGAACCGTGACGCCGAGGGAACCGCTCAGCACCCATTGATCAAGCTGCGCAGGATTGGCGAGCTTGCCCTCTTCGTCGAGGTCGTACTTGATGTGATGCGGCGGCACGGTATCGGCCATGCCTGCACTTTTGAGCCGAGCATTCACAAGGGCGCGGGCCTTTTCGAGATTCGGTCCGCTCTTGTGCTTCTCCAAATCGCCCTTTTTGAGCCCGACGCCGAGCTCATCCGCCACGGTGATGAGCTGGGAAGAATTGGTTAGCGTGAAAGTGACGGGGTCGAGATTGACACCCAATGAGCGCGCATAGTAGCGGATGAACAGCTGCCGCTGGAGATCGGATTTGATGGGCGAGGGCGGCGGGTTGACATTGCCGAGTTGCACGACGAGCGACTCGAATTCGTTGTGGTTGTAGCCGCGCTGGAGCTGATGCGGCATATTTCTGGTGACGAACTCGGTGAGCTTGCCATGCGTGGTGCGGCAGAGGTTAAGAACATCGTTGGGGCGGAAACCGATCCAATCGGTCGTGCTTCCAACGGGCAATTTGTGCTGCAGATGCAAGCGAAAAGAATCTGGCGTGAAGGGGTTGTGTCCCCACTGCGTGCCGTATCCGCCATGCGGAACTTGGTCCTGCCAGGCATGAAGAAAGACGCCGGGGTTTTTCGTGGTGGAGATCGACGTTTCGAAGAGCGCCTTGAGCTGATCGTTCACTTCGCCCTGGGCGATGATTCCGTTCTCGCCGCCACCGACCGCGTGGTCGTGCTCCATTTCATTGCGGAAAGCATGAAAGCGGAAGCGCGGCGTCGAAGCCGCGGGATATGGCTTGAGTTGCAACTCCCACAATCGCCCCTTGGATTCGATGGCACGCTGAATCGCGTCGATGACGCCGCGGTCCGCATCGATCATTGTCCGCGCCTGTCCGCCAGATTGCACAGGTTCGGTCTCGGGATCCCAATCCACCATGGACGCCGCGCTCGCGATGCGGTGCGATTGCTGAGGCGTGTACCCGGCTTGCCGCGCGATGTAATAGGACAGCGAATAGTGGACGTCGTCGTAGTAACCCCAGCTAACACACGCGCAGAGACAGGCGAAGAGAGCAAATATGGCGCGAGAAATGTTCGTCACTAATGGTCAGTATAAAGGTTTGTTCACCGCAAGATCGCGTATTGTAGAGATATGGATGATCGCGCGCGCATTGCCCACTTGTTGCGTCGTTTTGGCCTTGGGGCAGGCAAGACGGAAGTGGATCTTTTTGCGCCTCTTGGCGTTGATGGCGCGATTAGCCGGCTAATCAATTACGACGCGATTGACGAGAAGTTTCCGGTGACGGCATGGGAATTCATGGCCTATGAGGACGGAAAATTCCAACTTGAGCCGACGCAGATCACGGGCTGGTGGGCGATGCGCATGATGATGAGCCAACGGCCCCTCGAACAGCGCTTGACGTTGCTTTGGCACGACCACTTTTCCGTGAGCGGCGAGAAGGTTTTTGATGCGCCGATGATGCTGCAGTACCTCGAGGTGTTGCGAAAGAACGCTTCCGGTAGCTTTGCTAATCTGCTCAACGAGGTTAGCCGTACGCCTGCGCTGCTCTATTATCTCGACACGCACCTGAGCACGAAATTCAAACCTAACGAGAACTTCGCACGGGAGCTTTTGGAATTGTTTACTCTTGGTCAGGGCAATTACACGGAGAAAGACATTCAAGAAGCGGCGCGTGCGCTTACGGGCTGGTCCATCCACTACGGCGGCATTGGCTTGGAAACAGCCTTTGAAGATTTGCGCCAAAACGCGGCCAAGGAAAAGCACTCGATCTTCAGCTATTGCGAGGTGCCGGACCTGCATGACGACGGCGAGAAGGCTATCCTTGGGAAGCGCGGCAAGTTTGGCGGGCAGGATGTTCTGAATCTGACCTTGGCGCACGACGCGACGCCGAAGTTCGTGGCGCGCAAGCTGGTTGGGTGGCTGGTTGGCGAAGGCGCGACGCCGGCATTGATCGAAAAGGTCGCGGCCCAACTGCGATCCGGTGACTTTGCCCTAAAGCCGGCGCTACGACTCATTGCGGAATCCCCCGAATTCTGGTCGCAGAACACGATCCGTAAGAACTCCAAGAGTCCTGTGGACTTCACGATCGCGCTGTTCCGTCAGTTCGGCGTGAACGACATCTTGCTTCAGCTTCGCGGTAAGCCCGGGGAACCCTTGCGCAAGGAGCTTAAAGACATCAGCCTCGGCCTCGGCTACCTCATGAATCAGCAGGGGCTGCTATTGCTCTATCCGCCGAATGTTGGAGGTTGGGAATGGGGGCAGGCATGGATCACTTCGACGAACATGACCGCGCGATGGGGCCACGCCAAGCTGATCTTTCAGGGCGATGATCCGAACCGGCCCATCGCGGCGTGGATTGGCCAGCGCATTAAGAACGAATTTAACGCGGCAAGCCCAAGCGACGTGGTCGAGGGCTTTTTGCAGATATTCGATGCAGAGCCATCGGCGGAGCAACGCAATGCGATGGTAACCATCGCGAGCAAACATGAGGGCGCCCGAGCCTTGGGTGACAAGGACCGGGCGTCGGCACTGTTTGTGGAGCTCGGAACGGCACTGTTTGCCATGCCGAGCTTCCAAGTCTGCTAGTCGTCCACTGAGCCGAAGCTGCTGATGACCACGTCGATATCAGCGGCATCCACTTCCGTGGAGCCATCGCAGTCAATACTGAGTGAGTAGCCGGGGCTTCCCAAAGTTAGTCCGAATCCGGCAATTACGGCATCTATGTCGGCGGCATCAACCTCGCCGCTGTCATCGCAATCGCCATTTGGAAGTACGAAATTGACTTCTGCGGCACCGCCACCGGTAAGGACCAGCGATGTTTTTCTACGGACGAATGGCGAAGTATTGGAATACAGGTCATAGTTCCCGGCTGGCATGCCCAAAGGTACGGATAGGATATAGTCGCCGTCCGCATCGACGGTGACGGTGTCTGAGTGGACGCTCGTGGTCGAGCCAGCGTTCGTAAGGGTCATCTGCACCGACTTGCCGTTCAGTGGCGCAATAAAGTTCGAGAAGGCAATGGTCCCTGAGATTGGAAGTGTTGCCGGCTCTGCGAAGCTAAGCTTTAGAATGGAAAAGCTCGAAAGGGTTGTCCCGGTCGTGGCAGAGGCACTACTGTTCCAAGCGGCGGAAAAGTCGGTGCCGTAGCCCAGAGGCCCGCCGGAGATCGCTGAGATGGCATCTACGGAGGAACTGGTACCAGAAAAACCAGACTTGCGAATTTCGATCGCGAGGTGTCCGCCAGCGTACTGATAATCTCCAAAATCAATGACGTAGCCAAACTCATTGTCTTCGGCAGGAAAAGTATTCGCGGGGATGGTGAGAGGACCGGTTCGCACTTGAACTGGGGTTCCGGTGAAGTTCGCGGCAAAAACGCTCGTTCGGCTTGCTGGATCGACGCTTGGACCAATGGAAATCGTGTAATCATCGAAGATGATGTCGGATACTGGGTAGGCGGCCGTTGCTGAAGTCAGCAGCCGAAACGTGATTCCGTTTAAGGTCTTGCCGACAACCGCGGTCAGCTGATTTTCGTGAATCACGAGTTGGTAGGTCCTTGGTGCGTTGGACAATGGCCCGAGAAATGTCGCTCCGCCTGTGGCAAACTCATGCGCGGGCGGGACTACGTGGGTACCTGCTTGAGCAGGGCTGGCTAGCGCGACCAAGAGGGCTGCATTGAAGAGTTGGAGTCGCATTACACCATTACTCTATCAAAAGTGACAGAAAATTCCAAACAAACTGGTCAAGAATGGACCTAATCGTCGACCAATCCAAAGCCTTGAATGACGATATCGATATCGGCCGCATCGACTTCGGAAGACCCATCAGCGTCGACACTGACGGAGTAGTTTGGATTCCCCACGACAGCACCGAAAGCCACGACAATGGCGTCCACATCTGCAGCGTCGACCTCGCCAGAATTATCGCAGTCGCCGTTCGGCAAATTGAAATTGATGTTTGCCGCGCCAACTGCTGTTAGTGTCAGGGTTTGCTTTCGCCGAATAAAAGGCGATGTATCGGCATAGAGCTCATAGGTGCCGGCTGGTGTGCTTTGAAGAACCGAGAATGTGAATTCGCCAGCAGCATTTAGGGTAACCGAGCTTGATTGTATTGTGGTTGTCGATCCAACCGGCTTCATCACCATTTGCACTGACTTGCCTGCCAAGGTCGCTATGTAATCGGAAAAGGCAATTGTCCCGGTTACGGGGATGGTCGGCAGTGGCTCAGCATGGAGACGGGTAATGATAAAATTTCCTTGACTCCCGGCGGTCGAAGTGGAGCTAGTCCCCCAGCAAGCGCTAAATTGTGATCCGTAGCCAAGGGTTGCGCCTCCAGATGCGACAATAGCCCCGGACGAGGCACTTGTTCCGGTATGGGCAGACTTTCGCATTTCGATGAGAAGGTGTCCGCCAAGGTACAGATATGTGGTCGAGAAGGGAACTATTGGCCCAAAAGCGATGCCACCGGCCGGATAGCTATTCGCAGGAATGATGAGCTGGCCCGATCGGACCAGCGTCAGAGATCCGTGGTTCAAAGTGAAGTTTGTAATGCTGCGGGCACTCGGCGCTACGCCAGGGCCGATTCTCAGATCGAAGCTTGGTACGGTGACTTCAGCAGACGGATAAGCAGTTGTCGAGGTCCCAGCTTGCCGGAAAGAGATTCCGTTTAGAGTGCGCCCCACGAATGGAGTTAGCTGATCCGCGTGTATGAGCCACTGGTAGGTTCGCGCCAACCCGTCGGTAGGACCATTAAACCCCCCAGTCCCTACCGTGGTCTCGAATGCACTGGGGACCACCGTCGTATCTGCCGCTCGCAGGACTGCGGCTAAGGCCAACACATGAAGCAGGAAAAAGCCTTTGATGGGAGCCATGAACTACACTGATGCACAGGTTGCACCAAAGGAATTATTGGACGTCTTTCCTGATAAACTTACTGTACTATTTGTCAGAAAAAGGGCTTAATATAAGGGGAGTCCGTTTCTACGGAGAAGATAAATGATGAAGAATTTTGTACTTGCAGGACTTGTCGTTGCAGCGGGTGCGGCTAACGCGCAACTAATTGTTGGAAATGATCAGTCAGGAGCCCAAACACTCTATTACATCGACTTGACTACTGGAGGGTCGACAGCCCTTTTTACTCCTGCCAATGCTTCGAATATGAAGCCTTGGGGAATGGCCGCGGATAATGAGAACGAAATCCTATATTGGAACAACGGTGGGACCCTATTCCGATGCAGTTTTGCGGACCTTCGAAACGGGAACCTCGGTGGCATTACATCGCTGACAATGACTCAGCAAAACGGCACCACCACTTCGGTGAACTTCGTTGCATTGGCGTACGATCAAGTCTCCAATCGCCTGCTGGGGACCCGTAACATTGCCATTGAGGCCGTTCACGAAATCAATACCACCACAGGATTCTCGGCTCCGATCTACACCTATTCCTCCACCTTCGATTTCGGCGGATTGGATGTTGATGACTCGTCGGGCGTACTCTACGGATTGTCAGATACCGGGCCAGCCGGGATCTATTCGATCGACGTTACTGGGCTAACCCAGACGTTTCTAAGCGCATACCCGAACAACCCATCAACCAATCTGCCTGAGACCGATATCGATGGCATGGCTGCTGGCAATGGCAAAATCTACTTAGTTACCGATGGAAACATCACTTCGCAACCGGTGTTTTACATTTACGACATTGCCACGGCGTCATATACGGGCACAATCCCATCTGTCTTCACGGGTGCGGGAACGTTCTCAGCTGCGGCTTTTGCTCCGACTTTGATGAGCAATCAAGCCGTTTCAGGGACGCTCACGTTGGGCGACACAGTCGGCACCTTTGCTGCAAACCGGTCGATTTCGTACGTGGTCAAACAGGGCGCTACAACAATAGGCAGCGGTTCGATAACATGTTCTACTGCGAGCACGACCTTCTCGATCAATCTGCCGGCATCCGCGACGGGGGCTTCCACCATCGAACTCGACGGTAGTTCCTTCCTGCGTCGGATCAGTAATGTAAACCTCACGGGATCGAATCAATCAGTCGGCACAATCACCTTGCAGAATGGGGATGCAGACAACAGTGGAGAAGTGGACGCGGTTGACATCGATCTTGTGATCGCGGACTTTGGGTCTGTCGCAGTTGCAGCAACAGATGCCGACGTGTCTGGCGAGGTGGACGCGGCCGACATTGATATCGTGATTGCTAACTTCGGCGGCGTAAACGATTAACGTCCGCCCAGTCCGCTCAAGGTTACTCCTTCAATGAAGTACTTCTGAGCAAAGAAGAACAACGCAAGAACGGGGAGCATGGTCATTGTGGCGAAAGCCATGAGAAGACCAGGCTCCCCACTTCTCTCACCGCTAAACAGCTGCAACGCATAGGCGATGGGCATGTTCTCGGGCGAGTTGATGTAAATCAGCGGCCCCATGAAGTTGTTCCAAGTTCCCATGAAGGTCCAAATCGCGATGACCGCCAAAGCGGGCTTAACTTGAGGCAGCATCACGGTCCAGAACGAGCGCAGAAAACTACAGCCGTCGATCTTGGCCGCGTCTTCCAATTCCATCGGAATCTGATTGAAGAACTGCCGGAGCATGAAGACATTGAAGGCACCGGCAAAGAACGCGGGCACCCACAGCGGCTGCAACGTGTCGATCCAGCCAAGGTTCTTGAAGATCAAGAATTGTGGCATGAGCGTCACCGCCCCAGGCAGCATCATCGTCGCGAGCAGAACCTTGAACAAAAATTCGCGGCCCGGGAATCGCATTCGACTAAAGGCATAGGCGACAATCGCACAACTCAATATCGTGCCAATCACGCTGAGCACGACCAAAATGAGCGTGTTCTTAAGGTAAACGAGACCAAAATTGGTCTCGGGCGGCAGATACTGGAGGGCTTCGGGATAGTTCTTCCAGCGCAAACCGTCCGGTCGAGAATCTGGCGCTTGGTCGCGCTTGAAATCTCGAACTTGGCCAGCGAGATTGGCTGGTTCCATGGCCTCGATGCGCCGGTCGCCATTGCCGAGTTCTTCGATGACCCGACCCCGGAACTTGGTGCCATCCCAGTCGCCGTTCACAATCGGCACTTGTTTCGGCACGACTTTCAGTTCAGACTTTGCTGCTTCGAACGTCCGCCCTCGCATGTTGAATGGCGCAACGATATCGAATTGAAACTTGCCATTGCCGAGATCTTTGGTCGGCTCGGCGGTGACTTCCATGCCGTACGCTTGACCGGAAAATTGAGGCTTGTTCGGATCAAAGTAGGCTGTCGTTTCCGTAACCTTGGGTATCCACATGACGCCGCCGGTCAGGTCGCGGTCTTCTTTGAATGAACTGCTCAAAAGCCAAGCAAAAGGCAGACCGAAAATTGCGCACCCCGCGAGCAACGCAAGGTGGGTCCACATGGTCTTTCCCGCGCTCCGGGTTGTTGCCCGGCGAGTCGAAAATGCCAGAAAGGCGAGGCTTCCAAACAGTAGCAACGCCGCGATCCCGATCGTCGCAGGAGACAAGAAGAACGCGCCTCGAAAGATCGTGACCTGAGGCGCGATCCACTTGAACAGCCAGAACGAAGCTCCGGCGAAAATGAGCCAGCCGCCCATCCATTTCAGCTTGTTGGTGCGTTCCTCCTGCGACACCGCCAGGTAGCCCTGAATGAGCGATGTAAGTCCCATAACCGCACCTGAAAGGGCGGCCCAGCCCCAGAAGTGCATGTAGAACCAGACCGCCGGAATGCGGACGCCCTCGCCCTCGATCTGCCGGCCAAGATCAGCCGGTGTGAAGAAGCAAACCAAGAAGCCAAGGAGCGCGCCAACCGAGCAAACAACGAGGCTCCTCTTGGCACTATCGCGGTCGATTCCCGGCGCATTTGCCGCGAGCCGCAATCCAGCGAGAACCGCCATAACCACGAAGAACCAAGCCGCCCATCCGGCAAGCGTCGATAGCGCAAAGAGCATTTCGGCGCTCATCGCTCAACCTCCGAATAGACCATGCGTTTCCCGAGCCAAAGTTGGAATAGCGTGACGATCAAAATGATGATGAAAATGACCCAGGCCAGCGCGCTCGCATAGCCCATCTTGAAGAACGAAAACGCGTTTTGGAAGAGGTAGTACACAGGGACGAGCATCGTGTCATTGGGCCCGTAGCCCTCCCCGGCGCTGATCACATAAACGCGATCGAATTCGTTCATCGCGCCGATAAAGCCCATGATCGTGCTGAACAGAATCACTGGGCTCAGCATCGGCAAGGTGATGTTCATGAACTGTTGGCGGGGCGATGCGCCATCAATGCTTGCCGCTTCATAAAGCGTGGGCGAAATGCCTTTGAGGGCCGCGAGCCAAAGCAGCATTCCGCTTCCAGCGCCCCACAAGCCCATGAAGATCAAGGCTGGCTTCGCCCAACTTTCAACGCTCGTCCAACCCGGTGGTTGAACCCCAAAAGCCGGGGTCAAGGTCTGCAACCAGAGCCCGTTCACGATGCCACGTGAAGGATCGGGCGAAAGGATATAGATCCACAGGATCGTCGAGGCCATCGCGGGCACAATCGCCGGCAGATAGTAGACCGTGCGGTAAACCCGCATGCCCTTAACTCCTGTATTGAGCAGCATCGCCACGCCAAGCCCCGTGATGAGCCCCAGCGGAACGCCGATGCCTCCCAAGTAAAGGATGTTGCTAAACGACTTGAATAGCCGCTCCTGATCAATCGCGAACATGTCGCTGTAGTTCTTGATGCCAACCCAGCGCGCGTCGGTGAGGACATTGTATTGCGTGAAACTGAAGAACAGCGAGGCCACCATCGGGCCGATCGTAAAGACCAAAAACCCAATCAGCCATGGCGAGATGAACGCATAGCCCCAGAGCGCTTCGTTGCGTTCGAGGCGCCCCATCTTACGGCGCGAGAATGCAAAGATTCCGCCGGCAAGAGCAAGGAGAGCCGCACCCGCCCCAAGGTATCCCGGCAGTCGCATATCCACGACGGGGAACTTCTCCTTTTCGAATTCAGCGTCGAGGTCCTTCTGAACACGCTTCTGGCCCTCAAGAAGCGCGGCTTTCGGAGAGAGCACTTTGATTCCGGCTTGGTCGACGGCGCGAACGTGCTCGTTCCACAAGACTTGGCCAACAAAGGTCGCTGGGCGAATGCGAGCCACTTTCGAAACATCAATATGGAGGCGTAGGGCCGCCGCAACATTCTCGTCTTTCGGCGCGAGGAGCCGGAAGGACTCTTCGTTGGCCGGCATATTAGCGATAATCCGGGGCACAAACTCGCGCCCGCGTCGCTTTTCCCATTCGGCCTGCGCCACATTCTCGAGCACGCGGGCTTCGGTGCTCTGCAGCCACTTGACCAACTGCCACGCGCCGTCTTTGTTTCGTGCGCCGTCGGGTATCGCCCAGCTAAAGCCGCCCGCCCATGTGATGTACCGATCCTTCTCGTTGGCGAACTTACCTCGCTGATAATAGCGGTCATCAGGCACCGGCGGTTCGGTGACGCCAAAGTCCATTCCAGGCACAAACTTCAAGAATCCCGGCAGAATCCAGTCGCCGTCAACCTTCATCAGCACCTGATCGGTGTAGAAAGGATCAAACTCGTTGCCTCGGAAACCGGCCTGAAACTTCTGCGCATTCTCGTAGCCGCCAACGATGTCATAGCCCTTGACCATGTACTCCAGGGCCTCAATCGCCTCGGGGCTTGCGAGGGTACAGGTCCGCCCGTCGGGGCTCATGAACTGGGCATTGTTCTGAAAGGCGAAAAGATAGAGCCAAGAATTGCCGTAATTGGGAAGGAAGCCAGCTCGAATCAAGCGACCATTCTTATCGAACTTCGTAAGCGCCTTGCTGTAGGCCAGCACCTCGCTCCAGGTTCTTGGTGCGCGGTCGGGGTCGAGCCCAGCCTTGCGTAACGCCGCGGCCTCTTGCTTGAAAACTCTGCGATTCCAATAGAGAACGCGCGTATCGCAGCCAAATGGAATCCCATAGAGCTTGCCGTTGAACGTCGCCTCGTCAACCGTCGCGGGGACGTATTTGCTCAGGTCAGGCGTGAACGGATCGCTGCCTATGTCGCGGGCGATAAGGTCGTCGAGCGGCATGAATGCGCCGCGATTCGCCCAGTCGGAAAGCGTGAATCGGTCTTGGAAGATGACATCGGGCGGCACCTTGCCGACGATAGCGGTCATCAACTTCTGCGGATTCATTCGTCCCGCGCCCATGCTGAGCACGCGAACCTTGTACTGCGGCCAGCGCCGTTCAAACTCGCGGATGGTCGCTTCGAAGCCTTTGCTGTCCGGCCCAAAGCTCTGCCCCCAAAAGATGACTTCGCTCGGCGCGGCACGTCCCACCAGCGCCGCCATCAGGAGCGCGACTGTGAGCAACCAAGTTAAAGCCCAGCGAGGCATAGCCGTCTTGCGACTATACACAATCCTGACTGTGAATGCGTATTCACAAACGGCTGTCGCGTCTAAAACCGAACACCAATGACCAAATCATCAAATCCGTCATCACTTCGCAAGTCATTGCTTTGGGTTCTCACCTACAATGGACCTTAGGATGCTTAATCGCCTCAGCCGGACGACTTACTTGGCGTTAGGGTTCTTGTGCGTTGCGCTGGGCATCATCGGCTACTTTGTCCCAGTCATGCCGGGGACGATTTTCCTCATTCTCGCTGTCGGCGCCTTCGGCAAATCCGACCCGCGCCTTGAAGCCAAACTTTTGAATCATCCGCGATTCGGCCCGACGTTGCGCGATTGGAAGGAAACTAAGAGCATTCGCCTACGTACGAAATGGCTCGCAACGGCGGTCATCATCCCCACGTTTGTCCTGAGTGTCCTCGCCATTTCGCGACCTTGGGCCCAAGTCGTTGTTGGCCTCACCGGTGTTTGGCTACTTTGGTATTTGTGGTCGAGGAAGACAAAGTTAAATGGGAATTTCGAATTAGGAATTAGGAATGGCGATGATGTAAATGCAGAGCTCGAGTCTCGCGCAGCCTCTTAATCCTTGTTTCCCAATTCCCAATTCCTAATTAGCTTTGCTCACACACCAGTAATAGCCGAAAGGATCGCGGACGATCGTCTCGCCAGCTTCTTCGCTGTGCTTCTCATCGACGCTGCAACCGTGATGCTCCAAATAGTCGCCCGCCGCGTCGACATCGTTGGCAACTAGCTCGAGGCACGGAACTCGGAGGCTGTCTTCCACAAGGTAGAGCTTTGCTCCTCCCATATCCAACTCGACGTAGTTATCGTGCCGCTTCGTAACCCTGAAGCCCATGACATTTTCGTAAAACATCGCCGCCTCGTTCATGTTGGCAACGCCAAAAGCAATGTTGGGAGTGAAGCTGGTCTGCATGTCACTAGTTTAGAGGGAAAGTGCTGGGCATGGAGGGATAATTGAGGGACATTGCTAACAAAAGACAATGTCTCTCAACATCCAGCCATATCCCGCTACCGTCCCTCTACGCTTCCCGCTCCCGATACTGAACCGCTTCACTGATATGGGCTTTCGTGACGTCATCCGAACCTGCGAGGTCGGCGATCGTCCTTGAGACCTTGAGAATGCGATCGAAAACGCGTGCCGATAGGTTCATCTTGGCCGAAACTTGCTTGATGAACTCTTTTGCTTCGGCGTCCAATTGAATCAGATCGCGAATCTCAGCTGGCGTCATTCGCGCGTTGGTGCGTGACCCACCAAGCCGCTTCGATTGCTGTTCTCGGGCCGCGAGCACGCGTTTCCGAATTTCAGAAGAAGGCTCACCCGGCGAGATGTTCATGAGTTCGTCGGGCTTCAAACGAGGAACCGTGATGTGAAGGTCAATGCGATCCATCAGCGGCCCGCTAAGGCGTTGAGCGTACTTGCCGCAACTGGCGGGCGAGCCAACGCAATTTGCTTCCGGATAACCCTTGAATCCGCACGGGCAAGGATTCATCGCCGCAACCAACATGCAAGCAGCCGGGAAAGTGAGCGTGGCCTGTACTCGGCTCACGGTAATGACTGAATCTTCGAGCGGCTGCCGCAAGGCCTCTAGAACATCACGGCCAAACTCCGGACACTCATCCAGAAACAAAACGCCGTGGTGCGCGAGGCTCACTTCGCCCGGCTTGGGGAATTTTCCACCTCCGACGACCGCGGCGTAGCTTGTCGTATGGTGCGGCGTTCGAAAAGGTCTTTCCCAAATCAGACCCTGCACTTCGCCCTTTTGCCCCGACGCCGAATAGATGCGGGTGACCTCGATGCTTTCCTCAAGACTCAACGGTGGAAGAATGGTGACCACGCGCCTCGCCAGCATGGTTTTGCCACTGCCCGGTGGCCCCGTCATGATGACGTTGTGCCCGCCTGCAGCCACGATTTCGAGCGCGCGGATCGCATGTTTCTGCCCCTTTACATCGCTGAAGTCAACGTGATAAACCGGCTCCTGCTTAAGACCGTCAGTTTCGTGTTGAAATGCCGTAAGAGGCGTGTCGTTAAAGTGCCTCATGACATCGCCGAGGCTACGGACTCCATAGACATTCACGCCGGGCGCAATCGCGGCCTCGGCGGCATTTTCCTCCGGGACGATTAGATTCGGGATCTTGTTCTGCGCGCAGTAGAGGGCAACATTCAAGGCGCCATCCACCCGACGCACGCGGCCATCGAGGGCCAACTCGCCAATCATCACCGTGTCCGCCAAAGCGTCTGGGCTAAGGTCGCCTTGCGCTGCAAGAATGGCCGCCGCGATGGGCAAGTCCATGCCCGAGCCTTCCTTGCGGATATCGCTGGGGGCAAGGTTGATAATGACGCGGTGGCCATAGTAGCGAAGCTCGGTACTTCGGATCGCCGATCGAACCCGCTCGCGGGCTTCGTCCACGGCCTTATCAGGCAGGCCAACAATCGTGGTTCCTGGTTGGCCGCCCTGCAGATCGACTTCGACTTCGACCCCGACCGCGTCGATGCCATGTAACGTGGCGGTGTGCGAGCGACCGATGATCGTTCCGTAGCTCATGGCTCTTCGGTTGGTTGCTCTAGTTTGGTACTTTGGTGCTTCGAATGCCGAACTTCACCGATCGCTGCCTGATACATTCGAATGCCTCGATTGGCGATCACCGATCCGACGATGCACATGAGGAGCAAAAGCGCGATGCGAAAGACCAACTCCATCGCCGAGCGCCCAGCGAAGTTGACGTCGATCGTTTGCTCGGCCTTTATTCCTAAGACATCAGCGGCTGGTCGCTGAAACAAGTCGTAAGCAATGCGAAAAGTCAGCAACAACAGCGCAACCCCACCCAAAAAGATGGTGATTCCTATGACTTGGCCCGTGATATTCCGCGACTGCAATGCAGGGATTATGCCATGCCTTCCTCGCCCGGCATTTTCACTCGCCAGGACAGCGTTGCAGGTATGAGCATCACCAAGGCTGCCAAGTAGTAAGGATAGGCTGGTCCCTTCGCAAACAAGGTGCTTCCGCACAGCGGCCCCAACACTCGCCCCAAGGCACCGACTGATTGCGTCACGCCAAAAATGCTCCCTTGCATGTTAGGCGGCGCCGTTCGAGAGATCATCGAAGACGTACTAGGGCTGCATATTCCCGTCGCAATACCCAGCAACAAACACCCAAACAGCATCGGCACCCAGGGCGGTGTGAACGGAACCAGAAGAAGAATAGGCACTTGGGCGAGGTAGCCAACGCGCATGAGAGTGGGCTCCCCAAATTTCGGAATCAACTTCGCGATGAAGTAGCCCTGCATGAACGCAGAGACAATGCCCACCCAAGCCAACACCCAAGCCCCTTCGCGCATCGGCATGTTCCATTGATGCGAAAGCAATAGGAAGTAAGTACTTTCTAAATTGGAAAAGGCAAAGGTAGAGCCAAAGAAGAGATAAACCAAGACGCTGAGGCTTGGCACCTGCAACGCGGTCATTACGTTGCGCCAGTTCGCCAAGAGAGGATTACCTTTAGCTTTTGGAGGATCTGCTGGTTTCGTATTCGGAATGAACCGCCAAATGAAAAACAGGTTGACGAGGGCAAGCGCCATCGCGGTCATCCCCAGAACAAACGGTCCACCCTTGCCCATTTCGACCAACGCCGCGCCCACCGGGGGGCCCATGATAAACCCAATACCAAAAGCGGCACCAACGAGCCCCATCCCCTTTCCTCGGTCCTCGGGTTTGGTCACGTCGGCGATGTACGCAAAAGCGACCCCCAGATTGGCCCCGCTGATTCCCGCCAGGATGCGCGACGCAAACATGACTGGCAGTGAGTGTGCTTGGCTATAAAGCAGAAAGCACAAAGCGGTCATTGCGCATGTGACCAAAAGGACCTTTCGGCGCCCAACGAGATCGCTCCAGTGCCCCAAGAAGGGTGCGGTTAGGAGTTGGGCGATGCTAAACGAGGCGAGCATTAGGCCAAGCAATGGCCCATGCGCCCCCAGCGATTCGCCGCGAAGTTGCAAATCCGGAATCGCCATCCCAAAGCTCAACATGTCGATGAGCACGGTCAGGAAGATGGCGATCAATGCAGGCATTTCCTTCAATTATGAAGCGGGACATGGCTGGACATGGCTGGGTGTGGCTGGGCATAGCTAAACAAAGCAAAGTCCCTCTATTTCCAGCAATGTCCCGCTACCGTCGAGCCCTCGCAAGCTACGAAACTTCGCCAGCCTAAGTCCCCGTATTCCATTCGATATGATTCGCACTCCTGTCGCGATTGTTGGTCTTCTGCTCGCCTCCGCATCCTACGCCCAAGACATCGACGCCGTCGTCAATGCCGAGATGAAGGCCCGAAAGATCCCTGGCCTCAGCCTCGTCATCACCAAAGGCGACAAAGTCATCAAGCGCTCGGTTTACGGCATGAATGACCTCGAGCAAAACACGCCGATTAACGAGAACCACGTCTTTGAGAGCGGCTCCATCGGCAAAACCTTCACCGCCACAGTCATTCTCCAACTCGTCGAAGAAGGCAAGCTCAAACTCGACGACACGCTTGGCGTGCGCTATCCCAATTGCCCCGAATTGTGGAAGCCGCTCACCATCCGTCAACTCCTCACCCACATGAGCGGCCTCGCCGACTACGCGACCATCCCCACGCTCGGCCTCGTCGACCAGTGGACCTATGAGGAGTGGCTCACAAAGATGCCCGCGCAGCCTTTCGACTTCAAGACCGGCCAGCTCTTCGCCTACTCCAACACGAACTACCTCATCCTTGGCAAGATCGCCGAAGACATCCTCAAAGTGCCGATCACTCAGGCGGTCCAGACCAGAATCTTCGACAAGGCCGGCATGAAGAAGAGCTACATCTCTGACCAGATGCTCATCATTCCGCACCGCGCGCATGGCTATCTTAATACGCCGCAGGGCCACATGAACGGCCTCTTCATCGAGCCCGGCTACGGAGATGGCACGTTCATCAACCACCCTGAGGACCTCGTCGCTTTCGAGAAGGCCTTTCGCGAAGGCATGTTCCTGAAATCCGCGGAGGTCGAAGCCGCCCAAGCCAGCGCAAAGACCCCCGGCGGTCGCACAACCGGCTACGGTTTCGGTTGGTTCGTCCGCAATGTCAATGGCATCAAGGCCGTGAGTCACGGCGGCAACACCGCCGGTTTCTGCGCGAGCATGATGCGCATTCCGAGCGAGCAACTCACCATCGTCCTCATGGGCAATGTTCACGACGTGCCCGGCGACGGCATCGCCCTCAAGATCGCCGAAGCGTTCATCCCGGCGATGAAGTACAAGGCGCCCGCCGCCAAGACCGACCCGAACCCCGAGCGCACGGCTATGCTCATCGGTACTCTCAAGACCCTTTCAACCGGCACCCTCGACCCGGCGCAGCTCGACCCAGAGATGATCGTCCGCCTGAGCACCGCACGCGGCAAGATGGGCCTTCCTGGCCTTGCCCGATTCAAGGATGTCGCTGAGCTAGCTTTCCTGGAGTCAAGCGTAGATGGTCCGGACTCAGTCCTGAAGTACAGAGGCAAGATTGCCGACCGAGCGCAAATCTTTACCTTCGTGGTCTCGAAGGAAGGAAAGGTTTACAGCGTCAGCGCGACGCCTGAGTGAACGATGGCGTGACATGGCGGGACGTGGAGGGACAATTGAGGGACGGTTGCTAATCGGGTTCGTACTCAGCTGCAGTCTCTCTAACAACGTTTGAGTTCAGCGCAGAAATAAAGTTACTGAGCTTCACCGCGAGGTTACGAATACGAGCTTCATAAGCTCCCATCTCATCCCCGCTCAGGTAACCCAACTCGACTCCCAGGATCAATAGTGCCTCGACTTCATTCAATGAGCCGAGAGAGGTTCGCAGGAATTGGGCGAAGTACTTTTCAGTGCGCCGCCCATGGCCCTCGGCAATGTTGAGTGAGATGGAGAGAACGGCGCGACGAAGCTGCTCAGGATAAGCGAAGCCGTCCTTCGCGGGAAGTTGGGCAGTGAATATGTAAATGTCAGGAACCAGTGCGCGGCTCAACTTCCAGACCTCAAGGTCGCGGAAGTGATGCCACTTTCCCTTAGGCTGGTACTCCATGGCTCATTCTAACCAAAGTTTAGTGGGCACGAGCAACCGTCCCTCAATGTCCAGCGATCGTCCCGCCACTGTCCCGCTACGTTAGCTGGCGCCGATACTCCTGCATGTAAAGGACCGGCTTGAACCCCAGCGCTTCGTTCAAACGCAGCATCGGATTCTTCTCCTCGTTGTCGGTGAAGATCATCTCCATGCCGCGTGATTTGGCTTCCATCAGCGCCGTCACCTTCATCGCAGTCGCTAGCTTTTGGCGGCGGTGTGCGCGATGAGTGCCCGTCAAACCTGTGTTACCAATCGTGCGGTCCACGAGGTTTTGCATCAGGCCGGATCCACCGGCGATCTCGCCGTCCTTCATCGCTATGAAGAGAAGCGACAGGTCCGTGTCCTTCGCCGCGAGGTCCTGCTTGAAGGTCTCGAACGGAATGTCCACAAACGGCTCCGGCAGCGGAACGTCGGCCATGATGTCCATGTCGTGCCGCCAGTACATGTGCTCCCAGCGCTCTGGCTCGCGATCCTTCAGCACGGCCACCGTGGTCAGCTCATAGCCATTTGCTTTCACTTCCTCGATGTTCTCAAGGTACGGCGTTGGGTCGAAGTCGCTTAGTTTCAGCGCTGACATCGGATTGATCTGCCCCGGCTCGTAGCCAGCGCGCATATAGGCCTGAATCAACTCGGGCCGATCGCTGTGCAACCACGCAGTCATCGTCGTCGCGCCGAATTCACGCGCGAATTCTTCTGACTTCTTGATGAGGAAGTCACCGAGCGCGTCGCTGTATGACGCCTCGTCATACGAAATGCTGTTCGTGTAAAGCCCCTCGTCGTGGGTCCAAAACGCTTGCACAACGCGCACATAACCGCGATCTGCAGTGTCGGCAAAGAGCCCGGCCCTCTTGTCCACGCCCTCCGGGAACCGCGCGGCATAGTCCTGCAACTGCTCGCCGGTCACGGGCGCCATCCACACATACTGGTTGCGCAACGCCGCCGCCCGCTCAAAGTGAGCGAGTTCGCTGAGTTCTTGATATTGGAGTTCGGCAACCATGGGGGTTAGTTTAGCGGTTGCCGCCCCGCAGGAGCGGGACTTGGCGGGACCAGCCCCTCCCAGTTTAGGAGGGGCCGTGTCGCTTACTTGCTCAAGCGATGGCTTTACTGATCGGACTGTCCGAAGTTGGCAATCGCAAGATCGATGTCTCCCGCGTCGACTTCACCGTTGCAATCGAGATCGCTCCAAGGATTGCCAATGCCGCCGGGCCATACATCGCCAAAGTCGCTAATGATCTGATCGATGTCGGCTGCATCCACTTCGCCGGAGTCATCGGCGTCGCCATTTGCGAGGGCCACGCTACCCAGACTCATGTCGGTCCCAGAGAGCGTCAACGGCACCGATTTTCTGAGGAAGTGTGCGCCCTCGAACTGAACCGAGACGCTTCCGCTCAGGCCAGCGTCCAGCGGAATGTACACAGAAAGTGTCGGTGCACTCGTGGATACCGAGCCAGATGCCAGCGTCGTTGCTCCCTGCTTAACTGTGTAGTTAATCATCCGAGAAGTCGCAAAGGTCGGGCTCGTTTGACTCAGTGTCAATTCGCTGGAAACCATCTGAATCGGGTTGCTGGCCCGGCCAGCGATGTTGCCCGCGATGTAGAAGTGTCGCGCGTCTGCCGCTAATTTCATAGAGGTCGGAGACCCCACAACTCCATCGATGATCGCAATCTGTTGCCCTGACTTCGGATTCCAATAGCGAATCGTCCCATCATACGAAGCGCTGATCAGATAGCCGCTTGGAGCATAGTTAACTGCTGTCACGTCGTCGGTATGCCCCGTGATGGTCTTGAAGACGGCCGCGGTGCCGACATTCCACATCCTGATCGCTCCGTCAGCCGCACCTGCCGCGAACTGAGTTCCAGAAGGCGAAATGGAGATGTCGTGAATCGCTTGGTTGGGCCCTGTGTGAATCACTGTCGGGACCGCCAAAGGGATGGGCAAAAGCCAAGTCTTGCCGTCGTCCCTCGAAGCCAAAAGGCCCTGGCCGCTCGGCAATATGACAACGTCGGTTGTTGCACCGCCGATGCCACCCACCGCTCCACCCGCGGATCCGGTAGCAGCGCTATGTCTGACCACGTATCCATCCGCAGAACCTCTGAAAATGAACTGCCCATCGGCCTGCCATGCAGCGGACAGAGAACCGAAACTTCCAGTTGAGCTAGAGCTCCATTCTCTTACTCCATCGCTGACACGGAACGAATCCATCCCGCCGGAGTTTGCCAGGCTCAAGACTCGGGTGCCGTCGGGTGAGAACACGGTGCCCACCAAGTTTGAGCCGAGCGGTTGCATTGTTCGAACATGCGCGCCCGTCGCTGCGTTCCAGATGTTTAAGAAGCTGAGTTGGAATTTTGTTTCCACCGTGGCCGCCAATCCCGTTGATGATACGTCAATGTCCGCCGGGTTCATCGTATGCCCGGAGGTCACGCTTTGTTGAGTTAGCGCGTTGGCGTCAAAGCGGCTGACTGACCCCTGATCGAGGTGGACTACGACAAAGCTCTGTCCGTTTGGAGCGTAAGCGAAATCGTAGGGCGTTGCTGGTCCCACAGGGAAGAGGCTTGGCAACTCACTACCATCGGAAGTGAGCCACCGCAAGAGTATGCCGCCCCCCGTGATCGCGGAGACATTTTGAGAGTCGGGCGAGAACTCGACCAAAGTTGGTCCGGGTGCATCATGAGACCTGACTAGGACTCCAGTCGAAGCATTGTAAATGTGAACCTTGTTCGACGTGGCGGCCACGGCAAATGCTACCAACTGCCCATTTGGCGAAAAGGCAAACTCATTGAGTGGGCTCGTGAAGGTCGTCGCCAGCACTCCAGGATCACCGGTCGCAAGGGCAAAAGTCTTGACCTGGTGGGTTGTCGACGAGGCCATAATCGTTTGCCCATCGGGCGAAATTTCGACGCGCCTTACCGTCGTCCCTGTGCCCGCAAAGGCTATGGTTCGCAACAGGACGCCCGAATCCAAATCCCAAACTCGGACTGAGTTATCGGCGGCTGCGGTAACGACGTGAATACCATCAGCGGAAATCTTGACGTCTTTCACAGCACCTGTGTGGCCCGTTAGAGTGCGAATTGGCAAGCACGAGGCTACGTCATGGAGAATGACGTTGTTCCCCTGCATCGTGGCAAGGGTTGCTCCGTTCGGACTCATTGCGATACGTTCACTGTAACCCGAGGTCGGGATTGACTTGATCTGGCCGAGGGTCACGGGGTCGAGGAAGCGGACCGCGTTGCCAGCCGATGAGACGGCCAGTACCTGACTGTCAGCCGAGAAGGCGACGGCCAAAGGCTGCTGATTGGTTGGAACCTGCCAGTCCCACGGCAGTGAGACCGCTTTCACGATGCCAATGGCACCCATCGCCAAGCTGACCATGGCCAGGGCCCTTAGGAATTGAGCTTGAATGAACATAGTTTTCTCGTATAAATGCATTAGCAACAAATGTTGCTGGTACTTAGAAGCGGGCGAGTTTAGCCAGGTTCCCCAAAACTTTAGGGCCTTGAACGGGCGGCTTAATGGCACGCGGCTCCACACATTCAACCCTGAGGGGCTTGCATAGTGCATCGCGCCGCTTTCCGAGCAGCAATGAGGTCACCGACTGCTGCAATGACAGCCCTCCACGCTGCATTGCCCGGTTGCCACGTAACAATTGCGCCGTTCCGCGGTGCAAGGATGACTCTACATCCTGCAGAATTCGCCCGGCAATGCCGATAAGAAGAGCATAAATGAACGACTTTGCGAACTTGAACAACCTTGGTCTTCGTGCGAAGGTGAGTGAGATTACGGAGACGCTGATCGACGACCACGCTCAATATGGCGTGCCGGAAGCGATCGTGGACTTGCTGGTTTCGCTCAATGAGGCCTACTCCGAAAGCATCATGGTTGCGGTCGCGGCGGAGGCAAATAGCCGGGCCATGGCAGCGGCCAAGAACGCATTGCGCGATGAAGTGTTGGAGACCCTTCGCCAAGTCTCCCGTTATGTCTATGCCGATCCGGATGTCGACAATGCGCTGTTGAACAAGGCAGGCTTCTCACCTCGGCCCGAGTTTGGAAGGCGTACGTCTCCGAAGGAAGTGACGGACTTGGTTGCCGAAGCGCATAGTAATGGTAGCGTGACGCTGAAATGGAACCGGAGCGGCAACTCACGGTCGGCGTTGTTTAAGGTTTGGGCGAAGGGTTTAGCTGGGCCGTGGGTCAACGTCGGCGCAACGACAAAGCTCAAGATTACGCTCGAGAACTTCACGCCGGGAGTTTCTAAGGTCTTCTATGTGACAGCGACGGTCAATAACCAAACTAGTCTAGCCAGCACTTATGCGTCAATTTATGGTGGGTGGGAGGCGAAGGGCCCTTCGGTAGCGGCGTGAGTAGTAGTACAAAGACCTGGTAAGGCGTTCGAACTCCTCTCCCAAGCATGGGAGAGGCCGGGAGAGGGTTGAAAGCGTGCGGTATGCCATCAACCCTCCCCCAACCCCTCCCAATCTTGGGAGGGGAGAGACAATGTCCCGCAACGTCCAGCATGAATGTTGCATGAACACGGGCACTTCACGTGCGAAACGCGTATTGTAATTATTAGGATGCACACTATTGGAGCAATCGCCATCGCGGGGATCGCGGCGCTGGTCGCGACGTTTGCAATGAACAGCGGCGACCCGCCCGCCAACAACAACAATTCCAAGGAGAAGACATTGACCTGGGACACCCTGAAGCCCGAAGAGAAGAGCCCGAAGCGCGACGACAAAGTGGTGCTGACCGACGCCGAATGGCGCAAGCGCCTGACGCCCGATCAATACAAAATCCTGCGAAGCCACGGCACCGATCCAGCCTTTTGCGGCATCCTCGAGGACAACAAACTGGATGGCGCCTACCATTGCGCAGGCTGCAAACTGCCGCTCTTCAAGAGCGACGATAAGTTCAACAGCGGCACCGGCTGGCCGTCATTCCTGCTCCCGGTCGACCGCAAGAACGTCTGGTTTCGCACGGATCGGAGCTACGGCATGACCCGTGTCGAGGTCCTTTGCGCGAAGTGCGACGGCCACCTGGGGCACGTTTTCCCTGATGGGCCTGCGCCTAGCGGACTGCGGTTCTGCATCAACGGGAATGCGTTGAATTTTGTGAAGAAAGAGGCGAAGTAGCTGGACGTAGCGGGACAGTTGCTGGACGTTGAGGGACTTGGCGGGACGTGGCTATCGGATTCGTAGTCAGCCTCAGGCTCCCTTACGACATTTGAATTCAGGACTGAAATGAAGTTGCTCAGCTTCACAGCTAGGGTGCGGATCCGGTCTTCATAGGCTTTCAATTCGGATTCAGTGAGGTAACCCAACTCGGCTCCAAGAATAAGCAGGGCTTCGACTTCATTGAGTGAACCAAGCGAAATCCTAAGAAATTGCGCGAAATTCTCTTCCGTGCGACGACCATGCCCCTCAGCGATGTTTAGAGAGATTGACAGGACGGCGCGGCGAAGCTGTTCAGGGTACGCAAAGCCATCTTTCGTCGGTAGCTTCGATGCGAAGGCGTAAATGTCGGGCACAAGCGCCCTGCTTAGTTGCCAAACCTCAAGGTCACGAAAGTGGTGCCACTTACCTTTCGGCTGGTACTCCATGCCTCATTCTAGCCACGCCCAGCAACGTCCCGTCATTGTCCCTCCACGTAACAAAGTCCCAATCACGCAACTAATCGCGTACCCGTCCTCGTACACTAACCGGGAAGCCTGAGGGGAAGGTGGATTGTAGGGAATTTGGGGAGACAATGTCCCTCAACGTCCCGCCAAGTCTAGCCATGTCCCTCAATGCACCCAGGTAATCTTACGACCAAGGCCCTATGCTCACTTTAGCTCTCGCTGCCCTCGTCGCCGGCACACCAACCGAAATGCGGCTTCTTCGGAATGCCGACATTCATGGCGACACCATTGTCTTCAACTACGCCTCTGATCTTTGGGTCATGGACCGCAACGACGGTCAAGCCCGCCGACTGACCAGTCACCTCGCCAACGAGAACTATCCGCGCTTTAGCCCGGATGGCAAGTGGATCGCCTTTAGCGCGAGCTACGACGGCAATGCCGACGTTTTCGTGGTCGGCATCGACGGCGGCGAGCCGAAGCGACTCACTTTTAGCGGATCGCCCGACCTCGTTCTCGACTGGACACCAGACGGCAAGATCGCCTTCCGGACGCCCCATGGTAGCCCAACCCAGCGTACAACCACGCTGTGGACGGTCAGCCCAAACGGCGGCCAAGCCACGAAGACAGTCCTCGATGAAGTCGCCGACCTGAGCTATAGCCCGGACGGTGGCACGATCGCCTTCAATCGCAACAATAGCCACCAGTTCAACTGGCGACGCTACCGAGGCGGGACCCAGGGCAAGATCGCGTTTTACAACTTCGCCAAGAACACCTACGAAGAAATCCCAAGCAAGCTCGAGAATCGCTGGCAGCCCCTATGGGTCGGCGGCTCGGTCTATTACATCGGCGACAAGGACTTCGGAACGCGCAACATCTGGAAGTACGACATCGCCTCCAAGCGCGAGACGCGAATCACCAACTTCAAGGACGCCGACATCAAAAACCCTTCGGGCGACGGCAAGACGATGATCTGGGAGCGCAATGGTTACCTCGAAACGCTTGACCTCGCCAGCGGCAAGGTCGATAAGGTCAAAGCGTTTATCGGTAGCGACTTCGTGGTCTCCAGGCCCCAGCTTCGAAACTTCGGCAACGCGGTGGCGAACTTCGGCATCAGCCCAACCGGCGCCCGCCTCGCGGTTGAAGCCCGCGGCGAGATCTTTAGCGTTCCCGCCAAGACTGGCGAGACCCGTAACCTTGTGAACGCTCCGGCAAGCCGCGAGCGCATGCCAGAGTGGTCTCCAGATGGCAAGCTGATCAGCTATATCAGCGACGCATCAGGCGAGAAGCAGCTTTACACGCGGCCTCAAATGGGCGGCGAGGCGAAGTTACATCGCGTAAACAATCAGATTAGTGGTTACAGCTGGTCGCCTGATGGTAAGTACATTGGCTACACGACTCAGGACTACAAGTTGTTCTTGCACGAGGTCGCGACCGGCAAAGAGACTTTGATTGCAAGGAACGACTTGCAAGGCGGCTTCAGTTGGGATTGGGCACCAAACTCCGACTGGATCGTTTACAACAAGGCGCTTCCTAACCTCCAGGGCGCGATCTTCATGTATAACGTCGCCGGCAACAAGAGCACCCAAATCTCGGAAGGCTATTACAGCGACAACCAAGTCACGTTTGACCAGACCGGCAAGTACGTCTACTTCACCTCGACACGAACCTTCAACCCAAGTGGCGGCGCGTTCGAGTTCATGATGAACATGGCGGATGGCGACCGCGTTTATGCGATCGCGCTTAGCAAGGACACCACGAATCCCATGCTTCAGCCCGGTGACGAAGAGCCAACAGGTGAGCCAGCCGCTGGTGGCGGTGCACCAAGTGGCGACGCTCCGAAGGGAACTCGCGTTGATCTCGATGGCATCGCTGAGCGCATCATTCCTCTTCCCCTTCCCGCTGGACAATATCCGGTCATTGTCGGTCTCAACAATTCGGTAATGGTCTACACCGATGGCGTCCTCGGCATGTGGAGCTGGCCCGCGCGCCAATTCTTGCCGATTTACCAAGGCGGTCTCACGAACCTCAACCTCAATGCCAAGCGCAACAAGGTTGCGATCAATACGGGCGCATTCGTCACGTTGATGAACGTTGGCCCCGGTCAAGACCCGGCTAGTGGTCGCGTAAACATGAGCGGAGTCGAGTACGTCTGGGATCCCAAGGCCGAATGGAAGCAGATGTTTGGCGAGGTCTGGCGATGGGAGCGGGACGTATTTTATGATCCCAAGCTACTCGGTCTGGACTGGAACGCCATTGGCAAGCAGTACGAAGGTATGTTGCCATACGTCCGCCATCGCGCTGACCTGAACTACATCCTCAGCATGATGGTTGGCGAGCTCGGCACCGGCCACGCCTATGTCTCCGGCGGAGAAATGGGCCCTGGCGCAGCTGGCGTTGCGGTCGGACACCTCGGTGCCGACTACGAAGTCGTCGGCAACAATGTCCGCTTCAAGAAGATCTACAAGGGTCTCAGCTTCGAAGAGGGCCGCCGTGGTCCGCTCGGCGAGCTTGGCGTGAACGTCAAGGACGGCGACTACCTACTTGAGATCGACGGCGTGAAGGTTGATCGCGATACCGATCCAAGCAGCTTGCTCCAAGCCAAGGTCGGCCGAACGGTCGTTCTCACGGTCAACTCGTCCGCCGCCAGCGCTGGCGCACGAAAGGTCCGCGTTCGCCCGATTGGCGATGAATCGGAACTCCGATACATCAGCTGGGTCGAGATGAACCGAGCCTATGTGAACAAGCAGTCGGGCGGCCGCATCGGCTACCTGCACGTGCCAGACACCTCGACCGACGGCGTCATCGAGTTCATCAAGGGCTTCTATAGCCAGACCGACAAGGATGCCTGGGTCATCGACGAGCGCTTCAACGGCGGCGGCATGATCCCAACGTTCTTCATCGAGTTCCTGCAGCGAGAAGTCGTGGCGGGTATGAAGGCTCGCGACACCGATCCAATCTTCTTCCCAACCGGAAAGCTCAGTGGGCCGAAGACGATGCTCGTCAATGAGTACGCGGGTTCAGGTGGAGACATGCTTCCCTGGCTATTCAAGCAACACAAGATCGGTCCGCTCATCGGAACCCGAACTTGGGGCGGTTTGGTCGGTATCCAAGGCGGCGTTCCGCTGGTGGATGGCGGTCAGGTCACGGCCCCCGGCTTCGGCATCTACGACCCGTTCAAGGGTGAGTGGGTTGCCGAGAACACCGGTATCACACCCGACATTATCATTGACAACCAACCAGATGAACTAGCGAAGGGTCTCGATCCTCAGCTCGATAGGGCATTGGCCTACTTGGCAGATGAACTGAAGAAGGCCCGCAAGCCGCTCAAGGTTCCTCCGTTCCCAACGGCAAAGCCTGGTCAGTAATCGTTTGGAGTGCGGCATCTCCCGATGCCGCTTTGTATGGCCGATCTCACGATCGGCCATCCTTTGTTTACAGGAGCCCGCGCTTTCGCGCGTTGCGCCACCGATCGTGGAACCAAAGATACTGCTCAGGTGCCTTGCGAATCTCCCTCTCCAAGAAGTTGTTGATTGCTCGCATGATCCCCTCTTCGATTGAGTAGCCTGGCTCTGGCTCTAGGGGTGGGGAGACCTCTACCCGATAGCGACACGGTCCAACCCTTACGCAGACAACAGGAATTACCGGTGCGCCCGTTCTCTTGTGCATTACGCCAGGACCCAAGACGGTGCCTGCAAGGTGCCCGAAGAAAGGAATGAACACCTCATCGGCATTCTGGTCAGGCAGGATTCCCACAATTTCCCCACCCTTGAGCGCGCGCATGATCTCTCGCGCCGCGTTCCCGCGGGAAAGAACTTTGGCCCCTGTATGGGTACGCAGGTCTTTGATGATTCCCTGCACGCCTTGATCGTCGGCATCGCGTGCGACGACACTGGTCTTGTGCCCGCGCCCGGCCAAGAGGGTCCCCATTCGCTCCCAGTTGCCAAAATGCCCGGTGATCGCAATGACACCCTTGCCAAGCGCCAGGGCTTTCTCCACGTGCTCTAGTCCCACGATTTCAGTGGATGCTTCGAGATATTCTGCCGTTCTCTTTGGAATCTGCAAAAAGTCGGCGGTGACAATGCCGAAGTGCTCCAGGCACCTTTGGGCTAGGGTGAAACGCTCGCGTTCGGTTAGTTCAGGGAAAGCCAGAGCGAGGTTTGAAAGAGCACGATTGCGTCTGCTCTTGGCGACTCGAAAGAGCCGCCGCCCTAGCCTTTGCCCCAGAGCTTCTGCTTTTTCGGGTGAGAGCTTGAGGAGCCGACGCTGAAGCCTGCGCATGAGCCATTCTCCGGCTCGACCCTCAAGTTTTTTTTGCCAGGTTGGCTTCTTCATTTCTTCAAAATGACGCCTGCTACTTTGTCGGCAAGTGCGCGCTTGAACTCCTCATATGGCTCGACTGTAACTTGATAGTGGGCAATCTCAAAGTCCCATCCATCAAGGTCATGACGCTCGCGAATCTTAACCCAGTCCTTGCTGGTCACAACAATTGGAAGGGTCCTTTCAAATTGCGAGAATAAATCATCCCTTGTGAGCTTGTCATGGTCGGGATAGTGCCGGGCTCTAATAGTCCGGAAGCCTAATGAATCGAGTGTTCTCACGAGTCTCGAGGGCTTGGCGATCGCGGTAAGCACCTGAATATCTTGCGGAGGGAATTCTATTTCCTGACCCTCTGTATTCAGAAATCGCGTTCCATGGTGCATAAGCTTAAAGTAGCTTGGAAGCAGGAAGTCTGCTCGGGTTCGGTGACTTCTAGGCTCCCGGTACGGCCCTGCCGGAAGAACGAGCGGGTTTGAGACTTCTTCGAGATCGAGGATGATGCTAATGTGGTGGCGTAGCGGCTTATGTTGGTAGCCATCATCCATAACCATGACCGCGTTGGGGAAGTGCTCGGCGCAGAGTTTAGCGGCCAAAGTCCGGCGTCGGCCGACTATGATGGGAAACTCGGGAGCAAGCCAACGCAACAGGGTTGGTTCGTCGCCCCACTCTGAAGCCAGTAGTGGGCCATCTGGTGCGATGGTGGCGGCTTCAGCCCTCGGTGAACCGTAACCGCTGGCGCTAATGACCGCTTGGTATCCGATGTCTTTCAGCAGGCGGCAAACAGCTAATGTCGTCGGGGTCTTGCCCATGCCGCCAACGGTGAGATTGCCAACGACGATGACGGGAATCGCCGGATCCATCGGCTTTTTTGCGCCAATACGGTAAAGCGATTCATAGGCACTCCACCCAAGAAAGTAGAGGGTAGAAAGTGGCGCGCATAGGACATTGACAACATCGAGCTTCTGGGGATCGAGGTCGCGGGCCACGCTGGAAGTATGGCAGAAAGGCTTGGCGACCAAGAAAAAAGCGGCGTCACGAAGGACGCCGCCCTTTGGATATAGGAAGACTAGTCAGAAATTTCGAATTTCTCGACGATTGGCTTCGCGCCCTTCGGTTGAAGGAGAAGCGTCTGCCGATCGGAGAAAACGACTTCAAGCTTCAAACGATCAGCGATCGTCTTGAGGGCATATCCAAGCGAGGTCGGATTTAGCTTGAAGTCGAGTTTGTAGAGCGGAATTCGGTCATCGATTTCGACGACAACTTTTGCTTGGTCAGCTAAGTTCTTAATGACCGCTCGCAAATCTTGCTTGGTGTATGTTCCGCTTACCGATCGCTTGAGGACTGCTTCGGAGAGCTTTCCGATTTTGGCGGCCTCGGCAGCTGGATTGGGCGGAGTCGCGCTGTTGGCAGGGCGGGTTGAAGGCGCCTGAATGGGCCGAACCTTCGTGAAGTAGTAAATATCGTTCTGAATCTCATAGGTTAAATTGGCGAGTCGGCATACGATTTCCAGGGTCTCATCGAAGTCCATCGTGTTTAGCGACAGATACAACTCTGAGCGCGACAAGTTCTCTAGTACGAAATTCTTCTTTGCTTGTGTAAAGAGATCGTGAAGAACTGATCGGACATCGGCGCCTTTGGAACTAATCGTAATCTGGGTTCCTTGGGTCTTGACCGTCTCTTGGTCTTGGGCGAGCCCGAATAGGGGCATAGCCAGCAGTGATAATAGGAGAACAGCTTTTTTCATGGGTTTGTTCCGTTTTGGGTCTTTAGATGGGATTTCCGTTTTGATCGTAAACTCGGATGCCGGAGGCATTGGAGGTGGGCTGTGGCGCAGGTTTGCGGGGTGTCGGCCTAGTCCTTGGCTTTGATTTCGCCGCAGGCTTCGCTTGCTGAGTTGGCTCGGGACTCTTTGGTTCGGGCTTCACGGGAGGTGTTGTGCTTTCAGGCTCGGGCTTCTTCACCGGTTCAGGTCTAGATGCTTCAGCTGACCCAACGACGGGTTCGGTTTTGACCGGCTGGCTGGGCTTGGATTCAACTCTTTTCGCAGTTGGTGTGTTGGGATTCACCTTTGAGGTGCTCTTCGAGTCTTGCAATCGATCGCCAAACAACTTTGTCGGATCATTTGCGATCATGCTCATCGCTACGAGCACCGTTGCCAAGCCAATAGCGAGCCCGAGAGTCTTGAGGTGGCCATTCAGCAGCGACTTCTTTTCAACTGTGGGGGCGGGGGTTTGAACCACAGCTTGGGTCGGGAGAACGGGCTCTGTATTTACCTTTTGGGCTTGGACGGCGAGTCGGCAAACCGGGCACTCTACCAAATGCGATTCAAGAGCTTCAAGCGCATCGTCACTCAGCTTTGACCCGTTCAAGTAACGCTTGAGTTGGGCCATCGCGAGTTGGCACTCTAAGTTCCGTGTTTGCATCTCTAACAATCCGCTTTAGGTTTTGGAGCCCTAGTCAAAGTGGCCCTGTTAGGATTGTCGGTACGCCTTTTAGTCTTCTTTAGGAGTTTTTTGGAAAACCCAAGTTTCGGCGCTTACCCCGAGATGGCACCGGTGGTGCGCCACTGCTCCAAAGCGGCTAACAAGCGCTTTCTCTGGAGGCGATTGAGAAAAAGAATATCATTCTGGCGCGATTCAACGAAGAATGACCTTTTGGGGGACTCGATTTGAACCCAACCGCCTAGACCAATCCACGAATGCGTGTTAGCCTTTAATCTGAAGACCAAATCGGATTCTCTTGGAACGAAGAAACGCTCTTTCTCCCCATAAATTTCAAGTTCATCTTTTCCAAAAATGAGTAACGCAATGTCTTCATGAGGGTCGATTAGGCTCCGATAGCCTGGGTTTGAAAGTCCGACGAAGAACATGGGCCCGGTCGCTTGGCCCCGCTCACGCCCAAATCTTTGGCCCAACTCTGAACGCATAGAGGAATTGCCCCAAAGACCGAATAAGGCCAGAGAAACCCAGCCAAAGACCGGAAAGGCGACTAGGAGCCCAAGAGGGAGGGGGCGGAACGGGTCCTCAGGACGCCACAACAGCAGTCCTGTGGCCGCAAAAGGGAAGCTCAGCAAGCCTGGGACAAGGTTCCCCATGAACTTTCGGCCGCTCGACCATATGTTCTGGCTCACGACCGGCATAATACTAAAGTTCGCATGGGCTCCGCTTCCATCAGCTTGATTGCACTGCCTCCCGATCCCACTGAGCTTACGAAAATTATCGCGAAGTTCAGCAAGGGTGGAGGCATTGTCACGGCTTTTGACGACATGCGGATCGCTTTGGTCCGCGACCTTGGCTACGATGATACGCAGGTCGAACTCCTGCCGTTTGGCAAAGTAATGGGTGGGTCCCTTAATCGAGTCGGGATCCGCACCCTGGACTTACCGACGCAGGGACAGTCTCGAGGCGCAGTTCAGCTGGCGTGCGAAGGCTTGGGGGATGAGTCCGAGTTCTTTCCTTGCAAAAGCTTTCCCGGATTTCACGAAGTTGTAGTGGATTGCCTCAAAGAGCTGCGGCACTGGGGCATTTCGATTGAGGCACTTGACCGAGCCATACAATTGGCCAAGCCGCCTTTCAGGGCCAGGCTCCAAGCGCTTCTCGAAGTCGAACGGGTTTCATCGCAAACACTCGAAACTCTCGGAAAGGTCTCAAGCAGCCGTCGTGCAGAAGCAATCCTCGATGTTGAGGCAATTGAAGAGCCAAACTTCGATCGACTTCTCGTTCTTTCTGGCACTGACTTCTGCCCAATCGAACTTCGATGTTTGCAGAGACTGAGCGAGCTTGGGATGGATATCACCCTTGTGGTTGAGTACTCGACCAGCGGCTTTGAGGGCGCCAAACTCACGGCTGACTTTCTTGGATTAGAAATCAAACCCATTAAGGGCGAGCGATGGACGGATCACTTGTTCAAAGAGTCGGTGGCTCGAACCGGGCCAGATGCCGTGATTTTCAGCGCGGCGGATGTGCTTTCGGAATGCGAATGGGCCTTACGCAAATGCCAAAAGGAGTACAGCAACGGATCGCAGGAGCATAGGATCGTCATTTGGGTTAGCGACCCCGAGAACTACATTCCCCTTCTTATTGCGAGTGCCAAACGGTTTGACATCAAACTCAACGCACCGATCCGCGTTCCACTATTGAGCAATGGTTTTGCTTCTCTCATTCTCAATGTTTTGGAATTGCTTGCCGAAACTGACCTGCGCGGCCTTGCAAAAACGGTATCGAGTACCTACCTATGGAGCGACAATGACGCCAAAACGCGATTGCTCGACCAAGTATCAGATTGGCGGTCGCGGGGGCTAGAGCCTTGGGCCATGCTTGAGGAGTACGCCGACGAGAATCGCTCAGACTTGCCTTGGCTATGGCCGGTGCTTGCCTGGCGTAAGCGAGCTCTTTCTGCCCAGCGCACACTCACCGAATGGCATGGGATGCTCGATGACATGCTGCGTCTAGACTTGCTAGAACGGGCGGCTCAGGATAACAAGAGCGGCAAGCGCGAGCAGGACTTTCGAGCCCAAGGTGGCATTATGCGAGCCGTGGTGGACTACGCCCCAAGCTACGACTCGCGCCAAGGTCGGACGCTAAACCTTGCCGAGTTTGTCGGGTTAGCACGATCGCTCTGGGATCGCGAACAGATAGTTCTCCCCAGTTCTCGCGATGGCTTCAGAGTCATCTCCGACGCTACCATGATCGGCGAAGCCGACGTGGTGGTGGCCCTTGGAATGCTTGAAGGCTCGTTGCCAAAACGACGAACCGAAGACCCCGTTCTGAGCGACGAGCACCGGGCCCATTTGCATGAGCTGCTACCGGAGTATCCGGCTCTTCTTGACTCCTTCTATCACGCGAGAGAGGAGCGCGATAAGCTCGTTCGCATCTGTATCGCCGCGAAGAAGAAGCTGATACTTGGCTATCCGCAGACCTCCGAAGATCGCGATAATGTGCCTACTTCCTACCTCGAAGAGATCAAGAGAGTACTACCGAACGTGAAGGAGGAAGACTATCCTCATCGGCTCTTCGTTCCTGAGCTAGACGACTGCCGATTGCCCGCCGATCTGTACCTTCGCGAGGCGTTCGAAGACCCCATCCGCGAGCCGCTGACCACGACCCTTGCTACGGAGGAGGCCAGAGAACTCGTGCGCCCGGAATTGGAGGAAGGTCTCGAGATTGCCGAGGTTGTATCGGCGGCGAAATGCCCATTTCAGTCGGTGGCACGGTACCGCCTCGGCCTGTCGGCAAGACGATTTGAACTGGGGAGCAGGCTAAGGAGGCTACCGGTGAGGGCGAATCTGCTCGCGCAACCCTCAGCTATTGCCGCCCGAGCCGCCTTTCAAAGTGAAGTAGACAAACTCATCGCCGATGAGTTTATTCACCGCGAGAGTTGGGAGCTGACGCTTGCCGAAGCCGGGAGCCAACGTCTGATCCAAGGGTGGCTCGAGCGAGAGTTTGATGCGCGCACGAGATGGGATTTGGGGCCGGTAAAAACCATCGTGAGTTTGGGCGAACCCGAGCTGAGCGCCGAGTTTAAGCTAGATGGAACGACGATTCGGTTTAGTGGCCGCGTTGACGGCGTTTCCGATCATCCCAATGGTCGTGTCCTGCACTTCGTACGGCCCAGCGCATTCCCGAATGATTCCGATCTTGAGTCGGATTGGCTTGAGCTCGGGCTTTACTTTTGGAGCGCGACCCGCGCGTCTCTACAGTTTGCTGGTTTCGACTACAGCATCCCCGACGCTCGGCAGTTCCTCTACTTTGATGAGCGCCCAGGGCATGCTCCGAACAACCCAGCCCTCAACGTAAAGGTCGTTCCATTGAGCTTGGATAAGAGGGCTCTAGGCGAAGTCACAAAGCGTGTGCTACGGCGCGTGCTAGCCGACTTGCAAACCGGCGACATGCGTCCAGTCCCCGGAGATCACTGCCGAAGTTGCGACCTGGGTGAACTCTGCCGAGTCTCTTCGGTTTACGTGGATATTGACGACTACCTTGCGGAAGCTGCTGATGGAGAACACGAACCTAACCCCTGAGCAGCAAGCGGTCGTAGACTCCGACTCGGCTCAGCTAACCGTCCTAGCGGCTGCGGGCTCCGGTAAGACGCGAACTCTCGTGGCGCGCTATCTTCGGCATGTCACCCAGGACGGGATGCGCCCGGACCAGATTCTTACAATCACCTTTACACGTAAAGCGGCAACGCAGATGAAGCGTCGCATCGTGAAGGAACTCCTCTCCAGCCACATGGCCGACGAGGCGCAGATCGCTGAGACGGGCCCGATTCAGACTATTCACAGTTTCTGTGAGCGGCTCTTGCGCGAGAATGCGGTGGCGGCCGGTATTGATCCCAAGTTTGAGGTCATGGAAGGGAGCATGGTCGGTAGCCTGATGCACCGTGGCTTGCTGTACGAACTCGTCGAATCCTCCGATAATCTGCTCGTCTCGAACCTAATTCACTTGCGATCTGCGCTGATAAAGTGGCGTGGAGAGGGCGCACTTGAGGAGCAGATAGCCGAGGACGTTCATGACGTCCTGAACAAGCTCCGTGGCTCAAACATCACGCGAGGTGAACTAGCAGAAATCTATCAAGATCCGAGTTCGCTTCGTGCCGCGATTGAAAAGAGCATCCCCGACGACGACCGAAAGAAGCAGCAAATTGTAGATGGGTTAGACGCGAGCGCCGAGGACCTTGACCACACTTGCGCCCTCATGCAGCTTTCGTTAGGCGTTTGGCGGCGATTTGAAGACGAGATGGCTGCGCGCCAAGCGTTTGACTTTGCCGAACTTGAGCGCCGCGCTGTCAACCTCGTCGAGACCAACGCCGAAGTCGCAGCGCGAGCGCGAAGGCAGTACAAGGTAGTCCTTGTTGACGAAGCGCAAGACCTGAACCCGCTGCAATATCGGCTTCTGACTTCTCTTCAAATAGGCATTGAGATGCTCGTTGGTGACCCTCAACAGAGCATTTATGGATTTCGTCAGGCCGACTACAAGCGGTTCGTCGCGCGAGCCGAAGAGACGGAAACCATGCGTCTTAGTGGCAATTATCGCTCCTCCGGTGCTGTGCTGGATTTCGTTGATGAACTATTCACCAATTGGTGGAAAAATCGCTATTCGGCAATGGAACCCAAGAGGAATCAGCCTGGCGAGGTTCAAATTTGGCAAGCCAACAAGTACGACAAGAGCGTTGGCGTCGAAATGGTTCAGAGCGCTCTTGAGGCCGGATTCAAGCCGGGAGAGATTGCGATTCTCGTCCGTACAGATTTTCATGCGCGGCAGCTTCCCGAGCGACTGGCCAAGGTCGGCATTCAGAGTCGAGTTCTGGGTGGAGCCGTTGGTTATTACAGTCGTATGCACGTTCGCGACTTGGCTAATCTACTTGACGCACTCGCCAATCCCGAATCCAATCTCACTGTCCTCTCGCTTCTGCATTCACCAATCGTTGGGCTCTCCCTCGACTCCATAGTCGAGTTAGCGAAGCCAGCCCAAAAGGGTCGCAAGATCCTGGTGTGGGAACTGAGCAAGGTAGAGCTCTCCAACCCCGAAGACCAAATCAAACTGAACCAGTTCCTTGAATGGTTCGACCCCTTGCGCAAGTACGCCGACCGGCTGACTGCGTGGGAAGTGCTAAGCGAAGTCTTCCGTAGCTCGACCTACCTTGAACGCATTGCCAGGCAACCAAATGCGCGACAGTCTATTGCCAACACAAGAAAGCTCTTGGAACTCGCCGTTGAAGACCGTGAACTTGGCCCGGCTCAGTTCGCCGAGAAAATTAGGATGATCCAGCGCATGTCAAACCGAGAAGGCGATGCGCCCGCGGTGGATGACAACGAAGACACGGTCAAGATCATGACAATGCACAAGGCAAAGGGACTTGAATTCCCGGTGGTCATCGTACCGACCTTGTCCTATAAGCCAAAGATGGTGACCGGCGTGCTCGTTGACCAAGAATCCGGGTTGGTGTACACAAACTACGGAAAGGTTGCCTCAGAAGCCTATCAGTACGCAAAGAAGCAGAGGCAACAAAGCGAAGCCGATGAAGAACAAAGGGTGCTTTACGTGGCCTTTACCAGAGCGGCCGATTTCCTCATGCTTTGCACTGACCCGGGCGAAGGGCTTGGATCACGCATCGCCAACACCATGCGCTTAGGCAACCCTAAAAGCAAGTGGAAAATCCACATCGGCGGTGCCGCTCACCCTGGTCAACTCTGATCGGCCAGATGAACAATAGATTTCCACCGCTGTTGTAAGTCAGTGAGAAGAGGTGAATTGGAGCGAGAAACCGCGACGGTGTTAAGATCGATCGTGGCCAAGAGTAAGTGATCCTCCATCATGGGGGACCTCGCGATCATTTCTCCCTGGCTGTTTACAACCGACCCCATGCCAACAAAGCCCTTGCCGCCTTCGAACCCGTTGAGCGCAGCGTGTACACAATACAAGCTGTGCTCCTCGGCAATACCCTTGAGCAGTCGCTCGTACCGCTCGATGTTCCCGGGTGTTTCAGATGCGAATCCGCGGGACGGCGTCGCGCTGGGAACGATTAACACTTGGGCACCGCGAATGGCGCAAATTGTTGGAAGGACTGAGTGCCAGATATCCTCGCAGATCAACAGCGCAACCCGACCGAGCCGCGTATCAAAAACTGCGAGATCGGTTCCCGAACTCACAAATCGCTCCTCGTCAAAAACGCCGTAAGTTGGCAAGAAGAACTTGTGATAAATCTGAATTACCTTAACGCCATTCGGACTTGCTTCCAAATAGGCTGCGGAATTGTAGAGCGTCCCTTGGTCATTTTCGTAGAAGCCCACCACGATGTCCATGGGCCGCATCAGGGGCCCTAAGTGTTGATGGAGTCGGCTCGCGAGGTCTTGCGAAGAAAGTGAGCATTCGAGCACACCGCCTTCAAGAAAATATCCGCTTGTCGCGGCCTCCGCAAAGACCACGAGCTCAGCGCCTTCTTTTTCCGCCTGAAGAACAATCTCAGCAATGCGGGCAAGGTTGGCCTCGAGTTCCGCCTTCTTAGGAGCGAATTGGGCTACGGCCACCTGGTATCGCATAGCCTAGTTTAGCCAAACTAGCAAAGATGGCTTCAGCAGAGTCCCCATCCCGTTTGAAGCGGCTACGCAATATCGACGCTGGCGCCGCCGCGGGTAAGGCGTGGCTGGAAACGCTGTTTCGATCGGGAATCGGGGCCAAGAAGGCCCTATCTGGATTCAAAGAGATCGAGCAACGCATGGTCGATTCCCAAGCCGCAGGCTTTGCGCGAAGATTCTGGCTTCTTGCAGAAACCATCGACTCAAGCGACCATTGGCAAGACCGATTTGTGGCCGAGGCAGGACTGCTCTACCTACTCTTAGAGAGCTTTGAGAGGCGAGATAGCTTGCCGGAGCTCCTTCGTGAGGAAGTTCTGCGGACGGCCGGGATCACGGTTGATCGTCGCCAACTCGGGCAATTGCACGGCATTACGGACACGTGGGACCTAGCTGTTCAGCGAAACTTCAGAGAGCAACGATTCTTCGTTCGGCAGTCTTGGCTGTGGGGAAGGGAGGCGCGTCAGTGGATATGTCTGCAGCAGTATCGAATCGCCACTCAGGAGTTCGACACCAACTACGCTTTGGGTGCGGCCTACACTGGAACGGTGGCTCTCTATCCTGGTTCGGCCCAAACTCGGGCGACGTTCCTATCTCAGGAGTACACGGCATTTGCCACTCCTCCGGCGGCCACGTTTGGCGACTTGGCGACGAGGTGGGCGGAACTACTGGCACGATTTCCATGGGCTGAGGGATTGGGGGGAGGTGTGGCAATTCAATCACTGTCTCGAGACGATAATCGTTGGCTTGCCCAAGATGATGAAGGCAATTGGTTTCCGATCGATGCGTCGATGGGTTGGCGGGTTGCGGCCTACCTAGGTTCACCCGAAATGGTCCTATTTGGTGAATGGAACGGCGATAGGTTCATGCCCACCGCGGTCTCGACAGATGGAGGGTTCTTCCCCTTATGACTTGGAATGAAGTCATGGTTGAGGCAGCCCGCGGTTCGGCTGACCCGGCAGTTCTGCTTCGGCATGCCGGTCGATTGGGCCTTCGGCGGCGAGCCGCCGCCAAGCACACGAAAGGTGCAGAGGTGCTAAAGCATGCTCCAAGCTCACCCGCGCCCAATTCCGAGGCCATCGCCCCGCTCATCCGCCTGATGATTCGCGATTTTCCCGCTACTCTGGATGAGCTCTTTGCGGAATTGGGTCGCCGGAGCCTTCCTCTTCCTTATGGGTCGTTGCCTGAGATGCTGACAATTGTTGGAAAGAGTCCGGCCCAAATTTTGCCACTTCTGGGCGAAAAAGGCATGTGGCTCGCTAGCCAAAATTCAGATTGGATGCAGAACCTGTCGCGGGCGCAAAAAAAGGCCGATCCCTTAGCTGACAACCTGTCGGTGGGGGCGCGAGAGGAAGAGCTACTGAAACGCTTGAAGCTACCAACCAGTTATGAAGAGGGTCAATTACCGCGCCTGCTTTCGGAGCATTTCGATTGGTCGGTGGAGTTTTCACGGTGGGTCCTCGGTGAAGTCTCGTTTCAGTTTCACCGGGCGGGGCCGCCTGCGCAGTTTTGGCGCGCAAGTGCCGCAAAGGTTGCCGCATCGATTCACCCCGGCACTCTCGACGAAGCTGAAATCATCTTGCACGAATCCCAAGCCGCCGCCAGCCACCCTATAATAAAGGCGTGGTTCCCAATCCTCGCCGTGCGGCGACGATTGCACCGATTTCTGGATTCATTGGACACTTGAACAAGCAACACCTTCGGCTCCACGCAGAGGAGCAGTTTCACAAAGAGCTCGCCGCTCTCGCCGAGACTGACCGGCGACCTCGTCCGCCTAACTGGCGCCTGAGTCCATGGGCGGTGGCCGACTACATCTTGGGCGCCGAAGGCGTCACGGCAAAGTACATTGGTGATCGTCGTCTGGTCGAAGTTGCCGTAGCGACCCTCGCGACGGATCGGGCGCTTCTACTACTGGGTTTACCGGGAACGGCGAAAACATGGCTCTCGGAACATCTTGCCGCTGCGATCTCTGGTGACTCAACTCTCCTTATTCAGGGGACGGCTGGAACTGAGGAATCCGCGATTCGATATGGTTGGAACTATGCTCGGCTCATAAATGAAGGGCCGAGCGAAATGGCTTTGGTGCCTTCACCTGTGATCCGAGGCATGCGCGATGGGAAGATCGTGCGAATAGAAGAGCTAACCCGAATGCCGAGCGATGTTCAAGATGCTCTGATTACCGTCCTTAGCGAGAAGGCAATTCCAATTCCTGAACTGAATCAAGAGGTACAAGCCATCAAGGGCTTTAATGTTATTGCTACCTCGAACACTCGTGACAAGGGTGTAAATGAGCTTTCAAGCGCATTACGGCGTCGATTCAACACGGTCATCCTTCCGCTCCCAACAACTCTGGAAGAAGAGGTCGCCATCGTTCAAAAGCGGGCCAATGAAATTGGCCATTCGCTCGAACTTCCAGAGTTGGCATCCGACCTGAGCGAGATCCGGCGTCTCGTGACAGTTTTCCGTGAACTCCGACAAGGTCAAACGGACGATGGCAAGGTCTCGCTAAAGTCTCCGAGTGCGACCTTAAGTACGGCAGAAGCGATTGCCGCCGTGAACCAAGGGATGGCGTTGGCGGCCCACTTTGGTAGTGGCACCCTGTCGGCCAAAGAAGTCGCCCCGGGCCTCGTTGGCGCCATTGTTCGGGATCCGCAACCCGATACTGAAGCTTTTCGCGAGTATTTGGAGACCGTCGCCAAAAAGCGGGAAGGCTGGCAAGACCTGTACCTGAGCTGCCGGGAACTCGTTTGAGCGAAGTTCGGATCTTTGGTATTCGTCATCATGGGCCCGGCTCTGCCAGAGCCCTCCAGAGCGTGTTGGATGCTTGGGAGCCAAATTGCGTCTTGCTAGAGGGCCTGCCCGAAACGCCCATTGAGAGCGCGTCGGATGAGCAGATGCAACTTCCGGTGGCTGCCGTGGCTTACAAAAGCGATGATCCTTCCAAGTCTGTGTTTGCGCCGTTTGCCGAATTCTCGCCGGAATGGGTGGGCTTGAACTGGGCTCTGAAAAGGCAAGCTGTCGTTCGTTTCATCGACATGCCAGCGGCGCATCTCTTTGCGCGAACTTGGCCAGAAGATCGCCCCCCCTTTGATCCGTTTGCACTAATTGGAGAAGCGCTCGACTCATTCGATGGTGAGCTCTGGTGGGATGATCAGATCGAGGCGCACGAAGGTTCCAGCGAGCTTTTTGAATCCGTCTCCGAGCTAATCCGCGAGTTGCGTGGGGATGAAGCAATTGGTGAGTTTGACGCGCTTCGGGAAGCGTTCATGAGACTTGGAATTCGCCAAGCGATTAAGGCGGGGAAGTCACGTATCGCGGTGGTGGTTGGCGCATGGCACTTGCCCGCGGTCGAACGCTGGCAAGACATCTCCGCCTCGGTAGATGAGGAATTGGTTGCGCGGTTACCAAGGGTTGAAGTTCAAGCGAGCTGGGTCCCGTGGAGTTATGATCGCCTGACTCGGGCAAGCGGCTACGGGGCGGGCGTTCTGTCACCTTCGTATTACGAGCACCGCTGGCGGACGCCACCGGCTGAGCGGACGACGCGTTGGCTTGCCAGGGCCGCGGAGGTCCTACGAAGTGAACAGATGGACACCAGCCCGGCATCCATCATTGAGGCCGCGCGACTTGCCGAATTACTGTCCGCAATTCGAAAGAGAAGGGAACCCGGCTTGGGCGAGCTAATGGAAGCCATACAATCCGTGATGGCAGACGGACGAGGTGAGATTCTGCGACTGATTCACAAGGAACTTGTCGTGGGGTCTCGTATTGGTAGCATCCCACCGAATCTCCCCTCAGTGCCTCTAGTTCGTGACTATGAGCACGAGACTCGCCGGCTCAAACTCATTAAGTCGGGCGAAGTCGAGTTCGACATCCGAAAGCCACTAGATCTCGAGAGGAGTCGTTTCTTGATGAGGCTAAGCGCGATCGATGTGCCTCTAGCCACCCGACTAGAAGATCCAAGACAATTGGGGACATTTCGTGAGCGATGGTTGCTTGATCCGGCGCCAGAACTAGCTTTGCGACTGGTCGACGCAAGCCGGTACGGAAATACTGTTCGTGAAGCGACCGAGTCTCGTCTAATTGAAGAATTAGACGAGTTGCGTAGCCTCTCGGAACTGAGCAAGAAAGTCGAGGTTTCAATGCTGGCGGACCTTCCCAATGCTGCCCTTGCTGCCGTTGAGAGGTTGGAGCAAGTTGGTGCTGCCTCGAGTGATGTTCCGGGCATGTTGGAGAGCATCGCAGTCATTGCCTGGGTGCTTCGAATTGGCTCTGCGCGAGAAGTTAACGCAAGCCCATTGGTTGGGCTTCTTGATCGATTCGTGTTGCGGTCCACAGTTGGGTTGCCAGGGGCTTCGGTGGGTACGAACGAAGAGGAGGGAGAGAGGTTAGGAGCCCTAATTACGCCAGTTGCTGGGGCCATCGATGGCCTATTGCCACCTACTACCAGTGAAAGCTGGCGCAAAGCACTATTAGAAACAATCAAGTTGTCTGGGCTGTCTGGTCATCTCGCAGGTCGACTTGAGCGGCATCTCGCTGACCTGCAATTGACTTCATTTGAAGACCAAGCTTTGGCCTTTACGCGTGCACTCAGTCCTGGAAATTCCCACGAGTGGTCTTCATCCTGGATCCACGGTTTCCTTGGGGATTCGGCAACCGCTCTGCTTTACAATCAAGCATTTTTTGACCTTTTGGACAATTGGGTCACTGGCCTCGATGACCGTGTCTTTGACGAATCACTGCCGCTTCTGCGACGATCGTTTAGTGCATTTCCAAAGGCCGAACGCCGCCAACTCGCTCAGAGGGTCGCCCACGGTGCGACCGCAAAAGCGGAAACCGAGATGGACAAGGAAAGACTCGACAAGGTGAACTCCGCGCTCGACGAGCTGTTTGGTGGTCTCGGATGAATCAAGAGAGGCTAAGGCGCTGGCGACTCCTTCTTGGGCCGGAAGCGGCGGAGCTCGGTGAGCCCAAAGGAGTGGACCAAATGGTTGAAAGAACCCTGGCGGCCTTGTACGATTCGCCGCGAAAGGGCGGGCTCGGCCCGAGCCACCCCAATGTATCAAGATGGCTCGGAGTCATCCGATCGTACTTTCCAAGTTCGGTGGTCAGCGTTATGCAACGCGATGCTATCGACAGGCTAGGAATTCGCCAGCTACTTTTGGAGCCAGAGACGCTGAGAGCGATTCAGCCCGACCCCCACCTTGCCGCGACATTGCTTTCGCTAAGTAGTGTGTTGCCGCCAAAAGCTCGGGAGGCGGCCCGCGAAATTGTGCGTTTGGTTGTTTCTGAGATTGCTAATCGAATCCAGTTTCCAACTCAACAGCGACTTGGGCACCGGAGGGTGAGCTCTGAACGCATGAAATCGGGAGTTGGCAAGATTGACTTTGATCGAACCATTCGGTTAAATCTACGCCACATTCAGCCGGAGCGCCAGTTAATCGTGGAGTCGATCTACCGTTGGCCGCGCGGAGCGAGATCCCTCAGGAATGTCGTGTTGGGAATGGACCAAAGCGGATCCATGGCGACGAGCCTGATCTATGGAGGAGTTTATGCTTCGGTCTTGGCGTCTCTACCGGCACTAGATCTTCGCGCCTTTGCATTTAGCACCGACGTGGTAGACCTCACAGACTACTTAGATGACCCTGTTGAGCTCCTGTTTGCTACTCGGCTCGGCGGAGGAACAGATATTGCCCAGGCGATCGAGTATACAAATCAAATCATCGATCAACCCAACGACACATTGTTCGTATTGCTGACCGATCTCTTCGAAGGGGGTTCGGAAGGACGCATGATCGAGCGAACTAACCAGTTGGTGAAGAGGGGAGTCAAGGTTGTTTGCCTCCTGTCCCTTAGCGATGAGGGGGAGCCGGCATACGATCACGCCATGGCTCAGGAGTTTGCAAACCTAGGGATCCCCGCGTTTGCGTGTACTCCTGACGCCTTTCCGGAGCTTCTTGCACAAGCGATTTCCTAATCTACATCAAAGAGTACAGATAATAAGCGAAATTCTCTAGTCACTCTATGACGAAGTACCGCAGAATGAGAGTGTGAAGCTTGTTGGAATCAGTTTGTTTGCTCTGTCGACGGTGGCCGCGAATGCCGCGTGGCAGCCGGGAAGTTTAGCCATCGTTCAAGTTGGAGACGGCATCACGGCTCTGACTTCCCAGAGCGCCCCCGTGCGATTGATCGAGTTGAGCCGAGTCGATGGTGCCGCGACCGGAGCGCAATACGACGTCACTTACAGCGGCGCGACCGGCATTGTGCTCACCGGGACGACGAGTACAGATGGTGGAATGCACGTGAATGGAGTCGATGCATACCTTGGCGGGTACCAGAATCTGCCCTGGAACAGCACATCTGGCTCTGACCGAAGGGTCTTTCGCATGAACTTGCTGACTGGTGCGATCACGGGACAATCCGAGTTGTATGCAGCTATCTTTACTGCGACCATCCGTGCTTCAAGTTCTTATGGTGGCGATAATTTTGCTTTAGCCACGACCCAAGGCGTCCGCACGGGGGTCTTTGGTGATTCCAACACAGTCAACGTGAGCGGCTCCGACACCAATGTCCGTTACGTTGGCGCCAACCACGGTCGCCACGCATACTCGATTTCAACCGGAGGTAATCAGAGGGTTAAAGAGATTGGAAGTTCCAACATTTTGCTCGATGTCACCTCAGAGAATATCATTGTCGCCGGCCATGCGATGAGCAAAGACGGCCTTACCATTTATCTTGCCAGCGACTCGACGAGCGCGGGTGGGCTTTATCGGTTCACTCGGCCCGACACGACTATGCAGTTCTCGGTGCCAGGAGTGCGAATCTATGATTCTGCGTTGCGATTCGTTACGCTCTATGAAACCGCCGGAGTCCACCAGGTCTTTGCTACCTACAAATCTGGCACTACCAGTTGGGCTTACGGCTTCTTGAATGCTCAGTCCGCTCTGCCATCGACATTGCCAGATTGGACGGTCATCGCTCCTCCAAACACGAATTTCCTAGGTCTCGGAGTGGCCTCCTCTACGAACGAACTTTCGGGAACAGTCCAGCTATTGGATTGGTTGGGGCAAGTCTCTGGTCGCCAAGTCCAAGTCACGGTCTGTCCGGCCGGTTCCAGTTCGGTGGTTCATTCAGGCTTTACCAACCTAGGGGCAGGCGGAGCATTTTCTATCGCCCTCCCGAGTGGATTTGTCGCCGGCAACTATGATGTGTACTGCAATTCCACGCTCTTTTTGAAGCGCAAACTGGGTTCCGTGGCGATCAGTGCCAACGGAGCTGCTGGTTTGCTTTTCGCCTTAGCCAACGGAGATGTCGACGATAGTGGAGAAGTCGATGCCGCCGACATCGATGCGGTAATCGCGGCCTTTGGGTCGACCACGATAGGAATTAATGAGGATGCCGACGGGTCGGGAGAGGTGGATGCGGCCGATATCGATACGGTGATTGCCAATTTCGGCGCCGCAGACGAGTAGATCTGTTTGCATGCGGTTCGAGCGAGACTCGAGTTGTGTTCGAGGGAAAAAATGCGAGGACACTGCACGCACCCTTCTCGCACACTGCTCGCACCATGCACGGTCACAAGACCTTTGATTCGTCGGCCCTTCCCAGGGCGCTCACCGAGCGGCCAAGGATTCTGGTACAACCTCTGGAGTCTATGGCGGCGGTTGCAGAGACCCGATTGGTCACGATCACGATCAACGATGTGGAACTTCAGGTTCCCAAAGGTGAGTTGATTGTCGAATCGGTGAAACGGCTTGGCCTAGAAATTCCCATTTTTTGTTATCACGCGCGCATGAAGCCTGTCGGCATGTGTCGCATGTGCTTGGTTGAAGTTGGTTTTAAGCAGCCAGACGGCAGCGTTCGAAAGATGCCGAAACCGCAGGCGGGTTGCACCCTGCCTGCTGATAACAACATGGTCATTTACACGGACACTGAAATGGTGCACCGTGACCGCAAAGGCGTCCTTGAGTTCCTGCTGGTCAACCACCCACTCGATTGCCCGATCTGCGACCGTGGCGGTGAGTGCCCGCTCCAGAACAACACGATTTTTTACGGTCCGTCGACCACTCGCTTTACCGAACTCAAGCGCCACCTGCCCAAGGCGTATCCGCTTTCGCAGTACGTTACGCTCGATCTCGAGCGGTGTATCCAATGCGGACGTTGCGTCCGGTTCACTGAAGAAATTAGCGGCGATGCCCAACTCGCGTTTCGATTCCGGGGATCGAACATGCAACCGAGCACGTTCCAGCTGTTGGACTTCGACAGCAAGTTCAGCGGCAACGTCATCGAAATCTGCCCGGTTGGTGCATTGACTTCGGCAAAGTATCGCTTCCGCGCACGACCGTGGGACCTCGAGACGTCACCCTTTAACTGCCTAGAGTGCTCCAACCATTGCAGCGTCTGGTTCGACCACCGTGCCGGCAAGTTCGTGCGAATGAACGGCCGAACCAACGAGGCGGTCAACGAAGAATGGACTTGCGACAAGGGCAAATTCGGCCAAGATTGGATCAACGATTCTAACCGTTCGGTTAAAGTCATGGTGCGCAAAGGCGACGCGTTTGCCGAGAGCACTTGGAGCGAGGCTTACGACCAAATAATCGCTGCATTCAGCGGTGGTCATTGTGCCGCGCTCATCGGCGGAAAGCAGTCGAACGAGAGCCTCTTCTTACTTGGCAAGCTGTTCCGAGACGGTTTCAAATCTAACCATTTGGATAGTCGCTGGACTCGGCACTTGACCGACGATGCATTGAAGCTTGCTCCCGACACGATTGCGTCGCTAGAACACAAGAAGACAATCCTGATCCTGGGGACGAGCCTTGCAGACGAGCTTCCGATGGTCTTCCTCCGAGCTCGAAAAGCATGGTTCAAGAATGGCACCCAGGTGCTAAACGTCACGGCGAAAGCAAATGAAGCTGACGCCTTCGCGACACAGTCGCTCCGCTACGACGAAGACCATGAGGCCGACGTGGTTGCTGGCATCCGGCTCGCTCTGGAAGGTGCCGCTGACGATGCCTTTGCATTGGTCGCGCGCCGTGCGCAAGTCTCGGCGGCCGATTTCCGAGCCATTGCCAAAGAGCTTGGCCCAGACACCGCTATTATCACGTCGCGAAGCATTTTCAACGTCGGCGATGCCGGCGACGTCCTCGATGGGCTCCAAGCCATCGCTCGAAAGACTGGCTGCACTTTCAACTGCTACGCAGTCAACGGCAATGACGCCGGGGCCGAAGCTCTTGGTCTAATCGGCGGGCAGGGTTCCCTCAATACGCGCGAAATTCTTGAAGCCTGCGTGAACTACCGAGTCAAGGCGCTGTGGCTGTTCGACTGCAATCCTTTCGACCTTTATCCAGATCACCATTTGGTTAACGATGCGCTCGAAAGCGTGGCCTTCTTGGTCGTGCAAGGTTCCAATTCCAGCAGCTTGACTCCTTACGCCTCCGTTGTATTGCCGAGTGCCGCGCCTGCCGAGCAAGACGGCTCTTATGTGAATATGGAGGGCCGCCTACAGCGAGGAAAAGGCATGCTCCAAGCTCCAGGCGATGCCAAGCCAAGCTGGCGAATCTTTAGCGAACTCCTCCTGAGAACCGCCGGCGGAACGCCTTACTTCAATCCGAGCGAGATTCTGCAAGCGATTGGGCAGGAAGTGCCGTCTTTTGCAGGAGTGGGCGATGGTGAATTGCTGAAATCCGCCGTCGCCGGAGGGGTGACCGCGTGAAGGATATCGGACAAGGCATCGAGTGGCTATCGGTTAACCAACCGATGACTCTCGCGGCGATCCGCGTCCTGCTTATGGTCTTGCCGATCTTGGTCATCGTGCCGGGCCTCATCTGGTACGAGCGCCGCCTCTTGAGCTGGATGCAGGATCGAGTCGGCCCGAACCGAACGGGCACCATCACCCTCAAGAACGGCAAGAAAATCCGCACATTCGGTCTACTTCAGCCGATCGCCGACGGCGTCAAGCTCTTCTTTAAGGAAGACATTACTCCGGCAACCGTCGACCGCGTTCTCTACTTTATCTCCCCGGCCATCGCGCTCTTTCCCGCATTTGCCGTCGCGGGCACTCTCCCATGGGGCCCTGGTTACGGCACCTACGGGCACTTGACTCCGGTTTGGGGTTCCGAGATCGGTGTTCTGTACATGCTCGCGATCAGCTCGCTCGGCGTCTATGGCGTCGTTCTCAGCGGGTACGCCAGCAACAACAAGTATTCACTCATGGGCGGCCTGCGCGGCGCAGCTCAGCTCATCAGTTACGAGCTTGCCATGGCGATGTCGCTCGCTTCGATCATTCTGGTGAGCGGATCGCTGAAGCTAACTGAGGTCGTCAAGGCTCAAGAGGGCCAACTATGGGGTGTCGTTCCAGGCATCCAAAATTGGTTCATCTTCACGCCATTCGGCTTCCTTAGCGCGGTCATTTTCCTCATCTGCATGGTCGCGGAAACCAACCGCGCGCCCTTCGATCTTCCTGAAGCAGAAAACGAGATCATCGCAGGCTACCACACCGAGTTCAGCAGCATGAAGTTCGCCGTGTTCTTCATGGGCGAGTACGCCATGATGTTCATCTTCGGCGGCATCTTCGGCGTCGTGTTTCTCGGTGGCTACAACATGTTGCCGATCCAATGGGCTGAGTTGGCGGCGAATGCTCCCGGCTACAGCTTCCTGCATTTCATGCGCGACCTTAATTACTGGATGGCGCCGCTCACCTTCCTGGGCAAGTGCGCCGCCGGAATGACGTTCTACATCTGGCTCCGCGCGACCCTTCCAAGGCTCCGCTACGATCAGCTTATGGCGCTTGGCTGGAAGTTCTTGCTTCCAGCAGCGGTGGCGAATTTCATCGTATCAGCGTCGTGGATCATGGCTCAGAAGCTCTGGGGCTGGCAAGGTGCGGTCGGCGCATCGATTGGCGCGGTGCTGATTGCCATCGGTCTCTACTCGGCGATTCGCAAGGCCATGAATAAGGGCACGACTGCCATGGAGAAGCGCTCAGTAGAGCTATCGGAAGGCACCGAAACCATTCCTTCGATCAGGGCGGTGGAGCTCGTCTAATGGATCTCAACCAGCTTCAGTTGCCCGCGATCACACCCAACATGGTGATCATCGGCCTGCTAGGCATGATCGCAGTGGTCACCGCAATCGGCGTCGTCGCGTTCAACAACCCGATCCGCTCGATGCTGTCGCTGGTCGCCAACTTCTTCACGCTCGCCTTTATCTATTTCAGCATGGGCGCCGACATGATGGGCATCACGCAAATCGTCGTCTACACGGGCGCGATTATGGTGCTCTTCCTCTTCGTCATCATGCTCCTCAACCTGAGCACGGACAGCCTAGTTGCGACGAAGAAGTTCGACATTAAACCCTTGCTGGCGCTGCCTGTAGGACTTGGTGTTTTTGCCCTAATCCTCAGCCAGATTCTGATGCCGTTCAAGGACGTCGTCAAGACTAGCGCGCCCGACGCAACTGCAACTGCGGTCGGCTGGGGTAGTCCGCAAGCCATCGGTCGCACGCTCTTCACGGGCTACGTCTGGCCCTTCGAGGTCATCAGCCTTCTGCTCATGGTGGGCATCGTCGGCGCGATTCTGCTCGCACGAAGGAGGGTAGAAGTTTGAACGACGTCCCCTTGTTGGTGTACTTGGGCATCGGGCTCTTCATGTTCGTCACCGGCGCGGTCGGTGTCGTCGTGCGCCGAAACCCGGTAGTCGTGTTCATGTGCATCGAACTGATGCTGAACGCGGTCAACCTCACTTTTCTGGCTTTTGCCCGCTACGCCCCGTCGCCTTTGGTGGCCGATAAGCAACCCACTTGGATGGCCGGGCAAATGGCAGTCATTTTCGTCATGGCGGTTGCGGCCGCCGAAGTCGCGGTGGGCCTCGGCATCATCATGGCGATCTTCCGACTCAAGAACAAGGTGGACTTGGACGAGCTAAGTTCCATGAGAGGCTAAACGATGCAGAATCCCATCTTCAATCAAGTTTGGTGGATCATCGGATTGCCGCTCATCGGCTTTCTCATCCAATGCTTCTTCGGCAAGAACGTCATCGAAGCGCTCGGCCCCGCCAAAGGCAAGCGCGTCATGGGAACTCTCGCTGTTCTCGCGATTGCCGGTTCGTTTGGCATCGGCGTGGCGATCATTCAAGCGCTCGCCGAGTTGCCTCCTCACGACCGAGGAGTTATTCAGACGGGGCTCGATTGGATTCGCATTGCTGGCATACGCATTCCATTTGAACTCAGAATCGATCCGCTGAGCATGACCATGGTCATGGTTATCACGGGCATCGGCTCCCTGATTCACCTCTACGCAACCGGCTACATGGCCGAAGAGAAGGACTATCCGCGCTTCTTCGCCTATCTCAACCTATTCGTCGCCTTCATGCTGATGCTCGTGCTGGGCAACAACCTCGCGCTGCTCTTCATCGGCTGGGAAGGCGTTGGCCTCTGCTCGTACCTGCTCATCGGGTTCTGGTACAAGGATTTCGCCAACAGCATCGCCGCCAACAAGGCATTCATCGTCAACCGAATCGGTGACGTCGGTCTCGCCTTAGGCATGTTTTTGATCGTCGCCCTGCTTGCCAAAGAAGGCATCGCCGACCAGCGCTATCTCAGCTACGACGTCATCTTCAAAGCTCTGCCCGGCATCATCGAGCGCGAGCCCATGATGGCAACCGCCATCGCCCTCTGCCTCTTTGTCGGCGCGTGCGGCAAGTCGGCTCAGTTCCCGCTCTACCTATGGCTACCCGACGCGATGGCTGGCCCAACGCCCGTCTCGGCCTTGATCCATGCCGCCACGATGGTCACTGCCGGTGTCGTCCTGCTTACGCGGATGCAGATCGTCTTCATCGCCTCCCCCATCGCGAGTGCGATCGTAGTGATCGTCGGCCTATTCACCGCCATCTTCGCCGCGCTCATCGCCTTTGGCCAGACCGACATCAAGAAGGTTCTTGCCTACTCGACCGTCTCCCAGCTGGGCTTCATGTTCATCGCCTGCGGCGTCGGCGCGTATTGGGTCGGCATGTTCCACGTCATCACCCATGCCTTCTTCAAGGCGCTCCTCTTCCTTGGCTCCGGTGCCGTCATTCACGCCATGGCGCACGACCAAGACATGCGCAACTACGGCAAGCTGCAAAAGTACATTCCAATCACTTGCGCCACGATGGTCATCGGTTGGATTGCGATTGCCGGTATTCCGCTGACCAGCGGCTGGTTTAGCAAGGAAGAAATCCTCCACGAGGCGCTGTTTAGCCACCAAGCTATGCTCGGAGGCTTTAATGTCGGACTTGCCGCCGGATGGATTGGCTTTGTCGCCGCCCTGCTCACCGCGATTTACATGACGCGCATGATGATGCTGACCTTCTGGGGCGGACAAGAGCGCTGGCGTCTCATTCCAGCGAAGAACCACGAGGATCATCATGGTCACGACAAGCACCACGCCCACGCTCACCACGAGGACCATGGGCCGGACGAACATGCTTTCTTCATGACCGACGAAGAAATGGCCGCTCAACCCCATGAGCACGAGCATCACCACGAGCTTGACGAGAATCACAAGCCGCACGAGGTGCCGGTTAGCATGTGGTTCCCCCTTGTCGTTCTGGCACTGTTCTCGGCTGGTTCTGGGCTCTGGCTTAAAGGCCACGAGTGGTTTGGCAGCGTTCCCAAAAATCGTCTTGAAAACTGGCTCGTCGAGCACCCTCACGAGGCTCACCACGGAACTATCAAGTATGGAGAGCTCGTACCAATTCTCGGCATGTGGATCGGCGTGGCTGGTCTTATTCTCGGCGCCCTCTGGTACATGCGTGGACTGCCCAAGAGCGAAGGTTGGGATCTCGCTCGATGGAACCCGCTTCGACGCGCCGCTGGTAACCAATTTGGCTACGACGCCGCTATGATGAACGCCGGAATCGAAGGTGGCGGTACGCTCGCAACCTGGCTCTGGAAGGTCGTCGACAGTAAGGTGATTGATGGAGCCGTGAACGGCATCGGTGGATTACTTAGCGGCGTTTCCAAAGGCTACGGCTGGCTCCAGTCTGGTTACACGCGCGGCTACGCGCTCATGATGCTCGCCGGCTGCGCCGGGCTCCTCGGCTGGATTGTGTACGCGATCAACAACATGGGAGGCAAAGGTTGATCCCCATCCTCTCCTGGCTCATTTTCATTCCGCTCATCGGCGCCCTCGCCCTCGCCGTCTTGCCCGACGATCGCAAGGACCTCGCCCGAGGAACTGCCCTCGTCACCACGATCCTAACCTTCGGGTTAAGCATCATCCTATTCAGCAAGTTTAACGGCGAGACATTCAAATTCCAGTTCGTCGAAAAGATTCCCTGGATCGAGAAGTTCGGCATTAGCTACCACCTCGGCGTAGACGGCATCAGCATCTGGCTGGTCATGCTCACGACCTTTTTGATGGTGATCAGCGTATGGTTCAGTCGCTATGTTAACCAAAAGGTTAAAGCGTACATGGCGCTGCTCCTTCTGTTGGAGAGCGCGATGCTCGGCGTGTTCCTCTCGCTCGACCTGATCCTCTTCTTCGTCTTCTTCGAGGCCACCCTCGTTCCGATGTACTTCCTCATCAATATTTGGGGAGGGGAACGTCGAGCCTACGCCGCACTCAAGTTCTTCTTGTTCACCGCCGCCGGCTCGATCCTGATGCTAGTTGGCATGGTCATGCTCGCCTGGATTCACCAGCAGCAGTTCGGCTCGATGACCTTCGATCTGGTGCAGCTCCAATCCAGCATCGCGCAAGGTGAGTTCTGGACGGGCTTCTTGCATCTGCAGGCCATTGTCTTCTGGTTCTTCATGCTGGCGTTCCTCGTGAAGATGCCCATGTTCCCGTTCCATACATGGCTGCCGGATGCTCACGTCGAAGCCCCTACGGCAGGCTCGATCATTCTGGCCGGCGTGCTACTCAAGATGGGTACATACGGAATCTTGCGGTTCATCATGCCGCTGTTCCCCGACGTGATCGGTCAGTTCGTCCTGCCCGTGATGATATTGGCGGTTATTGGCATCCTGTACGGAGGCATTGTCGCCGCGGTTCAACCGGACGTCAAGAAGCTCGTCGCGTATTCATCGGTCGCCCACATGGGCTTCGTCGTGCTCGGTATCTTCTCGCTAACTCAAACCGGCATCCAGGGCGGCGCGATTCAACAGCTTAACCACGGCGTCAGCACCGGCGCGCTCTTCTTGATGATTGGCCTCATCTACGAGCGCCGCCACACGCGCATGTTCAAGGACTTCGGCGGCCTCAAGGCGCAAATGCCGATTTACGCGATGCTCTTCCTCATCATCATGTTGAGTAGCGTCGGCCTACCTGGCACGAACGGCTTCATCGGCGAATTCCTCGCGCTCATGGGAGCGTTTCAAGCTGGATTCGCCGGCATGAATGGGCTCACAGTTGTCCTTCCCGCGATCGCCGCAACTGGGGTGATTGTCGCCGCGGTCTACTTGCTCATCATGTTCAAGGACATGTTCTACGGTCCAAACAACAATTCCGAAAACCAAAGGCTAAAAGACATCAAGCCTTGGGAAGTAGCGATGATCGCGCCGTTCATCATTCTCATCTTCTGGGGGGGATTGCAACCCGCGGTTTTCTTCGAGCGCATGGACGCCTCACTAAATGCGGCGCGGCTGATGGCCACGACCCCAGCGGGCGAGCGGCCAAATTGGTCTGAGAAAGCCCACGAGATTAGCGCCGAAGGCAATTTGGTCGTCGGCGAAGCGACGTCATTTCCTGACATCCCCGAAACTCATTTTGCAACGGAGGGTCACCATTGATTAAGAGCATCGCTTGGGGCACTTGGGATAGGGATGCTGATGCCTGCGTGTCGCAAGTTCGAGGGGAAGGTACGCCGCTCTGGCTAAGAGAAGTTCCTGCGCCCATCACACTTGCCAAGTCGCGCGGCCTCGATCTTGCCGCTGCGTTGGATGACAACCCAGAATCTGGCAACGCCTTTCTTGACCAAATGGTTAATGAGGTTGCCGGCCAAATGAGCGAAGCGATTTCAGATGGAGTTGATGGAATCGCTTATTGCATCGATGGCGCCTATCCTGCGGCTACGACGCCGATGCAATACGGTGGGTATTTCCTCGAAAGAGATCGGGAATTGCTGGAGCACGTCAAGGGCCTGAAGTTTACGCTTGCCTTCGTCGAGGGCACGGAAGAGGTTTATCTCGACACGGTCTCGGATCTGCCCGTCGACGCCATGGGTTGGCGGATCAAGGAGACCGGCTACACCACTGAAATGATGAGCTTCAATCGTCCTGGCCCATTTGCCTCGTTTGACGAGCTCGGCGACATCCGCCTCAAGGCAACCCAGGAGGCATGCGCTTGAATCCACTTCATACGCCCCCGTCCATCGACTGGATGGTTGTCTCTCCAGTCTTAGCTGTATCAGTTGGCGGCGTCTTAGCGCTGCTGCTAGCCATGTTCCGTCCTAAGGCTGACAATACGGCGGTGATCTGGACGAGCTTGTTAGCTTTATTTGGGGCCGGATACGCGCTGGTTGCGCAGCTGCCACTTCCTGAAGCCAGCACATTTGGCGACATGGTCTACCGAGACCGCCTCGGTCTCATCGCGCAGTTACTGATCGTGATTTCGACGGCTGTCGTGATCCTCTTCAGCGAGCAATACCTCCGCGCTCGACGCATCCCGTTCAGCGAGTTCTATCCGTTGGCCCTTTGGTCGTCTGCCGGAGCGATGATGATGGTTAGCACAAAGAGCCTGCTCATGGTCTTTATTGGCCTTGAGGTCCTTTCCATAGCGCTCTATGTCATGGCGGGCATGGCTAAGCAGTCGAATCGCTCAGAAGAATCAGCGATCAAGTATTTCCTTCTTGGCTCCTTCGCATCCGCTTGGCTTCTACTCGGCATCGCATACATCTTCGGCACGACCGGAACGCTCAACATCGAGGCAATCGCGGGTGCTGCGGTTAGCGACAATGCCCTCGTCCGCGGCCCGCTCCTTTTTGGCTTCTCGTTGCTCCTCATTGGACTGCTATTCAAGGCCGCACTCGCGCCCTTCCACCAATGGACGCCCGACGTTTACCAAGGCGCCCCGATAAACGTCACCGCCTTTATGGCGACCGTGAGCAAGGCCGCCGCCGTCGTTACCCTTCTGCGAGTGCTCAATCACGCCTTGCCGCTCAAAGACTTCTTCATTCCGGCCCTCACCGTTGTGGCGATGCTCACCATGATCGTCGGAAACATTGCAGCCTTGGCGCAAACCGACGTCAAGCGGCTGATGGGCTACTCGTCTATCGCCAATGCGGGCTACCTCTTGGTTGCCATCCTCGCTCATGTGAAGTCGCCCGACCAGGTTCCTGTCACGACGACTCTGTTCTTCCTCGTGGCCTACGCTGCGACTACCCTTGGCCTCTTCGCGATCCTGACGCTCGCCGCCAAGGACGGCAAAGAAGAAACCAGCTTCGCCGACCTCAATGGGCTCTATCACCGCGAGCCAATCCTCGCCGTGTGCCTCGCGATCCTTTCGTTCTCGCTCATCGGAGTGCCGCCACTTGCTGGCTTCTTGGGCAAGTTCCTGATTTTCCAAGACGCCATCGTGGCCGAGCAACTGCCACTCGCCGTCGTGCTCGCGATCACTTCGGTCATCTCGATCGGCTACTACCTCAAGGTTGTGCGCGCGACCTGGGTTGACGAGCCGCAGGGTGAAATCTCAACGCGATCGGTGTTGCCTGGTGGCGCCAAGTTCGCCGCCCTCGCCTGCACCGGCATCGTGGTGTTGCTAATGATTCTTCAGACCCCTGTCTCGAAGTTCATCTCGGGGAGCGGTCAGCCATCAGCACCGCTATCAGCCTCTGCAAACGCTCAGCCTGATCGCTAAGCGAAACCGTTTCCGCCAAAGGCACATGAAGAAACCCGACACGGTGTTGCTTCAACTCGGTCAGCCCACGGTAAAGCGCGTAGTTGCAGAGGTACCTGCCTGCCGAATACGACCGAACAAACCCCGGTAGCTCAAAGTGCTCCTGCCGCCAAAGTGTGGATTGCTTCGTTTTCGGCCCGCCTTCGCTAATGATCGGGTTGCCCACGATCCCACGAACGTCGGGATGGAATCCGCAAGCATTGAACCCTTGACTCTCCAAACGCATCGTCTTGGCGCGAGCATTCACGCCAATCATCAGGAGCCCATCAAACTGAGACCGCTTGAACTCACTGATCAGAAAGCGATCAACCGCCTGAAAGCTGACTTCAAGAATCTCGTGTGGCAACCCGCAGGCACGAGCCAGATCACTGGAGGGGTTCACCTCTATTTTGCCAAAGGGGCCAAAGCCGGTAACAAAGAGTCTCATGGTGCCCAGGGAGGGACTCGAACCCTCACGGCCTTGCGGCCAACGGATTTTAAGTCCGCTGCGTCTACCATTCCGCCACCCGGGCTCGGCTAGGCGAGAGTATACAAGAAAGCCCCCTCCGTATCGGAGAGGGCTTTCCAAATCAGCCGATTTCAGACCTTAAAGATCGACATGCAGACCTTGCTGACAATTGCAGGATTGAAGTCCTCGCCCTTGTTGCAAGCAATGGCTCCAGTGATGCAAATGTAGAGTGCCCAGATACCGACCGCGATGTAGGTTAGGATTCCAATTAGAACCATCATTAGGATGGCCGAAGCAAAGAACCCGACGAAAGCAAGAATCGACAGCGTGAGTGCCAAAGCACCCTGTCGCTTCAAGTAAGGCTTTGCGTCGCCCGCGATTAGGAAGAAGATGAGGCCAGGGATGAACCCTGCTACGATGGATAGGATCCAGCAAAGCATGGCCTGCTGCTTTTCTTCAGGCGAAACCGCGAGTGCGCCCGCTCCAGCAAAGGACGCGGGTGATGCCGGTGGAGTTTGAACAGGATCTTGTTCAGGGGGAATTGTACTCATGACAGGTTTTTCTCTCCTCTAAAGTCTGATGCTTAGAAGATGAACTCTGACACACAGACTCATCTTGCGGACGAAGTAGCTAAACGAAAGGGAGCAGTTTTTCGTTAGGGACTTGCGAAACGAACTCAAGTCGTGCCAAAATTAGTGGCTCAGGAGATAAGAGATGGCCAAGAAGAAAGGCGAAAAGCGCGAAATCATCCGCCTCGTTTGTACCGAGGACGGGATGACCTATTATGTGACGAGTAAGAACAAGCAAAACACTCCTGACCGACTGGAGGCCAAGAAGTTTAATCCTCGGCTCCGAAAAGTAACCCTATTCCGAGAGAAGAAGTAAGATGCCTAACCCAAAACGCCGCCACAGTCACCAGCGCACGGCAAAGCGCCGAACGAATTACGTCTCCTATCTTCCCGAAGTGGACGCCACGAAGGGGCAGGGTGCCGAGCCATTTAAGCTCCGCCACTTCGCTACTCCAGAAGGCTTCTACAAGGGTCGCCGCCTTCCTGGGTTCAAAGACAAGAGCTAAGGGCCCTCCTGAGCGAGTTTGAAAGAGCTGCCGTTGGCGGCTCTTTAATTTTTATGCGAAGCTGAAAGCTAGTCGATTAATTCCGTTTGTCCTTGATGTTCTGCTCTCTGATGGGCCATTTCGGCATGATAGGGCTCATAATGGACATTGACCCGTGCGCCCCCAAGCTGACGAGAAATCTGCTTCTCAACCTCTTCGGCTAAGTCGTGAGCCTGAACAAAGGAGAGGTCGTCGTCCAGCAAAACATGAATATCGACATGATGCGTGGTTCCAACGGTTCGAGTTCGGAGATTGTGGAATCCACGGACGTGCGCGTGGCTTTCTAAAGTGTGCTCCACAGCCCGGATATCCTCGATTGGAGCAGCGCCATCCATTAGCAGGTGGATCACGCTTCTTAGCTGGCGAAGGGCCGCGATAACGACAACCATTGTAAATAGGATCGCCATGATGGGATCCAGAAATGACCAGCCGGTCAATTTTACGGCGACGAGCCCGGCAATGAGCCCAGCAGCCGAAACCGTGTCGCTCCGCAAGTGGAGAATCTCACTCTGCAAGGCCGGGGAAGGGTGCTTCCTGGCAACGCTCGCCAGGTGAGAAGATACTAAGAGGTTCACCCCAGCGCTAAAGACCATCGCTGCAATCCCCCAATCGACGTGAATCTCCTGAGGCTGTCGAATGCGGTTGATCGCCTGCGCAATGATGAAGCCCGCAGTACTGGTGATGAGCACCATTTGGAGGGCGCTCATCAAGACCTCGGCCTTGCCATGACCATATGGGTGCGAGTCATCTGGTGGAAGGCTTGCCAGCCGAATCGTCTGAACAACACCAAACGCGATGAGCACGTCAACGAAAGACTGGAGCCCCTCACTCAACACGCTGATTGAGCCTGTTACAACACCGCCGGCCAACTTTGCGCATACTACGACTGTAGTCGCGATGAGCGAAATGGTGGCGGCGCGCTGGACGGGGTTCATGCGTCTATCAGCTAAGCATACTTGAGATGATTCTTGAACTGAGCGTAGAGAATATCGCCGTGATTGAGCGAGCCCAGATCGAACTGGGGCGCGGCTTTACGGTTCTCACTGGTGAGACCGGCGCTGGCAAATCTCTACTGGTCGACGCAATCGGGCTGGCGCTGGGCGATCGCGCCGATCAAGACCTCCTGCGCGCAGGGGCCCAGAAAGGGCCAGTGCAATTGGTCGCAGACGTGCGGGGCAATGCCGAGGCCCTAGCCTATTGCGAAGAGGCCGGGATTCCCTTGGAGGATGGTCAGGTCTACATTCAGCGTGAGATTACGGCGGAAGGCAAAAACGTTAGCCGCATTGGCGGCCGTGCACAACCCGTTGCTGTTGTGAAGGCGCTGGGCGCGCTCCTGGTCGATCTGCACGGGCAGCACGACCACCAGGCGCTTCTGGACCCATCTCGTCATCTTGATTATCTCGACCTCTGGATTGGCGAGCCAGCGGCCACGCTACTCGCCGAAATCAACCAATTGGTTAGCGAATGGTCTCGCCTAAGAACCGCGCTAAACGCCATTCGACAAGGCATGCGAGACCGCGAACAGCGCCTCGATCTGCTTCGTTATCAAGACAAGGAGATTGGCGACGTCGCGCCGCAACTTGGAGAATCGGCGGAGTTAGACGCGCAGATCAATCGGTTGCGACACAGTGAAAGGCTGGCTGAGCTCGTGATGGGTGCCCTCGCGGCCGTGGCTGACGACGATGGGGCCGCCGAGGAACGGCTCGGCTCTGCTGTCCAAATGGTGAGTCAAGCAAATCGGATTGACGAATCGCTATCGACCAGTGGATTGGAAACAACACTGGAAAATCTTCGCGAGTCCATTCACGAGTTACGCGCCTACGCCGAGCAAGTGGCGATGGACCCCGAAGCCCTTGAGGCAGCGGCGAGCCGCCAAGATGCCCTCAAGCGACTATTCCGAAAGTACGGCGAGTCGGAAGCAGAAGTGCTGGAGTTTCACCAAAAGGTGAGAGAGGAACTCGCCGCCCTTGAAGACGGCGAAGCTACCGAGGAAGGGCTTGAGGCGCAGGTTGATGTAGCTGCGACCAAGGTCGTAGAAGCATGTGCAAAGCTCACTGCCCTCCGCACTCAAAAGGCGAAGGAATTTGGCCAATTGGTTCAATCTGAAATTCGCGAGCTTGCCATGGAAAAAGCGAACTTCTCGTTAAGCGTCATTCCGAAAGAGCCCGACACCCGCGGTGCCGACGACATTCAATTCCTCTTCTCCGCCAACGTCGGCGAATCGCTAAAGCCCCTTTCAAAAATCGCCAGCGGTGGCGAGATGAGCCGAGTCATGCTCGCGCTAAAGGTAATCCTTGCCGGCAAAGCCGGTGTCCCCACGCTGATCTTCGACGAGATCGACACCGGTTTGTCAGGTCGTGCCGCCGCCGTGGTCGCTCGCAAGCTGCGCGACCTCGGGAAGTTTTACCAAGTGGTGAGCATTTCCCATCTGCCCCAGCTCGCGGGTATGGCGGATACGCACTTCAAGATTGAGAAGGTCGAAAAAGCGGGGCGAGTCTTCACGGAAATTAACCGTTTGGATGAAAGCGAGCGGGTGGAAGAAGTTGCCCGTATGCTCGCAGGCGAGGAAATCGGCGACATGGCACTGGCCAATGCACGCGAACTCCTCGCCGGGCGCGGCTAGGACCAGGGAACCCGAACCCGCATTACTCCATAATGTAAGTATGAGCGCCGTTGCTCCAGAACTCGAATCACCCAAGGTCCGCTGGGACCTTTCTGCTCTTTACTCCGGTCTCGATGACCCCAAAGTCGCCCAAACCTGGGCCCAAGCTCACAATGCCGCCGATGCGTTTGCCGCTCAATATCGTGGCAAGATTGGCGAGCTTAGCGCCGGCGACTTAGCCGCAGCGTTCAAGACGCTCGAAGGCATCTTCCAAGAGATGAGCAAGCCCGAAATCTTCGCTTCGCTCCGATTCGCCGTCGAGGCCGACAACGCGGAGGTCACTGCCTTCATGCAAGAGCAGAGCGAGAAGTCCACTGAGATTCGCGTCAAGCTTATTTTCGTCGACCTCGAACTTCAAGCCATCCCCGAGGACAAGGCGAAGCAACTCCTAGCCGACCCGGCGATGAGCAACTATGCTCACCATTTCCAGCGCGTCCGCGAGGGCCAGCCCTTCACCCTCAGCGAGAAGGAAGAAGTGATCCTCGAGGAGACCGCCAACACGGGAGTTCGCGCTTGGGTTCGCTTGTTCGAAGAAGTCCTCGCGCAGCACGTCTTCCAATATCCGAACCCAGAGACCGGGAAGACCGAAGAGAAGAACGAGAGCGAGCTCCTCAACCTCCTGCGCCATCCCAACCGCGAAGTACGGGCAGCGGCGGGCGACTCGTTCAGCGAAGGGCTGAAGCAGCTCAGCCACATTCTGACCTACATCTTCAACAACATCCTGCTCGACAAGCGCATTGATGATCGCCTTCGTTCGCGACCCTATGCCGAGCACAGCCGGCACATGGCCAATGAGCTCGACAAGGAGACGGTCGACCTCGTCATGCGGCTTTGCAAGAAGAACGAAGAGTTGGTCGCCCGGTACTACCGAGTTAAGCGACAGATTCTTGGCCTGCCCGAACTCACGCACATTGATCGCTACGCGCCGCTCTTCGACACCAAGGAGCAGATCAGCTACGACGATGCGCGCTCGATGATTCTTGATGCGTTCGGTGCCTTCAGCCCGACTCTCTCCGAGAAAGCCGAAGAGTTCTTTACCAAGAATTGGATCGACGCCGAGGCCAGAAAGGGCAAGACCGGCGGCGCGTTCTGTAGCTACATCACGCCGGACCTCCACCCGGTCATCATGCTCAGCTACCTGAACAAGATGGACAACGTGATGACCCTCGCGCACGAACTCGGCCACGGCGTCCACGCCTCACTCTCGCGAGAGCAGACCTTGGTCAACTACCACGGCTCGCTGCCTCTCGCCGAACTCGCGAGCATCTTCGGCGAGCAGCTTGTTTTTGACCGTTTGGTGAAGGAAGCTTCCGAAGAAGATCAGCTCGCGCTCTATGCCGAGAAGATCGAAGGCATCTTCGCCAGCGTCTTCCGCCAAGCCGCGATGTTCCGGTTCGAGCAGCGCTGCCACAACAAGCGCCGCGAGGAAGGCGAACTCGATTCCGATGAGATCGGCGCAGTCTGGCAAGAAGAGCTGCAAGGCATGTTCGGCGACTCGGTGAAGATGGGCGAGCAGCACAAGATGTGGTGGAGCTACGTCGGCCACTTCATCTTCGCGCCGTTCTATGTTTACGCGTACTCGTTCGGCGAGCTCCTCACGATGTCGCTCTACCAGATGGCGCAAGCCGAGGGCCCGACCTTCCAAGACAAGTACGTCGCGCTCCTCAAGCTCGGCGGATCGATGTCGCCGAAGGACCTCATGGCGACCGTCGGCGTGGATATGAACAACGAAGCGTTCTGGAATGGCGGCTTCGAGGCGATCGAGAAGCTCATCAGCCGCTTCGAAGAACTCTGGGCCGCTCGCAGCTAAGCCCCTCCTAAAACAAAACCGCCTCCTTCGAAACCGAAGGAGGCGGTTTGGGTTTGGATGGAGTCGCCGGCGTTGCGGTGTGGCGCGCCTTAGGCGGCCACGCGCAATTCCACGCCTCCGTTCGTGGCCCAAATGGTGGCTTCGTTCGAGGCCGGGCTAAAGCGATTGCCGCGCTTGGCGGTCACGCGATAGGTTTGCATCACGCCCGCGTCGATGTTGTTATGAACAAACTTCGTCGCGGTTTCCGAAGCGATCTGAACCCAGCCGCTCGGCGTTTGCTGCTCGATAATGTAAACCGTCGGCGAAACGTTGCCGTTGCGCTTCCATCGAATCTCGACCGCGCGCGGACCCACCACATTCGACGTGGCATCCAGCGGGACGTTCGGCGTGAGGTATTGGGGCTTGCCGGGTCGCTCGGCGAGGCCGGCATCGCGCAGCATCTTGTCGTCCACGTTCGGGTCGCTATAGATGCGCTTCACGATGCTCGAAAGGCTCTCGAGCACGTCGGGGCTGGGTGGCCGGGGTGAGTTTCGCATAGCACCTACGTTGGGTGGCACTGGTGAAAGGTCGCAACCACCCTTCCTCCTGCGCCAACTGATCTCGACCTTACACCAGTGTCAAAACACCGCATGATTTCATCTTACAGCAGTTTTCAGT
>JAEURP010000021.1 GCA_016788585.1 Chthonomonas sp. | reverse complement strand
GCTGAGTTTAGAGTTTAGAGTTTTGAGTTTAGAGTCCTTCTGGGAGGGACGTAGCGGGACATGAAGGGACTTGGCTTGGGAATTCCCAGCCAAACCCAACAACCCCCAGCTATGCACAGCGGAGTCGGGGCATCTCACCTCACCCCTAACCCCTCTCCTCCGCCACGATCAATTGGGGCAGCCGGAAGCTTGGCGGGCGCAAGAGAGGGGGATTTGCCTGAGCCATGCCCGGCCATACCCAGCCACACCCAGCCATGCCCAGCGGAGTCGGGGCATCTCACCTCACCCCTAGCCCCTCTCCTCCGCCACGATCAATTGGGGCAGTCGAAAGCTTGGCGGGCGCAAGAGAGGGGATTTGCCTGAGCCATTCCCAGCCATGCCCAGCCATTCCCAGCCAAGCACCGTGCAACCCCTCACCTGTCCGAGCTTCCCTTGCTTTCGCGCGGGACTCCCCGAAGGTCCTCTCCCGCAAGGGGTGAGGAGGGGGGCCTTAATCGTCGACAGCGCCGAAGTTGGCGATGATGATGTCGATGTCCGCCGCGTCGGTTTCGCCGCTCACGTCCACGTCGGCGTTGGGATTCGGCCCGCCGGGGTAGGTGCTGCCGAAATCGGCGATCACGGCATCAATGTCCGCCGCATCTACTTCCCCGCTGGCGTCCGCATCGCCATTCTGCATCAGCACGGAGCCAATGCTTTGGTTGGAGCCGGTCAGAGTTAGATTGATGCGGCGCTTCAGCCAGGACGAGCCATCAAGGACAAGTTGAGCGGATCCACTGGTGCCGCTGGGAATTGTAAAGCTAAGCGGCGACGAACTAGAGGTGGTGTTGACGCTGCCAGAGTTGATGACCGTCGTGCCTTGCAGCACGGAGTAGCCTATCGTGCGTGGCATCGCGAAGCTCGACACCGCATCACTCAATTGGAGCGTTCCGGTTACCGCTGGCCAGGGCCTCGTCCACAGGATGGCCTCAGACCTATTGGTCACTGTGTTGAAGGCATATCCGCCAATAAACGTGGTGAATCCGTCTGTTGCGATACAGGTGGCCGCACTATAGGAAAACCCTGGCGGGAGGAAGGAGTGTAAGTTGACAAATGAGCCCGGCGTGCAGTTCCACAGACTGGCGTGGGAATTCGGGCCAAGGGCCGCAAGACCCACCTGGACTAAACCGACTCCAGCAACTGCACCCGAATAAAAGGCGCCTGCAGGGTTGAGGTTGACCCACGAGGCCGCCGTTCCGCTCCACAAGCTGGCACGGCTGGACGGGGCAGAGTTAATCTCTCCAATCTGCAGCGGGCCACTTATGGCATGAATAATAGACCTCGTTGCTCCGGCAGGATGAATACTGACGTGCGAGGCAGCGGAGCCGCTCCAGATACTGGCCTGAGATGCGGTGCCACCATAAAAGACGATGCCCGCCTGCTGAAAACCGCTCATTGCTCGGATGTCCGAGTGCGTCGCCCCCGGAGGGTGCATATCAATGCGAGAAGCCGCCGTGCCGCTCCATAAACTCGCACGCCAAACTCCACCTATGTGCGCCTGCCCGCCTTGCTGAGAACCACTGAAGGCACGAGCATAGGAAGACAAGGAACCAGCGGGGTTGAGGTCGACCCATGAGGCCGCCGTGCCGCTCCACAGGCTGGCGTGAGGGGCGGAAGTGGATGCGTCCCCGACCTGATTCGAGCCGTTCATGTCGCGAATGCTCACGTTCGAGGTGCCGGGAGGGGTAAGGTTGACGGTGACCGCGGAGCCCGCGCTTCCACTCCACACAGTCATTACGCCACCCGTTGCCCCAAACTGTTGAGTTGCAGTTACTTTGCTGATTGCAGAACTGGTCGCACCAGCCGGGTGAAGGTTGGTTACCGCCCACTGAGCATTACTCGTAGCGGCTAACGGCGCGAGTGTTATAAAGGCAATAGTCTTCACTACAGAAACCATTGTAAGACTTTTTTGACAGAAAGCACAACTTTTGCACGTAAATGGGCGGTTAGCTGTAAGGTCCGTTTTGGCTGACGGTTATCGAGTCTCGACTAAAGACACGATTCCCTACAAAATCCCCCTGACCCCTCCCAAGCTTGGGAGGGGAGATAGGGTGGCTACCAAGACGCCCCGGTGTCGAAGGGCCGCGCCTAGCTTCGGGCGGTTCGGCGGCGCAACAGGCTGGCGAGGCCAAAACCAAGCGCGAGCATGCTGGCGGGTTCGGGCACGGGTGAGGTGATTTTCATGCGGCTCGCATAAACGGCTTGGCCGGCCGATGGGTTAGTGGTTTGAAGCGACATCATCTGGGTACCGGAGCCGGAGACGTAGGCCAGGGTCAAGGTTTGAGCCGCGCTGCTCGCCATACTGAAGATCGTGACGTTGGCCGAAGTGGCGCTCAGCAGGTCGAACGTGACGCGATATCCGCCGTCGCTGTAGGGGATGCTGGTGACCACCGTGGTTGCCGACGTATTGATGAGGAGATTGCCGGAAGACGATCCGATCGCTTGAACTTGACAGTAGTCACTGCTACCAAAGATCGCGACTCCATGCCCTGGGGTTGGCGCGATCCCAAAGTCCACGTCCACCTCCAGGCTATCGCCGACGCCAAAGGTGCCTAGCGAGCGCACGGCCGCCGCTCCCGTCCAGCCGGGATTAAGCTCGGCTTGCCAAGCCCGGCCGCCGACATTGATTCCTGGGCCGCCGAGGGTTCCGTTGGCATTTGAATCGCCCATCGCAAACATGCCGAGCGCGGAATGCGACCACGCGCCAAAGCCATAGCCACCATTTGAGCCATTGGCCCAGCCGGAGTTATAGGCCGAATCCGCCGCATCATCATAAGCGATGATGAATGACGCCGCCGCGCGTGCGGCAGGAACGGTGGTGAGGCTCACCAAAGCCAGGGACAGAATAAAAGAACGTCGAACCATAACTCCTCAATGAATCAAACAGTAAGGCTCACATTATAAGGCAAGTTCCGTACAGTGTCGCAATCGCGCGACGTAATTTCAGATCGTCGCGGCAATTTAGGACGGGCTGGATAAGAAGTCCCAGTGTTTTTGCTGGACTTTAGCCTCGGACTTGGTAGGTTTAAGAGCAGCTTTCTTTATAGTTATATTTACTATGAAGTTGTTTTTGATTGGAGTTGGTATGGCGGTCTCGGCAGGGGCCTTTGCTCAGACGTTCTATGGGCCGACGCCCTATTTACAGCACAGCGACAGCCCTTGGTTTGGCATGGCTGGATTGCAGTTGGAGGACGCCGAGGACGGGTCTTTTGACATCGTCGGAGCCTTTTGCGACTATGCATTCCTGAGCTCTTCCTTCGTTGAAGGTCTGATTGACTCGGTAGACATCGATGACGGCATCCTAAACGGTACCGGTCAACAGGGGCCAGCTGGAGTTGGAGATGCCTTTTGGAACGTTAGCTCCATGTCCATATGGTTCGGAATCAACAACGTGGCTCTACCGACTCACGCAGGTTTTGTCTGGACCGACGGTGATAATCCCATCGTCTTTGAGGCCTTTGATGCCAATGGCGTCTCCTTGGGCACCCTAAATGGGCAGCACGCCGACAATAGCTACCTTGGAGGGACGGACGAAGACCGATTCTATGGCGTGTCCTACGCGGGCGGAATCTCGCGGATCACCATCGGGAATCCAAACGGAGTCGAGATCGACCACATTCAGGTGGCGGGGGCCGCGGTACCTGAACCCGCGACCATGGTCGGGCTAGGTATTGCGCTTGGCTGTTTGGCGAAGCGCCGCCGCCCAGCGCGGGCATAAATCACAACTGCACTCAGTTATTGTGGTAGATTTACCAATCATGAGAGCATTGGTAGCGTCACTTTGTGCGCTCTGTTCGGGGCTTGCGGTTGCACAGGAGGTGCACGTATTCATCGACGGCAAGGAGGAGAACCTGCGCGAGCCAGCGATCCTGCGCGGAGGGCGGACACTTCTCGGCCTTCGCGAGACCTTTGACATTCTGGGAGCCGTCGTCTACTTCGACAGTTCGACGAAGCAGATCATGGCATGGCGTTCGGAGCGCACGATAACGCTTCAGCTCGGGCGGGCTGAGGCGATGGTCGACGGGAGAACCTTAACGCTCGACCAGCCACCGCTAGTTGTCAATAATCGCCACACTTACGTACCGTTGCGGTTCCTTGGCGAGGCGCTGGGCGCCGGAGTCAAGTACGTCGGATCGAGCAACTCGGTTTACATCGAAACAGGGCCAATGAGGTTCTTCAATGAGCCTGCGCCTTTCAGGGCTGGGGATGCGTGCCTTTACCTTTATCGCCGCGAATGGCACCCCGCCAAAGTGCTGGCCGCAAATGACTACCCGAACACCGAAGACACCTATCGGATCGAGTTTAAGGAGCCGAGCGGTCGAATCATTACACCGACGGTGGGCCGACGGTATCTTAGACTACCCACGCGCTAACACCAAGTAATCTCATGGGATGGGAGCACGGGTTGAGCTATTAGGCCGCGGTCGGCTCTTGTCAGACGGGCGAGAGATTAAGAGCGGGCACTTTCCCTTGCTTGCTCTGCTGGCCCTCCGTGCGCCAGCCCTGGTGTCGCGTGGCGAAGTTGTCGAACTGCTCTACCCGAACATCGAACGAAAGGAAGCGCTCAACCGCCTGCGAGTCGGACTCTCCAGACTGCGGGACGTGGTTCCATTGGCCGAAGACGGCGACAACGTTGGAATTGAGCGGCAGGTGGGCCTGGACCTATTGGAGTTACGCCAGCGGCTTTCTGACCTTAGGCCTCAGTCCGACGCGGAAGAGATGTGTGGCTTGAGGGCCCATCTCGACCTGCTTTCCAGCCAACTCTTGCCCCAGTTGGAGGGGCCCTGGGTTGAACGCGAGCAAACGGCCTGGAGTCTCGAAGCGGTCGAATACCTAACGCGGCTCGCCGAACTTGCTGAACAAGAGTCGGATTGGGGGCTACAGAAGGAGGCCGCCGATCACGGTCTCAAGCATTTGCCCCACGATGACGAGCTCTGGCGGCACGCATTGAGCGCATCGTCTCGACTCGGCACTTCTGCCGAAACACTTCAGGTCTGGAACAGGGCGAGGCGGAGCCTACAGTCTGAGGGCATGGATTTCTCGGCACCAATCATCGCCTTCGCGCAACGCTTGCTTGCTAGCGCGACGCAGCGGTCCGGGCAGCTGGGCAAGGCAGAGGAGGACGTACTTCTTAGATACTCTGAGAGTTGCCTGAAGCAGGCACCCGATATCCTGTTGAACTTCTTGGCGAGTCCAGCCTTCGAAGCGGAATGCAAACGGGAACCGACGGGGAGCCTGCGATTGCTTGAAGCCGCCTTGGGAGCTTCACAAGCCGCAGACGGGTCTACCATCTCTTGCCGGGTCGCAAGGGCGACCACCTTGGGATACATGGAGCGATGGCCAGAGTCAATCGCGGAGAGTCAAGCATTACTTTGCAAAGATCTTGATCCTCGGGACCGGCATAGGCTCCTCAACTCACTTAGTTTCGGCTGTGTGTTTGCCGGTGAATTGAAAGCGGGGCTGGACTATCTGCACGACCTACTGCAGCTTTGTGAGACCCACGGTTGGGACCATGAGAAACGCTTGGCGCAAACGACGCAAGCAAGCTGCCTATGGATGCTGACCCACTTTGACGAAGCCGATGCCCTGTTCGCAGAGTGCATCGCGTACTTTGAAGCGCTTGAAGGAAAGGACATCGCAGCACGCCTCGCAACAACGAGATCTAACCACGCTGGGCTAATGGCGGATTTGGAGCGGTACTCAGAATCAGTTAGAACTGCACAAGCAGCCTTCGACGCCTCCCGAAAAATCGGCACGCTCGACACCACTTGCCGCGCAGCTGCCACTCTGGCTCGGGCCGCAATGGGTCTGGATCGAACCGCCGAAGGCCTTGGGTTCGCCCGCCTAGCCCTTCGGCTCGCCGCTAGGCAATCTGGTGTCCGACTGCATGTAAACACTCTTGAGACGATCGGCCTCGGCCTCGCGATGGGGCCCCATCCGGATCTTGGGCAAGAGATGGTTAGCCAAGGATGGAAACTACGAGAGGAGCACAACTTACCGATGGTGGAGCTGTTTTTGTGGCGCCGGTCACGTGTCGGCAAGGGCTCTGAAAAGTTGATGCCAAAAGACTCGAAGCACGCGCTGGCGGAGGCGTATCGTGCACTCGAGAGCATGTAATGCCTATGTAATGCCTCCGGGCTAGCCTTCGAGCATCGACATCAGGTCGATAGGAGATATGCAAATGAACCGCATTGGAATCATCGTTTTGGCAGTTGGCGCCTCGGTGGCCTCCAGGGCCCAGTCAGGTCTTATCCAGGGACCTTTCTTGCCGGGCTCTGGCAACTACACTACAGTTACGGGGGGCGACTTTGAGGCTACTAACTCGCTGGCTTGGTTTGGCTATGAAGGAGGATGGGGACAAGGGCAGGTCTTTCGCGAAAGTCAAGCTGCCTATCGTGGCGACTACGGAATGCGAATGACCCGGCTCGCGACCTTTGGCGGATATGCCTCTGGCACTCTGACCAACCTCACCGTTGGTGAAACGTACGTTTTAAGCGCTTTCATCAAGCCAGACACGGTCTGGCAAGATGGGATGGCATACATCGATGTGATGGCTGGCGCCCCGTACACGGGAATGGGCATCACAAACATGAACTCATCTCATGAGGACAAGTGGCACTTCGCCTACACAACATTTACAGTCACCCAGCCCAGCGTGGTGGTTCGGGTGGTCAATGCTACGGCCGGGGCTGGGGGAATCGTGCCAGACGGAGCAACAACGTTCTGGGATGATGTTGCAATAACGCCGGTGGCTCAGTTTGTCGCACCGACCACCGTTCCCGAACCCGCGACACTGATCAGTTTGGGTGCTGCTTTAGGAGTGCTCGCGAGACGGCGGCGACGATAGCCTAGAAGTACTTTAATTATTAAACTAGGGGGTTAGCGATTCGCTAACCCCCTAGTTTCATTGCTCCGGTCGCTTCTTTAGTCTCTTTCGGCTGTCCAGTTACCGTTGACACTGCTGCCGTCTACCGTGCCTTCATAGGTGCCGCTGGCATATTGGACACCTTCGTGAATATAGAAGTACCCGTATAGAGTGAGTTCATCGCCTTGACGCCCTGGCGCCAAGGTCAAGTTGATCGTTCCGAATCCAACAGAGGAGACAGTTCCACTGCCTGTAAAGAAGTCGTCCCCAACTCCAAGCGATGACGTGAGAGTTCCATCCGAAAAGACATCGATGTCCAAGATTCCGGATAAGCTTCCGGTCAAGTTTCCGTCATAGTCTGCTACCCATGGGCTGGTCTGCCCATCCGAGTAATAAGTGCCCGAAACGTCGGCGTCGATATCTCCGGAGACCGTCGCCTCAACGCTTGCATTCTCTCCTGACCCACGGACCCGCCCTTCGATGGTGACCGTCGGGTCGCCGCGGAACCCGGTAACAGATGAACCCGAAGTCGCGGTGAAATTCCCGCGGTCATCGATGTTCCCGGTTCCGAAAGTGCTACCCAAGACTAAGTCGTGGAGAACAAAGTCAACCCCGCCCTTCTCATCGACCTCGACCATGATATCACCCGTAATGATCGCCCTTCCGGCGGGGCGGGAACGCTCATAAGACAGCAAGTACAAGCCCGGACTGACGTCGCCGAAATGTAGGTCGCCGCCACAGGACTGAAGAGATAACAGCACAGGAATCGCAAAAACAAGGCTTGAAACAGCGCGCTTCATAACAACAACGATATCGAAGTTTGGATTATCTGTCAAGAGGGGTTTGAGTGCGGCTACGCCTCAACAAAATCTAGCTCTTGGCCAAACGACTCGCGAAGCATCGCTGTACTGAACAAGCCTAGGCCGCATGCCACCAGTGTTAGGACCATGCCAGCATTCAATATCCCGAACGAGGGCTTGAGCGCGGCAAACGCAAGAGTGAAGATGATGACCGAGCCCCGGATGAAGTTTGGAACCGATGTCGCCACCGTCGCGCGAAGATTGGTTCCAAACTGCTCCGCGGCGGTAGTGACAAAAACAGCCCAGTAACCGATTGCGATACCCAAGCCGATGCAAACCCAATTGAATGTAGCTTCAGAGACGCCGCGCAAGTTGAGGTAGGCGATGCTCATCAACAAGGAAGCAAAGATGAAAAGCATGATCGCCTTCTTTCGACTCTTGATCCACTGGCTGATCAATCCGCTCAGCAAGTCCCCAACGCTAAGGCCGATGTAGCAGTAGAGGACTGCGTTCAAGGCGTTTGGCTTAGGCGTTACTCCGAGCGCTTCTCCAAATTCAGGGGCGAGCGTTACAAAGATCCCGACCACAAACCAAATGGGAAGGCCGCACAGAATGCAATGAAGGTAGCGCATCAACCGCGAGCGGTCAGCAAACAGCATTTTTAGGCTGCCCCTTACGTGCTCGCTGGTCTTCACTCGCTCGAACATCCCCGACTCATAGACGGTGATTCGGAGGACCAGCAAACCGAGTCCTAATCCGCCGCCAATAAAGTATGCCGTTCGCCAGTCCACCGATTTGGCAACGAAGGCCGCCACCACGGCACCTAAAACTCCGACGGTCGCCACCAGTGTCGTACTGTAGCCTCGCTTCTCCTTTGCCACTGTTTCGGCAACGAGCGTAATGCCGGCGCCCAATTCTCCGGCCAAGCCGACTCCGGCCAAAAACCGCCAAACCGCATACATCTCGTAGTTTTGAACCAAACCATTTGCGATGTTCGCCACGGAATACAGCAGAATGCTGCCAAAGAGAACTGCAATGCGACCCTTTCGGTCGCCCATGACGCCCCACAGAAGGCCCCCGATCAGCATTCCTGCCATCTGCCAGTTGAGCAGCTGGAGACCGAGGTCGGTGACTTGTTGCTTCGTGTACCCAAGCGAAGTAAGGCTTGGAACACGAAGAATGCTGAACAGCAGGAGATCGAAGATATCGACAAAGTAGCCTAGAGCGGCAACGATCACGAGTGGCGTTACGATCTTGCTCTGCAACTCCGTGCCTTTCATAGATTCGGTTGACATCTTAACTAGATGGGACGGGGCCTGCGTGCGTCTTGGTCGCAGATTAGTTTTCTGTTGTGTCGTGGCCCATGATGTGGCGGGCCATGTACGCTTGACCGGTGTGGTAGGCGACATGGAACGGCATGTATTCGATGCGGTCGCCCCAGGTCATGCCCTCGTGGTTTTCAAACTTAGGGTTTTCGTACGGGTCGGAGAGCGCGAAGCCTCTTGCATGAATCCACGCGATTGCGGCTTTGTGAACTCGCTCGTATTCGGCGAAGACTTCTGCGGCTGCCAGATGAATTGGGAGGGGCGCTTTCGGATCGTATGGGAAGTAGCCCATGCCGTCGATGTCGAGCGGGCTCTCGACCGACTGTCCGAAGGAGGAGTTTTCTGAGCGGGCGAGATGGCAGGCTTGGACGCCGACGCTGGGTACACCAGCTTGGGGACTGCGCCAGACATCCTCGTCGCTGAGGTCTTCAAAGACGAGTGAGAACTCCCATACGGCGGTGTCCCAGAGTTTGAGAAGGGTGCTAAGGTCTGGGGTCATGGGCGTTTCCAGAAGCGGTACTTTAGAAGAGTCCAGAAGGCGATAGGGGCGTCGGTCCATCGGATTTTCTTACCGGCCATCTTATTGCGTGGAACGTACCTAATGGGAATCTCTGCGATTCTTTGGCCAACGCGACTGACCTTTGCTGTGACTTCGGGGCAGAACTCGAAGCCGGTGCACTGCAAAGCTAGAGACTTGAGCAAGTTCGTCTCGACTGCCTTGTAGCACGTCGCCTCATCGGTAATCTTTTGGCCGTAGAGCAACCGAGACGCCAGCGCAAGGCCCCAGTTGACGATTTTATTTGGAAGCGCCATTCCTTTCGGGTAGCCACCTGAAAATCGCGTACCGTAGACCACTTTCGATCGGCCCTCCAAGATGGGGGCTACTAGAGCGGGGATTTCCTCGGGAAAATACTCTAAGTCAGCATCCTGGATGACGACGACACGACCACTTGCGACTTCGAGACCACTCCGGATAGCTCGACCCTTACCGCTTTTGGTCAAGTGAGTCACCAACTTAATCTGGCCGCCATACTCGGTCAATATCGCTGCTGTTCCATCGGTACTGCCATCATTGACCACGATAACTTCTAGGTCAAGCGGCACGGCTAAGAGGCGATCGATGACCTCACGGATTGTGTCCTGCTCATTGAGCGCAGGAACCAAAACTGAGACATCGGGGGATAGTGTGGCGGCGATACGCTCTATGATACTAGGCGACATAATCTAGCCATGACCCAGACGATGCTGAAGCCCTTGATCACCGCCGACGAGATCGCGGAAAGAACCAAAGAGATTGCCGTCGATATCCGGCGAGACTTTGGCGACGAGGAACTCATTGTCGTAGGCGTTTTGAAGGGTTCATTTCTCTTTGTTGCCGATTTGTGCCGCCACTTGGGGATCAACGTCAAGGTGGACTTCGTGCAAACCAGTAGCTATGGTGCGGAGAAGTCTAGTAGCGGCATTGTGCAAATTCGCAAAGACCTTGACGTGAATATTGAAGGCAAGAATGTGCTCATTGTCGAGGACATTATTGATACCGGCCTGACCCTCACGCACCTGATGCAGATCTGGCAGACACGAAAGCCAAAGGCCCTGCGCGTGGCGACCTTACTTAGTAAGCCAGCGGCCCGGACCCATGAAATGAACGTAGATTACGTTGGATTCGAGATTCCTAAGAAGTTTGTGGTAGGATATGGATTGGATCACGGGGAAAGGTATCGAAACCTCCCTTACATCGCCGAACTCATCGACGACGCATCCAATTGAACCCAAAACGCTCGCGCTCGCGATAACTATTCGTTAGTTCGTGCGTCTCAACTCCCAGACGACGCTCTCGCGTCTGCCCGGTGGGCTAGGTTCAAGATTCACCTCATTCCTTCACGGAAGCCCAATCAGGAACATTTAACAAGCGCATGACGCACACATTCCGCCCTCGGAAGTCTAGTGGCCAAAACCAAGGCCAAAATCGTAATCGTGGCCGCGGCCGCAAGGAAGGCGGTCTACCTCAAGTAGATCAAGCCGAACTTGAAGGTCTGCCCGAAATAGACTTTAACCACTTTGATAAGATGACCGCCGCCGAATTGGCGAAGGAGTGCAAGAAGCAGAAGATCGACATGGACCAGCATCGCTGGCAGGTCATCGAGCAGCTTTTGCAGGCGGCCAACCCAGACCAGGTCTATGGCAAGGGCATTTTGGAGCTCGCCAATGATGGCTTTGGGTTCTTGCGACGCGAGAATTACCTTCCCGGTTCAAACGATATTTACGTGAGCCAGAACCAAGTGAAGAAGCACGCGCTTCGCCAAGGCGATACGGTCTATGGCCTTGCACGCGAACTTCGCGAAGGCGAGAAGTACCGCGGAATGCTCCGAGTTGAGAGCGTAAATGGCTTTGGCACCGCTGCTCCAGAACTTCAGACTCGCCGAGATTTTGACAAGTTGACCCCGCTTTTCCCAGAAGAGCGCTACGTTATGGAGACCGATCCAGAGAACATCTGCGGTCGCATCATTGACCTCATTTCTCCAATCGGTAAGGGTTCGCGCGGCCTGATCGTTGCGCCGCCGAAGGCCGGTAAGACGACAATCGTGAAGCAGATCGCGAATGCGATCGCGATCAACGATCCGGAGGCGGTCCTGATGGTGCTCCTGGTTGACGAACGGCCGGAAGAAGTTACGGACATGCGCCGCTTTGTGAAGGGGCAAGTGATTTCCAGTACCTTTGACGAGCCCGCCGAGAACCACATGCGGGTTACGGACCTTTGTTTGGACCAAGCAAAGCGCATGGTCGAAAGCGGCAAGGATGTGGTGATTTTGCTCGACTCGATTACGCGACTTTCTCGCGCGAGCAACCTGACCATTAACCCATCGGGGCGAACGCTTTCGGGCGGTCTCGATCCTGCTGCTTTGTATCGTCCACGTCGCTTCTTCGGTGCGGCGCGAAACATTGAAGAGGGCGGATCGCTGACGATCATCGCCACTGCGCTTGTTGAGACGGGTTCGAAGATGGACGAGTCTATTTTTGAAGAATTCAAGGGCACTGGCAACATGGAAATCGTGCTCGACCGCGAGCTCGCCGAGCGACGCATTTGGCCAGCGATCGACGTGAAGCGATCCTCGACACGGCATGAAGAGAAGCTCTTCAGCAAGCACTTCTTGGAAGGCGTTGTGCAGTTGCACCGACTACTTGCGAATCAAGAGAAGAGCTACGAAGCAACGGATTCGATGATCAAGCTGCTTAAGCGAACGCCGAACAATGCGGTGTTCCTTGAGGGCATCGTTAGTAAGCTGAAGGCGTAATCGGGTCGATGGTCTATGGCTGATGGCCATTAGCCATTAGCCATTAGCCATTAGCCATTAGCCATTAGCCATTAGCCTAAAAGGAAATGGTGCCGCAAGCCGGACTCGAACCGGCGACCCAAGCATTTTCAGTGCTTTGCTCTACCAACTGAGCTACCGCGGCACACTGGCGCGGATGACGGGACTTGAACCCGCGGCCCCCGGCGTGACAGGCCGGTGCTCTAACCACTGAGCTACACCCGCGTTGGAGGTTCAGTATGGCATGGGCTACGCCGAAGACGCAAGGGGAGCAGCTTGCCTCTGAGGCGAAAGTGTTCGTATTCGACTAAGAATCGCGCTAGGCTGCCGCTTATGAAATCTTGCCATTTCGTCGAGCGACTTCCCTTCGGCGACTTCTTCGGTAAGGAAACGGATTTCCTTGTTTGTCCAAGGCTTGTAGGCTCGCGGAAACTCCCTTTGAATGACCGAGAGATTGGCTGGTTTGAATTGGCTCGGTAGCTCGATTCCAGCGGCCCCAGCAAACTCAAAGAGAGTCTCCAGCACAGCAGGTAGGTCGGCCGCATCGATGGTGATTGTCTGCCGTGCGAACTGGCCGTATGAAGCTAACTGGACAAATCGCCCACTCGAAGAGTCTTTAAGGTCGATGTAAACAGTTTTGAAGGGCGTGGTGAGTGTCTTGCTGCACAGAGTTGGCATCGTTTCTAGTCCTCACCAACACTCTATCACAAAGTAGTATTCATTTGTCTACTATCTTTAGAAATTGCAAAAAATTCCCTGCTCCGCGAGTCGCTAGACCAGTGCATGCGTATCAGCTTCCTTTTTGGGGCTTTTCGTTGTCGAGACGACTCGCGGAGCAGGGAGCCGACGCATAATGAGCGCAATGTTTGCTCCCGAGGAGAAACTGACCCCAAGAGATCGGCGCGAGGCCGAAAGAAGCGTTTCGTCTTTGCAGGGAGGCGATCCAACAGAACTTGGGAATGCTTACTTGCGCTTGGCCCACATTTATAAGTTCATTGGGACAGGAACTGAGCAGCATCCGTTTCCGGCTTCAGCCGGCCTTGCTGAGATGGCCGTGGGCCTGCTTAGAGACTCTGGTGACAGACTGGCTTATGCACGGGCGCTTCGAGCATCCGTCGTTGCCTTCACCACGGACAAGATGCCGGAGGCAAGGTCAAGGCTACTGGAGGCGCTATCCATCGCTGAGGAAGCCGGCGACGCGAAGGAAATTGGCTGGAGTCATCAGGCACTTTGGAGCCACGCATTGCGAACTTCTGATAAGGAGGAGGAGAAGAAGCATCGAAGGCTTCAGCACGAGGCCTGGATCAATTCAGGCGATGATGAAGCTACGGCCGATGCTCTCTTTACAGACGCCCTTCATGGTGAACGCGATTGGAAGCAATACGAACGAGCGGCTCAGCTCTACGAATTGGCGAAGGGTTGGCGCAGCGCGGCCACCTCGTACGGTATGGCAGCGATGAACGCCGCCCACAACAAGGAACCAAACGAGACGATTAGACGGCTTGCTCGGAAGCAAATCATTTGTGCTCAGCGATGGGGAGACAAGATTCAGATCCGTGCTGGCAAGCGGCGGCTCCGGCTCCACCGCTAGTCCTTTCTCTTAGGTGACCCACTAAGTCGAACGCACGGAAGCGGACGAGAAGTCGGCGCTCCGACTAATTGCCCAGGAGGGTATGTACTGCTGAAGCTTGCTCGTTTTCATCGAGCAAGAAGGCATCGTGTCCGAGCGGAGAGTTGATATCGAGCCAAGTTGACTCATGCCCAGAGCCCAAAGCTAGTTCATTTGCGGTTTGGCTTTGCCAGCTGGGATATAGCAGATCACTAGTGAACGACGTGAACAAGAACCGCGTGTCGGACTCAGGCAGGGCTGTGCAGTCGTAGGTGTCGATCGCGTTCGAGACGACGACAAAAGTGCGCGCGTCAAAGCGCTCGGTGAACTTATGGCCTTGGTGGGCGAGGTAGTTCTCGACCTGGAAGACTTCCCTCTTCGCGAAGGTCGCTCCGGCGTCGGGGACTTTGACGTCGCCTTCCTGCAGACGCCTCCCGAACTTTGCTTCAAATGCCGGCTCACTCAGGTATGTCAAGTGACCGAGCATGCGGGCGACCGCGAGACCGTCGGTCGGGCCTTGATCGGTGTAGTTGCCGCCCTGCCAGCGAGGATCGCGGAAGATGGATTGGCGGGCGACCTCGTTGAAGCCGATTTGCATTGCGCTGTGGCGCAGGGCACTTGCCGTTGCCCAGACTCCCTTTGTGCGACTCGGGAAGCGGCGCGCCCACTCAATGGCCTGCATCCCGCCCATGCTACCGCCGCAAACGAGTTGCCATTGAGGAATACTCAGATGATCCATGAGGCGCGATTGCGCTTCAACCATGTCGCCAAGGGTCACAAATGGAAAGTCGCCGGAGAGCGGCCCTGTCGAGCCCTGGCAGCCACCAATGACATTGGAACAGATCACCCAATACCGATCGGTGTCAATCGCCTTACCTGGACCGACAAGGCGCGGCCACCAGCCGACGGCATTCGAGTCACCGCTGATCGCGTGGCAGACTAGGATCGCGTTCGAGGGGTCGGGTTTGCCCCAGGTTTGATAGGCGATCGTAGCGGAGCCCAAATGGCCGCCACGCTCCAAATCCAGAGAACCGACTTCCACAAACTGGCGGCCCTCTGCCTGAGGCGTTGTGCGTTCACTTTCTTCAAACAGACCAGGGTCGATGTTCACATTCCGACCCCGGTGTAGTACCGCGTGCCGTAATGAAACATGATCTTGAACGCAATGTAACTACCCAAAATCCAGGCGCACTGAATCCCTAACAACATCGGTGCCTGCGCGAGCCCGATCTTACCGATGAGCATCTCCGTTGGCACGCCAGTTGTGTAATAAAACGGGAAAAACATAGCGAGATTGCGCACCCAATCCGGGAAAATCGCGACCGGGAACATCTGCCCACTTAGGAAGAGCATTGGCACGTAATAGAGCTCGAACAGGCTAGTGACCTCTTGCAAGAAGAGGGCCAGCATCGCCATCGCCATAACAAACATGAAACTGAGGATGTGCCCCAAAAACACCGCGAGCAACGAGAACCAGGTGAGGTGGATTTGCGGATTCGGCACCCAAGGGGCGTAAGCCCAAAGGATGAGCAGAAACAGCGGAAAGAAGATGGACGTTCGTACAATCCGCCACGCCAAATTGTGTACCAGCTTGTAATAGAGGTAGTTGACGGGCCTGATGATGTGGCTGCTGAAGATGCCTTCTTTAACTTCGAAAGCAACATCCCACATAAAGTGACACTGAACGAAGCTGGTCACCAGCAGCATGACCATGTAGTAGAGCACGAAGTCAGCACCGGTCAGCCCCTTGATCGAGCCACCCTTGGCCGCCGCAACCATCACCATTGGCATGGCGACGGCTGTTGCAACATCGGTCATCACCCATATGAGGCCGCTCGCCTTGTAGGCGAGGCCATCTTGGAGGAAGATCGATAGGAGGGCTCGGAATTGGCGAAGGGCGACCGCCATAGGGAGATTCTAGTCGCCGGTGACGCTCTTCTGCCACTCCTGGATCATCTCATTGAGTCCAGGCTGGACAACCGTAATCTTCGCCTTCTTTCTCGCGTCCGTCATCATCTTGTCGAGGTTATTTCTTACCCGGCCTCGATCGAGCATCAGCGATCGGCGAAGCTGAGCCTTTGTGTTCGCGTCGAGCGGGATCTTCTCGGACGGCTTCACGTCTTCAACCAAGAACTTGAACCAGCCACCAGAGGCGCCTTTAATCCATTCGGTCGTGGTGCCTATCTTGGTGAGATCGAGCATTTTGGTTACCGCTTCCGCTAGGGCGGTCGCCGGCACATCTCCAATTGCGCCTCCTTGCAGCGCACTTGGGTCGCTGCTCATGTCGCGGGCAACATCGGCAAAGGTCTTACCGCCAGCTAGGGCAGTATCCACCTGCGATTTTTTCTCTTCGGTCACGGCGATCAGTCTCAGCTTGTACCGTTTGGGCACCGTAAATCGGGTTGGGTTATCTTTATAATGCTGCTCAACCTCTTGGTCAGTCACGTTGACGCCCATCGTAATAAGGTTGAATTCGGAAAGGTCTACGCGAATTTGGTGCTCGAGGTCGGCCTTTGTGATTCCAACCTTCGCTAGTGTCTCCAGTAGCTTTGGAGAGTTCTTGAGGCGCAAGTTGAGCTCTGCAGCAATATCGGCATCCTTGGGAGCGACCGCCTTTTCTTTCGCTAACTGAAGGAGAATCCGCTCGTTGATGATCTGCTGAAGAGCTAGGTAGCCCGGCCAACCTTCGATGAAGCGATTCCCCACCATCTTGCCATAGCCCGGCAAGAATTCCATTCGGCGGAAATACTCCATTCCGCCAATGCTCTCGCCGTTAACGGTTGCAATTGGTTTTGTTGGGTCGCTTTGGGCGCTGGCTAAGGTCGTAAGGGCCAGACAAGCGGCGATGACGAGGTTTCGAAATTGATGCACTGATATGAATACGGTTAGGAGGGCCGATAGAGTCGCTCAAAAGGTTCAGACTAATTGCAATCCACGCTCAAGATCGGCAATCAAGTCATCGGAATGCTCAATTCCGCAACTGATTCGGATCAAGTTATCGAGGATTCCGAGTTGGAGCCTTCTTTCGGGTGGAACGCTGGCGTGGGTCATGATTGCCGGATGCTCGATGAGGCTTTCGACCCCGCCAAGGGACTCGGCTATCTTAAATATCCTAAGGCCGCTTAGAAACCGCTTCGCCGCATTGAGGTCGCCACGAACATAAAAGCTCACCATCCCGCCAAAGCCACTTTGTTGCCGGAGCGCCAATGCATGGTCCGGGTGACTAACCAAGCCCGGATAGACCACGGCTTCAACCTTAGGGTGCGAACTGAGGAAGGCCGCAACTGCACTTCCATTGCGATCATGCTGAGCCATCCTCAGGGCCAGCGTCCGAATACCTCGAAGGACCAAGAAGCAATCCATCGGCGCCGGAACACCCCCTATCGAGTTCTGCAAGAACTTCAAGCGCTCGTGCAACGCATCGTCATTGATCGCCAGCGCACCCATCACGACGTCGCTGTGACCATTGATGTACTTTGTGACGCTGTGCATCACGATGTCGGCGCCCAGGCCCAGCGGCTGCTGGAGCATAGGACTCATAAAAGTGTTGTCCACGGCAACCAAAACGCCTGCCCCACTGACTGACTTTGCGATCTTCGCAACCTTGGCGATATCTACGACGCGAAGCATGGGATTCGTAGGCGATTCGAGCCAGACCAGCTTAGTATTGGGTTGCATTGCCGCGCGAAGAGACTCTTCGGAGGTCAGATCGGCAAAAGTGAATTCAAGGCCGCGGTTTGTCGCGACCTGGCTAAACAGCCGACCCGTGCCGCCGTAAAGATCGTCGCAAGCGACGACATGATCGCCTGACTTCAGCAGGTTGAGCACGGCATCGATCGCGGCAAGTCCGCTTGAGAACACCAAGCCATGCTTTGCGCTCTCAAGTTCGGCAATCGCGTCTTGCAGTGGTGTTCTCGTCGGATTATCAGTACGAGAGTACTCATAGCCCAAATGTTCACCGGGGGCCGACTGCGCATAAGTGCTCACTTGGTAAATGGGCGGCATCACCGCGCCGGTAGCTGCGTCCTGTTCGAAGCCTGCATGAACTGCAAGGGTCTCTTTCTTCATAACTCCACTCGCTCGCCTTGACGCGGAATAATCACATTCCAGCCCAGTTCTGCGCGAATCTTCTCGGCAAGCGTTTCCTGAGCCTTTGGTTCTCCGTGAACGATAAACGTCTTGCGCGGAGGCTCCTTGAATCCACGGAGCCAATGCATGATCTCGCCTTGGTCGGCGTGGGCGGAAAGAGAGTTCAGCTTGTCTACCTGGGCGTTCACCTCGACCGGTTGGCCGTGAATGGTTACTTCGCTCGCTCCTTCGAGGAGATCACGTCCCATGGTGCCCTCCGCCTGATAGCCTGTGAAGAGCACGAGAGTATCGCGGCGGCGCAATCGATGCTTCAGGTGGTGAATCACACGGCCGCCGTTCGCCATTCCGCTTCCGGCAATGATCATCATTGGGCCAGTCATCGAGTTAATCGCCTTGCTCTGGTTTACGTCGCGTACCAAAGTGAGGCCGTCAGGATCGAGGGGGTCGTCGCCTTCATCCAGCCGCAACCTCATATCGAGGTCGTGATCATCGAGAGTCTTGTCATAGAGCGCCGTCGCACTGACGCCCATCGGAGAATCCACATAGATGGGGATGAAGCCGATCGCCCTTTCTCGTTGCAGTTCGTTGATGTAATAGAGAAGCTCTTGAGTGCGCCCGATGCTGAAGCTCGGCACGATGATCGTGAGATGATCTTGAATTGCCGCTTGGATGACTTCTCGCAGGCGGTCCTTTGCATTCTCGGTCGAATGCAGTCGATCGCCATAGGTGCTCTCGACAACGAGGTACTCAGCGTACTCCACCATTGTAGGGTCATTGATGATCGGCGTATTGAATCGCCCCAAGTCGCCACCCATTAAAATGCGGTCGCCATTCTCAAAAAAGACCTCGGCGTACCCAGAACCCAAAATGTGACCGGCGGGCAAGAATCGGAATGAGGCTCCACCCGGCAAGCTCTGCAATTGGTTATAGCGAATCGGCTTGAAGAGCTTTAGCGCCTCGAAGGCGTCGGCCTCGGTGTAGAGCGGCAGCGCGGGATCGTGCCGCGACGACCGATGCTTGTTGTGGTACTTCGCCTCTTCCTCTTGCAGGCGGCCGCTATCGGGCAGGCTGATTCGGGCGAGGCCGATGGTCCCCGGCGTGGCGTAGAGCGGCCCTCGATAGCCCTCCTTGATGAGCTTAGGAAGGAGCCCAATATGATCAATGTGCGCGTGGGTGACGATGACGGCGTCGAGGCTCAGCGGGTCGAAGCCGAACGGCAGCCAGTTCCGCTCCCTCAGTTCGCGCCCGCCCTGGAAGAGACCGCAATCCACCAGGATCTGCTTGCCGTCGACCTCGAGGAGATGCTTGGAGCCGGTCACCGTCTGCGCGGCCCCGTGGAACGTAATCGCTTGCGCCATGAGTATTTAGTTTAGCTTGTGGTGTTCAGTGTTCGGTGTTCGGTGTTCAGTATCCAGAGGTCGGACCGAACCGGCCCATCAGTCAGGAACGAAACCGAACACTGAAAACCGAACACCAAACACTAAGCGCGCAACTTCGCGTTCTTTGCTCTTAGGGACGGGGCGTTGCGGCATTCGTCGCTGCAGCATCGGCTGGTGGACTCTTCGCAACCCGGGCAGAGGATCATGCGGCGGTTGCAGAGGACGTTGGCACAGTTGACGTAATTGGCGCTTTTGGCGTTGCATTCGCGGCAATGGGTGATCGGCTCGTGCGCGGGGGTGGGCGGGACGAGGACGCGGTCGTCGAACACGACATTCATGCCGACAAAGCCGGCGCCGTCGGTCTCTTTTCCGTAGCGGACGATGCCGCCATCGAGCTGATAGACCTCCTCGAAGCCCTCTTGTAGCATCCACGCGGAGAGCTTTTCGCAGCGGATGCCACCGGTGCAGTAGGTGAGGATGCGCTTGCCTTCGAGCTGCTCGCGGTGGGCGAGAATCCAGGCGGGGAAATCGCGGAAGCTCTCGAGCGGGGGCAGGAGCGCGCCCTCGAAATGGCCGAGCTCGCTCTCGTAGTCGTTGCGGCCGTCGAGGAGGACCACGTCATCCTGCTGAATCGCCTCGCGCCACTCATCGGGCGAGAGGTGCTGGCCGGTTTTCAGGTGGACCGGGGTGCCCAGCGGGACGCCCATCGTGATGATTTCATCGCGTACCTTGACGCTAAGCCCCTTGAAGACGTGGCCCTCGACTTCGTCGATCTTGAACTCGATGTCCGGGAAGGTTTTCCTCAGGTCCTCGCGGTACTGGGCGCAGGCCTCGGCGGTGCCGCTGACCGTGCCATTGATGCCTTCCTCGGCGACGATGATCCGCCCGCGAAGATCGAGCTCTTCGCAGATTCGCCGCTGGCTCCGCTCGAGGTTGACGGGGTTCTCGACCGGGGCGAAGCAGTAGTACAGGAGGGCCTCGTAAGGCATGAGGGTTTGAGTTTACTTGAGGGAGGGGGAGGGACTATGGCTGGACGTGGCGGGACGATGGCTGGACATTGCAGGACGATGGCGGGAAATGGCGGGACATTGCCTTTCGCTCCGAGCCATGTCCCTCAACTGTCCCTCCATCGTCCCGCAACGTCCAGCCTTACCGCTCAAGTAAGCTGAAGCCCATGAAATACCGCCCCCTTGGAAAGTCTGGCCTCGAGGTCAGCGAGATTAGCTTCGGCTGCTGGACGATGGGTGGGCTGAACTGGGTGAACGGCACGCCGAACGGCTGGGCGAACGTGGACGAGGACGAAGTGACTCGCGCGGTGAAGATTGCGCTGGACGCGGGAGTGAATCACTTCGACAATGCCGACGTGTACGGCAACGGCCGCGCCGAGCAGATGCTGCGGCGGGTGCTGGATCGGCTCGGCGTTCGCAGTACAGATTTGGTGATCGCTACCAAGATCGGGCACTTCCCGGGCACGGCAGCGCATGCCTACGAACCGGCGCACATTCGCCACCAATGCGAGCAGTCGCTTATCAACCTTGGGCGCGAGCATATCGATCTTTACTACTTCCATCACGGCAGCTTCGGAGACCATTTGGAGGAGGCCGCCGCGACGATGCTTGACTTGGTGGCGGAGGGCAAGGTGCGGTTCATCGGGCAGAGTGCTTACAGCGTCGAGGACTTCGCGCGGGCTATTCCGGTGGTGAAGCCGGTGGTGCTGCAATCTCGGGCGCACGCGCTTGCGGATGACTTTATCAAAGTGGGCTCGCCTTTGCAGGCGCTGATGGACGAGCACGAGCTGAGCTTCGTGGCGTTTTCGCCGCTGGCGCAGGGATTGTTGCTCGACAAGTTTGATCCGAAGAACCCACCTGCCTTTGAGGAGGGCGACTATCGCAAGGGCCGCGCTGACTTTGAGCCAGCGAACTTCGAGAGGCTGAAGCCGAAGCTGGCGAAGTTGAAAGAGCGCTTCGGTGATACGGTGGAAGACTTGGCGGCAGTGGCCCTCCAATATGTGTTGGCCCATCCGAACGTTTGCTGCGCGATTCCGGGCTTCCGCAACGAGCGCCAAGCGGCCTGTAATGTCGCCGGTGGCAACCGGGTTTTAAGTAAGGAAGATGTGGAGTTCGTTCGCGCGACGTTATCGTAACCCCGCCGTCCCGGCGGTGAGAAGTTGAACCGGCGGGACGCCGGGATTACGCTAAACTAAAACTATGCGTTGGAAAGGCAGAGATCAGAGCGATCAGATTGAAGATCGCAGGGGCATATCCGGCGGCAAGATGGCAGGCGGCGGAATCGGCGTTCTCGTCGTCGCGCTCATCGTGATGGCTCTCGGTGGCAACCCAATGGATGTTCTTCAGCAAGCTGGAGGAGCACAAACCGGCGGGCCAGCGAAGCCTCTGACTGCCGAGGACAAAGAGTGGCAGGAGTATGTCGGCGTCACCTTGAAGGACACCGAGAATGTGTGGACCAAGATCTTCGCTTCCGAGGGCGAGACCTATCGTAAGCCAAAGCTCGTGCTTTTCCGAGACGGCGTGCAGAGCGGATGTGGCTATGCGTCGTCGCAGGTCGGGCCCTTCTATTGCGGCGAGGACGAGACGATCTACATCGACACCGGATTCTTTGGTCTGATGAAGTCTCGGTTCGGCGCGAAGGGCGATTTTGCCCCGGCATATGTGATCGCGCATGAGGTCGGGCACCATGTACAGAAGCTGATGGGCACCATGGGCAAGGTGAACGAAGCCCGAGCGCAGGCGAGCGAGAAGGATGCCAACGCCCTGAGTGTTCGGCTGGAATTGCAAGCTGATTTCTACGCAGGACTCTGGGCCAAGCAGGCTCAGCAAGCGGCGAGCTTGGATCAGGCGGACATCGAAGAAGCTCTGGAGTGCGCGAACGCGATCGGCGACGATACTTTGCAGCGCGAGGCGCAGGGTCACGTGGTTCCAGACAGCTTTACGCACGGCTCGAGCGAGCAGCGCAAAGAGTGGTTCATGCGAGGCTGGCGCGCACGCAGCGTCGACGACGGCAACACCTTTGGGAACGGGCGCCTTTGAAGCCGGTCGCGATTATCGGCGGCACGGGGATTGGGTCGCGACTCGCCGCTTTGGGCGGCTCGCCTGTTTTGGTTCCGACTGAAGATGGGCCCCTTCGCGCACGCCAGTTAGCTGTTGACGGACAGACGCTTTTCTTGATTCAGAGGCATAGTGCCGGCCACAAGACGCCGCCCCACAAGATCAATTACAAGGCGATTGCTCGAGGAGCCAAGGCCCTTGGCGTGAGCGGCGTGATCGCGAGTGCGGCCGTCGGTTGTTTGCGCGCTGAGTGGCAGGTCGGTACGTTCGTCGTCTGCAGCGACTTTCTCGACTTCACATTCCGACGCCTCACAATGTGGGATCGCGCGGTGCAGCACGTGGACTTCACGACTCCATTCGATCCCGCCGTTCGCTCGGCGATGATCTCCGCTGCCGGAAAACTGGGCATGGCGGTTCAAGAGACGGGCGTTTATGTCAATGGCGACGGGCCGCGATATGAGACCCCGGTCGAGATTGAGATGTACCGAAAGCTCGGCGGCGACTTGGTCGGCATGACAGCCGCGACCGAAGCGATTGCTTTCCGAGAACTGGGTGTTCCCTACGGATGCCTCGCGGTAGTCACGAACCTCGCCGCTGGAATGGGGGCCGAGGAACTGGGGCACGGAGAAGTTGTCGAAGCCATGGAAGCCGCGGGCGAGAATGCCGTCAAGCTCTTCTTGGAGGCGGCGCGTGGCCTTAGGTAAGCGCACGCTTGGGCTGGCTTTGTACTTGTGCCCGGGCATCGCGGGCAAGCGGCTCTCGCGCATCTTGGTTCGAAACGAGACTCTCGGGATCGGGACTGACGTGTTTCTGGCGATGGGCGAGGCCTCTTTGCGCGAGGAGTACGGGCTGCCGGCTAAGACCGCTTCCGGCTGGCTGGTGAAGCAGAAACCGTTGATCGAAGAAGCGAACCAGCTTGAAGAGAAACTCGATAAGTTCGGTGTCGGGATGATCACCTCGGCGGACGCGCACTATCCGGAGGCCCTGGAGGAGTTCGACGACGACCCGCCGGGCATTCTCTTTTACTTCGGCAATCACAAGCTGCTTAACTCGAAGACCTTTGCCATTTTGAGTTCGCGGAAGTCGTCTCCATCGGCGCTTGACTATGCCGAGAAGCTGGCCGAAGAGGGTGTTTTGGCTGGAGAAATTTTGGTGACCGGTCATGGCACACCGGAGTACGAACGGGCGGCAGTGGTTCCATTGCGCTGGGGGTCGCCGCGAATCATGTGTTTGGATCGCGGGCTGTTTGATTCGTTGGGGCCCGAGTTGAAGGATGAACCGTTTCGAGCGGCGCGCCTTTGGCGATACCAGTTTGATCGCAAGACCGACTTGGCGATTTCCCTAGCTCATCCCGAAAAGGGCTTTGTGGCAGGTGCTAATTCTCGGCGCGACCGGTTGATTGCTGGCTTGTCGAAGCGGCTTGATTTTGTGAACATTGCGCCGGGTGGGAATATGGATAAGATCGCGCGGATGGGGCTGAAGGCGAAGCGCCCGGTGCGGATTCTGGACTCGTTTTTGGGTTCGCGCGAGTGGACGCGGTACGGCGCGACGATGCTTGAACTCTAAAGGCTCTTTCTCATGAAACGGTGTGGAATCCCCACTTCTTCGAACTCATCGCCCAAAGCGGCATAGCCTAGCCTTTCATAAAAGGCGATTACGTGAGATCGGGCATGAAGCACCATCTCATTGGCACCTTGAGACCGGGCAAATGCTTCGCTTTCGCGTACAAGTTCTCCACCAAAACCTGAACCATGCCAATCAGGATCAACGGCGACTTGGCGCATCTTCATGGCTCCTTCAGTGGGGCTGAGGATTAAGCAGCCGACTAGGTGTCCAGCCAGGTACGCGCCTAGGTGGTGCTGATCCGACTCGGCGCTCAGTTCGTCAAGGGTGAATTCAAGGCCTAGTGGTTCTCGCAGGACGCGTCGGCGAAGGGCGACGGTTTGATCGTACTCCGCCGACCCATGCGAGACCCACTTTAGCTCGAAATCCATGGGTGCCAGTGTACAATCTAGCTCTTGACCGCATTTCACGTCGGCCCGATCCCCATCGAGAATCGCCTGATTTTGGCCCCGATGGAGGACGTTAGCAACCTCCCCATGCGCACGATTGCCAAGCGCATCGGGGGGCCTGGGCTCATGTTCACGGAGTTCGTGAGTGCGATGGCGATCCACTATAACGCCAAGAAAACCTACAAAAAGCTGGTCATAGCCAATGAGGAACGGCCACTTGGGATTCAGATCTTTGGTGGCGAAGTGGAGACGATGGTCGAGACGGCCAAAGTTTGCGCCGATGCGGGCTGCGACATTCTCGATATCAATATGGGCTGCTGGGTGCCAAAGGTGGTTAAGACCGGATCCGGGGCGGCGCTACTCAAAGACCCTGACCTTGCCACCGAAATTGTTTCTCGGGTTGTTCGGGCAGTTGAGATTCCGGTGACGGTGAAAGTGCGCGCCGGATGGGACTATTCCCTTTTCGCGGCTCCTGAACTGGCCAAGCGATTTCAAGACGCCGGGGCGCAAATGATCACGCTCCATGCGAGGTTTGCAAAGCAAGGTTTTGAGGGGCAGGCGGATTGGGACCTAATTAAGGCGATGCGGGAAGTGGTCACAGTGCCGCTCGCCGGCAATGGCGACGTGAGGACTCCTGACGATGCCGAGCGCATGCTGACAGATACGGGCTGCGACGGGGTGATGGTCGGTCGGGCCGCGATCAGCAACCCGTGGGCCCTGCGTGATATTCGTCTCCGACTTGAAGGAAAGCCACCGATGCCGCCGCCAACAATTCAAGATCGGGTTGACACGGCGCTTGAGCACCTCAAGCTCATGATCGAGTTTGAAGGTGATGAACTCAAGGCCGTGCGGCACCTGAGGGGACAGATCCCAATGTACATCAAGGGCGAGCCCGGCGCGGCAGAAGTGCGTGGAAGGCTAACCCGATGCGACAGCTACGATGAAGTGGCCGAGGTTCTTGGGGCTTTTCTTGAAGGAACAAAAGAGACCCAAGAGACAATGATTGTCTCTCAGGTCTAGTTTGTTACTCTTTAGAGCTTAGCGTCGAGGGCGGAACTTGGCGTTGCCTTCTTCGCTGTCGCCAGACGACTTCTTGGGGAAGCTATCGGGCACTTCGGGCGATGAAGCCTTCTTGCCTCGAGCTGGGCGCATTTCGACGGTTGCCTTTTCGGGCGCTTCGCCGGAGTCGCCGCGGTCTCGATCTTCTCGATCTCGGTCGCCGTAGCTACCTCGTCCACCGCGATCGCCACGGTCTCGATCTCCACCTCGGCCTCCGCGGTCACGGTCGCCGTAGCCACCACGTCCGCCTCGGTCTCCGCCTCGATCGCGATCTCGTCCACCAAAACCACCGCGTCCGCCTCGGTCCCGGCCTTCGCTGGATCGGGTTGGTCGGGTGTTCGGGTCGGCGGCTGCGTTACCGGCAAGAGCAGGAATCTCCTGCGCAACGCCAAGTGCGGTGAGGTTCACGCGGCCTTGAGCATCAACTTCGTAGACGCGAACGTTGAGCTTGTCGCCCACGCTAACCACATCATCGGGTCGGCCCGGAGCCGGTGAGGCAAGCAATTCGGTTGGCACGAGGCCGTCCTTTCCGCCTGGCATCTCAACCAAGGCACCCTTGCCCATCAGTCGAGTAATCGCGCCGCTGAACTCGGTTCCGACTTCGAGAGTCGCGGTGAGAGCTCGAATTTGCTCGATCGCCGCTTCGGCGAGGTGACCCTCGTTCGATGCGATCAAGACTCGTCCGTCTTGCTGGACGTCGATCTGGCAGCCTGTCTCGGCGGTCAGCTTTCGAATCGTCGCACCACCAGGGCCGATCAATGCGCCAATCTTCTCGGGGTTGATCTGAATCGTGGTGATTCGTGGAGCGTTCGGGTTGATCTCGGATCGGCGAGCTGGGACAGCTTCGTCGATGACATCGAGAATCTGCATTCGAGCCTTGAGAGCTTGCTTGAGCGCGTCGGAGAGAACCTTCTCGGGAATTCCGTCGAGCTTCGTATCAAGCTGTAGAGCCGTGATACCGTCTCGGGTTCCGGCGACCTTGAAGTCCATGTCGCCACAGAAGTCTTCCATGCCTTGAATGTCGGTGAGGACCTTGAAGGTCTTGCCGTCAGACATGAGACCCATGGCGATACCGGCGACGGGAGCCTTGATTGGCACACCGGCGTCGAGTAGAGCCAGAGTCGAACCGCAGACCGAAGCCATCGAGGTGGAACCGTTTGATTCCAGGCACTCGCTGATGATCAGGATCGTGTACGGGAAGTCAGGGTCGTCCATTGGAATGACCGGGACGAGAGCTCGCTCTGCCAAGGCACCGTGACCGATTTCGCGTCGGCCTGGACCGCGCATGGGCCGAGCTTCGCCAACCGAATACGGCGGGAAGTTGTAGAAGTGCATGTAACGCTTGCTGGTCGCAGGATCGAGGCCGTCGAGCGTCTGAGCATCGCCGGGCGTGCCAAGCGTTGCGACGCTCATCACTTGCGTCTGACCGCGGGTGAAGAGGCCAGAACCATGAACCTTTGGCAAGATGCCAGGAATGGCTTCGAGGTTTCGAATCTGATCGAGCTTGCGACCGTCAGGTCGCTGATCCTTCTCGATGATGAGCTTGCGGACGGTTGCTTTGACGACCTTGTCCACCGCTTCGTTGAGCTGAGAAAGAACTTCTGGCTCGTCGGCGTGCTTCGCCTTGAGGCCAGCAGTGATTTCTTCGGTGAGCTCATCGAGCGCGCTCTCGCGGCTCATCTTATCGGGGTTGCTGAGTGCAGCGGCGATGTCCTTTTCGTGGGACTTCTTGATGCCTTCGATCAGCTTCTTATCGATGATGTTGAGCGGAATGTCGCGCTTGGGTTTGCCGGCTTCCTTTGCGAAGACCTCAAGTTCCTTGCAGATTTCTTGAATAGCCTTATGAGCGAATTGGAGGGCCTTGGTCATCAGCTCCTCGCTGACTTCCTTAGCACCGGCTTCGACCATGCTGATCGCGCCCTTGTGGCCCGCGACGCAGAGGTCGAGTTCACTGTTCTCAATCTCCTCGAACGAAGGATAGAGAATGAAGTTGCCATCAATGTAGCCGACTCGGACGCCAGCGACCGGTCCGTTGAACGGGATATCGCTAACCGCGAGAGCAGCGCCAGCGGCGGTGATCGCGAGAACGTCGGGTGGGCAGTCGAAATCGACACTGAAGGTGGTGGCAATGATTTGAACGTCATTGCGCATGCCCTCAGGGAAAAGGGGTCGGAGAGGTCGGTCCATGAGTCGCGACGACAAGATGGACTTGTCCGTCGGTCGGCCGCCTCGCTTTTGGAATCCGCCGGGGATCTTGCCTACGGCGTACTTGCGCTCTTCGAAGTCGCAAGTGAGGGGGAAGAAGTCGAGCCCGACTCGCGGGTTCTTCGACATGGTCGCGGTGGCGAGAACGACTGTTTCGCCCATTCCGAGCAAGACGGCTCCACCGGCTTGCTTCGCAACGCGACCCGACTCGATGCTGAGGGTCTTGCCCCCAACTTCGAAAGTATGGGTGTGAATCATTGTTTAACCTTCGCTAGGATTTAGCGAGGCTTAACTTCACGAATACCAAGAGACTTGATCAATTCGCGGTACTTGACAACATCCTTGTTTCGGAGATAACCCTCCAACCGTCGCCGCTTACCGACCAGCATAAGCAGGCCTCGTCGGCTGTGATTGTCTTTCTTGTGGGTTCGCAGGTGATCCGTGATCTGGAGGATTCGAGCTTGCATAATTGCAATTTGAACCTCGGCTGATCCGGTATCGCCGTCCGTGGTCTTGTAGTCTTCGATCGCTTTTGCTTTGATAGTCTTGTCTAGCGGCATTTTGTTGTTAAGGCCTCTTGCTTTCATTCACCCGGCCGTTCTAGCGAAGTCGCACCGGGAAGAGGCTCCAGTCATTAGCCGCTCTATCGAACCGACCGTAGCAGGTTCAAGACAACGGCCACCAATTGAAAGCCTCGATGCGGAGGATACCAGACTTGGTGGTCTTAAGTCACTACTCCGTGCTATTGGGGTGGTTTTGGGGGCTTGCTGGCTTCCATAATTGCCTCCATGCCCGAAACCACCCGATATATCGACCTGCCTGCTATGCGGAGGCTCATTGACAAGGTCGGGGTTGTTGAGGCGATACGTGGGATTCGGGACAATCTTCGGGAGGACTTTGGGCGATGGCACGACTTTGAAAAGTCCCCGCGCACCGCGAATCACTCCGATGTGGGCGTGATTGAGCTGATGCCCGTTTCTGACGACGAGCACTTTAGCTTCAAGTATGTGAACGGCCATCCGAAGAACATCGAGGAGGGGCTGATGACAGTGATGGCGTTTGGGGCCTTGAGCGAGACCAAAACAGGCTGGCCGCTGCTGCTATCTGAGATGACCATATTGACCGCGTTGCGAACGGCGGCGACGAGCGTCTTAGCGGCGGAGTTGGTGGCCCGAAAGGATTGTAAGACCATGGCGATGATCGGCAATGGCGCACAGTCCGAGTTTCAGGTCTTAGGTTTTCACCATTTGCTCGGCATCGAAGAAATTCATATCTTTGACACTGACCCGAAGGCGACCGACAAACTGATGCGGAACTTGGGCAAGCAGATCAACTTGATTCCCCATTCCAGCACAGCGTCAGCGGTTAAGGGAGTCGACATCATCACGACCTGCACAGCCGATAAGAAGCTCGCCGTGATCGTTGAGGATGCGATGGTTGAGACTGGGATGCACATCAATGCGATCGGTGGCGACTGCCCCGGCAAAACTGAGCTCGATGGCAAGATTCTTCAGCGCAGCAAAGTCTTCGTCGAGTTCGCACCGCAGAGCCGAGTTGAGGGCGAAATTCAGCACCAGGCAGCTGACTTCCCTGTTACGGAGCTCTGGGAGGTGATCGCTGATGAGCGCAATGGCCGCGAGAGCCAGGAGCAGATCACGGTCTTCGATTCGGTTGGGTTTGGCTTGGAAGACTTCTCTGGGCTGCGCTATGTCTATCAGCAAGCGATTGAGCTTGGTATCGGCGAGGATCTTGACTTGATGCCCGTGATCGGCGATGTTAAGGATCTTTTCGGGTTCATGCAGCCCGTTCCCGCGCGAAACAGATGATCGTTTTGGGGCGGCCTGCCCTTGCCCTGGCTCCGATGGATGGCATCACCGATGCCGTCATGCGCGAGTTTCTCGGCGGGTTTGGTGCTTTCAGCTACGCGGTGTCCGAGTTTGTTCGGGTGAGTTCCCTTGTCGTGCCGCCCAAGGTTTTTCGTCGAGAGATTCCGGAGCTTGAAACCGATGGGCTGACAGCGAGCGGCTTGCCCGTGCAGGTGCAACTCCTTGGCGGCGATCCGGAGCTTATGGCACTTAGCGCAGTGAATGCTGTCCAAGCCGGGGCGACTTGTGTGGACATTAACTTTGGCTGCCCTGCGCCCGTGGTTAATCGCCATGACGGCGGCGCTTCTTTACTACGGTCACCGTGCAGGATTCGCGAAATCGTATCTGCAGTCTCTTCGGCGGTTGAGGCTCCTGTTTCGGCAAAGCTCAGGTTGGGCTGGGAGAGTATCGAAGACATCCACGAGAACGCGGCGATGGCCGCAGAGGGCGGGGCGGCATGGCTGACGATCCATGCTAGGACGCGTGCTGCGGGCTACCAGCCGCCGGTCTATTGGAAGCCCATCGGTCAGGTTCGCGCTCGGTTGGGAATCCCGGTTGTTGCCAATGGAGATATTTGGAACCTGGATGGATTCAAGCTTTGTCAGGAGCAAACAGGTTGCTCTCACTTTATGATCGGGCGTGGAGCTTTGGCGAATCCAAAACTATCTCATGAGATCGCGGCTGAGCTCGGAATTGCGACGAGGAATGGTACTCCTGGCGAAGACTGGGGGCACTTGTTCTCAAGTTTGATTCGGCATGCGGGGATGGAGGTTAAGACAGTTCACCGCGTGAAGCAGTGGATGGCGCTGGCGAACAAGCACGGAGACTTCCCGCATTTCGATTTCCTGAAGCGAGTGAAATCGGTTGACGAGTTGCTTGCGCTACTCGGGCAGCTGCCGCAGGATCTTGTCCATGGGACGGCCCTTGCCGAGCTCGTCAATTAGCTTGTCCATATAGCGAATTTCGCGCATGAAGGGGTCTTCGATCTCCTGGATCTTCACTCCACAAATGGTTCCGGTGATCTGCGACCGTGCCGAGTTCAGGCTCGGTGCTTGATCGAAGAATGTCGCAAGGTCTGATTTGGCATCAAGGTGCTGGTGAAGCTCCTGATTGCTGTAACCCGTCAGCCAGCAGATCACCTCATCGACCTCTGCTGGCGTGCGATCTTTCTTGGCGGCTTTGGTGAGATAGTGCGGGTAGACGCTCGCTAGGACGATCTTGCGGACGCGGTCAGTGCTTTGCATCTCAATGCACGCTGGCCCCTTCGGGGCACTCGGCTTCGGTCGTCAGGAGGATCGCCTTGCCGTCTGGGCCGTCGGCGGCGAGAACCATGCCTTGGCTCTCGAGGCCCGCGAGCTTTCTCGGTTTGAGATTGGTGATGACCACGATTTGCATGCCGACCAGATTGGCGGGATCGTAGCTCTTGAGAATGCCCGCAATGATTTGGCGGCGTTCTTCGCCGATGATAACCTGGAGCTTGACTAGCTTTTCGCTATCGGGAACGGCTTCGGCTTCTAGGATCCGGGCAACGCGGAGGTTGACCTTCATAAAGTCGGTGATTTCAATCATCGGGGCTTGGGTCTCGGCTTTCGCTTCTTGGGGCTCAGGTTTGATGGCAGGGGTTGGTTGTGTTTCCATTTTAGGGGGTTGGTATCGAGGGAAGATTGGGGTCGGTTCGGCAAGTTTCGCTCCAACATTGAGCCGAGTTACCTCACCGATCTGGTTGTAAAGGGTCGTGGCCTCCTCGGCCTTATAGCCAAGTTGGGAGAGCATCGCGTTTGCCGTGTTGGGCATGATCGGCCGGACGAGGCCCTCGACGGCGCGAAGTGCAAAAAGCAAGGAGGTTAGAACGGATGGTAGCGAAGCATCATTGGTTTTCGCGAGTTCCCATGGTTTACGATCCGCGATGAATCGATTCATGTCGCGAACGAGTTCAAGCGTAGCTTCTAGGCCATCGTGGAATCGAAGTTCCTCGTTCGACGTGGCAACCGCAGCTTTCGCCTGGGCGATTGCGCTTTGCATCTCGCTGGCGATTGGAGCATTGGGGACTACGCCCTCGGTGAACTTGTGAACCATCGTGATGGTGCGGTTGAGCGCATTGCCCAAGTCATTCGCAAGGCCGGCGTTGTATTGCTTCTCAATGTCGCCAATCGCGAAGTTCGAGTCGTTATCGAAAGGAAGGGTGCGAATCAGCGAGAAGCGTGCGACGTCCACGGCGATCTCATGTGAGCAACCGGCCTCCTCAAAGTGCGAAATCAGATCAGAAGGCGCAATTACGTTGCCTTTCGACTTGCTCATCTTTGCATCGTTAAAGGTGAACCAACCGTGGGCGATCACGGTCTTCGGCAGTGGCAATCCGGCCGCCATGAGCATCGCTGGCCATAGGGTGGCGTGGAAGCGCACGTAGATTTCTTTTGCCATCCAATGCACTTCGGCGGGCCAGAGCTCTTGCCAACCGGGATTAGGCCAACCCGTAGCCGCGAGGTAGTTGATGAGCGCGTCGAACCAGACATAGACGACCTTACTCTCATCGCCGGGAACCGGGATGCCCCACCCAGGATTACTGCGTGTAATGCAGATGTCACGTAGCCCCTGCTTGATGAAACTAACGACCTCAGCCTTACGCCCGAGGGGGAGCCAAAACTCGGGATTCTGCTCGGCATGCTCCAGTAGGCGGTCGCCGAAAGCGCTGAGCTTGAAGAAGTAGTTCTCTTCGCTCACCTTTCGAACCTCGTTTCCGTCGGGGCTCTTGCCGTCTACGAGTTCCGACTCGCGCACGAACGTCTCGGCCGATACGTCGTACCAGCCTTCATATGTGTCCAGATAGACGTAACCACTATCCACCAGCTGCGCAAAGAGTGCTTGTACGGCGGCCTTGTGCTGAGCCGAGGTCGTGCGGAAGAAGAAGTCGTAGTTGATGTGCAACTCATCTGCCGCATCCTTGAATGTCTGGCTAATGCGGTCCACGAAAGCCTGAGGGTCTTCGCCAGCTTCTTGGGCCGCCTCAAACACCTTCAGTGCATTCTCATCCGTACCGGTCAGCATCATCGCGGTTTCACCATTCATTTCGTGAACACGCTTGGTTACATCGGCGACGAGCATCGTGAGGGCGTGCCCAGCGTGGGGAACGCTGTTCACATAGTAGATGGGCGTCGTGACGTAAAAGGCTTTCGGCATCGGCCCTAAGAGTTTACTTGAGCCGGCCCGTCTCTTCCAGATAGGCGTCTCCACCAAGCCAGCCTAGAAGCGCCCCGCCGAAGACGAGATTCCCTCCCCAGAAGAAGGTTTGCAGGTAGTCGATTTGCCCTTGTGCGGCCGATGCCCCCGACAGTAGAAGAGTGATGAGCGCTGCTCCACCCACGATTCGAGTAGTGCTGAGGTCGAAATTCCGATGGGTTATGCCAAGAAAACAATGGGCTAAGGCGCCGACCCAAAGATTTAGAACCGACAAGCCACTGACGACAACGCTTGGGCTAATCGAGAAGTCTCCAATTCCACTTAGAAGGGTGGAAAATCGGCTCATCATTCCCGCAAACGAGAGGCATGCGCCAAGGGTAAGGCCACAAATGCAAAGCATGGCGACCAATGTCCACGTCCAGGTGCCAATCATCGGCATGTCTGAAGCAATCGGCAAGTCTGTACCTAAGATCACCGCGATGCAGGCAAACAGAACAATCACCGAGGCGATGAGCATGGAGGAGTTATCAGCATTAGCGGCGGGTTGAAGCGTTGCTATCCTGCGACTACCGTGAGAAACTCGCGCCAGTGCCTCGTCGTGCTTTCGCTGATAGATCAGATTGCGCGAGTCGAGCTGAACCGCGTACGCATACATCTCGGCCGCATAGGTGAGATCACCGCGCATCTTGGCGATGTCACCCAAGACAGCGTAAGGAATCGGGTGGCTCACGCTCTGAGTGATCATCTTCCGCGCCATTCGTTCAGCCTCTGCAAATCTTCCCCGTGTAAGCAGTGCCGTCAACTTCACAAGCTCATCGGGGCTCGCTCGACTCGGGCCCCTCGCGGGCGGAACGGGATCCTCCACAGTCGGCGGCTTCGGCTGCACCGGGGCTGGTTTGGCTGTGGCAGCCTGTTGCCGCTTGATGCGCCGCAATTCATCGTACGCCTCTCGGCGAATTGGGTCGGTCAGGGCTTCATACGCATTCTTGACCTGATAAAACTCGCCGAGGGCTTCCTCGCTATCGTTTCGATCGGGATGCAGATCAAACGCCAACTTACGATAAGCAGCCTTGATTGCCGCTAGGTCGGCAGTGGCGTCGATCCCGAGCACCTCGTAATACGAGCGATTGGTCATTGGCCTGCGTCGTTCACTTCCCTCATTGCGTCCGGGTAGGCCTGAATGATCGGCCCCGCAGTAGACAGAATCATGTACCCAAAGAAGAGAGCATAAATGAGCAACACTAGGACGCCGGTAGCCACAGCTGTCTGCTTACTACGGACCGAGGCCTCTTGATCGTAATACTCGGCGAGTTTGTCTAGCATCTGGCTAATCTCTCCGGTCCGCTCGCCGGTGTGAATCATCTGGAGAACTGTATGGTCAAAGACGCCGGTTGCCGCAAGTGACTCGGTCAATCCCTTGCCAGCCCTCAGATTCTCAACGGCGGGCCACATCGCTCTCTCGATTGCCATATTTCCCGTGGCCTGCGACGCTAACTCAAGGCACTCAGACGGAGGCATTCCGCTCCGGTGCAGAGCGCCAAACGCGCGACCAAATTTTGCCATCGCGAATTGGCGCACCGTGTTGCCGAACCAAGGAAGCGAAGCGAGAAACCGCTCATATTGGGTTCGTATCTCTGGATTCCGTGTTCCGTACCGTAAGAAAAGGAAAATCCCAATTAGAATTGGCCCCGCAACTAACCAAAATCGAGCCTCCAAAACCGGGTTCTTAAATATATCGTTGCCGGTCATGCTTCGGCCGATGGAGTTCGCCAAGAGCATAACCACAAGGCCGACGAAAGCCATGAACTTCGGATAGATCGTGGCCATCCGGTACTGGTTACGGAGAGCAATCTCGGCCTCGATGTATGTCGCGATTTCATTTAGTGCCTGGACCAAGAATCCGCCTCGCTCGCCTGCTTGCACCAGGGATCGATAGAGTGGATTAAAGGTTTTTGGACGATTATTAAAAACTGATGCCAACGTTTCTCCACGCTGGGTGGCTTCGCGGGCTTCTTCACAGAACCAGGACAATACGGGGTGGTTCACTTGCCTTAGCAGATTGGCGAAGGCCTCAAATGGGTTTATTCCAGCGTGAAGGAGAACGGCAAGTTGACGAGTAAAGGCCGCAAGGTGACCAAGCCCAACGATGCCATCTCCCACGTGGACAATTTGGCTTCCAAACTTATCTTGCTTGGGTAAGTCCGGGACAGTGGGCGCCAGGGGATCATTGATGATTGCCGACTGGAGCTTCTGGACTTTCAACCCACGCTGGCTCAAGACTTGCCCCGCGACACCAATGTCGGCGCCGCTGACGGTTCCCTTCATGGGTCGCCCCATTGCATCCACAGCTTCGTACTCAAAGATCGGCATAGGCTTCAACTCGTTCTACGCTTTGCTCCACAAAAACATGATCGGCAAGATCGCCGACAATCCCTTGCCCTGGGATAAGAAGTTCTCTATCTAGATCGGCCAGTGGCGCAAGGACGAAGAGGCGTTCTTGCAATCGGGGGTGAGGAATGGAAACCCCTGCTCCCCGAAAGTTTAGAGAGCCATAGGTAAGTAAATCGAGATCGAGTAGCCTTGGCCCATACCGCTCGCTGGGGACTCTGCCAAAGTCGCTCTCTATGGTCTTGAGTTGGCGGAGAAATTCGCGAGGCCCCATCGCTGTTTCTAATGAAGCCGCAGCATTGATGTAATCGGGCTGATCGGTGACGTACATTGGCGAGGTCCGATAGAGCGGGGACATTCTTATCGGCCCAAATCGTTCGGCAAGGACGGCGCAAGCACGCTTGACATTCTGAATTGGGTCACCTAAGTTTGAACCCAAGCCAACCGCGACAGGCACCATGCCGGTGTTGTACCCAGTTCGCGGCCACCTAATTGACAGATAACGAGGCAACGCCTCATAATGAACCCCTGCGTGGCGGATGTAGCTCAGGGGTTAGAGCGCCTCACTGTGGCTGAGGAGGTCGTGGGTTCGAGACCCATCTTCCGCCCCAAAGACTTTTTTCGGCTAAATCCAGTTCAGCTTGATGCGAAGCCATGTTGTCGCCCAATAGCGGGTGAATCGAACGCTTGGATTCTCAGCCACCCGCTTTTTCCATTCCGTCATCGCTCCCTGTTGGTCGCCCTTTTTTAGTAAATCAAGTAGAGGTAGCAACGTGCGGAAGGCCAATTCTGAACGCAATCTAGATCGAACGCGTTTTTGCTCAGCTGGGCGGAGTCTCGGCAAGTACGTGTCCAAAATCCTCTTCGAATCTGCGGCCATGCGGTCACGCGCAGTGACCGATTTGCTGACGCCGTGCAACCGATAGCCAGAGATTGGTCGATCAAATCCTACCAATCGCTCTCCCCCAAAGGCTAATCGGCACCAATACTCATAGTCCATGGCAAAGTAGAAACTTTCATCAAAAGTGCCGTGCCTTTCGATTACCTCTCGCAGAAGGAAGGTCGAGGGATGGGGAATGCACTGGCGCAAGAGCCAACCGCCCTTCCACTCTGGAATCTGAACTGGCATCATGTCGATCCGAGCCTGAGCGCGGTCCGGACCCCAATAAAGACTTGGCGCCGTCATCCAGCGGAGCGTGTTGTCCTTCATGAACTGATCGGCCACAAAATCAAGCGCCCCAGGCAAGTAAACATCATCACTGTTTAGGACCGCCACGATGTCGCCCGTGGCTTTCTCAATTCCCTTGTTGATCGCATCGGTTTGGCCATTATCCTTTTCGCTGACGCAATAGGCGAAATGGTCTCGATATCTCTCAAGGATGCTCACAGTTTGATCGGTGGAGCCGCCATCGATGACAATGTATTCGAGGTTCGGATAGCGCTGGTTCAAGACCGACTGAATGGTCTCTTCAATGAACTCGCCTTGGTTAAAGCTCGGCGTAATCACGCTGATCTTCGGTAATCCTTTGTTCTGGCTCAGCTCCGTTGACTCCACTTTTCTTCCTTGCCAATCCTCACAAGAATCCGCTTTAGCGCTTCCTCAGCGGCCTTGAGGTCTTCTTCCATGTTATGGCTATCAGCTAGCTCCAGACGGCACCGCGAAGTGAGATCGATAAAGGGTCGATCGTCGCCATAGGTGGCCTTCCGTTCTCTCATAGTCATTGCGGGCTGCACTTGGCTCTTGATCTGAGAGAGTTGCAGACCTTGATTCTGCATTACCCGGGCCAAAACCAGACTTTGCAGGTGCCCAAACTCATATCTCGCAAACTTAAGTGAGCCAATAGGTGGGGCGACCACGCCTTTGGTGATGTAGAACCGCAGCGTTCGCAATTGAACGCTTGGCAGACCGAGTTCACCCAAAACTGTCCCGGCTCGCTGTACGAGTTCTTTTGCCGAGCACGGCGCCATCGCCTTATGAGGGAGCAGTTCTGGAATCAAGCCTAGTGACTATTCTACGTTCCGTGGCCAAGACCATGCTCCCAAACATGGCTTACAACCGGGTCGGCAAGATGCGTAAGCGTCGCTGCGGATCCTCTCCCACAGATTCGCTTGCGTATCGCTTTGATTCGACCAGTTGGTGCTGAACACGGCGAATTCTGGCCGAGCGCGGCGCCAATTCCACGGGCTTACCGAGTTGGGCAACCTGCTCAATGGCCTTTGCAGCCTCGGCGAGCGCTTCCACTTCGAGATCGTGATCGAACCGCGGGTTACCAAGCAGTTCTTCTAGGGCGCCGAGAATCTGCGCATAGGTGTTCGACTTGACCACCACCATTGGAACACCTTTGCCAAGATCGCGAATCTTGGCCCCTTTGCCATTCGTACCGCGGATCGAGATCACCGCATCAGCTTGGCTGGGATCATTCGTGATGTAGGCCGCAGCTTTCTTTTCGCGGATGGCGCGATCCAATCGCGTCCTAGCAATTCCGTATGGGAAGATTCTGAGAAGCTTTGGCGCCGCCTTGGCTTCGGCCTTTTGCGGCGCTTCGGCCTGCGGTTTGCGAGAAAGCGCGGGATAATCGACACTCTCGACCGGAGTGGTCTCGACTAGCTCCTCTTGAACCACCTCGACTTGGCCGGAGCCGGTTCGCACCCGAATCTCGGGACGCGGCGGAATGCCACGCAAGATCAGGTCGACGGTCTTCATTACATCGCTATGAACTGCGAGGCGATCAAAATCCAATAGTTCGACTACGACATCAAATGTCGGTGGAGCCTTGCGCTCGAGGACCGTCTTTTGCGTTCCGCGCCGGCGGGCTTCGTCATCGCTTAAGGTCACTGCCTGAATGCCGCCGACCAAGTCGCAAAGGGTCGGGTTGAGCATCAGGTTCTCAAGCGTTTGGCCATGGGCAGTACCCACGAGTTGGACCCCGCGTTCTGCAATGGTTCGTGCGGCTGCGGCTTCTGCTTCAGTGCCGATTTCGTCGATCACGATGACCTCGGGCATGTGGTTTTCCACGGCCTCGATCATTACGGCATGCTGAGAAAGTGGATTTGCGACTTGCATGCGTCGGGCGCTCCCAATTGCTGGGTGCGGAACATCGCCGTCACCAGCAATTTCGTTGGAAGTATCCACGATCACGACGCGCTTTCCGACCTCGTCGGCAAGTACACGAGCCGTCTCGCGCAGCTTGGTGGTCTTTCCGATCCCGGGCTTGCCGAGGAGGAGGAGTGACTTGCCCGAACGGACGATATCGTCGATCAGGTCGATCGTGCCCTCAAGGGCGCGGCCAACGCGACAGGTGAGACCAATGATCTTGCCTTGTCGGTTTCGCAAGCAGGAGATTCTGTGGAGAGTCCGCTCGATTCCCGCCCTGTTGTCGAGTGAGAACTCACCCACCGACTTGACCACGAAGTCGATATCGTGTTCCGTAATCGTCACCATATCGAACCGGTCAATTCGATCTCGGTAACGCACTTCTGCGGGTCTTCCGTAGTCCAGCACGACCTCGATAACTTCCTCCAAAGCGCCAGAATGCTGGAGCTTCTCTCGAATCACGGGCGGAAGGATATCAAGGAACTGCGGGATGCCGTCTGTAAAAATGGACATGAAGTCTTGGGGTTCAATGGCCGCCATTCCAACGTTCGGGACGATGAGCCGAAGTCTTTAGGTTTGGCTTTTTTGTTAGCGAATTACTAAATCTCGTTGATGTCAACAAGGGTTAGTTCTTTAGACTGTATTTTGCCCCGCGACCAGAAGGTCACTCGGACTTTTTCCCCAGGGCGACGCTCCGCCATGAACTTCACGTAATCGAACCGCTCTTTGAGTTCGACGTCATCTAGTTTCGTGATGATGTCGAACTGCTGCATGCCGACCTTGTCAGCTGGGGAGCCCGGCGCGATTTCTCGAACCACTTCGCCATCTTGCGGCGGCTCGGCGCCATATTGATTTACAAATCGCTGCCTGAACCCGGGGAACTTGAGAGCACCTGGCTGCCCAAGAATATCGACACCCAACACGCCATAGCTAGCACGACCATTCTTGATGAGATCCTCGATGATCGGTAGGGCTCGATCGATCGGAATTGCAAAGCCAATGCCAATTGAACCGCCATCTTGACTAAGAATTGCGCTGTTGATTCCGACGACAGCCCCTTGCGCGTCGGTAAGCGCGCCCCCGCTATTGCCTGGGTTAATCGCTGCATCGGTCTGAATCGCATTCAACAAGACGCCCTCACGATTTGTCGGTAAGTCGCGCCCGAGGCTGCTCACGACACCCACGCTCAACGTATGGTCCTGACCGAGTGGGTTGCCGACGGCAATCACCCATTGACCCACCTTAAGGCTCTTACTGGTTCCCAGGAACGCAGGCTGCAGTTTGTCGCCTTCTACCTTCAGAACGGCGAGATCAGAAATCGGATCCTTTCCCTTCACGATTGCTGGCAAGCTTCTACCATCGGCGAGGTGGACGGTGATCGTCGTCGCATCGCCAACAACGTGCGCATTGGTAATGATCACGCCCTCCGCAGAGTAAATGATTCCGCTTCCCTTCCCGCCTCGCTCTGTAGGGCCAAAAAAGTCCATTACGGTCGATACCGTATCGATGCTGACAACACTAGGAAGAATCCTCTTGGCCGCTTCCGTGAAGTCCTTTGGCGTCTCAAGCGTGCTCGCCATAGTAACGGGAGTACGATCGATCACCCTTACGGTGCTCTGTTGCGGCCGCAGCACACGATCCAATTGCAGTGCCATCACTCCGCCAACCACGGCGGCGACCAAAACAAGCAAGACCTTTTTCATCCTTAAAGATGTATTACAAGAATTGCCCGAGAGGCGTTCCCTCAGATGGGCAGACCGGCTTCCCGCAATGAACCCAGAAGGTCCTGGATTTCGGGCGCCCCGACGAACACTCTTGTGATTACGCCTTGGCGGTCGATTACCACGTAAGTGGGCAATGCCGCGACTTTGAACTTCGCATGCGTCTTCTTGCCGGGATCGATCAAGACGGGTAGGCCATCAAACCCTTGTTCTTTCAAGAAGATCTTGACGAGGTCACCATCTTCTTCGGGGATCGACCAAACCGCAAGTCCCTTACCGCCGTATTTTTCGTGAAGGGCGATGGTCTTGGGTAGGGCTTCACGGCAGGGCAAACACCAAGTGGCCCAGAAATCCAGGAGCACGACCTGACCGCGAAGGGAGGCCAAACTAACCCCATTGCCCTCCAGACTCTTGAGTTGGAAGTCAGGAGCCTTCATTCCCTCGCTCAAGACTCCAAGTTCATCGGAAGCCTCCTTTGTCAGGTCTTTCACGACGATTCCCCGTGGAGGGGTTGTATTGAAAGTGGAATCTGCAATCGGAGCGTCGATTCTGGTGTTCTCGATCTTCTCAGTAACGGAAACCGACTTCAACTGGTCCTCCAGCTTCAACTCCTTGGTTTGCTCTACCAGGGGCTCAAACTGCGACCGAATAAGCTGAACGAGTTTCGTCGTTTTGTTGATTGTCAACTCCGTCGTCCCGTATCGCCCCTTTGCCTTGAACTGAATGACTTCTACTTCGGGCTTGTTCGACGGAACTACCGTCACCTTCGATCCTTGCTCGACAATCTCGTGAAGCCCAGATGGCCCGCGAAAGAGCTGGAACAAGAAGGAACCGGCAATTTGAGGATCCCGAATGTTCTCTCCCTCGGCAAGCCAAATTTTCCCCGCTGGCTTCGTGATCTTTCCGGTCGAACCAGCATGCTCCAGTTGCTTCGTGCCATCAGATGTCGAAGAGAACTTCATGGATCCTGTCATTGCCAAGACATGGTGCTTGTTGGGCGAGGCATAAAAGAACATCCTTTCGCTCTCGGCCTTTTGGTCCTTGCCGTTGTAGCCGACCCCGACAAATTGCCAGCTGATCGTGCTCTGATACGATTTCATCGAGCCGTATTTTTTCAACACGGCGATCAAGGTATCGGCTCCATCGCCTTCGACTTTTGGCAGTTCCTTAATCTCTGGGAGCTTAAACTCTGCCTTAGCTAAGGGCTCCCTTGGGCGGTCGTTGCACCCAAAAATGAATAACAGTAGAGGCAAAAGGAGGGTCTTCTTCATTCGAACATTCTCTTGGCAAACTCGTTGGGATCGAAGTTGCTTAGGTCGTCGGCTTTCTCACCAAATCCGACGAGTTTGATGGGCACTTTGAAGCGATCATACACTCCAATGAGGGCACCGCCTCGCGAAGTCCCATCGAGCTTTGTGAGAACAAGTCCCGTAACTCCCGCAACCGATGTAAATTGCTCTGCCTGGCTCATGGCGTTTTGCCCGGTATGAGCATCGAGCACAAGAAGAGTCTCGTCAGCAGGTCGTCCAAGCGCCTTTTCGATCACACGGGACAATTTCCCTAACTCCTGCATTAGGTTCTCCTTTGAATGTTGTCGACCTGCCGTGTCTGCGAGAACGAAGTCGTAGCCTCGGGCCTTGGCGGCCGAGATCGCGTCGAAGAGTACCGCCGCGCTATCGGAGCCGGGCTGACCACGAACGATATCAGCCCCGGTCCGTCCTGCCCAGGTTTCTAACTGCTCAATGGCAGCGGCCCGAAAAGTATCGCCAGCCGCAAACATCACTTTCTTGCCATAGCGAGTCAGCTGCTGCCCAAGCTTTGCGATCGTGGTTGTTTTGCCAACCCCATTGACGCCGACAAAAAGATAAACCGTTGGGGCTTGAGCGGACATGCGAAGTTGGTGAGAGCCGTCTTGTGCGAATCTTCTGACAATCGCCTGCTTCAGCTCTTCGCGCATCGCCGACGGGTCTGTGATCTTGTTCTCGCGTACGCTATCTCGCAATTCGGACAAAATTTCGCCGACAACATGCACATTTGTGTCAGCTTCCAGCAACGCTTCTTCAAGCTCGTCATACAAATCTTCGTCAATGACGCCCCGGCCAAGCATCCGGTCGAACGACTGCATGAGCTTCTTGAACATGCCAGCCTCCAGTATGGCAGGCTGGTAAAATGTCGGCATGGCGCTAAAGGTAGGCGATCGGGTTCGAGTGGTCTCACGAGAGGTCACAGTTGATGATCGAAAATCAAATCGGTATTTCGATCATATGAGGGGCTTGGTCGGGGTCATCGAGAGCATTTACAGCAAAGATGAGGTGGCCGTAAAGGTCGACCCGGAGCATATGGTTGATCCTGCCCTGTCGGTTCATGCAGAGGCGACTCGGCGAATGCGAGAGCGATTTGTATCGCAGGTCTCCGAGGAAGCCCGCAATCTCCTCACGAAGGAAGAAGTCGAGTTTCCGGCTAACTATGTTTTGCTGGTCCGCACCGAAGACCTCGAGTCTGCCAAGTGACACCCGAAGCCGTTCTTCAACTCATTAAGGATCGGCGCAGTATGGGCCATTCCCGGTACGCGCCCGATCCAGTGGACCGCGAAGTCATCGAAATGATGCTGGAGGCCGCGAATTGGGGCCCAAGCCACGAAGACACCGAGCCTTGGCGCTTTCAAGTTTTCATGGGCGAGGGTCGCAAAAAGCTCGGCGAGATCTTTGCTTTAACCGAACCAGATAAGGAAGGCGTCGCCGAAGGGTCAATGAAACGGGCTTTTTCTGCACCCGTTTGGATCAGCCTTGGCATGACCCCCAAGCTTAACGAGGACGGCTCGCTCCTCATGGGCGAGGAGGCCGAGGTCATGGCTGTGTCGTGCGCCGTTCAGAATCTTCACCTCATGGCGCAGGCTCAAGGTCTGGCTGGAATGTGGCACTCCAAGGGCGCATCGGTGCATCCTGCGGTTGCCGAAGCGTTGGGCCTAAGTGCACCGAGCCGGCTGCTAGGCTTCTTCATGTGCGGCTGGCCAAGTACGGAGTGGCTCTCCGGCGAGCGTGGCCCGCTTGAAGATAAGGTTATCTGGCACGGCTGATGCAACTCTGCCGCTTTGTACTTCGAGAAGAACCCGAAGGTGTTCGATCGGGCCTGTTCCACGACGGCCGGTTCTTTGAGACCGACGGCGAGCGCCCTGTCGGCGTTTACGACCCAGGCAAGGTCGGCTTGCTCGCACCGATGCAGTCCATCCCTTCCCTCCGTGTTTTCAACAAGGATCTAAGTTACACCTATCGCAATAGCGCGGTGTTTGGCGGCCCGCTGATGGAGGTCGACGCTCCTGGTCTTGATTGCTTCGCGGATGTGCGCATCGTCGCGATCCTAAAGGATGACGGTGAGCAAATCACGTCCGAAGAAGCGGATGCGTTCATCTTGGGCTATTCCCTCTTAATTGCATTAGTAACAGGCTCCGAGACCGACTTTCCCTTCGCGCTTGGTCCATTCCTCACGATTCCGGAGGGCCCTGCCGAAGCCTTGCTGGCCAAGCCACTTGCGATGAAGATCAACGGCGACGAGCTCTTTGCTGCTCAACTTGCGCCACCCGACTTCCCGGCCATGATCGAGCGAGCGTCGCGCACCAATCGAGCGACCACCGCCGATGTCCTCGCCGCCCCCCCGATCGAAGTACCGAGCCACAAGCTCAAGCCCGGCGACTCGGTTCAGGTCGCGCACGAGGGGTTGGGAATCTTGTCGATCAAAGTCGTGTAGGTCGGGGATGCGCAGTTGAGCGGCAGTGCAATGGAACCGCTAGCCCGCTCCAAAACGTCATCTCTCAGTAATGGCTTTTCTAACACGGATGTTTTTGTGCCTGCTCATGTTGCTGACACTGGGCTTTGCCGCGCCGCCCGATAAAGCGATTCGAGCGAATGATAAAGTGAAAGTGGTTTGCGAGGAAGAGCCAGCGCTTAATCGCGACTACATCATTACCAAAGACGGCTATATCTTGATGAGCTTCATCGGCGCCATCAAAGTCGTCGGTTGCACGGAAGATGAGGCGGCGGACCGCATCGAAGAAGAACTCGTTCGCCAGCGAATTTTGCGCCGAGCGACCGTAACGGTCACGCTTCTCACCAGCGAAAAGCTCACCATTCGCTTTAGCGGCGCGGTGAAGAATGCCGGCGAACTTCCTTGGCGCGACGGTCTGCGAGTTTCCGACATCGTACAGCAAGCGAAGCCGCAAGAATCGGCTGACCTAGAGCGCATTCGCATTGAAAGCCGTCTTGGAAAGATTTCGATCATTAACTACACAAAGGTTCAGCCGGGCAATAACATCTTCAATCCGCTAGTACAGCCAGGCGACTTCGTTTTCTTTCCGCTTGTTTCGCGCGAAACCAAGGCATTCATTCTCGGTGCTGTCGCTCGGCCCGGTGCGATCGACATCAAGAGTGGACTTACCCTAGCTCAGGCCATCGATGCCTCCGGGGGGGTCTTGCCCAATGCCAATCCGGACCGTGTGAAACTCACTCGAGCCGGTCAAGCGGAAATCGTCATCAGCCTTCGCAGCGATTCAGGCATTGTGATCAGCGCGGGGGATCGCGTTGTCATCGAAGCAATTGCCAAGGACAAAGTGATCGTCGTCATGGGTGGCGTCAAGGCGCCGGGGTCGTTTGGCTTCGTTGAAGGTACAACCCTTAGCCGCGCCATTCAGATGGCAGGAGGTCTTGCGGACAACGTGAAAGCAGGCAAGGTCACGCTCACTCGCCAAAATGGCAATAAGCTCGACAAGCGCACTATCGACCTCAAACGTGTTCTCGATGGCTTCCAAGGCGATATCAATCTTCAGGCGGGCGACCGGATCGATGTGCCCCAACCACGCCGTAATGATGCCAAGGCGCTCGTTCCGCTCGGCATCCTGCTATTCTTCTTGCTCGGTGTCTAAGCGAAAATCTGCTCCATGGGATCGCTCACAAGGTCGGCCCGAGCCTGTCCGCTTGCTCAACCTCATCCGCGAGGAAGACAATGGCGAGCCGCTTGTGTCCTTGCTTGAGGTCGCGCCGAGCGTCATCATCCATCGGCCGCAGGTGATTCCATACCTTCGCAAGCGCGTCGCCGAGATGCTGGAAGAAGCTGCCCAAACCCTTCCCGCAGGCTACAAATACGCAGTCATTGATGCCTGGCGTCCATTTGATCGCCAAGTACGGATCTACGAATGGATGACGCGCTGCGCGCTCGAAGTCTGGCCCGATCTTCCCTATGCGCAGCTCAAGCGCAAGGTGAACCGCTGGGTCGCGCCAATTGACCAAGCCGCCCCGCCTGGCCACTGCACCGGCGCCGCCGTTGATGTTTTCCTAATGAAGCCCGATGGAGAGCAAGCCGATGTCTGGTCTCCATTCACTCGGTTCACCTCCGCCCCAACCTACTCGCTTGGACTTTCTGACGAAGCTGTCCACAACCGCCGAATGATGGTGGAAGCGATGCTGATGGCAGGGTTCTCAAACTGCCGCGATGAGTGGTGGCACTATAGCTATGGTGATGCGGGATGGGCTGTAAGAATGGGGCTCGACACGTGCATGTATGGAAAGGCAGACCTCGACCCCGCCCTGTATGAGGAGCAGGAGCGCATTTGGGAAGAAAAGCAGAAGTCACGCCCCAACCCATTCTTAGAAGGTTGACGGTTCGGAGGCTTATTCTAACACTGCTGCAAGCTTTGCGATGCTCGTCTTAGCGTTGCCAAAAAGCATCAAGCAATTTGGGCGGAGAAACAGTTCGTTCTCAATACCGGCGAACCCGGGTGCCATGCCGCGCTTGCAAACGATAATCGTTCGTGCCTTATCCACATCGAGAATCGGCATTCCATAGATCGGACTCGATTTATCGCTACGAGCAGCTGGATTCACCACGTCGTTTGCGCCAATCACCAACGCCACATCGGTTTCCGGAAAGGCGCTGTTGATCTCGTCGAGATCAAAAAGCTGCTCATACGGCACATCGGCTTCGGCGAGCAGAACATTCATGTGACCGGGCATTCGCCCTGCCACCGGGTGAACAGCATATTTCACGTCGACGCCCTGCGCCTGTAGCTTGGATGCAAGTTCCTTCACTACATGCTGAGCTTGGGCGACTGCCATGCCGTAGCCTGGAACAATGATCACGCTATTGGCGCTTCCAAAAATGATCGCCGCATCTTCCGGGCTAGTGCTACGAACCGTTCCCTGCGCGCTCGATCCACTCGCTTGTATGGCAGCATTTGATCCAAAAGCCCCGAAAATGACATTGCTGAGAGGGCGGTTCATGGCCTTGCACATATCGAGCGTGAGGATGAGGCCGCTAGCGCCGACAAGTCCGCCGCCGATCAACAGAGCAGTATTGCCGAGCACAAACCCGGCAAGGCCTGCTGCGCAACCGGTGAACGAATTGAGAAGCGAAATGACAACTGGCATGTCCGCCCCCCCAATGGGCAAAACCAGTGTGACTCCCAGCACGAGAGCAAGTGCCAACAAGCCATAGAATGGGGGATCCATTCGGCCATTAGTTTGCAAGACGAAGATGAGGACAAGCGCACCAATGAGGTAGCCAAGATTAATGAGCTTCTGCCCAGTCCAAGTAATAGGGCGACCGCTGAGAAGCTCTTGAAGCTTGCCATAGGCGATCATGCTGCCTGTGAAGCTGATGCCACCGATGAGGAGACTGAGAACGGTAGTCGCGAGACGGATTCCCAGCGGCATCGCCTCCGCTTCAGTATGCGTAAACAGCTTGGGATACTCGGCCACTGCAACGAGAGCGACTGCCCCGCCGCCAAGCCCATTAAAGAGAGCAACCATCTGCGGCATCGCGGTCATCTGCACCCGGCGCGCCGACCAAGCGCCAGCGATTGTTCCGAGCACGCTAGCCACACCAAGCAGCAGGAGGTTCGTACTCTTGAGTTCGCCGACGGCATTGTGGAGAATCGAGTGATCGCCGTCCTTCAGGAACAGAGTCGCGATTAGCGCCAAACCCATTCCAGCCGCCGCGAGAAGGTTGCCGTGGCGGGCCGTCTTCGGCCCATTCATGAGCTTCAGAGCCAGCATGAACGTGACCGCCGTAACCAGATACGCAACGTTGATCCAATCGCTCATTTGTCGCTCCTTGGCTTGCGCTTAAACATCTCCAGCATGCGATCGGTGACCACGAATCCACCAACGACATTGAGAACCCCAAAGAGGACGGCCAAGAATCCGATGGCCAAGCCAACAGTGTCGTCAGCGCGCAGAAGGACGATAACACCACCCACCAGGATCACACCATGAATGGCATTTGTCGCCGACATCAGAGGCGTGTGGAGGGTTTGAGGAACCTTGGCAATAACTTCGAGGCCCACAAAGACGGCAAGGACGAAAATTGTGATGACCGCGATCAGCGTCATGGATGGCCCCCTTGTAGTGCAAGTCGAGTCACCTCGTGAACGATCTTGCCTCCGTGAGTGACCAGAGTGCCACGAATGATCTCGTCTTCTAAGTCCAAGTTTACTGTGCCTTCCTGCACGATTAGATTCAGGAAACTCACGATGTTCTTGCTCAGCATACGGCTGGCATCAGCGGCCATTCCAGCGAGCAGATCGGTACGACCTACAATTGTCACGCCATGCCGGGCCGTAGTCTCGCCTGTAACGGTGCATTCGCAATTACCACCATTAGGTGCCGCTAGGTCTACGATAACCGAGCCCGGCTTCATCGTCTTCACCATTTCTTCAGAAATGAGGATTGGAGCTCGTTTGCCGGGAATGAGAGCGGTTGTTATGACGCCATCGACTTGAGGCAAGCGACTGGCGATGAGTTCGAGTTCTCGGGCATGGGTATCGCCACTGACTTCTTTTGCATAACCCCCGGCATCCTCGGCCTCCTCGGTGAGCAAACTCAGGCCAATGAACTTGGCACCGAGGCTCTCAATTTGCTCCTTTACTGCAGGTCGAACATCGAACGCCTCGACCAGCGCCCCTAGGCGACGGCAGGTAGCGATCGCTTGTAGTCCGGCGACGCCCGCACCAATGACCAGCACGCGCGCTGGCGCAAGAGTTCCCGCTGCGGTCATGAGCATCGGAAAGAACCGAGGGAGTTCGCTTGCGCAAAGTAACGCTGCTTTGTAGCCGGCGATCGTGCTCATCGAGCTGAGTACATCCATCACTTGCGCTCGAGAGATTCTAGGCATGAGATCCATGGCGAAGCCATCGACGTTTTGTGCAGCTAGCCCTCGGACGATTTCGGGATTCTGGGTCGGCGCCAAAAATGAGACTGTGGTCGCTCCTGACTTCAGCCCTTTCAGTTCATCGGTGTTTGGGGGCAGGACCTTAAGAACGATATCGGCCGACCACACTGCGTTAGAAACCTTGGCTCCAGCCGCTTCATAGGCAGCATCCGGAAACGTAGATGCTTGACCGGCCCCGTGCTCGATAAGGACCTCGAGCCCCTTGCCCACCAGTTCTTTTGCGCCATCGGGCGACAGCGCTACGCGCCGCTCGCCTGCATCGCTCTCTTTTGGAATGCCGATGACCATACGGACACCAGATGGGACGGCGAAGACGGGCCCATTGCATCCACAATCAAGGTTAATCCATGAGCATCCACAAGTTCACTCTCAAGAATGGCGTCCGGATTCTGGTCGCACCAAACAACAATGTTCGCAGTGCCGCTATTGGGATCACCTGTCGGGCGGGTAGCCGACATGAGCGCGACAACGAGGGCGGGATTACGCATTTCATCGAGCACATGCTGTTCAAGGGCACCAAGAGCCGGAATGCAAAACAGATTGCCGAAGAAATCGAAGGGCGCGGCGGCATGCTTAACGCCTTCACCGATAAGGAGCAAACCACCTATTACTGCCGAGTGCTGAGCGATGATGCTCCCGTGGCGGTCGATGTCCTATCCGATATGCTTTTGAATAGCCTGCTCGATAGCGAGGAACTTGGTCGTGAGAAGGGCGTTATTTTGGAAGAAATCAAACGTGGAGAAGACGACCACGAGGGCCACGTTCATGATTTACACATCGAGCGACGCTGGGGAAACCATCCGCTAGGACGGCCGATCATCGGTACCAAAGAGAGCGTCAGCAGCTTTCAATCTGGGGATCTAAAGGCATATATCCATCGGCGTTACTTGGGCGGCAACGTGATTATCTCCTGTGCTGGCAATCTAGACCCGAAAAGTTTCTTTGAGTTGGCCTCAGAGAAACTTAGTGATCTTGAATCGGGAGAAGATAACCCGACCCTCGAGGCGCCGCAAGTCACGGTCGACCGCAAGGAACTGACGCGAGAGGTCGAGCAAGTGCACTTCTGCATCGGCGGCGACAGTGTGAGCGTTTATTCACCAGATATCTACACGATGGCAGTGCTCGATGCAGTTTTGGGTGGTGGAATGAGCTCTCGACTCTTTCAAGAGATTCGTGAACGTCGAGGGCTAGCCTATTCCGTTAGTAGCTACAACCTGAGCTACAGCGCCGCGGGCATGTTCACCATTTATGGCGGCACTGGCCCGCAAACGTGGGAACAGGTTCAAGACGTTATCCGTGCCGAATGGACCAAGGTAATTCTAGAGGGGCTTCGCGAGGGCGAGTTGGAGAAGGTCAAGCGGCAAATGGCGGGAAACATCGTGCTAAGTCTTGAGAGCATGAACAGCCAGATGATGCGGATGACAAAGAACGAACTAGTCCACGGTCGGGATATTCCAATCGATGAAACTCTGCAGAAAATCAATGCTGTCACGGAGACACAGGTTCGTGATATGGCTGCAAGTGTCTTTGCCGATGGAAAGGTCAGCGTGACCGCAATCGGTCCTTTTGGAGGCTGAGACTGACCGATATTCTCACCCTTCTTAGCCAAGCATCCAGCGAAGAACAACTGCTTGGGGAAATGGCCCACCTTGCGCTGAAAGAACTTGGTGCGGACATGGTCGACATCTTGCTCAAGACAGCGACCGATGAGGTCGTTTTGCGGGCGAGCACGGCGACGCCTGAGTTTGTTGGCCGAGTTCGGTTTGACGCAAAAAGAGGCGTGACCGGAACCGTGATGGAGTCCCGAAAGATGATAGACCGCAAGGCCGGGGAATCGCATCCAGAGGAGATCAAGTTTCCCGGGACTGAGCGCGAAGACTTTGCGCATGAGGTCTTTGTCCCGCTTTCGGACCTAGGAGTGCTAGTTGTTCGTTATCGACAATCGGCTCCGGACGAGAAGACTGAAGCCATCGGCAACGAAATCGCGGCGGCGCTAATGGGTTGGCGCCGAGCATTCGAAGTCGGGGGGCACGCTGACCGGCTCGGCGCCCTAAGTGAGGTGACCCAATCCATCGCCACCAGCCCCTATGTCGAAGAAATCATTCAGCTCTTGGTGAACGTGACGGCTGAGCAATTTGGATACAAGGTCTGCACGGTGCGTTTGCTAGATGAATCGAGCGAAGAGCTGGTTTTGCGCGCTACGCAGGCTAAGTCAAGCGAATACCAGCGAAAGCGCAGTATTCGAGTTGGTGAATCGATAGCCGGCCGAGCGGTCGTCGAGAGGCGGCCAATTGTCGTGCCAGACGTCCTGACCGAAGACGAGTACATCGGGCATGAACTGGCGGCTCAGCAGGGCCTGAGTAGCATGATTTGCGTTCCGTTGAACATCGAGGATCAGGCAATCGGTGTTTTGACTTGCTACACCGAGGAGCCGCACGATTTCAGCCAGGTGGAGATCAGTGCACTGGAAACCATTGCCCAACAGGCGGCGTTTTCGATTGAGCGAGCGAAGCTCCAGGTGCGAAGTACGTTGATGCAAGAGATGCATCATCGCGTCAAAAACAACTTGCAGCAGGTTGTCTCTTTGCTGCGGTTGCAACTAACGCATCACCATTACAACTCGATCGATGAGGCTATCAACGACTCCATTCATCGAATTTTGGCGATCTCGGCGGTGCACGACCTATTAAGCCGCGAAGACCTCGACCGCGTTGATCTGAAGAGTATTGCCGAGAACTTGGTGACGCACATGCAGCAGTCCTATATGTCGCCTCAGAAGGCGATCCACTTTGACGTGCGAGGGGATCACGTTCGCCTCTCCATGACACAGGCGACTCAGGTTGCCCTAATGCTTAACGAACTCCTCCAAAACGCCATTGAACACGGGTTTGCCGGCAAGGAGGAAGGCGAAGTACACATTACTTTTGAAGCCGTTGATGATAAGGTGTCGCTGTGGGTTGCCAACAATGGAAACTCATTGCCTGGGGGGTTCGATGTCGCCACCTCCAGCAATCTTGGGCTTCAAATTGTGACGAGTCTTGCTCGTGGTCTTGGCGGCGTCTTTCAACTGTACGACTCTCATGCTTGGGCGGTTGCTGAGGTCAAGTTCACGCGAGTGACCAGTGATTAATCAAATGGGCCAAAGCACGAATGCTCTGGCCCACTGATTGGCGAGTTGACGTTTAGATGTCGCCGGTCTGGCCGAAGTTCGCAATGAGGAGATCGATATCAGCTGCATCGACTTCTGCCGACCCATCGGCATCGCAAGGAGTGCTGGAGGTTGAACCGAACTGACTAATAACCATATCAATATCAGCCGCATCGATTTCGCCCGAACCATCCACATCTCCTGAGATCAGTGTGACGTTGACCGGGATGTCATTGCCATCGTGTCCGACGGTGACAATTGGAGCGAAGTTCTTTCGAAGGAACGGCGCACCACCGACTGACACCAAATAACGACCGCGAACTGCGGTTTGGGCCGAGATTGCACCCGAAGGGTGGGCAACTGTCACACCATTGATGTTCGTAAGGCTGCCGCTGTCGATTGGCGTCAATCGCAAGTTAACCTGTGCCTGGATATTTCCAACCCAACCTGGAATCGTCACTGTTCCGGTGACCGGTTGCGTTGATGGAGGCGGTCCGGAAACAGCGCGGTTTAGTTCTGGGAAGTCTCCTGCCTTCACCATTGTTGCAGATGCCCAACCTGGAACGGCTGCGCTCTGAGCCTCAAACCGGAAGTTGTACATGCGCGCGTAGATGAGCGGGTTTGGCACACCTGCCTGCATTTCCCAACTAATGTCGCCATTGGCCCGAGTCATCGTCCACTCGTTCGCCGCATTCTTGTCGATATCGCGGAAGGAGATGTTTCGGACGCTCAGACTATCGCTAACAGAGACGTGGAACGACTTCACTTGGCGGTCTAGGTCCATGTTGTAGACGGCGTAGTCATATTTGTACCAGCCACTACCCACGTTTGTGACCCGCACAGCCGTGATGACTTCGCCAACCTTGTTGGGCTCCATTGTCCATCGGGCGTCTCCCCACTGGGTGATATAAGGCCGCCTGTTCGGATTTGTCGATTCGTTATTGTCGGTTGAGAAGGATCCAAGAGTGGTGCCACTAGCGACACCTGTCGATGAAACGGTGATGTTAACTTGCCGCCACCCAAAGTTGTTGTACTTGTTCGTATCAACGGTTTCGGTAATCTGAGCTGGGTTTGAAGTGACATAGTTGCCATTGTTCGCAAATCCAGCCATGTAGTAGCCTTCCATCCAGTAAGTAGCCTGCCCAGCGGGAAGAATATCTTGATTTGCCACTTTCATCCTAAACTCGGTTGGAGTGTAGGGATAGTTTCCTGCCCTAGGAAAACTCGAGCCGGCCTTGTTCCAAATACCCGTGTAAGGATTCACTTCGATCTTGGGGCCCAGAGATGGCTGCGAGTAGTTAAGTGAATTCCAGTAAGGGTCAGAACACCCTACCCCAAGGGCTGTACCACTTAGACTTTGGCAACCGGTGCTACAAGTTGGATTTTGAAGAGCGGTAAAGGCATGCTTAAGATCACCTTCTCCAATCTGCTCCAACTCGCCCGTTGAGAGCTTTCGAAAAACGTTTAGACCAATCGTCGGATGCATGTGATTGACATTCGCCGCTTGGCTTGTTGAGAGCCAGGTTACCGGGTGCGCACCGAAGTTCACGGAGTCTGTACTCGCTGCATAGGAATTGTAAACGATGCCATTAATCGTTTCAGAGCCGCCTGGCACAGCCGTGAAGCCATAGAGTTGGCACATCGCGATGTCCAGTTCAGGACCACCGCGCGGGGTCGCCGACACCGTGGGTCGCGGTGCAAGCTTCAGGTCGCCGGTGACGGTCAGCGTACCGATCCGTGTTCCAGCGAGTTGGGGCCGACCCCAAATGTTTGCTAGGGCATGCGACACTCGAAGCTCATAGCCAATCAAATCCAAATGTCCGAGACCTTGATCGTACCGAGCAACCGGCGCGCCAGCCTCTAACGGCACCGCCTCGTATGGCGGATAGTGGTAGCCGACCACGTTCAGGTCAGCCGGGCCGCTCTCCTTTTTCAACTGCAGGCCGAAATCCTGAAAGTTGACGGAGTCGCCATTGCTTGAAAGTGTAAAGCCACCATTAACAACTAATTCTCCGACACCAATGTTGACATTCGACCGACCATCGGCATCCAGAGTTAGCGTTGACATTCGAGAGTCGATCGACCAAGAATTTCCGGGCAACCGCAGGGCGGCCAGGGCATCCGACCGCCGGAGATCAGAAACGGAAATGCCGCTTCTGCTAAGAGCGGCTCTGTCGAATTGGATTGAAACGTGCCCATTGGCGAAGTTCCACGAATTTTGTGCGGATGCGGAGCCTGCCATGGAGATCGCGCCCGCGAGCGCGCTCAAGAAGAGAAGGTTGCGATTCATGATTGCTTGTACTAGTATGAGAAGTCGCCCAGCCATTCTTGGCTGGGCGATAGAGTCGCGACTTAGACGTCGCCTGTGGCTCCAAAGTTGGAGATCACAAGGTCGATATCGGCAGCGTCGACTTCACCAGTTCCATCACAGTCAGCGGGAGTGCTTGCAGTGGAACCAAATTCAGCGATGGCGGCATCGATATCGGCAGCATCGATTTCACCAGAGCCATCGATATCACCCGAAATCAGAGTGACGTTAACCGGAACATCGTTGCCATCGTGGCCGACCGTTACGATTGGAGCAAAGTTC
>JAEURP010000015.1 GCA_016788585.1 Chthonomonas sp. | reverse complement strand
ATATTTCGCTCGGCAGTTACCTATCCGCGCCGGCGTTCTTGGTGGCGACCAGCAAGGGCAGAAGCTTTGGGGCCTCTGGGTCATCGGCAAACATTCAGAGCTACAGCACGGGTCAAGGGCTCGGCTCGGGTTCCATTCTTGCCAATAGTCGAAGCATAGACGTCGTCAACGACAGCCTGATTTCCCTATCCTCGACGACCCTGAGGAAAACGGATGTTGTCGGCGGGCTCAGTACGTCAACGACGCTCTCTTCATCAGTCACGTGGTCGAGCCTGGCCCTGTTTGGCAATTATGCAGTTGCAGTTGGGGTCAACACGAGCAATGTAGTGGCTTATCAGGTAACCGACATCACCTCCATGGCGACCTCAAGCGTTGTCACTTCTACTGTTTCGGTCCTCGCCGGCACCAATGTTGGTAAAGCTGCCTTTTCGTTTAATCCAGCCAATCCGCTCACGGCGCCGATGTTCATGTACAGTTACATTTCCACGTCGAACGCCATGACTCTAGCCCGTTCGAATTTCAACTCCGGGGTGGCATCTAGCTCGGTGTCGAATCTGGTGATCACAAACTACAGTTCCGCAACTTCAATGCCGGCGGTTTTGGCTGGGCACGGCGGCTGGTGGGTCTACGGCCAAGATAACACCTTTGGCACGATGGCTCGCATCGGGCGCTTCGATATCACGGCGGCCGGCGGCTTGCTGAATTCGTCGGTCTTGACGATGACGGCCCCGGGCGGAGCGTATGCAACCACGACTTTCTTTCATCCTGGCATGGTCGTCGCGCCGGAACCGGCGGCGTTCTTGCCGCTTGGGTTGGGCATGTTGCTCATGCGGCGGCGTAAGCGCAAGTAGCGAGCTAAGTACAAGGTATCCCAACAACCCTCCCCTGCCCTCACAGGCTTGGGAGGGGAGAGTCGTGAGCTGATGATTCCCAGCTAACATCCAGCCAAGGTGCCCGAAGCCAAGCCCTCACCTTCGCTTACGACGAAGCAACGCCACGGCACCGAGGCCAAGCGCAGCCATGGTGCCGGGTTCGGGGGCGATGACGGTGGCGGCATGGCTGTAATAGACGCCGGCCTGAAATGCGCCGCCTTGTGCGGAAAAGGTCGCCGTTTCACCTTCCATGGGTGTTCCGAACGCGCTAGGGTCGATTCGAGTAACGCGGAAATGGGATGCCCCGACATTATCGCGGCCAAATAGCCAGGCACCACCGCCATGGCCGGTCATGAATCCGGGCATCATGCCGCTAACTGCGAAATTGCTCAGTGTGAGCGATGAGATCGACGCTGAGGTGACTTGGCCAGACGCATTCAGGTTCATCCGCGTTGCCACCGCATTGGCGCCGTTGTTGTATGTGAAGAGCAACGAGAGATTCCCGGCAGTTGGACTCTCGACGACGGCGGCCTTGCCAAGGATACTGCTGGACGCGACCGAGAATGTAGTGGTCACCGAGGAGCCAAATGTGAGGGTGCTCAGGTCGAAATTGATGGCGGAAATCTGATTCGAAGTGTTGGTGCCTAAAATGACCAAGTTGTTGCCATAGCCTGCCATCGAGTGCAGGGCCACGGTTCCGCCATAGCTCGCAAGGGTTGTTGCCCCGGTTTGAATGTGCGTTCTCCATACGCCAGCGCTGGTGAGCACGTAGACGTAGTTCCCCATCAGCTCATGCGCTCTGGCCGAGATCGATCCCTGAATCATATTGACCTGCTCACCGGTGCTGTAGCGAATGGCTTGCGTGCTGTTTGTGCCAGTCGATGTATAGCTGATGCCGCGGGTATCGGCAGCGACGCAGTTCGAGCTGCCTTGCGTTCCGTAGCTACCGAGTTGAACATTGTTCAGCGGATCGTAGCGATAGACTCGGTTATCGTTGCCCGGGATAAGCATCAGGTCGAAACTCGCCTCGGCGCCTGTGGCGAGAAGAGCAAGAGCGGCAAACAGTGTCGGCTTCATGGTTTTAGTATAAGGGTTTTGCGGTTTGGTTTTCGGTGGGCTTTGGGTGAAAGAGCTGGATTACCAGCAGCATGCCCGTCGAGATGGTGGGCAAGAAGAACGCGAGGAAGCGGTCGCCGCCCGTGATCGGGCCCAAGTTGTTGAAAGTGCCGGCCAGCGACATCATGCACAGGAGGCACGCCAGCAGGCTCACGAAGTACGGCGCGAGGGGGGTGTACGTGCGTAAGAAAGACTCATCGGAGAGGCGGGCGCGGGTTCGCTTCAGCGCGAAGCCATAGCCCAGCGCGCTCACGGTCAACAAAATCAAGATCAAGAGCCGGCTGCCTCCAAAGTCTTTCTCCGTCATGCCGTAGCTGGCGACGTGGATCATCTTGATGTAAACCATGCCGCCGATGCCCAGTACGCCGACATTCTGTAGTGCAGCGATTTTGTGATGGTTTGGAAACCGGATGAGAAGCAGAAACGACAACGCCTGGAGCAAGAGAAACGACGCCAGATAGGCAGCGACGCTGCCGAGTACGAAGTGGCGGCGGATCGAGGAGCGCAAGATGCCGTCCATCGTATTGACTCGGTCGGGGTTGGGGCGAGCGGCGCCGAGGATCTTACTTGCCACGTTTTGCTCGGGGACGGGCTGTTGGGCCAGCATCGCGTCTATCTGCGTTTCGGCGGCAGCGACCTCGGTTGGGGTTCGGCCCGAGGCGATCAGGTGGTTGGAGAGTTCGGTTCGGACCTGCGCTTGCCTCTTTTCGACCGATTCGCCGAATGCGCCGACTTCGCTCAGCATATTCGCGCCCACAAAGCAGGTGACGCTGGCCACGGCAAGCGAGATTGCGACGTGGCGCACGGCAGCTTGGTGCTTCGGCGAATGAAGCTCGCCCTTGCGGTCGGCGTCGAGGGCTTCTAGACCGAGGAGCAAGGCCAGCACGGTGATCGCGAACCCACCGAGGCCGATCAGCAAACCGGCGTATCCATTGGAGAGCGCCGTGAAATCGAGGGCGACGATATCGGGCTTCGGCTTCACCGCCACGAGGACGAGGAAGACGACGACGATAAACAAGGCGGAGCTGAGGACCCGAGCCATGGGTTTAGTTTAACTCTGGTGTTCAACTTTCGGTGCAGGGTTCTCACGCTCTTTCCACGCCGCACTTCATGGTTAACACCGGTCGCAAGTTAAAGATTCGTTATGGCGACCAATGCCGTCGTTATCTTCGATGCGGTTCTTAACATTGGTTGGATTGGCTTGCGTTTGCGCGGGGGCGGGGGCGGAAGAGATCAAGGTGAATCCGATCTCGCAGGCTTCGGTTTACACAAAGATCAAATACAACTGGGTGAATCGTTGGCAGCACGAGTCGGGGCTTTCGCACACTTGGGCGAGTCTTGGGCGCTGGTCCGTTGGAAGCAACCTTGGCTATACGCAAACCTACGACGACATTTGGACCAAAACGGGTTGGACCTTCGGTGTGACGTTTATCTTCAAACTCGATGCGCGCTATTCGCTCTATAGCAAGGCATCTACGGCATTCTTAGGCGCTTGGAAAGGTGAGCATGGCATCCGGACAACGCTGTATCGCGGCGATGGGTTTACGATTGGCGCGAATACTGGCTATGGGCACGCGATTCCGTTTCGGTCGAAGGACCGGCCGAGCTGGACCATCGGGGTGACCCTATCGGTGCCGCTGAAAGAACTGGGCATTAAGTAAACGCTAAGTCCGCGTATGCCATCAACCCTCCCCTACCCCTCCCAAGCTTGGGAGTGGAGACTTAATGTGCCCTCGATGATGTCGATGATCCAATGGAGCGGGAGCCAAAGACTCCTCTCCCGAGACCGGGAGAGGCTGGGTGAGGGTTGAAAAGTGCGAGGTATGCCATCAACCCTCCCCTACCCCTCCCAGGCTTGGGAGGGGAGAGATTTAGATCTTCTCTATTCGCTCTTTGAGGCTCTTATTTAGGCTCTTGTCTGCGTTGAGGTAAGCGAACCTTGCCGATGGGTGTTTGGTTTTTTCCAAGGCGAGGACGAGTGCTTCGGCGAGTTTGGCGTCGCAGGGGCGCGTCAGGCGGGCGGCAAAGGCGCCAACCGCATCACCCTTCCAATCAGTGAGGTGGGGGGCGAGTTCTTTCGAGGTCAGCATTTGCGCTAGAGCAAGAAGTGCGGCGTCGCCCGCGTGGCTGAAGCGCCCGATGAACTGATCCAGTGCCGGGGCGACTGTTGCCGGTGGCACGCTATCGAACCATTCGGCCCATGACTTCCCTGCTGATGTGCCAATCCACTTGAGGGTGGCCTCCTTGTCGTGACTCAGTTTGACCTTGACAAAGTCATCCATGACGTCGGCTTCGAGACCCGGGGTCGTGAGTAACTCGTTGGCGTACATGGCGGCGGTTTTCTTATCGATTGGATCGATCGCGCCGATTTTCTTGGCGTTGTGGAGTTCGCGGATGTACATCGCAGGCGACGGAACAGGGACTAGCAGTTTGGCAATGGCGTCGTAGGAGGCATTATCGGTGATGATCCACGTTCGCACCTGGGTTGCAATTGTCGTGCGGCGGCTATCGGCGGCGAACCTAGCGTTTAAGATGCGCGCTTGATCGCTAGGGGGCACGAGCCGATATCGTAGCTTCGAATTGGGTTCCTTCTTACTGATTTCGAGGCACATGGTGAGGGCATCGAGCTTCACCGGCGGCGCGCTATTCGTTAGCGTCGGAAAAAGTGAGGCCATGAGGACCGGTGGCGGAGGCGGAGGCGGAACGGGGAATCGTAGGTCTTGAACCAAAAGGGTGTCTTGCGCGCTTCCATCGGTGCAGTCAAGTTCCCAGCCAGCAGGGATACAGACTTCGGAGGCGTTCGCGCAGGTTCCTGTCATCGTGAACGTCGCGTGGTTCATGTCGTTCGCGACGACCTGGAATCCCATTTGCTTAATCTCGGGCCCGGTTGCGACGCGGGTGTCGCCGTCTGGTTCTTTGATAGTTAGTGCAGTTTGAGGGATGACTTGCATTGGAACCGACGAGTGCTCTTGGTTAACAGCGATATCGCATGCGCAGCGGATCATCTTTGTCGGTTGTGAGATCGTGTCTGGGTTAAGCAAATAGACTTTAGACTCCATTAGCGCAGTCGGGCCGTTGGTGCGCAATTGCGTCTCGCCGATCAGACTGATGCGATAGAGGCGTACTTCAACGGTGACCGTATATTCGTACTCGTCGACCGTTCGAACTGAAATCGTGCATGGGTCATTGCTCCAGCAGGTGAGGTTCCAAGTTGCAGCGTTCTTTGGATCGTTCAAGACTCGATTGATGCCTGTCAGGTCATAGCTCGAATTTTCGATGCCATCGGCATAACTTGTGTGGTAGCCAAACTTCTCGAGAGCGCTTTCGAGTGTTAGCCCATCGCCCGCCCTTCTTGCGGTTTGCCACTGCGGGGCTTCGTTAAAGCGATGCGAACTCCTACACGTGACATCGCATGAATCGTCGCAATCGCGATGCCGAAAGTGCTTTTCTCCTTGGCACCATTTACCGCACCTTAAGGACCGGATACTATCGACTTTAGCGGTGGCCGTCTTGTCCCATTTCCAACTGATGTCAACACGATTGAGGGTCGTGTCGCTGTCGCCGAACGTAAATGTTGTTGTGCCCGGTGCCGGCGGCGTGAATTCAAACGGAGCGACCGTGGAGGCGATAACGAAAGCAGCGAGCGCCGTAATCATAACCCCAGTATAGGGTTTTTTGCGGGGTTTGAGGGCTTATTTGCGCCGTCGCTTGAGAAGGGCGGCGATTCCCAGGCCGATCGCGGCTAGGGTGCCGGGCTCGGGCGCGAGGACGACAGCGACACTCTTTACGCCGCCATTGATACCGGCGAAGGTGTTTGTTCGGACGTGATAGCTGGCGCTGTCGATTTCGGTGACGCGAGTGAGGGAGCCGCCGCTATCCATTCCGATCACATAGGCGCCTGTGTGCGATCGGACGGCAGAGACGACACTTTGGTGACCCGAGACGCCGTTTGAAAAGCCGCCGCCAAAATAGAAGTTGTTGTTGTAGGTTGGATTGAATCCGTATCCAGCGCCGGCGCCGTAGTAAACCGTTCCGTAAGGAGCTTGCACGCTCGCGAGGTAGGTCATCTGCCCAACGGTTGTGCCGCCATTGACCTCTTGGGATTGCAATGTGAATCCGCCACTGTTGTAGCGTTGCAACATGCCTAGGTTGGCCGCGTAGGCGTAAACATCTCCATTCGCGGCTTGATGAAGCTTGCTAAATTGGGCGGTGCCGCTGCTGATGAGCGTGCCCGTACCGTTTGTGGTCAAGTTGAAAGTTCTGATTTGGCCGGTGTTGTGTGCGATGAGGAGGCTGGTGCCGTCAGCCGACAGGACAAAATCGGCAACATTAGAAAAGCCAGTCGCTCGAAGTGACTTTTGGGCACCGGTGCTGTAGTCGTACGTTCGCAGATTGCCATTGATGTCGATGGAATAGAGTTCGCGGCGGGCATAACTTGCGGCGAGGCCTTTGCTCTCGGGACCGATTTGGAAGGAACCCAGGGAGACACCGTTGGCGGGATCGACACGATGGACTCGGTAGATGCTGTTGGTTGGAGTGGCTTCTTGGATGAACATGAGGTCGAAAGAAGCCTGGGCACCTGTGGCGAAGGCAAGGCAACCGAAACCAATGAGCAAGCGAGTCATGACGACATTATATGCCGAACTGGGCAAATTCTGGGTGGATTTTCTAGGTTCAAATGAACTTGAGAGTCGAGTTCGGCTGGTGACGACTAGACAAATCAGTTATCGAGAGAAGCTTTATTCCTAACGAGAAAACCTGGCAATAAGCCGAGGGGAATTCAATTCTTCTCGGGTGTTATTGGAGTTCTGATGAGAAGAATTGGCTTTGTTCCGAGAGAAGACAGGTTCGTTCTGACTTTTTTTTAGTTCTTTGCGAGTTAGCCAGAAGTCTATCGAGAGGGTGCCACAGCATGCCGGGCCAAAGGTCCACCTTATTGACAATTTGCGGAATCCTCGGATAATCTGACGATCTTATGATTTGCTGACTCCGCCGGAACATGCTCTTGCAGTTCCAACTTCAACACCTAAATCATCTTTGCTGCGCACCGGGCGGCCACAACACTCTTGGCGGAGTTAGTTTTCGGTGCCGAGCAAAGACTTCGACAAGTTGCGGGATTTCCTCCCCCTTTCTTTGCGCCGCAATGCTTTTGCACAAGGCGTCCTTTGTTTATTGCCTGTCATGAAATCCGAACCTTTGCAACCAAAAGAAAGCGAACCGAACAGTACCGGCGCGCTGATCCGCCTTGTCGCCGACCTCTTAGAGAATGGCGACTACGGACAGCGCGTACTCGAGGTTGACTCCGATAATGTTCGCATTCTCGAAATGAATGGCGCTCTCAGCGCTACCGTCCCTATTGCCGAAATTCACAATGCTCGGAACGAACCGGTCGTCGGTGGTGGTCGGCTTGAGATCACCACGAAGAACGGCGAGAAGCTTGCCTTAATTAGCTACACACATACGATTGCGGCGCGCTTTAGCGAAGCGGCAAGAGGAATCGAGCAACTCGCGAAGGGCGAGGAACTGCTCGTAAACCTCAAGCCTCAAAAGACGCATTGCGAGAAGTGTAAGCGGCTACTGCCTGAAGTAGACGGCGTTTGCCCGGCTTGCGTCGATCGAGGCAAGACCCTCCTGCGAATTGCGCGATTCATGCTGCCCTACAAGTATTGGGCGATCGCACTGGCCAGCTTAGCGTTTTTGACGACCGTTCTGAACCTCGTTCCGCCGATCCTGCAAGGTCGACTCATCGACGAGGTGCTGCAAAAGCACACCAACTTGCCGCTCCTTTTTCAGCTGATTTTGATTTGGGTTGCGATTGCTTTGACGAGTTCTCTGATCAATATCACACGAGACAGGATCGTAGCAAAACTTGCAGGTTCGATTGCGGCCGATTTGCGCGCGACGGTTTACCGAGCAATTGAGTTTCTGCAGCTCACTTACTTCGACAAGAAGCAAGTTGGTGCGATCGCGTCTCGTGTTACGACTGACACAGATCGCGTTTGGGGCTTTCTCGTGGAAGGAGTTCCCTACTTCTTGCTCAACGGCTTGATGCTCATTGGCGTTGCCGCATTCCTGTTCTGGACCAATTGGTTTCTCGCGCTATGCATCCTGGCGCCGATTCCCGTGATCATCACGATTGCAGTCCGGTTCTGGAAGCCCATGACGCAGATGTTCTACAAGGTTGGTCAGAAGTGGGCCCGTTTCTACATTCATCTTAATGAGAGCCTGAACGGAATTCGCGTCGTTAAGGCCTTTGCCAAGGAAGACAGCGAGTTCGACAAGTTCACGCGCCGAAATATGGAGCTTCGTGAAGCTGGAGTCAAGGCCGACTCTCGTTGGTTCACGATCTTTGGTGGAATGATCTTCTTTAGCTCTCTGGGAACGATCATTTGCTGGCTCGTTGGTGGTGCGATGGTGGTTCGTAAAGAGCTAACGTTAGGCGAGTTCTATCGCATCCATGCCTATCTTGCGTTGATCTACGGGCCGATCCAGTGGTTCGCAGCGGTTAACAATTGGTTTAGTCGCGCCATGGCTGGTGCAGACCGAATCTTTGAGATCATCGATATGGAAAAGGAGGCGTATCTTCACGATAACGGCCTCAAGCTCGATATTAAGGGTGAAGTAACCTTCGAAGATGTTCGGTTTGGTTACGACAAGTCAAACCCAGTCCTGCGCGACATCAACTTTGTCGCTAAGCCAGGAGAGATGATTGGCCTCGTTGGAAAATCAGGCGCAGGAAAATCCACCACAATCAATCTCATTGCCCGATTCTATGAGCCCGACTCTGGTTCGATCAAGATCGATGGAGTCGACTATCGCGAAATCGAGCTCCAGCACTTACGAAGGCAAATTGGAATTGTTTTGCAGGAGCCCTTCCTTTTCAATGGAACGGTCGCCGAGAACATCGCCTACGGAAAGTCCGATGCAACAATGGAAGAAATCGTCGAAGCCGCGCGCGCTGCAAATGCGCACAACTTCATCATGATGAAGCCAGATGGTTACGACCAGATGGTAGGTGAACGAGGAGCCAAACTCAGCGGTGGCGAGCGTCAGCGCGTTAGCATTGCCCGGGCGATTCTTCACGACCCCCGCATTCTTATTCTTGATGAGGCGACAAGTAGCGTCGACGTTGAGACCGAGAAGCAAATCCAAGAAGCCATTGGTCGACTCGTTGCTGGACGGACGACGTTTGCCATTGCCCACCGACTCTCGACGCTGCGTAACGCTGATCGACTCATCGTGCTCGATCGCGGCAAGATCGTCGAGGTCGGTACCCACGAAGAGCTTATGGAGAAGAAGGGTGTATTCCACAAACTCGTAGAGACTCAATCCGAGATCCAAGAGATTATTGGATTCGACCTTGGACAAGCGGAGGCCGCGAAATGACAACCCCAACACCTGAGAACATTAGACTCTTTCACGAGCCACGCGATGTCTTGCGCATGACTGTAAACGACGAGTACAGCGTGGTTCAAGTCGAGCCGCGCTGGGCCGCCCCCCTTAGCCATCCTGGTCAGCTACTTGGCCTGATGAACTCAAAAGGCGAGGAAGTCATGTTGCTGCCTAAAGTTGCGTCCTTGAACGTTCAGAATCAGGAAGTGATCCAGCGTGAGCTCGATCGCCGCTATTTGACCAGTACCGTTCATAAGATCGTGAGCGCGAAAGTCGAGTTTGGCGCTACCTATTGGACTGTGATTACTGAGCGCGGACAACGGGACTTCGTTGTGCAAAGCCTACAGGAAAATGCTCAGTGGCTGGGTGAAAGGCATCTCGTGTTTGTGGATATCGACCACAACCGGTTTGAGGTTCCTGATCTCGATAAGCTCGATCCACAGAGTCGTAAGTTCATAGACTCGATTCTGTAAGCCGCGATCTATTGCAAAGAAGCCGAAGGGAAATCCCTCCGGCTTCTTTTGCTGACGGACTGTGCCATCAGCTTCTGCCTATGTCGAACTAGTCGTCAAAGTTACCAAAGTTGGCGATGACATTGTCGATGTCAGCAGCATCAACTTCACCCGAAAGGTCAAGATCAGCTAATGGATTTCCAACGCCGCCTGGCCATACTTGGCCGAAGTTGGCAATGACATTATCGATGTCAGCAGCGTCAACTTCACCCGAATCGTCCGCATCACCATTGTTCATGTTGACCGTACCGATGTTCTGTGAAGAGCCAGTGAGATTCACGCTGACCTGCTTTGTGAGGAATGAACCACCACTGAAGCGAATCACTGCCGTACCCGACTCGGAACCGAGGTTGAGATTTAATGGCATCGTGCTGGCATTCGCCGTGATCGTGCCGTTAATGGTGTTCAACCCAGTAGTGATCGTGTAGCTAATCGACCGCGTCTCGCCGCTGGCGAAGAGCGTATCGTTCAGGTGCAAGTTGCCGGTGAGGAATTGTCCGCCGCCACCACTGCCGACCGAAGTCGTAATGTTGAGGTCGATACCTGCGCCCGCTGCTCCAGTCGATGTGAAGCCGAAGCCACCACTGAAGACTGAATTGAATGTACTCACAGCTAGGTAGTATGTGCCCGCTGCCGTTTGGAACGGATCAGGGGTAACACCATCGTATCCCGGACCGCCTGGATCGCCAGGAGCTAGTCCGATCAGGATATACGAGAGCAAGCCGTTGGCATTGTCATCATCGTCATCTGAGATCAGATTTCCTGTACTGTCGTACATACCGATTTCGGTATCAGCAGTGGTAGTCGCCGTCCAAATGCTCAGCCAATCACCAAGATTGCCATCAACATCAGCGACAGTAAACTTGTACCACTTCGCCGCGCCTGCATTGACACCGATACCGGTTGCCGATAGTGGATTTGTCGCGGTTACCGTACCGAGATCAATCGCCACACCTGGATTGTCGCCAGGTCCTGGAGGAGGTGGAGGCGTTCCAGCTTTGATATCAAACGCGATATTGCTACCCGTTGAATCGACGCCAGCACCATCATTAAATGATTCGAAGCACTCGACATCCCACGTGGAGCCAGCCGGAAGAATGCCACCGATGCCGCCATTCGTAATCCAGTTTCGAGAGACATTTGGCCCAATCGAGACCAATCCGTATACTGCGGCAACGGTACTGAACTGGAATGTGTAGGCATTTGTAGGAAACGCGCTGTTCTTGAGGCTGATCCTGGCCTCACTCTCATACGTTCCAGCGATGACTGAGGTCAGGTCGCAAGACTGAACCACAACGCCAGTGCCGATATATCCAGCAGCAGCTAGTGGGCTTAAGCCTGTCACCACACTGTTGTCCACGTCACCGACGGGACCACCAAAATTAACGGGTCCTGCGATGTTGATCGTAGCAAGTGGTGGTGGCGGGGGAGTGCCCGGCAACGTGAAGGAAATGCCAGTGCCTTGCGAATCATTTCCAGCATTGTCATCATCGTAACCCTCGTAGCACTCAATCGTCCAAGTTGAGCTCGCTGGAATTGCCGATCCAGTGGTAAGTGTTGGAGCCGATCCCCAGGCCCACGTTGTGCTTGCACCAAGAGACCGGGTCGTGAGCGAAGTGATGGCGAAGCTGGTGTACGTTAAGTTGCCATCGATAAAGTTGAAGTAGGTGCTGAGTCCAGGAAATGCGTCGTTCTCGAGCCGAATGCTAGGTTCGTTTTGCCACGAGCCGGCAGCCACGTCGGTGATATTGGCTGACAAGACGTCAACTGTGGTACCGAGAACATAGCCAGAACCAACCGAAGCAGTAACGATCGTGTTTGCGCCACCACTCGCAGCACCAGCGTTAGTTGTGGTGCCAATAAAGGCAGCAAAATCGGCGGCTGGAATCGAAACTGTTTGGGCGACGGCAACTGAATGTAGGCCCGCCCAACCAATCACTCCCATCGCCAGGGTGAATGTTTTATTAATCATGATGAATCACTGCTCACGACCGCACACACGATCAAGAGTCCTTATATCATAGTACAAAAGTCCTTGCGTAGACTGGCAAAAGTGACGCAGACCAGTAAAGATGCGGGGATGAGACATCATCAGACCCCCCTACACTCGTAGGAGGGTCTGATGATTTGGCCAGATCGATTAGATGTCGTCTACGCCGCCGAAGTTGGCGATGACGATATCGATGTCAGCAGCATCGACTTCACCGTTAACGTCAGTGTCAGAGCTGATGTCGCTCGTCGAACCGAAGTCAGCAATAACCTGGTCGATGTCGGCCGCATCTACTTCACCCGTGTTGTTCACGTCGCCGTTCTGCATCGTGGCCGTACCAATCGCT
>JAEURP010000026.1 GCA_016788585.1 Chthonomonas sp. | reverse complement strand
CTGTAAGATGGAAGGATGTGGTGCTTAGTCACTGGTGTAAGGTCGAGGTCAGTTGGCGCAGGAGAGAGGTTCACGCGACCTTTCACCAGTGCCACCCATCATTGGGCAGTGTTCCAAGGAGTCATCCAGGCCACCCAGCCCGATCGAGGAAGTTTCGGTACATGCCGGATTGCGTTCGGCACAAGGAAAATTGTCTTCGGCACATGCCGAAGGCTGTTCGGCATGAGGAAAAGCGGTTTAGGCACAAGGAAAACTCCGCTCGGCACATGCCAAATTGCCATAGGCATTGGTCCTTTCCAGTTTTCCAGGCCGGAATTTGGCATCTCAAGGGGTAAAATGAACCTAAGAGCGAGGCGTGATGCTGGTGAGGCCAGGTGGACGCTGAGCGAACACAACATGACCGAAGAACAGAACACGCCGGTGCTCGACGACGAGAAGTCGGAGCACGATCTCCTCCTTGAAGCCTGGGCCGACCGCGACTATAAGGAAGGCTTTGTTACCGAGCTTGAGACCGATCAGTTTGAACCCGGGCTAAGCGAAGACGTGGTGCGGGCGATCTCGGCGAAAAAGGAAGAGCCCGAGTGGATGACCGAATGGCGCCTGAAGGCTTATCGCCATTTGCTGACCATGAAGGAGCCGCATTGGCCGAATGTTCAATATCCGCCGGTGGATTTGCAGGACATCATTTACTACTCGGCGCCGAAGTTTATGCCCCGTTTGGACAGCCTGGCCGATGCCGACCCCGAGCTGGTGCGGACGTTTGAAAAGCTGGGGATTCCCCTGGCCGAGCAGGAGATTATGCTGAATGTGCAGGGGAAGGGGGAAGTTGATCCATTGGCGGGTGCGCCGGTTGCCACTGAGGGCGGGCAAAACCGCGTGGCGGTGGACGCGGTGTTCGACTCGGTTTCGGTTGCGACGACCTTTAAGGCCGAGCTTGCGCGGCAGGGAATTATTTTCTGCAGTATTTCTGAGGCAATTAAAGAGCATCCCGAATTAATCAAGGAATATTTGGGAAGTGTCGTGCCTTATTCCGACAATTATTACGCGACATTAAATAGCGCGGTATTTACGGACGGCAGTTTCGTTTACATTCCGAAAGGAGTGCGCTGCCCAATGGAATTAAGCACTTATTTTAGAATAAATGCCAGTAAAACCGGTCAATTTGAGCGCACGCTGATTATCGCGGACGAGGGGGCTTATGTGAGTTACCTCGAGGGCTGCACGGCTCCGATGCGCGATGAGAACCAATTGCACGCGGCGGTTGTGGAATTGGTCGCCGAAAAAGACGCGACGATTAAATACAGCACGGTTCAGAATTGGTATCCGGGCGATAAGGACGGCAAGGGCGGGATTTACAATTTTGTAACGAAGCGCGCGATTTGTAAGGGCTCGAACGCCAAGGTGACTTGGACGCAAGTGGAGACCGGCAGCGCGATTACGTGGAAGTATCCGAGCGTTATTTTGAAGGGAGATCATTCGATTGGCGAATTTTATTCGGTTGCTCTGACGGCGAATAAGCAACAGGCCGATACGGGCACGAAAATGATCCATATTGGGAAAAATACGAAGTCGACAATTGTGTCGAAGGGTATTTCGGCCGGCAATGGGCAGAATACTTATCGCGGATTGGTGAAGGTGAATGCCGGCGCCGACGGTGCGCGGAATTATTCGCAGTGCGATTCGATGCTCATGGGCGATCAATGCGGCGCGCACACTTTTCCTTATATCGAAGTGAAGAATCCGACGGCGACAGTGGAGCACGAAGCCTCGACGTCGAAGATCGGGGAAGACCAAATCTTCTACTGCAACCAGCGCGGCATTCCGACCGAGGACGCCGTGAACATGATTGTGAGCGGGTTCTGCAAGGATGTTTTCCGCGAGCTTCCGATGGAGTTCGCCGTCGAGGCGCAGAAGCTGCTCGGCGTGAGTTTGGAAGGCTCGGTGGGGTAGTTTCCTTACTCCTTCTTCACGGTGAACTTAACGCCGATCGATTCTTTGGCCGACTTCGCGATGACTTGACCGAAAATCGTGCCGTCCTGCATTAGGGTGGCGTCGGTTTTTACGGTGCTGCCCTTGATAGCGGGGACAAACGCGCCTGCGCCTTTGAGTTCCTTGGTCGAGGAGCGGTAAGTGCCGGTGATTTCGAGGCGGGGGCCCGCGCCTTCTGCCGGTCGCGCGTGGCCTAAGACGGAATACACGCCCGGTGTTTTCGATTCCTTGAGAAATAGCGTGACGTAGTAGATCTTCCCGTTGCTCGCCATGGCTTGTCGGTCGGTGTACGTGCCTCCAACGGCGGGTGGCTTATTGACCGGCGGCGTTCCGGTGAGTGTTGGCTTTGCCGAGGACGTTGAAGGCACGGCCACACCGGGCACCCATTCGTAGTCATACATGCAGGGGTTCCAATTTGCAGCTTGATTGCCCCAAGTCGGGCCACTTTGCACGAGGATGATCTTCAACGCCCCGCCAGAGCCGATCTTGATTTTTGCTTTGCCATTTCCGGATGGGTAGTCCTTGCCGGTCGAGGCGCGACCGACAAAGACTTTGGTCATTTCGACGATGCTGCCGCTGCCCTGCACATCCCAACTGCCACCAGTGCCGGTACTGCCAGCGTCCTTGCCGGTCACGGAACCCGATCCGCTACAGGTGAGCTCGATAATCTCGCCGGGCTTGAGGATCGTGGGCGGGGTAGAGAAGTTCAAGCTGAGTTCAACCTTGGCCTCGTAGGGCGGCTTGTATTCGAAGAAGTAGGTAAAGCTTGTTTCGCTGATCGTGCCTCCCATTCGGGCATTGCCATTCTCAAATGGAGGCGGGACATTGCCAACGGTCTTGGACTTGAGCTTCCAATAGCCCGGGCCGGGTTTCGTGCCGACTGCACTTCCGCCCGAGACTTGGAACTTGTCCTCACCTGTCCAGAGCACAGTGCCATCGGGCCCCTTAATCGTGGATTTCAGACGGTACCAACCCTGGGCTTGGCAAACGATATTGAAGACCCGTTCCGATGTCGAACCGCGATTCAGCTTTCGAGCCGCGAAGTTGTTCTGGACGATCTCGCCCTTGGGATCGAAGAGTTCGACTACCTCTTGGGTGTCCAGAGTAAGCGTCGGTCCGCCTTTATAGAGCACGGTGACGGCGACCTGAACACGCTGATCCATCTTCACCAGACCAGCCTTTGCAACGACATTGCCAGTGACTTCGATCTTTTCTCGACTCTCGCCCACGCGAATCGTTTTCTCACCCGACCAAAGCTCGCCTTTCTCCCATTTGACATTGGCGCGAATTCGGTAGGTGCCGGGCTTGGGCGGCTTGAACGCGTAGCTTTCGATCGAAGGTTCGCCAACATTCAGCGTGCGGATATTGCCGGCGCGTTGAATGATCTTGCCAGCCGAATCGAGAATAACAATGGTCTCCTCGATCGTCACGACAGCGCTGTCGCCTTCGATGAAACTGAGCTCGACTTGGTAGGGAACTTCCTTATCGGGATCCACTTCGGCGGGAGCGTTGATCTTGCCAACGACCTCCTTAACCGGGCGAATCTTCTCCTCGTCCAGCGTGATCGTCACCGTGTCGTAGGCGGTCACGCGTTGGCTCCGCAGAGCCTCCATCTCGCTCATTCCTCGGTTGACGGCCTTGGCAAAGGCGTTCACGTCGATCATCACGCCTTTGTCCTTAACCAGCACAGTGGCCGCGCCGGGTTTGTACATCGGCGTGCGAACGCTCACATTGATCGTCTCGCCGGGTGGCACGGTATGCAGAAAGACCATGCGGCCCTCGGCATCGGTTGCGCCGCTGTTGTAGCCGGGCGCGGTCACCGCCACACCTTTCAAAGGCGTTATGACGCCCTTCTCGTCCTTTCCGCGAACGTAAACAATCAGTGCGCGGCGAATCTGCGGGGCCGAGTCCTTACGCACCAGCAGGTAAGTCCGGTCGATCACGTCGTTCGATTTGTCCGCCGTCAGGTCGATCGTGTCTTCGTACTCATCGTAGAGGCTCGTGGTGACCTTGACGTCGTATTTAGTGTTCGGCGCGACTTGAAGCAAGACTTGCCCATCCGGGTTTGATATGCCTACATAGAACTTGTTCTTGCCGCCATCCAGAACCACGCGCGCACTCATGATCTTGCTTCGTGGGCCGTCCTCAAGGAGCGTCAGGCGAACCAGCCGCAAGCCTTCGGCTGGCTCCAGCGAGAAGTTCACCGGGTAGTCCTTGAAGACTCCCTTTTGGACCTTGATCGTCTGCACTGCCGGCTCGTAGCCACTCTTCGTCACCAGTACTTCAAACTCGAGCCCCTTCGAAGCGTCGTTAGTATCGATGACGACATAGACCTTGCCATCCTGTCCGGTGGTCATGTGATCGCCCACCATCTTGTCGGCGCGCGTTGTGACGACATCCACGCCCTCTAATGGCCAGCCGGACACTTTGTCCTTCACCGATACGACCAGCCGCGCCTTATTCGCCTTCCCCTTTTCGAGCAGCTGCAAGAAGAACTGCGGCTCTTGGTCGGCCTTCACTAGGATCCGCTCCTCTTTGGTCTCGTATCCGTCGGCCACCACGGTCACTTGGTAGTATCCGGTGCTCTCAACCGAAAAGTGCGCCGCGCCTTCGTCGTCGGTCTTCTTCGTTTGGTTGAAGTTCTCGCGCCCGACCGGCCCCTTCAGGGTGATGCTTGCGCCGACCAGCGGCCCGTCTTCGCCATCGTCACCACCGCCAGCCGTGATGTGGACATCGTAGGCGAGAGCGGGTTGGGCGAAAAGAGCCTTACTCGCCACGACAGAGATCGCGCAAAGGCAGAGCAGAACGACCATGACGATGGTGCGCATGGTTTTAGTATAGGGGTTTTTGTGGGTGGTCGGTAATATGGATGCTACATGTTTGGCCAGGATCTTGCACATCCCCTGGGCCCAAGGAAGAGAACCTTTGCAGATATTCCTCGACAAGCGTGATAGCTACTTAGGGATCTACTGCGTGCTCGTGGTAGTCGCCGGGTTGACATTGCTCTTCGCACTGGGGATGCGCAGATCGACGAGAGTTGGCGAGGCGGTTGGCTGGGGCCGGTGGTGCCTCGCCATCATTGCTACCGCGACTGCAGGCTATGCCACCTGGATCGCGGTCAATGTGTTCTGGGGGTCGCTGCCATGATAACCTCGGGCCAGATGGGCGGTAAGAGTGTTGAACAGATCGCGCAAGTACCACTTGCTTTGTTTCTTCTCGCTATCACCGGTTGCCAACCCCAGGCTTCGCCGCCGCCAAAAGTGATCTCGCCGCAGATGGACACGTCGTGGCCATGGGTCGCCGCAAAGCAAGAACCTGTCGCCGACGGAGTTAAGAAGTGGATGAAGACCTCGAGCGATGGCACCCGCCTTACGCTACTAGAGTTTGATTTCCAGGCCAATCCACTGCTAGAGTTCGGAGTCTACGACCAAGATCGTTACGACGAGAAGCCCGATGACAACCTGACCGACTACTTTCCGAAGGGCATCGCCAGCGTTGGGACAGGCTTGAATTGGCGGTGGAACACGGTGGCGGCGTGGAACGGTCTGTTCTTTGCCTACGACCGTTCGACCGAGGCGCAAGGCGGTCTTGCGAGGCACATTGGGCCCGTCGTTATCGACGGCGTGGCGCGGCACAATGTCGGGCGGCATCGCTGGATGTTTGGGCAACTCAAAACTGGTGAGTTCGCAGTCCGGTTCAAACCCAAATGGGCCGACCTGAGCGAGTTCGAGACAGCCGCTGACGGTGCGCAGTGCCTCGTGCTAGAAGGGAAGCCACTCGCCATAGCGCTCTATCCAAAGATTCCGATTGAACCCGGCACAAAACTCCCGCGTACGGAGGACAAGCCGACCGATGCCGGGCATATTCCGCTCACCGACCACATTCGGACTTCCCGAGTATCCATGGCATGGAACCGCGACAGCTCCAAACTCTACGCCCTCTTTGTGATGGAGCCGGATACGGAAAACGAGAGCATTCGCCGCCTCCGCGCGGGGGAAGATTTGGGGGCAGGATGGAACCTCTTTGACCTGCAAAAGTTTTGGCTGTCCAAAGGAGTGTGGGGTGCGGTGAATAGCGACGGTGGCGTGGTCGCGCAGTATCTCATTCTCAAGGGAGAAGGTGAGTACTTTGTGCAGCCTTCTCGCCAGTCAAAAGACCCCTCGCCGATGGAAATCGCAGTTGCTGGCAAGTTCAGCGATCCGGGCGGCGGGTCGCTGATGTCATTCTTGGTGGGGGAGAGGAAGTAGGAGTTTGGTCGGTGCCAAAACAGTAAACCCCTCTCCTGTTCGAGCTTCCCTTGCCATCGCGCGGGACTCCTAGAATAGGGGTGAGGTCTGAGTGGGCAGTGCAGCACGCTTTCCATGATAGGAACCAACCATTAGAGAGAGTACTGCAATATACGGATGAATTTGCAATAATTTGATCATGCCGATCAACGTGAAGTCCGACTTTCCCGTTACCGACGAGGCGTGCAAAGCCGCGACAGGGAAGACCTTTGACCAATGGGCCGAAGCCATCAAAGCGAATGCAGAAATCGCCGACCGGAGGCGTGATGCAACGGTCTGGATCGTCGACGGCGACCGAGGCGTGGAAAAAGTCTGGTGGGCGACGACCATTTGGGTCGAGTACGAGAAGCGCATTGGCCGGGTGCAGAAGGACGGCCGCCCCGAGGGCTATCACATCTGCAGCACCAAAACCATCGCCGCGCCAATGGAGAAAGTCCAGAAGGCGCTGGAGGGCGAATTCAGCAACATCACACGCGTTCGTGACGGCAAAGACATCCGCGCCGTCTGGCAAACCGAAGGAAAGGGCGAGACCGATATTGAAGTGCAGTTTGCAATAACGGGTCCCAAAGTCGGGATTACGTTGAATCACAAACGTATCCCCGAACGAGACGAAGCCGACGGCGCGAGGGCGTATTGGAGCGAACGGCTCGCCGCGATCAAGTCAGAACTTGAGAAGTAGGTTCTAATCAATACAGCGTCAGGCGTTGGGCCACTGTCCATAGGAGCGATAGCACAACTGGACCGACTAAGCCGATAAGTACGGCTAGGGCCATGAACTTTGGCCACTTGCCAACCCCTGCGAGCCCGCCGAGAGGAATACCGTCTCGCATTTCACCTTGGGGTTCAGGGAAAAGAGCTCGCGTTGGGGCATCGCGTGCACACTGGGCGCAACATGGTCCACTATTCAGGGCTCCACAATTGTCGCTGAACCACGGTCGAGACTCGGCTCGCTCGCTCATGCTCGTAGTTTACGACAAGTTTAAGTCGCAGAGGCCCACGTGTTTGGTCAAAGTGCCTAGTTGGGCACAGGTTTTCGAATGACGGGGTTATTCCTAAGGTGAAGGCGAGGATTTTCTGGGGATGCTTGATCGCCTATTGCGCACTGCTCATTGCCGCGCCGTTCATGCCGATGGAGTGGAGCCTGCATGCGATGTTCACGATCATGCCGCCCTACCTAATGCTCTTCCCGCTTTGGCTCGTCGCCATTGTTGGATTCGCTCGGAAGGAGACTTGGAAGCGGGCCTCGCGGGTTGCTGTTGGCGTGATGGTTGTCTCGATTTTCACTCTCGACTTCCGTTGGTCGGACGGGCGTAACGATGTCGAAGGTATTCAAGTGATGAGCTTCAATGTCTTGGTCAGCAACGACTCCATTCCGGAACTCGCCAACTTTGTGAAGAAGCAAGAGGTCGATTTGGTCTTCTTGCAGGAGAACTCGGGCGGTCCGGGCAAGGAACTTCGCGCGGCATTGCCCGACTGGCATTTCTTCGAAGCCAAAAAGAACATGATCGCCTCGCGCTATCCAATCGTGAAGTCGGAGGCCATTCCGCTTTGTAGCTTCCCCAAGACTCGCGCGATCCTGACCGCCGAGATTGATGCTCATGGCACCCGCTATCGCGCCGTCGAAACCCATCTTTCGGCACCCCAGATGTCGGCCCTTCGAGGCGGATGGGGCAAGGTGATGGGCGATAAGGTGGGTGAGCTCGATCAGATTCGCCAGGTGCTCGCCAGCTCAAATTTACCGACCATTTTCGGCGGAGATCTCAACTCGCCTCCGCGCTATGGCTTGGTTCGAGCGCTCTGTGAGAGCTACACCAACGCATTTGACAAGGTGGGGACGGGGCTCGGCTTCACCTATCCGGCAGGTCTTCCCATCATCCTCATTGATCATTTGTATTCCCGCGGCTTCAATGTCTTGAGCGCAGAGGTTGGGCCGCACTTGGGCTCGGATCACCGCCCACTCCTGGCGCGGTTCAGATTTCCGGATTAGACTGAACCTTAGATCACTTCCAGTCGTTAGTTCCGGTAACCTGCCCAAAAATGAAAGCGCTTCTCCTCACCGCCCTTGTGCCACTGCTGGCCCTAACAATGTCTGCCCCCGGACCGGTTGAGTCCCATGTTGCCACCATGCAAAAGGCAGCTTCTCTAAGCATTAAATTCAAGGTAGTTCAGGCGGGCGCGTCACCTCAGGACTATTCCTTGAGCCTCTCGCGCGACTTGAAACTGCGGCTCGAGTCACCAGCGAAACTGTGGGTGAGTGACGGAAAAACGCTGTCGGTCTACGACAAGGCTAAAAAGCTCTACACGCAGGGCGAGGCAACGAAGCCGACTTTGCTGAAGCTTTTGCAGAATGAACCGACTTGGGCGTGGTCTGCCTTCCTCGACCCAGAATTCGCAAAGTCCATCACGTCGGCCAAGCCTGGTGAGGAAGTCAACCAGAAGGGAGTTATCCTTCAAGAGATCAAAATCAGCAAGGCGACGGGGGCCGTGACGCAGATGTTCGATGCTGTTGCGGGTGTTTTTCGCGGTGGAACGTTCACAAAGGACAATGTGCAATATTTCGTGCAAGTCACTGAGATCAAGGTAACCGATAAGGCATTGGCTGATACCGTCTTTGCTTGGGTTCCGCCAGCCGATGCAAAGCTCGATGATGGAACCGTTGTGGCAATGTCGTACGCCGATGTCTTGCCCGTCTTTCAGCAGTATTGCGGGCGCTGCCATGGTGGAGGTCGGGCTCAGAAGAATCTCAATACGACGAACTACGATGCCTTGATGAGCTCGAATACGGTTCGCCCGGGCGATTCGGCTCGTAGCATTTTGGTAAATGCAATGCGGACAGGAGCGATGCCACGGGGCGGCTCGATGCCCAAGGCAGAAATCGACAAGATCGCAAAATGGGTCGATGACGGCGCAAAGCCATAAATTTCTTTTCTAAAGTCTTGTCCCGATCGTGCCGAAACTATGGAATAGGTACGGTAATGCGACGAAAGGGCTTCACGTTGGTCGAAATCATGATCGTGGTGCTGATCATTGGGGTTCTCTTGTCCATTGCGGTCCCCCAATGGGTGCGGGCTCGCGAGAGTTCACGTACGCGCACCTGCATGAAGAATCTCTATGAGATTGATAATGCAAAGGCGCGTTGGGCCATGGAAAATAACCTCCCAGGCAGTTCAACGCCGACGGCTGCTGATATTGCGCCAATCTTTATCAAGGGTCAGATGCCCATTTGCCCAGTTTCGGGCGTGTACACGATCAATAATGTCGATACCGAGCCGTCGTGTTCTGCACACGGATCGCTCGGCGCCTGGACTCCTTAGCGAAGTACGAAGTACGAGTGGCGAAGGACGAACTGTGTTCAATTCGTAGGTCGTCACTCATACTTCGTACTTCGCTACACTTCGCTGTCTAGCTTCGCGAACAAGTCCTCGATCTTCATCGCGCCCAAGTCGCCTTGCTCGCGGTGGCGAACGCCAACCGTGCCATTCTCGATGTCATTGTCACCGCAGATGAGCATGTAAGGCACCTTAGATCGCTGATTTTCGCGGATTTTCTTGCCGAGAGTCTCGCGGCTGGCGTCCACGAAGACTCGGAAGCGGTTTTCAGACTTGGCTTGAATTGGCGACCAGCTAACTTCGCCTTCTGGCGTGTAGCCGTGGCTAGGGTGACCCTGCAACGCCGCCGCAATCTCCTGCGCATACCGAACGTGCCGGTCGGCAATTGGAAGCATCGCGACCTGAGTCGGGGCGAGCCAAAGAGGAAAGGCACCCGCATATTGCTCGGTAAGCAAACCGATCATCCGCTCTAGCGAACCAAATGGCGCACGGTGAATCATGACCGGGCGGTGCGGCTTACTGTCCTCACCGATGTATTCGAGCTCGAATCGCTCGGGAAGGTTGTAGTCCACCTGCACCGTGCCCATCTGCCAGTCGCGACCAAGCGCGTCCTTGATGATGATGTCGAGCTTCGGCCCATAAAATGCCGCGTCGCCAGGCGAGACCTCGTAATCCATGTTTAGCTTCTTGCAAGCGTTGAGGATTGCGTCGGTAGCAAGCTGCCAATTATCATCGTGGCCAATGTACTTGTCGCTACCAGGGTCTTTGGTTCCGACCCGGACTCGGAAATTAGTAAGTCCGAGCTTCTCAAGAACCGCCTGAATCACCTCGACCACGCCAATGAACTCATCTTGGAGCTGATCGGGCGTTACGAAGAGGTGGGCATCGTCTTGGGTAAAGCCGCGGGCGCGCAAAATGCCCGCAACCTCACCAGACTGTTCGTAGCGATACACCGTGCCGAACTCCGCGTAGCGCACCGGCAAGTCGCGATACGACCGCATCTGAGATTTGTAGATCTCAATGTGGAACGGGCAGTTCATCGGCTTGAGAATAAATGTGTCGCTCACCTCGCCTTCTGAGTTCAGATCCTCCATGAACGGGAACATCTTGTCGCGGTAATTGATGATGTGGCCGGACTTCTCGTAGAGTTTGATGCTTGCGATGTTGGGTGTAACTACCGGCTCGTAGCCTCGCTTGAGCTGCTCCTTTTGTAGGAACTCTACCATCGTGTTGCGTAGCGTCGCGCCCTTCGGAAGCCACAGTGCGAGCCCCGTGCCAACGACGGGCGAGAACATGAAGAGGCCGAGCTCTTTGCCAAGCACGCGGTGGTCGCGCTTCTTGGCTTCCTCCAGCATTACAAGGTGTTGCTCTAGCTCCTCCGGAGTCTCGAAAGCCGTGCCATAGATTCGCGTAAGCTGCTTGTTCTTCACGTCGCCGCGCCAGTAGGCTCCGGCGATAGACATGAGCTTGAAGTTCTTGATTTCCTTGGTCGAGTCCACGTGCGGGCCGCGGCAAAGGTCAATGAAGCGGTGCTCGACGCCATCATACCCAGTTCGCTTTTGGTCATAAAAACTGATCGCGTCGCCTTCGGGAACGGCATCAAGGAGTTGGAGCTTGTAGTCCGCGACAGCCTGCCCCATGCCGGGGATCGACTGATCCAAGATCAAATTCCTGGCGTTCTCACGAGAAACTTCGGTTCTCTCAATACGCTGATCGAGCTTGGCTAGCTCCTTCATGCGCTTCTCGATCTTGGCTAGTTCTTCTTCGCGAAGGGGCTCGGGAAGCTCCATGTCGTAGTAGAAGCCATTCTCGATTGGAGGGCCGATGGCGAGTTTGACGCCGGGATAAAGCTCTTGAACCGCTTGGGCGAGCAAGTGAGCGGCCGAATGCCGCAGACGATACAAATAGGACTCTTCGTAACTCATTTTGTGCCTCCCAGACCAGGGGATTGGATTGTTTAGAACTCTATTATGGCGGGTGGAGTCTAATCACCGTGCGCGCACTGCTCCTTTTGACCCTGGCTCCCGTCTTCGCTTCGGCTCAAATCGTTGGTCCGGAGCACATGGACCTCGCGCTCGGAGTGTTGCGAGGGGTACCAGGCTTAACACTGGTCTTGCGAGGATCAGACCAACTACCTAATTGCGACCAGGCCTTCAGGGTGAATTTCTATTACGAGCCAGCAAGGACTTCACAAGGCCCAAAGGCAGCGATCTGGAGTTACCGAGATGGTGTGCTCGACCGTCAACTGGTCGCAGATGGGGCAGACCTTTACCGATACGACCCTGTGATGAAGCAGTACTCAATTTCAAGCTACCGAGATTTGTCGTCGTTAAAGCCAATGATCCAAGCCATGGCTAGAGGCAACATGGCGCGACCTGTCCAACTTTGGCTCGATATTCTCGCTAGTGAGCCTTGGCGCCAATGGATACGCCGAGCCGATCTTGACACCTCGACGCCCCTTCAGCTGCGCTACGAGAATGAGAATGATCTTCTGTCGCTTGTCTTTGCTGATCCGTTCGTTCCGGATTCGCCACGGCTGATCGAAATGAGGGGTAACGAGACCAGGGGGACTCTGACCACGAGCTGGGCAATGTCTATCACCCCATCGCTACCGTCAAATTTGCAATTTGCCTTTACGGTGCCTTCTGGAGCGAAGCCCGTCAGCGCGCCGGCGAGTGTCCGAACGCCCGACTAAACGGTAAAGTCACTCGATGACCGACTTTCAACAGAGGCTTGCTGTCCTTTTCAAAGAAGTGACTGCCAAGCAAGAGGAGTTGACGGCTGCTCTGCGCAACATGGGCGCGACACGAGTGCCTGACTATGAGTTTAAGCGCGGTGATGGCACACCGGTGCAACTAAGCGAGTTGTTTGGCGACAAGGATGAGTTGATTTGGATTCACAATATGGGGCAGCGTTGCAATTACTGCATGCTCTGGGCGGATGGCCTGAATGGCTTTGTAGACCACATTCAGCGACGTTGCGCTCTCGTGCTTGGGTCCCCGGATGAGCCTGCCGAAATGCAAGCCTACGCGAATTCGCGGGGCTGGCGGTTCCCGCTTGCTTCCGTCCAAGGGACGGAGTTTAACAAGGACATGGGTTTCTTCATGGACGGAGAGGGGGACTACCCCGGGTTTTCGACGTTTCAAAAGAACGCGGATGGCACGATCGACCGATTCTCAATGAGCTTCTTTGGGCCGGGGGATTCCTATTGCGCGGTTTGGCCTATGTTCGCACTGCTTCCCAGAGGAGTGAACGATTGGGAGCCAGAGCGTTAGAGAATTGGGTGTCGGATCGTAAGCTCATTCTTACGGAGCATGCGCTAAAGTCAAAGCCGGGAGCGCGCCATTGGCACTTACGTCACTCCAGTCTTTCCGGAACCGTTGAGCTGACTCTCGATGAAAGAAACTGGTCATTAGTTGTGCGAACGAACAGAAGGGGAATCTGGATTACTCCGTCCCTCCTCAGTGAGATCGAGGACCTACTTTCGATTCAGCGAGAATTGGAGGGTTAATGTCGTCTTTTGCCCTTCGCTCCCAGGGATTTCAATTGGGCTTGCGGTGAGCTCGATCTTGGTGGGCAATCCGTCGATCCCAATCCATGCGGTGCCATTAGCGTTGAATTTTGGACTTTCAAGGCCTTGGAAGCTTGCACGGATTTTGTAAAGTCCATTCTCAAACGACAGAATGCGCCCTCGAAAGACATAAGGCATGAATCGGGCGTCTCTGAATTCCCAGGTGTCGCCAATTCCGAGTACCGTCGAGGGAAGCGGGATGGTGTTGAATCTCGTAACCAGCATCTGCCCATTGCCTTCATCGAGGCCGGTTTCGAAGCTGTATTGAGCACCTATCTTTGACCGAACCTCGGTAAAGGAGAAGGGAGGGTCTTTGGGGTCAGAGTGCAGTAGCTGCCCGTCGAGCTTCTGCGATACCGACTGAACTTTCCACGCCCATGTGCTCTTTCCCACGGCAGGTTCGGTCGAGGTGATCGTCGCCGAAAGGCGGTCGGTCTGTACTAATTCCAAGTCGTCCGCCTCACTAGTGTAAGTGCGGACCTGCTGGCCAGCAAAGTTTTGCTTCGCCTTCACAAAAATGGCTTGGGGGAATGCGTAGGTTGGGCCCACCTGGGCCAGAAGTAGGGCTGTGATGTTCAAGGGGCTTCCCAAGGAGTTTCAGCGGGACGCTTATAACCGCGCTTGCGAACCAGTTCTTCGCGTCCAACCGGGCTATCCAGCTTGCTCTGCTGCCGCAGCAACTCGGCTCGCTCTTTCTCGGTTTGTTTCATCTCAAGTTTGGCAGTGCGAGCTTGTGCTTGCTCCTCTTTAAGAAGCTCCCAAGGTTTTATGCTTAGCGCAAAGCCCAGCAAGGCACCCAAGAGAATTAATAGAGCCGTCCATGTTTTCATAGCGTCATCCTGACTCCTTTCAGTTTACTTGACGTTTTCCACCATGATGAGGTTCGTGTTGCCCACCTTGCCCGCCGGCACACCTGCCGTAATGACTACCGTGTCGCCGACCTTGATCATTCGCTCACGCAAGAAACCGTCAATTGCCTTCTGCACGACATCGTCCATCGTTTCTGGACTGTCGAGCAGAATGGACTCAACGCCCCAAATGACGCTCATCTGCTGGTGAGTCTTGGCCGTCCACGAGGCGCACAGAATGGGCATTCTTGGACGGTACTTACTAACCATCCTGGGAGTGAGCCCACTCGTGGTCGTTGTGACAATCGCCTTCACTTTCAAACTCGATGATAATTGAACTGCGGCCTGGGCTACGGCGCTGGTGTTATCTTTCATGGCTTCGAGCGAATCGAAGTGGGCGTCGTGGTTGAAGGAACTCTCGGCGGCCTCGGCAATCTTGCCCATCACTTTGAGGGTCTCGATTGGGTACTTGCCGGTCGCCGTTTCTCCGCTCAGCATGACGGCATCAGTCCCATCCAAGATGGCGTTGGCCACATCGGTGGCCTCGGCTCGGGTTGGACGAGCGATATTGATCATGCTCTCCAGCATCTGAGTCGCAGTGATGACCGGCTTTCCGGCCTCGTTGCATTTGCGAATGACCTTTTTTTGCACGAGCGGAATGGCCTCGAGGTCCATTTGGAGCCCAAGGTCACCGCGAGCGACCATGATGACGTCGGCGACCTTCAGAATCTCATCGATTTCCTTAACCGCTTGGTGAGTTTCGATCTTGGCAACGATTTGTGGATAGTAATCAAACTTCTCCAGAATTCTTCTGAGTTCGCGCAAATCTCCTGCGCGCCGGACGTAAGAAAGCGCTACGAAATCCGCCCTAACGGCGGCGGCCTCGATGACATCGAGCAGGTCCTTCTCGGTTATCGCGGGCGTCTCAAAGCTCTTCCCGACGAGGGTCACGCCCTGTCGACTCTTGATGATTCCTCCGGCGACAACCTTTGCGGTGAACTCAGTGCGAGTGTTTTGCCCCAGCTTTAACTCGACATCGCCATCTCCGAGGAGTAGCCGGTCGCCAGTCTTCATGGCCTGCCAAATATCTTCGCCAGGAATGAAGAGCGTGGCATTTGTGTCTTCGTTGCTGATCGTAAGGGTTTGTCCAGCGGAAACGGTTAGCGGTTGCTCAAGCTCACCAATTCGAAACTTCGGGCCCTGGAGGTCAACCAAGATCCCAACTGGAGCGATTTCCTTGGCTAGTCCTCGTATGGTCTTGATCCACTCATGCCTGGTTTCCCAATCACCGTGACTGCAGTTGATCCGGGCCACGTTCATTCCGGTCGAAATGAGGGATTGAATGCCCTCCGGGGTACCGCAAGCGGGGCCCAATGTGCAAACAATCTTTGTCCGTCGCTTCATTCCCACGGATAGGACGCTCTCGCAGATTCGTTTGGACTTGAAACAACCATACAGGAACGTCTTGATTCGCCAAACCAGTTATGATCGTTTAAGAGGTCAGCTCAAATGAAGAGTTCTAAGCTAGCTTTGTTGCCGCTCTTAATCGCGTTGTCATTAGCGGGATGTAGTCCATCAAGAGTCGATCGGTCTGGAGGCTATGCTGCGGAGGCTCCAGCGGTCGAGATGGAAGCCAAAGCCGCGAGCCTTTCCACAACGGTAACCCAACGCCAGATCATTCGCCGAGGCGAGTTGATGCTAAAAGTCAAGGACTTGCGCGAAGCGCAATCGCAAGCGGTTCGTTATGTGAATCAAGTGGGTGGCTTTGTTGAAGCAGAGCAGAGTTCGAACTTGACACTATCGGTTTCTGAGACAGCCTTGACTTTACGTGTTCCAGTGGCCAAATTCGAGTCGGCGATGGAGACATTCAGTGGACTGGGCACCCCGCTCTCACGGAGCGTAAGTTCGGAAGACATCACGAGTCAGGTTGTCGATATGGAGGCCCGGTTGCGAGTGATGCGCGCTCAAGAAGAGGTGTATCTCAATCTGCTGAAGCAGTCTCGGTCGCTGAAGGACTCCCTGGAAGTCCAAAACCGATTGATGGAACTCCGTCAGGAAATTGAGAGTATCGATGCGCAGCTCAAGTCTCAAAGGGAGCTCGCCAGCTTGTCCACGATAGTCCTCACATTGCGAACGGATGTAAAGCCAGTTCCAGAGGATCAGAACGAAGGATGGGCCCAGGAGAGTTGGACTGCCGCCACAAACAGCTTGGGATCTGTTGCTCGGCAAATGGGTGCGCAATTGATCGGATTCATCGTCTTCGCACCAATTTGGCTACCCTTCGCGATCCTCGTCTGGTGGCTTGTCAGGCGGAACAAGAAGCCGAGCCCGCCTCCCGTCTCGTGATCATAGGCTGCAAAGGCTGGCTCCTTGAGCCAGCCTAAGCTGTCATCGGATCGGCAATCAGCCGTCGATCGATCCAAAGTTCGCAATCACGATGTCGATGTCCGCAGCGTCGACTTCGCCACTCATATCGGCATCGGTATCGGCTCCAGCAACTGAACCAAAGTCTGCGATTACCATGTCGATGTCTGCGGCATCGACCTCGCCACTCTGGTCTGCGTCGCCATTTGTAAGCACTGCATTCTGGACCAATCCAGCTCCGGTCAAGTTAATGTCGTAACTCTTTTTCAGGAAAGAGCTTCCATCAAACTAAAGGGTTGCGGCACCGACGACCGAAGATGGAACCGTAAGTGCGTAGTTCCCAGTCCCGAAGACGTTGGCAACACCATTAATGACAGTGCTGCCTTGGGTGAGCTTAACGGCGATGGCCCGCGAGAAGGTCGGCGCGGCGACAGTATCGTTTAGATGGATGCTACCTGTAACTCTGTAGCCTGATTCGGGCACATAGACCAATCCCAGGTAGTTGCCGGAACCTGGTAGTCCTACGACTGTGGCGGCTCCAGTTTGCAAATTCACAGTGTAGAGCGTGTCAGTGTTGCTGCAGATCACATACATCGTTTGATTGTCGCGGTTGTATGCAAGCCCATGGGGATTGGTCGGGCCCAGTAATGGGCCAACGAGTGTGAGTGCCCCTGTGTTTAGATCAACGGTGTAAAGGCTGTCGTCCGCCGAATGGGTGGCGTACATAACGCCCGTATCAGAGTTGAATCCAAGGTTGGTAAACGAAGTCGTCCCCAATCCTCCAATAAGATTGGCCACACCGGTGTTCTTATTGATCTGATAGAAGTTGTAGTTGCCCCCTCCGCCAGATGCTCCGTAGAGATTCCCGTTAGCGATTTCTAGCCCGTGCATCACAATACTTGAATCTCCATAAGCTCCAACAAGGGTGGCCGCCAAGGTGGTGAGATTCAGCGTGTACAGGCTGTCAGTACTCGTTGAGGTCAAATACGTGGTCCCGGTGCCTTCATCATAAGCGAGTCCCGCGGTCGTACCCGCGTTCGCGGAGACTGTTCCGAGGCTCGTGCGTGAGCCATTGGTAATATCGAGTTCGTAAAATGCACGAGATGAGTCGATCGCGTACATCTTGCCTGCCAAAGCAATTTAGGCACCAGCCAAGCAAAGGCTGACCGCTGAAAAGCTAAGAATCACATTTTTCATGGTCTGTCGAATTTTGCCCTTAGGCGACGGCGCCAAGTGACCCTGAAATTATATGACACTTACAGCTGGGAAACAAGCTACTTTGAGCTTAATTTCGCGAGGAGCATGCTTTCAAGCGCTTTACAGAGTTGCTCATTTTCGATCAGCTCCATCACTTCCGCGGCAAATGCGTAAACCAGCAGGCCTCGTGCCGTAGCCTCATCGATGCCTCGGCTGCGCAAGTAGAAAAGGGCGTCCTTGCGTAGCTGCCCAATCGTTGCGCCATGAGTACACTTCACGTCATCGGCAAAAATCTCGAGTTGAGGTTTCGTGTCGACCTGTGCAGTTGGAGACAGGAGCAGCGTCATGTTTGTCTGCTTGGCGTCGGTCTTCTGAGCGTCTTGGTGAACGAAAATCTTGCCATTGAAGACAGCTCGTGACTTACCACCCAGCAGGTGCTTGTAGATTTCAAAGCTTTCACAGTGAGGCTCCGCATGGTCGAGCCGAGTGTGATTGTCGACATGCTGATCTCCGTCAATTGCAACCACACCGTCGAAGCGAGTGTGGGCATTGCTTCCCGCAATAAAGAGGTTTATGTCGTTACGAACCAAGGCCCCGCCAAAGACGACATTGTATGATTGGTAGGTCGAGTCTCGCTCTTGCCGAACTTCGGTCAGGCTCAGGTGTCTAGCTTGAAGCGACTCGTTGCAGAGACGGATATGTTCGAGCTTGGCGTTTGAATGGACGATGACTTCGGTCACGGGCAAGACCAAGGTCTCTCCGTCGCTAAGATACGTCTCGATAATCGTGGCCTCTGCCCCCGGCTCCGCAATAATGAGCGTTCTTGGCGCAACCGCAACGCTGGTTCCTGTTGAGGCATAAATGATGTGGATTGGCTTTTCTACCTTTGAACTGATGCGAACACAAGCGCCATCAGCGAAGGAGACCGTATTGATCGCAGCCGTGAGCGGCATGGCCGGCTTCTCAAGACGCCCAAGATGGGCCGCGACCCTGAATTCTGTAGGCTCGGCGCAGGCCAAACTTCCGAGTTCTTTGGGCTGATCGGAACAGAGTTGCAGGAATTCGATGCCACTGTGGCTTGAGAGTCCTTCGTCGTAGTGACCATTGACAAATACGATACGATGCTGCTCGACCGATGGCAGAAACTCGTCCAACCAACCGGTAGCATCGAGGGTCGATTTAGGAGCAGAAACCCAATTTGTTTCAGCGAGCGCGGTCAGCGGTGTGTATTTGTATTCTTCGTCACGATAAGTGGGCAGTGATGCGCCCGCCAGCAACGCAGCCGCCTTGTCGCGAATGACAAGTCCATCAGCGACTGGCTCAAAGCCAGAAATCAGCATTCGATCCATAGCGGGCGCGCTCATGATCAAGCCTTGGCGGCGAATTGCTCCTCGATCCAACCGTAACCGCGTTCTTCAAGTTCAAGCGCCAGTTCCTTACCGCCGCTCTTCACGATTTGCCCATTTACGAGCACGTGAACGAAGTCGGGCACGATGTGGTCGAGCAGTCGCTGGTAGTGAGTCACAACCAAAAAGCCTCGGTCGTTGGCGCGCAGCGCATTTACGCCGTCCGCAACCACCTTCAAGGCGTCGATATCCAGACCGCTATCGGTCTCGTCCAAAACAGCCAACTTAGGTTCGAGAACTGCCATTTGGAAAATCTCATTGCGCTTTTTCTCGCCGCCGCTGAAGCCCTCGTTAACGCTTCGCTGAAGCATCGAGTTATCCAGTCCGAGCTGCTTGGCCTTGTCCTTGACGTGCGTCATGAACTTGAGGGCGTCGAGTTCGTCCTGGCCCTGAGCCTTTCTTGTTGCGTTCAAGGCAGTTCGCAGGAAGTAGGCATTGCTCACGCCAGGAATCTCGACCGGATACTGGAAGGCCATAAAAATCCCCTTGGTCGCTCGCTCGTCAACCTCCATTTCTAGAATGTCTTCACCTTCAAAGAGAATCTGGCCGTCGGTGACTTCGTAGTCATCGCGTCCTGCGATGACATTAGCCAAGGTGGATTTGCCCGATCCGTTCGGGCCCATGATCGCGTGAACCTCTCCCGGCTTTACAGTGAGGTTTACGCCCTTTAGGATCGGTTTTTCTTCGACTCGGGCGTGCAGATTCTTAATCTCAAACATAGTTGGGGTTAGGGCAATGAATCTGCCCAAAGATGTGTAGATTTGTACCCGATCGAAGGTTGCTGAAGCAACAAGGTTCTCGGAATTGGGCAAAAATCCCAGTTCAGTTCTGTTGATTCCGCGATACAATAAGTTGGATGAATCGCTTTGCGTTGGCATGCTTAGCCCTGTCGGGAGCTGCTTTGGTGAAGGCCCAAGCAGACTATCCGGGCGCCACCTGGAATCCGGCGGATAGCACGAACTTTACGGTTAGCAACCGGCCAACGTCTTTTCCTTTTCAATATGTGATCATCCATGTTACGGAAGGGTCCTACAATGGGGCGATCAATTGGTTCCAGAATGCTACGAGCAATGTCAGTGCGCACTACGTAATCCGAAGCAGCGACGGATTCATTACCCAGATGGTCCAGGGAAAGGACATTGCCTGGCATGCGGGCAACGGCGGTGTCAACAATCGCAGCATTGGCATCGAGCACGAGGCGATCACCACCTCGGGAAACCCCACCGTTTGGTTCACGGATGCCATGTATCGAGCCAGCGCCGATCTCGTCCGCTGGCTCACGAGCACTTATGGGATACCTCGCTACCACGATCCTAATGTGGTGCCATCGACAGACCTGTCAACCATCACGCCCGGAATATTGGGGCATAAGCAAGTGAGAATCGGTGGTACAGCCTGCCCGAGCGTGTATTGGGACTGGGATCTCTACATGGATCTCGTGAATCGGGGAGCCGCCTACGATTCGGACACAGTGCCGGTATTCATGAACGCGGGGCAAGAGGTCGAGGTGATTGTCCGGTTCACGAACACGAGCACTTTCGAATGGATTACTGGATCTGGCGGTAATCAAGTGACCTTGCGGACGAGTCCGTCCGGTCGGCCAAGTCCTTTCTTTGTTTCTACGGATTGGATCAGCAGCGCGATTATTTGTTCTCCATCAGCAAATGTTCCAGCCGAGACCCTTGGGGAGTTTCGCTTCCAATGGAAAGCTCCCATGACCCCTGGAATGTACTCGGAGACTCTACGGCTCTTTCACCAAGCGACAGGCTTTATGGGGCCCGAGCTGACTTTTCAGATCGGCGTAGATAGCATCGACAAGGTCATCGATAATGTCGATGCTGATTTCTCGGTTAAAGGGACTTGGTCGACCGGCACCTCGGCTGCGGACAAGTATGGTGCTGACTACAGGTTCTTGAATTCGGCAATCAAAACGCCAGGTTGGGCCGAGTGGTTTGTCGACGCACCAGTCAGCGGGCAATACGAAGTGTATGCTTGGTGGCCTCAAGGAACGAATCGGTCTTCACAGGTTCGATATGAGCTCATAGGTCGTCGGGATACTTACACGACGACCCGAAATCAGCAAAGTGGTGGCGGTCAATGGAATCTCATCGGTCGGCAAAGCTTCAGCGAGGGGGCAGGCTTTGTTCGGGTGAAGGCCTTGAGTACGGCTACCGGAGTCATCATGGCCGATGCTGTTCGAGTGGTTGGTCCCCTCTAGTGAAAGCCATGGGTATCATCGCAGCGCTTCTGGCAACGCATTCCTGGGCGGCAGATTTGAATGCACCCGAACTCAAGCTAAGTGCAGGATACGAGTTTCGCATGACGCCAGTCCCGGTCGTATTTGCCCAACTTCGTAAGGAAACGGGTCTAGAGATCTCGCTCGATCCGAAACTTTCCAAGCGTAGAATCACGGCCCTCGTAACCAATCAGCCTCGGAACCAGTTTATGTTGCGGATGGCCGATGTGCTTGGCGCAAAGTGGATGGGCTTGCGGATGGTTCAGCGAGACGAACTGGCCAAGTTCGATAAGGATGTCATCGAGAAGAACCTTGCCGCGAGTAAGAAACTGATGCTCGCTGACTTGTTTGCGATGCAGAAAGAGTCGGACCGCCCCTACTCTGAAATTTTGAATGAGCACAAGCTTACGGAGCAAGCAATGAGTGATTTGCGACGTGACCGCCCAGAGGGATGGGGAGACCGATTCACCAAACTAAGTCGTCGAGTCCAAGTTCTGAGTCCCTTCGCTTATGCCCCCAGCCTCTATGGATTCCTGAGGGTGACTCGTGATTTGCCAGCTGCGACTTGGCAGCAAATGGTGGAAGGCCGACGAATCTCCGCTTGGGTACCTCAGGAAGGCCTCGCTGGAGGCAAGTGGGAAACTCTTTTTGGCGATCCAACGAGTGGAAATGCCTACTTCTCTGGCCGCCCCCATACGCCGGTAATTGATGCCTTCGACTGGCCAAAGACAGAAAGGCCAAGATCTTTGCCCCTTGGGTTTGGGACGAGCATCACTAGGGAGTTTAAGGCCAAAGATGAGAGTTGGCGAACTTATCCTCTTCAGCCCGGCGATCTAGATGTCCTTGAGCGAGTTCATCGAGACTTTGGCGTGGATGTCGTGATGGAAGGCCTACTGACCAGAGATTTGTACTACCGGCTTTCTCCATCAACGACACGAGATGCTTTGAACGGCTTGACTAAGATCGCCAGGGCCGGTCACGAAGAGATGAGGCTCGACGGTGACTGGATCACTTATGTTCCCCCAAGGGCGGAAGTCAAGCGGCTCTACCAATTCGATCCCGACGTGCTCGCGATGGTCGAGAAGTCCGGCGCTAACGAGCTTGCTCCGCTCGTGAAACTCATGGGTTCGGTAACCGGGCCTGCCTTCCTAGACTTTCTGTATCACCGGGCCGAGGTGTCAATTCTTCCCCTGCTGGATTCCATTGAACTGTTTGATTTTCTTGGCATGCTAACGCCAGCCCAATTGAATGAAGTCGCTCGAGGACGAGCCATCTCCTATACCGCGCTTTCTCCCATGGCAAAGAATCTGTTCCGCGAGTTCGCCGTAACTGGAGAAAAGAGTTCGAAAGGCTCTGCGGAGCTCGACAAAGACCTCCTTTTGGACCCCTTCGGGTGGGACAAGATGTACTTCTACTTTGAGCGGTTCATGGAGCCCTCGTTCCGCCGGCCGATTGGAGACGGCAAGACGATTACGGGCAACGTCAATGATGGAGTTGCCCAGAGCGCCGGGCAAAAACCCACCTATTTCGTTGAACTCAACTTCTACTTCGGCGTTAACTTTGCGACTTCGATGAAGCGCAGCGTGCGCATGGAGACCCTCGTGCCGCCACCGCTAAACAAACCAGACCCAAACGCGAAGCCGCCAGTCAATCACGAAGGACACGGCCCCGGACTATAATTTGAGCATGAAGCCACTGGCTTTCTTTGCCCTCTCCACTCTTGCGGCCTTTTCGGCGGCTCAGGTCACCACCAAGACCATAGTCGCTCGTAAGGCGGGTTACTACGAGGCGAAGGCGTCCCACGCAGTCTTCGCAACCACACCACTAGGGAAGCTAGCGAACCTAACGCTTGCCAGCGATGCAAACCGAGCCATTGCCCAGTTCAAAAGAGAGTCGGCGGGGATGGACAAACCGCGCTATCCCTACTCGTTCCAGCAGTCCAATGAAGTAGTCTTTTACAGTGCCGACCTCATCTCGGTGCTCACTCAGATTTTTTGGGACACGGCGGGCGCCCATCCTAACACAAGTTACACGACCCAGAACTTCGCGCTAGTCAATGGCGTACCAAAACGAATTGGCATGACAAATCTTCTGAAGCCGGGCATCCGCCCAGTTCAAATAGATGACCTCGTCATTGCCAAGCTCCGCGACCTCGGCGCATCCGAGGTAGTGGATAACAACGTCATGGGATTGAACGCACAGCAGCGCGATCGCTTTACGATTAGCCAAAAGGGCTTACACTTCATTTTCCCGCCCTACGATATGGGCTACTACGCGCAGGGGGCATTTGAGGTTGACCTCACTTGGGCTCAGTTGTCGCCGTTCATTGATACCAAGGGAATCCTGAAAGGAGTGGCCCGATGAGCGCACCTCCTATTCCCCACAATCACCCTCTTGAACTCAACACGCTTTATCTTAAGCGCAAAATGTTGAAGCTCATCGGCTCCCAGTTTCATATTCACGAGCCAGGTAGCGGCCAAGAGGTCATGCTCGCCAACAAGAAGGGTTTCAAGCTCAAGGAAGACATCAAGATCAGCCGTGGCGGCGTCGATGAGATCAGCATCATGGCACGCCAAATCATGGATTTCAAGGCGAGCTACGACGTCTTCGACCTTACGACGCCAACCCAAACGCGCATCGGTGTGCTCAAGCGCAAGGGCTGGGCCTCTATGATTCGCGATGAATGGGTTGTTTGCGACGCCAACGAAGTGGAGATCGGCTCTGTCATTGAGGACTCAATGTTGCTTGCCGTCGTGCGCCGCTTCCTCACAAACCTGGTCCCGCAAAACTACGACATGATCGTTGGCGGCAAGAAGGTTGTCGACTTCAAGCAGAACTTCAACCCCTTCACTTACCACCTCAACGTGGACTTTTTGGTCTCGACGACCGAGTTCGACCGTCGCCTTGGTTTGGCGGCGGCTGTGTTGCTCGCCAGTATCGAGGGGCGCCAAAGCGGTTAAGTTAGCTGACTCCGATAATCTCTACCCCTCCACTTCGTGAGACGCGATAGACGATGGTCTTTCCGTTCTTGCGTACCCAGAAGTAGGACTTGCCGCGACCGTCTACTCGGCCAAAGGTCTTGCCTTTGCCATTAAGCGCGATGTCGGCAAGAATCTCTTGGAACTCCTTATTGTCGAAGGCCGGGCGCAGCCGGTCTATCGCACCGCGCAACTCACCGTCCAGCACCCAATAGAAGATCATGGCGTAGAGCTGGAAGATGCCCTCGAACACGGTAGCCCGAGTAATCGCTCCGCGGCCACCTCCTTTAGCGGCAACCTTCGCTCCTTCGCCGGCGGCAGCACCAACCGCTCCGCCCACGTCAACCGCTTTCGCAGCGGCATCTTGCAAAATCCGTTCAAGATCGCTGTCATCGAGCCAACCGTTCTTGACGGCGTCCTCCAGCCATTTCTTGAACTCTTCTTTCATGCGCTCCTCCTCGGCGGCGGCGGCTTTGTCACGTTCCTTTTTGGCCTTAGCGGCATCGGCGACGGCTTTGGCTTCGGCGGCGCGACGGTCTCGTTCGAGCTTGGCTAGGCGCTCCTGCTCCTCATGAGCTGCGTCGGCCAGAGCGCGGGCCTCCGCGTCCTTTTGGTCAGCTTCGGCTTTGCTGGTGTCGCCTTCAGCATCCTTGGCATCGGCGCGACCTTCAAGTTCTTTCTCAAGCGCTGCCTTTGCGTCCATCATTTCCTTAAGAGCTTCTTCCCAGGCGTCGACTTCTTCGGGTGTCTTTGGGCAGTCCTCCAGCTTCTTGAGCGCATCTTCCAGTTCCTTTTGAAGTTCTGGATGATCTTTCAGATAGGCTTTCAGGCGATTTACTAGGGCGGCGATCCGTTCGCATTCGGCGTGCATTTCGGCGGCCTTGCTGAGTCGCTCGTCTTCTTTGGCAGCGGCCTCTTGGGCTGACTTAACAGCAGCTTCAGCGGCTCGGCAGCGCTCCTCGCACTCGGCGAGCTCCTGTTCGGCTTTTTTCTTGTCGTCCTTTGCTTGTTTGAGGCGTTTCTGAAGCGCCCTCCCTTTCCGCTCCATTTCAGTGAGTTTCAAGGTTTCTGGGTTCGTGTTGTTTCCAATCTTGTTCGACTTATCTTCTGGTCCCCAAAATCCCCATCGGAGGACGCCCTTTCCTTTATCGAATTCGGCACGCCCGGTCCAACCATCGGCAAGCAAGTGGGCTTGGATGGCGGCGGCAAGATCGGTGAGTTGCTTTTCTAGGTCGGCAATCTCGGCGTCCAGGTCTGCGATCTTCTTCTTGATTGCTTCGCAGTTCTCCTTGCAACCAGCAAGCGCGGCTTGAGCCGCGCTTACTTTGGCTTCGAGAGCCGCTTTGGTTGCATTGCCGGTCGAGTTGCCCAAGGCTCGAATGTCCTCTGCGAGCCCTTTCATCTTTGCAGCCGATGCCGGAACTTCTCGCTCCAGTCGCCGGTCGAGCTCAGTGAGCGCTTTCGCCTGAGCACGTAGCTTTTCTGCCTCTGCCCACGCATCTGCAGCGGACTTTCGAGCATCGTCGGCTTCCTTCCGCTTGTCGTGGGCATCGTTCCAATAGTCCTCAACCCGCCCGTAGGTGGCATTGATTCCTGGACTGAATTGGAGAGAAATGGAGTTTAGCTGTTGCGACAGGCCTCCGCCATAGCCTGGAAGGCTCGGCGTTTCGGTTGGGTTACCGACCTTGATCGTCTTGATGATCGAGGCGGAGTCGCCTTGGCCCCCGCTCGCTTGGGCTTCAACTGTGTAGAAGCCAGGCACCAGTGTTCTTCCCGGCACTGTGGCTGACCAGAACCCACCGGCCGAAGGCGCTGCCAGGAGGCTAGTGGGGCTTCCGCCTTCAATTCGATTGATTGTAAAGCCGGCGACCTCGATCGGATAGCTCGCGCGGACCTTCAGTGTTACGTCGCGGGTTTGCGACCAGGTCTTGGGGAAGTCGATCCAGTCCAAGGTGAGGGGCGGCTCGCTGGGCTCCGTAGGTTCATGAAGCGAGGGGAACCGCATTTGAACTGAGTAGAGCCCCGGAACGACGCCGAGGATGCCTAAGTCTTTGGTCCAGCCTCCTTCCGCATTGACTTCGCTGGGAGCAATTTGCACCGATTGGATGGCGCCACCCTCCATCTGTACAATTCCGGGATTTGTGGTGTTGACGAAAACGGTAAGCGGCCTATCGAGCCCTCGAAGCCCCGTAAGCATAAGCCGCGCGGAGGTGCGTTCGCCGGTCCTGATGCTTGGGTTTGCTATGACGATATCGCCGAGAGTGACGCGGAGGTCACTTTCGGTAGTCCAGTCTCCTTCTTGCAGTCGGATCTTTGTTGTGCCTCCAATGCCGGATGGAATGCCAAAAATGGCATCCCTTGGCGACTCAGCTAATGGAGTTACAGACAACCCACCAATCCACGCCTTGGTGTTAGACGAATTACCATCGAATGGACCGCAAACCTGGAAGGGCTTTCCCCGAATGGCGGCGGGTGGTACTCGTGGCGTGAGATCCAAAATGTCCTTCAGTGAAGGCGATGGCAGTGAGGCAACGAGTTCGCGGGAAATAGTCTCGGGGCCGTGCGACATTTCGACAGAGAGGCCGAGAGAGGCGGCAAACTTCGGAATCCGCAGTGAAAACGGGCCAGGGCCCCACTCGCCGTCGACTCCCGCGATTCGAATCTTGCTTAACGTGTCCCCGATCAGAGTTCCCGAAATTGGTTCGCCAGCGCGCAGGTCAGCGGGCATGATGACCTGGATCGGACCGGGACCTTCCAGAAGTTGATGGCGCATCCCATTGGGATTCGCAAGTGCGGCGATGGTTGCGAATAGGCAAACTGCGCCGATGAACCAACGTTGTGGCTTCATATAAAGACTCCTACCCCGCATTATAACGAGTTGCTGGAATTCCTACAACTTTAGCGGCCCATGAAGCTGTCTCCGCCCGGCTGGTCTGGGACCTGCTTTGCTTCCTCAGGCTTGCAGCCGAAGCAGGCGATGCAAATGACCAGGATTACTAGGAGGAACCTCACGCTGGAACCATCGGCAGAGGACTGCCGACAATCGACTTGCCATTCGCGATGTAGTAATCAAATTCTTCGGGGAAGACCTTGATCGCGCCGGCAACTGGCCAGGCCGCCGCATCGCCAAGGCCGCAGAAGGACCGTCCGTCGATCTGGCTCGTGATGTCGAGCAACAGTTCCTTGTCGCCCGGTTGACCATTGCCCTTCACGATGCGCTCGAGAATCTGCAGCATCCACTTGGTGCCCTCGCGGCAAGGGGTGCATTTGCCGCAGCTTTCGACGGCATAGAACATCGCCGTGCGCCAGATGAACTGAACGATGCACGTCTTGTCATTGAGGAACATGCAACCGCCCGAGCCCACCATCGAGCCGGCTTGCATCATTTCTTCATAGCCAATGATCGCGCCGTCGCACATCTCGGCCGTCATGATCGGAACGCTGCTACCACCCGGGACGCAGGCTTTGAGCTTGCCACCGGTCATGCCACCGCTCATCTCGAGCAGTTCCATGAGCGTGGTGCCGAACTCGATCTCGTAGTTGCCGGGCTTGCCGACATGGCCGCTAACGCTGAACAGCTTCGTGCCGCGCGAGTTCTTGGTCGAGGCGCCCATCGTCGCGTACCACTCGCCGCCCTTGTTCACGATGAACGGCGCGCAGCAGAAGGTTTCGACATTGTTGATGAGCGTCGGCTCATCCCAAAGGCCCGCGATGGTCGGCAGGGGAGCATGAGGAAATTTCAGCCTGGGCATGCCGCGTTCGCCCATGATGCTCGACATGAGCGCGCTCTCCTCGCCGCACTCGTAGCTTCCCGCGCCGAGGTGGATGTAGAGGTCGAAGTCAATGCCCGATCCGCGGATATTCTTGCCAAGGAAACCAGCCGCATACGCTTCGTCAATCGCCTTGCGCATGGCTTTAGCGGCATCGATGAACTCGCCGCGAATATAGATGTAGCCCGCATCGCCTTGGCACGCAATTCCGGCGAGGGTCATGCCTTCGACGAGCAAGAATGGAGTTTCCTCCATAAGCTGCTTATCTTTGAAAGTGCCGGGTTCGCCTTCGTCGGCATTGCAGACGATGTGGTGGCGCTTGGTCTTTTCCTTGGGCAAACCGTTCCACTTGATCCAAGTTGGGAAGCCCGCACCGCCTCGACCGCGAAGACCGCTGGCTTTGATCTGATCAATGATCGCCTGGCGCTCCATCTTGAGCGCTTTGTCCAGAGCCTGGTAACCGCCCTTGGCAATGTAGCCTTCGATAGTCTGATAGGCAGGGTTGCCCGCGTGTTCGAAAAGAAGCTTGAGTTCGGCCATTAAGATGTCTCCTCCACGCGAATTCGGGTCGAAGTTGGAGCGGCTGGCGGTGCCGGAGCAGCGGGCTTGGGTTTAGTCGCTGGCTGTCCGCCGGGTTTTTCAAAGCTGGCCAAATGAACCTGCACGATGGAGTCCGCCATTTGAATCACCGTGCTCTCATCTTGCTTGGCGAGCTTTTCAAGAAGCTCATCGAGAGACTTCTCGTTGACCGGGCCGTAATATTGGTCGCCGACCTGGATGAGCGGCGCGCGGTCGCAAGCATTGAGGCACTCGACTTCGTGCAACGTGAACATGCCGTCTTCGGTGGTGCCGCCAAAGTCCACGCCGAGCTTCTTCTTAAGATACTCAGCTACCGGATAGGCGCCGCAAACCTGGCATGTGAGGCACGTACACACCTCAATCATGTGCTTACCGACCTTATGGGCCGTGTTGTACATCGAGTAGAAAGTGGCTACGCCTTCTACTTCAGCGTAGCTGCGACCAAGCCGAAATGCGGTCTCGGCGATAGCTTCCGGCGAAAGGTAGCCGCCGTACTCACGCTGGGCGATCCACAGGCCGGGCAGAATGCCGCTCTTGCTGTCGGGATAGTGGGTGAGGAGCGCTTCCAACTCGGCTACAGCAGTATCGCTGAACTGGAGCTTCAAATCTTCGGGCTTCGGCGCCTTCGGTCGGCTCGCCCCCAGTTGGATCAACTCGCTCATGATTAGGCTGTGAGTCTACCTTTTGGGCTGAGGCCCTATGGCTAATGGCTGATAGCTAATGGCTAGATGAAGGAGCAAAAAAAAAAAGAGAACGACTCTTGCCGTCCTCTTTCAATACGTGGTCTAGAAGCTTAATGCTTGCCGAAGGTTCGAGTCTTCTTCTTCATTCGTCGCTGACCGTGGTTCTTCTTTCGTCCGCGGAACAGGACGCACTTCTTTACTCTTGCCATAGTGGTCGGATTATACCCAAGACCGATTTAGCGATCAATCTCGCCGAGGACGATGTCGATCGAACCGATGATCGCGATGACATCAGCCAGCAGGCGACCGACCGAAAGAACTTCAAGAGACTTGAGGTTCATGAAGCTGCTTGGGCGCACGTGCCAGCGATAGGGACGGTTCGAGCCGTCGCTGACGATATAGAACCCAAGTTCGCCCTTACTACCTTCGACGGCGGCATAGGCCTCGCCGACCGGTGGGTGATAGCCTTCTGTCCAGAGCTTGAAGTGGTGAATGAGTGACTCCATCGAGGTGTCGAGCTCTTCGCGCGGGGGCGGGACGACCTTGCGGTCGCTGGAACTCCAGGGCCCTTCGGGCAGCCCATCAATGGCTTGCTGGAGAATCTTGCAACTCTCCTTCATTTCGGCGATGCGGACGAGGAAGCGATCGTAGCTATCGCCGTTCTTGCCGACCGGGACTTTGAAATCGAAGTCTTCGTAGCTGGAATACGGGTTGCTCTTGCGGAGATCCCAGGCAACGCCGCTGGCGCGAGCGATCGGGCCGCTGCAGCCGAGTTCCAGGGCTTGCTCGGCGGTAAGCACACCGACGTTCTGCGTGCGCTCCATCCAGATCGGGTTCTCGACCAAGAGGTTCTCGACAACGCCGAGTTCTTTCGGAAACTCATCCAAGAACTTTCGTAACTTGGCTTCGAATCCTTCGGGCATGTCGCCTCGAAGGCCGCCGGGCACGATCCACGACGGCATCATGCGCACACCGCTGAACATCTCGAACATGTCGAGAATCATTTCGCGCTGCTGCATGATGTAGAAGAAAGGGGTCATGGCGCCGAGGTCGAGGCCATGGGTGCCGAGCCAGAGACAGTGGCTTGCGATTCGGCTGAGTTCGGCGAGGATAACGCGCAGGTAATCGCCGCGCTTGGGAATCTCAATTCCTAAGAGCTTTTCAACTGCGAGGGCGTGAGCGAGATTGGTGCCGTTCGCGTTCAGGTAGTCCATGCGGTCGGTCATGACCACGCACTTCATGTACTGCTGATACTCGGCTTCTTTTTCCATGCCAGTGTGCAAGTAGCCGATGACGCACTTGCACTGGACGATGGTTTCGCCATCGAGCTCGCAGATCACGCGGAGTACGCCGTGGGTGCTGGGGTGCTGCGGCCCCATATTCACGATCATCGTGTTTTCGCCGGTCCGCTCGAAGAGCGTCTCGGTCGAAGGCATGAAAGTCTGGGAGTCCATGGAAGTGCTGTTTAGTGATACCAGAAAAAGAATGAGCCCGACCTCGTTACCGAGATCGGGCTCACTTGCTGACGAGTGAAGTTAGAGAGTTACACTCTCGCCCTTGACTTCGTTTCCAGCGCCGCCTTCGCCCTTGAGTTCCTTAGGCTGAGGTGGTTCACCGGTTGGCTTATCCATTGGTTCGTCTCCACCGGAGCAACCAACCGATACCAACGCGATTGAGAGTAGCAATAGACCAGCAAGGATGTTCTTCATCATTTGATTGACGGGTTATCCTAAGGAATAGTCTCGTTCCAGAAGTTCACGAGTACGCGGCGACCGTTGAACAATCCAGCGGATCGTTCGTACAGTCGGCTGTACTGCATGGCCTTCGCCGAACCGTCGGTTGCCACGTAGGTGGTGAAACCGCCGATGCCGGGGAATGGTGCGAGGTTGCAACCGAGACCGGAGCATCCAGTCACGCGCTTTCGTGCATGAGCGTGGACGAAGTTGGTCTTGTTGCCGTGTCGGTTGATACCGTTAACGGTCCAGAAGGAGCCTGCAGCAACGTAGTAGCCGAGAACGTCGGGGTCGCCGAGCTGTCCGCAGATATTGCCGATACCGCCGTCCCATCCACCGCCTTCGAATACCATAGCGGTCTTGCTAGGATTCTCAAGCGAACTCGTGGACATTGATGATGTCGGAGCGTTGTTGGTTGGGCCGTAGCCGCCGGACGAACCGACAGCGCCATCGCCGCCCCAGCCGAAGAGGCCGTCAAACCAGCCAATACCGGCGCCAACGCGTGGCCAGCTATCCCAAGCCGTGTAGTAGGTCGTACCGGCCGGGAAGCGGCGGCAGAACTGCGGACGAGGAGTGACTGTCCAGTCTTGCGACTTGATGATGCTCTGGACAAGAGCCGACATACCAGAGGTGCTAGGTGGTGGGCTGAGCTTCGGGTGAAGCATCAAATCCCAGTTCTTAACATATGGCTGTGTCGTGGCTTGCCAAGTGATGATCGTTGCCGCTGTTGCGGGGCCTGAGTCGACAGCAAGCGGGAGAAGATCATCATTGTCCGTTGCGTACATGATGATGCCAAGGCCGGTCTGCTTTGCATTGTTGAGCACAGCAGTGTCCTTAGCGGCTTCTCGAGCTTGAGCGAACACAGGGAAAAGAATGGCAGCAAGAATCGCGATGATCGCGATAACTACCAAGAGTTCGATGAGTGTAAACGCTTTGCGCATTGTTATATGATTCCTCCAAGTTGGGTTTAACGCCAACTTGATTGATTTCACGTCCTACGCCATTCCCGAGACCGAATCGCCCTGTCGCGATACGAACTTGGAATGACTGCTTAGCATTGAATAATGCGGCGGGAACTCCTCAGTCCGGGGCCTGCGTAAGATATGAAGTTGTAGGTCACCCGACCCGTGGGTCGGAAAGACTCGCACTATCATACGACATACGAGCCCTGACTGCAAGTGTCCCCTGGAACTTTTGCAGAGTTTTTCGTCAGCATGGGTTCAAAGAGACCGCGGCTAGCAATTCTGCAAGCATGCATGCGAGCCACTTACTGGGGAGACGCGCCAGGTTTGTCGTTTGTTCCGACCGGTTTTCGGCATTAGCGTCCGCTGACGTCTTCAGAGCCAGTTTTGCCTTCAAAACTTTCGCCCGCGTGTGGCATCGACGGATCTTCGACGGCTGGGCCCAAAGTGCCTGCGTCAAAAACAACATCTTCGCCGCCAAGTGGAACTTCCTTTCGGAGAGGGAATCCCACCCAGTCGTCCGGTAGCAAAAACCGCATGCCTTCGGTCGGCTCGTTTCCTTCAAACTGCACACCGTAGAGGTCTTGAATCTCTCGCTCCGGATATTCTGCGCCAAGGAAGATGTCCTTGACAGTTGGCACCTTCTCTCCGTCATTGACCCCAACCTTTAGAAAGATGCGGGAGAAGTGCCGGAGAGACATCAAGTTGTAAATCACTTCAAAACGGTCATTGGGGAAATCCCGTTCATGCTTCCAGGTGCTGTAATCCACGCCGACACACTCGCTGAAATAGCGGTAGTCGAGCTCAGGTTCGTCTCGCAATAGCAGGATGGCCTCGCGCAGGCGCTCTTTCTTGAGGCAGATGAAAGTATCGCCTCGATATTCCTTAACTTTCACGACGCCGTCACCAAGTTTCGAAAGAAGAACTGAAGCTTCTAGCCTAACGCCAGCTTTCATTGGAGCAGGCATCTTAAGCGGCATCTCCTTCAGCTAGAGGCTCCAGAACCGTACCGAGTTTTGCGGCGTCCAGTGCTGCTTCTTCATCCCAGTTGATTGCATCGATCTTAAGTACGTACCAATCGCCAATGATCCAAAGCAACATATACACCATGATGGCGACAAAGCTGAACACCTGAAAGTTGAGATCGGCAGCGGCCGAACCCATCTTGGGGTCAACGAAAACGGTGAGCCAACTCCACAGGAACACGACCTCGATGTCGAAAAGAATAAACAGCATCGCGACCAAGTAGAACTTGATCGGGAAGCGCTCTCGAGCCGATCCGGATGGAGTTACACCGCACTCATAAGGCGACGACTTATAGGGAGTGACCTTTTTGGGGCCAAGCACCCAACTGAGCGTGACCATTGCGCCGCAAATTATGGCGGCGAGGCCAACTAAGATCAAAATCGGCGTGAAGTCGTTCGCCATGTTGGAGGGAGTTTACCCATGGCAGGCGGCTGGGTATGGCTGAGTTTGGCTGGGTGTGGCTCAAAGGGACAGAAGGGAACCAAAGTGACGGCAGGGACAGCCAAGCCCCCTCTAAATCCAGCAACCCCCAGCCATACCCGGCGGCTCCCTATCGGTATACTTCCCCACGCATTCATACCGCCCCTTGCACGGGCACATTATTAGGAGGTGCCCCCACATTGGGAGCCGCGATTGAAACAAGGAAGCTAACAAAGAGTTACAAGAGGCCAGGAGGAGTAACCAATGTCGTTGACGGCATCGATCTCCATGTGGAAGAAGGCGAGATTTTCGGGTTTTTGGGCCCGAATGGCGCGGGCAAAACCACGACGATCAAGATTTTGCTTGGCATCATCTACCAGACCGCTGGAGAAGCCTTCGTGCTCGACAAGGAAGTCGGAGACACGGCAATCCACCACCTGATTAGCTATCTGCCCGAGAAGCCCTATTACTACGAGCACATGACGGGAATGGAAATTCTCAAGTTCTACGCCTCGCTTTTTGGCATCAAGGACGAGGCAAAGTGCCAAAGTCTTTTGGAAAAGGTCAACCTTGCGAGCGATGGGCACAAGACGATCTCGCAGTATTCAAAGGGCATGCAGCAGAGAATTGGGCTGGCACAGAGCCTGCTCAACGATCCGAAACTTTTGTTCCTCGACGAGCCGACTGGAGGCCTCGATCCCATCGCGCACATCGAAATTCGCGATTTGATTCTTCAATTTCGGGAGGAAGGTAAGACCGTCTTCATCAGTTCGCACGAATTGAGTGACGTAGAGCGAATTTGCGATCGGGTCGCCATCATCAATAAGGGCAAGATTGAGAAGCAGGGCCGGCTCGAGGACCTTTTGGCTGGAGGTCGGTACGAAATTACTGCCGATGTCTCAGAAGATTTCTCATCTAAGATCAAGGAAGCCGATACTCACGTGAGTTGGAAGAATGGCCGATTGATCGTGGACATGCCCGACTCGATTAGCCCGAATGCAATTGTCGAAGGTGTGTTAGGCGCCAAGGGTTCGATTCTCAGTGTTATCCCTAGGCGGAAGCGACTAGAAGATCTCTTTGTCGAAACTGTGAGGAACGTGCAGCCGTGAAGACCATATTTTCTATCGCCGCTACAACCGTCGGAGAAGCGATTCGCCGCAAAGTCTTGCTGGTCATTTTGTTAATTGGCCTCCTCTTTCTGGTGGTGGCTCCAGCACTCAACATTTTGACCGCGCGGCAGGAACGAACTGTCCTCGTCGGTTTGACCTTAGGTGTCATTCAATTGACTTCCGCGCTCATTGCGATCATGCTGACCGTGTACATGGTCCCCAATGAGATTGAGCGGCGGACGATCTATACAATTCTGAGCAAACCGGTTCAACGCTGGCAATTTCTGGTTGGAAAGTACCTGGGAGCGGTTGCCGCGCTTGGCATGATGATTGGCTTCATGACGATCGTGTTATTGATCACCTTTGCCTTGAGCCAGAACGAGCGCCATCTAGCGAACTTGGCACCCCTGATCAAAGCTCCGGTCATGAATTTCTTCCAGATGAGCTTGCTCTCGGCGGTGGCGCTCATGTTCAGTACTTTTGTAAGCCCCCTCGTCAATATCTTTCTAAGTAGCGGCATTTACATGCTGGGAACGCTGTTCAGTCCGCTCTTCCAGACGTTGGTCGAGGCGCCCAGTGTCAACAATGTCACCAAGCTCTTTGCTCGGATCATTCATTTCGTCTTGCCAAACTTTTCGAACTTCAATGTTCAAAATCCGCTGATTAATCCGGGGCAAGTCTTGGTGGATGAACGGCTGTACTTCATCACCACGATCGGCTATGCATTCTTGTACATTGGGATATTGCTGGTGACGGCGGTGCTGATCTTTGACCGCCGAGAGGTTTAACGATGATCAACCGCAAGGCCTTATTCGGAGCTATTGCTGGCCTAGCCGTGGTCCAGGGCGCTCTAAGTCAAAACGTCATCTTCCCTCGTTGGCGTCAGAACTACTCAACCGATAGTCCCAATATTGCGGGAGGCTTGGCGCCAGACCAAATGTTGGTTGCCCTCGCCGGATTCCGCGAGATGATCGCAGGAATCTTGTGGGTACGCGCCGACTCATTTTTCGATAGCGGCAATTACGACGCGATTTTGCCAATCATCAGGCTTGTGACGGTTCTTGATCCCAAGCAAATCGACGTTTACTCGACCGGCATGTGGCACATTGCCTACAACTTTACAGACGAAGAATCACGATCGGACCGACGCTACGTTCCAACAGCTTTAGCCCTGGGCAGTGAAGGCGCCCGACAAAACAAAGAGACGTACGAGCTCTTCTTTGAAACCGGCTGGCTTTGGTACCACAAGATTGACGACAACTATGGCAAGGCTGTTTACTGGTGGGAACAGGCTCAGAAGAGACCAGACATTTTGCCAGCGCGGCAGAATATCTTGGCCATGGCGTATCAACGCAATGGTCAGATTCAAAAGGGGCTGGAGCACTACTTCTCTCAGTACGACAAGGCGGCAGCGATCGCGAAAGTCCAAGAGGACTTCGGTGCATTTCAGCAACGCGATGTGAATGAGAACAACATCGACACGATGATTGTGCGCATGGGGCAACGAGGCGTTTTGGGACCTGCGTCGAAAACGAGCAACATGGGAGTCCCCTATGATATCGATCCACCCTTCGATGTCGGCTTTAGTGCCCAGCTTTCGGTGATTTCGCCGCGCGTGATTCGGGTTCGGGCCACATGGAATGTCCGGCCCGTGGGAACTCGAATCCGTATGATCTTGCGAGACTCGGATTACCCGAACGCCGTACCCGGAGGTCTCAATTGGGATTTCTCAAACAATGTTCAATTGGACCCGCCGCGCGACCGAACGTTCATGCAGGATCAACTGTTTGTGAGAAACCAGCGGTCTGAGCGAAAGATCGACATGAGTCGGGACCCGACGATGTACCCGTTCACGAGCAAAGACTACACGGTCGAGTTCTACTACAATCCCCGTAGTGCACCGCCACACATTCAAGACAAATTTGGATGGAGCGGAGAAGGGATGACAGACAAGAACTTCTTGAACACGACAATCAGGCCTGGACAGCGAGTTGTCTACACCACGCTTAAATTGACACGAGAGCAAATCCTGCGAACTGGGCAATGGCGAGACAAGGTGCCGGTTATTCAAACCAAGAACTTCGAGTTGACGGAGAACTTCCGCAACAATGATCAAGCGATCAAGATTCCCGGTTTGCGAGGCACAACGCCGAATCCAGGTGACCAAAGGACGCAATCCCTTCGCGATCCTTAGATAAAATAGTGGAGCGCCATCGGCAGAATGCTAAACTTAAGGCATCCTGCCGGGAACCACGCGGCAGCAGGCCGGTGAACCCCGCCAGGACCGGAAGGTAGCAACGGTAAGTCGAACCTCTGTGCGATGTGGACCTCCCGGCGCTCCACATTCGATTGACCATGAGCCGCGTTGCCCTTTACCGAAAGTATCGATCCCAAACGTTTGGAGACCTCATCGGGCAGGAGCACGTCGTGCGTACCCTTCAAAATGCCGTCAAGTCCGGAAGTGTCAATCATGCTTACCTCTTCACTGGGCCGAGGGGAACAGGAAAAACATCTTCAGCGCGGCTCCTTGCCAAAGTTCTGAATTGTCCAAATCAGAAAAATGGGGAGCCATGCAATGAGTGCGACCTCTGTATCTCAATCACGGAAGGGCATTGCATGGACGTGATGGAGATGGACGCTGCGAGTGAAGCGGGCGTCGACGACGTACGACGATTGATCGTGGACATCATCGAGTATCTCCCCACGGTTGCCAAGTACAAGATCTTCATCATCGACGAGGTGCACGACTTGTCTGGCAAGGCTTTCGACGCTCTGCTGAAAACGATCGAGGAGCCGCCAGAGCACATTATTTTTATTCTGGCGACGACAGAGCTTCATAAAGTTCCTGCGACGATTCAAAGTCGCTGCCAGAAGTTTCAGTTCAACCGGGCTTCGATTCATGACGTTTATGCTCGATTGGCTTATGTCCTCGAACAGGAGGGCGTTGAGTTTGAGCCTGCAGCCGTTCAAACCATCGCGCGAATGGCTGATGGAGGGTTTCGTGATGGGCTTTCATTGCTTGAGCAAGCGCTTATCACGGCGACCAGCAAACTCACCCTTCAGAATGTTCTCGATCAATTGGGGCTAATCCCAGCTGAACTAGTGGATGATCTCTTGGTGGCGATGTCTGAGAAGAAGCCCGACGAGATCCTGAGGCTCATCGAAGAAATTTACCGGTCAGGGAGAGATGCTAAGGCAATTCTCGAAGCGATGTTACAGAGACTCTCAGAGATGACCCGTGCCAGCTTCGGTGTAGAAGTGGGCGGTTCTGGCGAAGCGACTTTGGAGGCTTCACTTCGTGCGACGGCCTCTCAATTGGGTTCGGAGACCATTCTCCGCTTGCGTGAGCTTTGTGCCAATGGAATTCGTGATGTGCGCGAGGTGAGTTTGCCAAGGCTGTGGCTTGAGTCGCATCTTCTGTCATTTGGCTTAACGCCTCAGGCGGCACCGATGACGGTCGTTCAAAAAGTGGAAGCTAAGCCGGAGCCGAAAGCCATGCCGACACCCGAGCCAGTGGTGGCGAAGGCAGAGCCGCAGGTCGCCCCTGATCCAACGCCAGCGCCCACGCCGGCGCCCACGATCAATTTGCCCGAAGCTGGTTCGCCTGAGCTGGACGAAGCGGGCAAGATTTGGGTGGCGGCGGTCTCGGGACTCATGGCGCAGTCAAAGGTCGCGGCATCGTTACTACAGCGCACACGGCCATCTGCGGTTACCGAGGACTCAGTCACCATATGTTTTGCTCGGAAGCTCGACATGGATCAGCTTCACGACAAGCCAAAGCTCATCGCTGCGGTTAGATCAGAATGGGACCAGGCCAAGGGGGATCGACCTTGGAACCTTGTTTTCGCCGTGGACGCAGCGTCGGCTCCGAAGCCCGATGCGAACGCGGCGGTAGAATTGCCAGCAGAAGGAGCCCGATTGGCGGAGATCGCCAAGGAGGTCTTCGAGCACTTTTAACAATGAAACTTCCTAAAGGATTTGGTGGACAGGGATTTGGCGGCGCGCTGCAACAAGCGCAACAGGCCATGGCAAAAGCTCAGAACCTCGAAAAGGAACTCGCCAATGAGCGCGTGGAGCACTCCAAGGATGGCATCGATGTCGTTTTCGACGGTACGGGTGAATTGAAGTCGCTCAAAATCGATCCTGAACTTGTAGATCCAGAAGACGTCGAGGGCCTCGAGGCCCTTCTCACCGCGACCCTCCAGCAGGGCTATTCTAAGGCCACGAGTTTGCGGACAGAGAAGATGCAAGGCATCATGCCAGACATTCCTGGTCTTGGCGGCCTCGGGTTATAAGTTTTGCTTTTCGCCAAGCCACTTGGAGACTTGATCTCGCAACTTGAGAAGTTGCCAGGTATTGGTCCCAAGTCGGCTCAGCGATTGGCGTTCTATTTGGTTCGGCAGCCTGAAGATGATGTTCGCATGCTCAGTGAATCATTGGTGCGCGCCAAGCAAGCTCTTCGCTTTTGCGAGCGTTGCCAGAACATGAGCGAACTCGCGCTCTGCTCGATTTGTTCCGATGCAAAACGTGATCAAACTACGATCTGCGTGGTTGCCGAGCCAAGAGACGTGGCTGCGGTCGAGCGGATAAATGAGTATCACGGTACCTACCATGTTCTTCATGGTTTGATGTCGCCGATGGACGGCATTGGTCCGGAGAACTTGAAGGTGAGAGAGTTACTCGCTAGATTGGGTGGAGAAATGGCCGAGGTGATTGTGGCGACTAACCCGACGATCGAAGGAGATGCAACTGCGCTTTACTTGGCTAAGTTGTTGAAGCCAACCGGCGTGAAAGTGACTCGCCTAGCGTACGGTATGCCGGTTGGCGGAGAGCTCGACTACGCCGATTCGGCGACGCTGCATAGCGCGCTTGAGTATCGAAGAGAGCTTTAGCCAATCGAGGCAATATCTTTGCGAAAAAAGGCTCCGTCAAAGCGAACTTGGGCGACCCCACGGTAGGCTAACTCACGAGCTTCATCAAGATCCTTCCCAATAGCCGAAACAGCTAGAACTCTGCCTCCGTTCGTTACCAGTTGACTCTCGGAAAGCTTTGTCCCGGCATGGTACACCACGACTCCCTCGGGCATCTCCTCAAGTTGGATCGGGAGCCCTTTCTTGATGGAGCCCGGATAGCCAGCGCTCGCGACCACGACTGTGACAGCTGCGTCACTGGATGCTTCTACGGCAGGAAGTGGTTCGCCCTTCGCCGCCGCCATCAGTACTTCCCCAAAACCGAAACCCAGTCTGCGGACGACTGATTGGGTTTCTGGATCACCAAAGCGGACGTTGTACTCTAGACACATCGGTGATCCGTTGACCACCATGATTCCGCTAAACAGCACGCCTCGGTAGCTGATTCCGTCGCTAACCATTTGGTTAACCATGGGCTGAACGATGCGCGCCTCGGTCTCAGCCAACAAGCGCGGGCTAATCCAGTCACATGGGCTGTACGTTCCCATTCCGCCGGTGTTCGGCCCACGGTCGCCGTCGAGGGCGCGTTTGTAATCCCGGGCTACCGGCAAGCTAGCGAACTGACCGTCGCTTACGATAGTGAGTAGGCTGAACTCGCGACCAATCAAGCGGTCTTCGATCACGACGGTTCGTCCTGCTTCACCGAAGGCGCCTTCGATCATCATCTCGGCAATTGCGTCCTCGGCCTCGTCAAGAGTCAAACAAATGACGACTCCCTTTCCAAGTGCGTTCCCGCTCGCCTTCACAACAACCTGAAAACCTGCTTCGAAGCGCTCGGAACTATAGGCCAGGGCTTCTTCGGGGTCAGTGAATGTGCCAGAACTCGCCGTTGGCACGCCAGCTCTAAGCATCATTTCTTTGCTAAAGGCTTTGCTCGCCTCCAACTGGGCTCCGTCGGCATTGGGGCCGAAGACATTGAAACCGGCGGTGCGAAGGCGGTCGCCGAGTCCAGCGACGAGGGGGTCTTCGGGGCCCACGACCACCAGATCGGGTGCGAGCCGTTGGCAAAGGGACTCCATTCCGACTAGGTCGGTGGCGGAAACATCGAAGCACTCACAGTCCATGCCAGGGTTTCCTGGTGCGGCGATAACCTCCGCTTCCTGGGAGAGCTTCCAGACCAGCGCATGCTCGCGACCACCACTACCAACGACCAGTATTCGCACTTGGCTATTGTGGCATGAGCCAAGCAATTAACCCGATGGTTAAGATGGCCATGCCGACCCATTGCAGGAGGCCGACAACGATGGGCTTCCATCCGGCTTGAACGACTTCGCGGAGCTTAGTCTGTAGCCCAACTCCCGCCATACCAACACTGAGAACCAGAGGCACAATGAGGTCTCCAAACCACTTGGCTTGGGATTCAATTCCCAAGGATGGAGCCGAGGTCCGAAGGGTTGCCATAGCGAGAAAGGCCCAAAGGAACCACGGAACCAAGGTTGCTTTCTCAGTGCCTTCGCCACCATCTCCAATGCGCCGCATGTACCAGCCCAGCCCGATGATCGTTGGGGCCAAAAGGCAAACTCGGGCAAGTTTGGTAACTGTGGCGACTTCTTGCGACTGGCCTGCCGCAGCGACGACTTGAGCGACCTCGTGCAGGGTTGCTCCGCAAAAGACCCCGAACGCGTGGGGCGTTAGGTGAACGAGTGCTGGGTAGACAAAAATCCCGACCGTGCCCCATAAAGTTATAACGGCGAGGCTCACAGCGGCATCTTTGTTTTCGCCCTTGATCACTGTATCAGCGGCGACAATCGCGCTTGCACCACAGATCGAGCCACCGGTGGCCAGGAGTAGAGTTGGTTTCTTTCCTAGCCCAACCATTCGGCCCAGAAGGACGGCAAGAAAGAACCCAATAATGGTGACCACGACTATGATCGTTAAGGCGCTACCGCCGATCTCCACGATCTTCATCAGGCTCAGCTTGATACCAAGTAGGGCCACGCCAAGGCGGAGGACGGGCTTTTGGCAGTAGGCGATGCCGTCTTTTAGAACGATTGGAAGCGATATGAACGAGCCGATCGCCATACCAAGCAGGATAACGATGAGCAATGGGCTAAATCTCAGGTTTGTTTTTGTCCATGGCAGTTCAGCAATCGCGACCGCCGCAAGCGCAAGGACTATGCAGAGCGCTACCCCTGGGGCTACCTTCTTCAACTCGTGTAGCTGAGCTCGCGCCGCTCTTTCTTCCAGCCGCCTTCGCCTGGGACAAAGATGTTGCACCAAGTGAGTTCATGCCCATACACGTGCACTGTTACCGAGGGTGCATCGAGAAGGGAATTCTTGATCGTGTGGTACTCGAATGGCGGAATAAGGGCTCCGGCTTCTCCAGTGCCCGCCATGATGGTCTTCTCTTCTTTGAATTGGACGAGAGGGTCGCTCTCTGAGCCTAAAAGATCGTAGCTAGTCACCGCTATCTTGCCGCGGTATACACATTCGACGCACCACTCTCCAGCATGGTCGTGAAGAAACGTACCTTGCCCGACGCCCCAGACCATGATGACGACAGAGTATCTGCCCTCAGGGTCACGATGTAACAAACGCCGAGCATACTTTTCAGGGTGCGGAGCAAGAAACTCGGGCGGTAGGAGATCTTCACCATCGCGGAAAATCTGCTCCAAGATGTCTTTGACCTTTTCGCAACGATCGTCAACCGACTCAATGTCTACGGCGGCATCGAGGTCCGATAAGAATCCGCACACCTTTGGGCAATACTCGGAGGCCATTTCGCTAGTTTACAGGAGAACGTTTACTAGTGTTCAAAGAACCTCATCGAGGACGGCAATCAGCCGCTCGATCTCATCCATAGAGTTGGTGTGGACCGCGCTGATACGCACCACGCCCGTGTCGGTTGAGATTCCCAAAGATTCACAAAGGCGATAAGCGTACATGTGCCCTGACTTGATGCCAAAACCACGATCGCAAATCATGCGGCAGAGCTCGCTGGAGTCCTTTGTCTTGTGGACGAAGCTGATGGTTGGGTGCCGGTCGGCTTCAGGTTCGGCGCTGCCCCAAATTTTTATGTCGTCCCGACTTGCGAGGTAGGTCATCAGGCGAGTCTTGAGAGGTTTCTCAAGTTCACTCATCCGGCCGAAGCCTCCTTCAATCAGTGCCCTATTCGTTGCCGCATTGGGTTCGCCCACCAAGAATCTCAGGTAGTCGGCGAGCGCGAGGATGCCTGCACATGCTTCGTAGCTTATGCAGCCAAGTTCAAACTTTGCCGCACTACCACTTGGTTTGATAAAGAAGTGGTTGGGGCCGGAGAGCTTGGCCCAGGCTTCAGTCGTGCCGAACATGGCGGCCGCGTGCGGGCCGTAGACTTTGTAGTTGCTGAACACGCAGAAGTCGCACTCCCAGGCCCTGACGTCCATCGCCTCGTGGCTGGCGCTAGCGACGACATCTGCGACTACTATCGCGCCAACTCGGTGAGCGGCTCTTGAAACTGCTTGGACGTCCACGATATCGCCGAGCAGGTTCGAGGTCCGAGGGAACGCGACAACTTTAGTCCGCTCGGTGACAAGAGCTTCTAATTCTTCGATCGACGAGAGGCCGCTGGTTGGATGGACACCCCACCACTTTACGACCACGCCCCTTGAGGCGAGCCGCACCCAAGGGCCGACATTGCATTCGTGGTTCGCGACCGAAACGATCACCTCGTCGCCTGGCGAGAGGGTTTCGCCTATGCAGTTTGCGAGCATGTAGAGTAGCGCGGTCGAGCTTGGCCCCATCGCCACGTGCCCGAGGCCCACGCCATTGAACATGAGGTTCAGGAAAGAGTGGGCTTCGCGTGCGACCTTTGTTGCCCGTTCACTGGCTGGGTACATGCCACCAATGTTCACGTAGTCGGATCTCATGAACTGGGTCATAGCGTCGATGACTACGCCAGGTAACTGCGATCCTCCAGCATTCTCAAAGAAGGCGAAATCCTGAGCCAATGAAGGGAATCGGCTGCGTATCGCAGCGATGTCCGGCGGCGACAAAGTCATATCAGCATTATGAATATGACTAACAAGGAGTGAACTTTCAGGAAAAAGTGAAACTTCAGGGCGTATAATAGCCTTGTGCCTGTAGCTGCTGAGAAAATCGTTGGTCAAGATCTGATGGATATCTTCCAGAAGGTCGACAATGGCGAAAGGCTGACCTTCGAAGATGGCATTCGACTTTATCAGACGCCCAACCTCACCGGTGTCGGTTTCATGGCAAACATCGTGCGCGAACGGCGGCATGGTGCGAAAACCTATTTCGTACGTAACCAGCACATCAATTACACGAACATCTGCAACAAGTTTTGCAAGTTTTGTAGCTTTTATGCAAAGAAGGGCGGGCCAGCACCCTATGAGATGGACATGGCTGAGGTCAAGCGGCGACTTGACTGGCACAAAGATATTCCGATCACCGAAGTCCACATGGTCGGGGGCATCAACCCAAGGCTGAAGTACAACTACTATCTGGACCTAGTTCGCTTGGTGGCTACCAGTCGCCCCGAGGGTGTTCATGTTAAGGCGTTCACCGCGGTTGAAATCGTCCAGATCGCGCAGATTGGCAAGGTATCGATTGAGCAAGCGCTGAAGGATTTGATGGAGGCCGGTCTCGATTCGCTTCCTGGAGGCGGCATCGAGATTCTCAGCGACCGGGTTCACCGTGAACTCTTCGGCAAGAAGCTTAATGGTGAAGAGTGGAAGGAAGTCTCAAGAGTTGCCGCCAAACTGGGATTGCCGCAGTACGCGACGATGCTCTATGGTCATATCGAGACCGACGAAGAACGAGTTGACCATTTGGTTCAAATTCGTGAGTTGCAGGACGAAACCAAGCACTTTTTGACCATGACGCCTCTTAGTTTCCACCCGGAGGCGACCGAACTTGAGCACATCGCGCAGCCAACGGCAGACACCGATTTGCGAAACATCGCCGTAAGCCGGTTGATGCTCGACAACTTCGACCACATCAAGAGTTTCTGGATCATGAACACGGTGCCTGTCACGCAAATGGCACTCTGGTATGGGGCGGATGACGCCGACGGCCTCGTTCATGAGTACGAAATCACCTACAAGGACGGCGAGTTTGGCAACAAGACTCAGGCGTTGACCCATGACAACATGGTGCGGATGATTGAAGAAGTAGGCCGAGTCGCGGTCGAGCGGGATTCGTTCTACAATGAGATTGTCCGAGACGACGTGGCTCCAGTACAAAGCCGCACGCTTCTGCCATTGACCGTTGTCTAGATGTTAGCTTCAAAAGTCTTCATGGTGAGGCCGACAAGGTTCGGCTTTAACCCGGAGACGGCCGCCAGTAATGCCTTTCAGCAGAACGCCATCGCGGATGATGTCGTAAGCGAATTTGACCATTTGGTTAAGGCACTTGATTGCGCTGGCATTGAACCTTTGGTGTTCGACCAGGCACCGGATTGCCCTTCTCCGGATGCTGTCTTCCCGAACAATTGGGTGAGCTTCCACGAAGATGGCGCGGTTCTTTACCCGATACTATCTCCGCTCAGGCGAACTGAGCGCAACCTAGACATTCTGCAGGCACTAGGCAAGCAAGTCCTTTGCGACCTCTCTCACTTCGAGCAAGACAACAGGTATCTTGAGGGCACGGGGAGTCTGGTTTTAGACCGAAAGGAACGCTTTTGCTTCGCGTGCGTTTCTGACCGGACGGATCGGATGCTTGCCTTTCAGTGGTGCCAGCGGATGGATTACCGGCTGATCGACTTCGACACAATTGGCCCAGGCAACGTGCCGGTCTATCACACCAATGTTGTGGGGACGATTGGCGAAGGCGTGGTTGTCGTCTGCCAGGACGTGATCCAGGATCAGAGTCTGCTTGAGGTTTTCACGAGCCTCGATGACTACGAAGTTGTTGTCATTTCGCCTTTGCAGATGACCGGCTTCTGCGGCAACATACTTCAGCTTCAAGGAACAAAGGGCAAAGTGATCGCCATGAGCGAACTGGCCCGCCAGACGTTCACGAATGATCAGATTCGTGTTCTTGAAAAGCACGGGACCATCGTTGCGGTGCCGATTCCATCAATCGAGCGAGTTGGTGGCGGCTCGGTTCGATGCATGCTGGCTGAGGTCTTTTAGTCCGCTAATCGGAACTCGATTCGGCGGTTCTTGGCGCGACCATCGGCGGTGTCGTTGTCGGCAATCGGGTCGTCTGGGCCAAAGCCTACTGCCGATAGGCGCGAACGCGGCACTCCGGCTTCAACGAGCGCATCAAGTACGGCATCGGCCCGGCGCTGACTGAGTCGTCGGTTTCCAGCATCGGAGCCGGATGAATCGGTGTAGCCAGCAATCTGGATAATAGCGTCCGTTTTAGACCTCATCAGGGCCTTAGCTGCGCTCTTCAGGATGGCTTGGCCCCCCTCAGACAGCCTAGTACCTCCACTGGGGAAGTTCAAGACCATGAGTTTCGTCGCGTCAAGCCAATCGGAAATCGAGGGGAATTGCATTGAATCAAAGCTGGTCGATGCGAGGGCATTCTCTCTTCCGCTGGCACCTGCGCCTGCATCGCGAATCGTCAGCCCATTCACGCGGTCACGAAGGATGTCAGTCGCCGCTTGATCAAAGCCACTGACCACGACGAGATCATTTGAAATGGCAATTTCAGCGCCAGTTGGCATGTCGCGAATAAGCTCGCGAACAGAATCGAGCCAAGGAGCACGATTAACGCCCAAATCCACTTCAATAGTGCCGGAGGCTTCCAGCCCAGCTAAAGCGGTCTCGAGTTTCTTCTTTTCGCCCTGGTCTCGTAACGTGGCGGTGTACTGCAGTTCGCCGGACCGCGCTAGATTCACCGAGAAAGTCGACGGGGCGAGCCCGGTCGGGCGCTCCACGCTGGCACTCCCGACCCGCGCCATGGGTGCCTCAGCTGGTTTTGCTGGTCCGCGGGCGGAGAACCATGCGGTGGTGAACACGATGGCGGCGAGGCTGGCCAGAGCGGTTAGTCCAACTTGTGACTTGACCGAAGCCGAAGCAGTGGGTGTCCTGTCGGCCTCTAACGAAGGATTAATGATGGCTGGCGTGGCGAAGGCAAGCGCCTCGGTGCAAGTTCGAGCGTTTAGCCCCAAGCGATCGGCTATGTCCTGAATGTTGTTGGAGCCGAAAACTTCCTCGAACGCTTCGGGTGACACAGGTTCATTTGGGCCATCGCCGAGCCACGAGTTCACTTCTGAGGCAAAGCCCAATTCGCGCCAACGAGCTAAGAATGCAATTTCGTCTAACTCAGCAGCAAAGGTTTCTAGCAGGGGGCGAGCCGAAGCTCCAAGTCCAAAGACTACTGCAACCTCCCGCACAAGTTTTTCCTGCATCAGTCAATTCTGACGCAGGGCAGGGCCTTAAGGTCCCGGTAAGAATCTCAGGATGGGAACCATGGCCCAACTAGCCGTGTTGGCACGGGTTAGTCATGGGCATTGCAGCAACCAAGGGTATTCTCGCAGGCACCATGCTGTTTCGGAGGGATGCTAAGCGAGACCGCTTTGAGCGACTTACCGAACAGATTTTCCCATCTCTCTTTGGAACGGCGTTGCGGCTGACGCGTGACCGCGAGGAAGCCAGCGATCTTGCCCAAGAGGCCGTCATTCGCGCTTATGAGGCCTTCGAGCGCTTCGACGGTCGCAATTTCAAAGCTTGGATGTTACGCATCCTGACCAACCTGTACATCAATAAGTACCGGCAGCGCAAGAGAGCGGGAATCAGTGACAGCCTTGAGGATGAGCACACGGCAGAACCCGTAGCCCCCGAGGGAACTACGCCAGACCGGATACTGTTTGACAACTTGGTTGGGGCTGAGGTCGAAGAGGCATTGGGTAGAGTTCCGACCGACTTCCGCACCGCTGTCTTGCTCAGTGATGTGGAAGGTCTGACTTATGAAGAGATTGCCGAAGCGACCAATGTGCCCATTGGTACGGTTCGATCAAGACTAGCAAGAGGACGGGCAATTTTGCGCAAAGAGCTGGAACAGTACGCGCTTGAGCAGGGTTATATTCGAAAGGAACAGTAAGAAATGAGTGAGTTTTTAGATGTACATGCATTGGCGGACAATGAAGCGGATGCCTCAACGGCAAAGGCTGTAGAGGAAGCTATGCAAAGAAACCCTCAGTTACGCTCTGAATTCGATTCCATTCTCTTGATCAAGCAAACCCTTCAGGGCCATTGCAAAGGGGTTCACTGCGAAGAGACTTGGTCCGCTTGTCAAGACCGCCTTGCCCAGATTGAGCGGTCGGACCGGGTTACCGGGTTCGTATCAAAGTACTCTTGGCAGCTCTGCGGCTCTTTTGTCGTGCTGGTTTTGTTCGCCGGATTGTGGACTCGCTCCACCAACCAATCTCGCTCGCTCGACCCGAGCCAAGTGCCCACAATTGCGGGCTTTTCTCCGATGTCGTCGAGCACTGCAGATGAGTTCGGCTTTCGGAAGTATCTTAGCGAGTGGCAGCTTCAGGGCATTTTTCGCACCAATGTTGACGGGCGCGCCGTTTGGCGTTATGACATGGTCGATGGTCGCGGACCTTTCCAGATTTTTGTAACTCCCAATGTTAACCACATAGAGGGTGCCTGCCGTCGCGAAGTGCAGGGATTGAATTGCTACAGTTGGGTTCACAAGGGGGCCCAGTTTATTGTGGTGGCAGATCGGGACCACGCCGAGTTGGAGCAAATCGCGCAACGAATTAACGGCATGCCCTAACGTCGCGGTCTCGAAGCGCCGAGAATCCTAGTAGCCCTACTTGGACTTTTGGGCTACGAGGACATCATTGAGCAATCCACTCTTTCGGTTCGGTCGCGCCTTCTTTCGAATTCTGCCTGACCTTGTTTGGATCCAATTTAGCCTAGCCGCTGCCCTTTACATCGGCATGTTCGAGCAATGGGTTCTCAATGCTGGGCAGTACTTTTCAATTCTTGCGGGGCCAATGCTGGCAATTTCGGTCGCTACCCTCCTTTGGCGGGGCATTCATCGCATTGATCCTCGCTATGTTGGGCTCTACGATCAGCTCAACTTGAGTCTTGTTTCGGTTGTTCTCGCGCTCGGGCTCGGTTGTCTCGATCACTTTCAAATCGGCCTCCAGAACGTCTCGTTTCCGTTGATTTTCGGCTTCTTATGCCTTGTCGGCATGACGGGAAGCCGGGTCGTGACTCGCCTCGTGAGTTGGGGAAACCGTCCTTGGGCTAAGCCATCAAACAGAATCCGGACTCTAATAGTTGGTGCGGGCGACGCTGGCGAATTTGTATTGCGAGAATTGGGCCGGGTGCGCAACGAGCATCGCGCGGTGATTGGTTTTGTCGATGATGATCCGCTAAAGAGTTCTCTGATCATTCAGGGAGTTCGTGTTCTAGGAAAGACCGCAGATGTCCCTCACCTCGTCAAGAACCTAAATATTGATGAGATCATTCTCTGTATCCCAAGCGCCGACGGCGCGACCATGCGTCGCATCAACGATCTGTGCATGCGCACCAATGTTCGGGTCCGCACCCTTCCCAGCGTCTCAGGACTCCTTTACGGAGCCGCGAACTTGCGCCAGCAGCTTCGCAAGGTCGATCTTGAAGACCTGCTGAGGCGACCGGCCACTGAGCCTGATCCAGATCTACTTTCCAAGATCACAGCTGGTGAGAGCGTTCTGATCACCGGCGGTGGAGGATCCATTGGTAGCGAACTTGCCCGCCAAGTTTCAGCGCTTGAACCAGCAAGGCTCATACTGCTGGGCAAAGGTGAAAACAGCCTTTATGAAATCGAGCAAGAGTTGATCCAGACGACTGACTTCATTCCGAATTGCGTGGTTGCCGATGTCCGAGACGCCGATGCGATGGAGTACACGTTTGTAAAGCACAAGCCTTCCGTCGTCTTTCATGCTGCAGCCCATAAGCACGTGCCATTGATGCAATCAAATCCCATCGAGGCAATCCGCAACAATGTTTTTGGCACCCTCTGCGCGGTCGAGACGGCGGTTCGGCACCGCGCTCATCGCTTTGTGTTGATTTCAACAGACAAAGCCGTAAAGCCCACAAGCGTAATGGGAGCGACAAAGCGAGTCGCTGAAATGGTTGTTGGAGCCTATGCACCGCGGTCGACAACAAACTTCTCGGTGGTCCGGTTTGGCAATGTTCTGGGTTCGCGTGGCTCATTGATTCCGCTGATGAAGAACCAGATCATGAGAGGAGGGCCCGTTAGGATTACTCACCCAGACATGACCCGATATTTCATGACGATTCCAGAAGCTGTGCAGTTGATTTTGCAGGCCGGGGCAATTGGAGAAAACGGAGAGCTTTTCATCCTCGATATGGGCGACCCTGTCAAGATTCTCGACCTCGCGTATGACTTGATTCGTCTCCATGGTCTCGTACCGCATGAAGATATCGATGTGAAGTTCATCGGACCTCGACCTGGTGAAAAACTATACGAGGAATTGACTTACGACAAGGAATCGCTGATCCCCACTGACCAACCCAAGATCAGAATGGCCCTAACTTCGCCGATTGACTTCGACTGGTTAATGATGGAGCTTGACGCACTGAAGACCCTTTGCAATGCCGGCGAGCAGGATCGAGCCCATCAGTACTTAATGGAACTGGCTTGGGGCAAGCACGATAACCAAGCGGCCTGGGATAAGCGACAAGCAGCCTAGCTTGGTCTGGAATTGGCTGGTAAACTCTGGATTCTCGCAGGGGTGTAGCTCAGTTGGTAGAGCGGCGGTCTCCAAAACCGTAGGTCGCGGGTTCGAATCCTGTCGCCCCTGCCAAGTATCGTGTCATTACGGCTGCACTTGAGTTCGCCGAGATGAGCCACAATAGACGCATGGCGAGATTACTCGCGTTCCTTCTCCCGATCCTGCTTATCATCGGCTGCCAGCCAGAGCAAACCCATGGCGGTACGTTTCGCAATAAGCGAATACAAACTGTCGTCAGCCTTAGTCCAAGCACGTCTGAGATTGTTGCCAGCTACTTTCCCGGCATCAAAATCATGGGGCGAACCGCGTCTTGTGATTACCCCGACACATTGAAGGCGATCCCGATTATGGGTGGCGTTAAGCCGGACTATGAGGCGATAGCCAGGGTAAGGCCGGACTTGGTCTTGTATGATTCAGCGCTTTATAACGATGCCGACATTGAGAAGCTCAAACAACTGAAGATCGAATCCTATGCCTTCGGTCCCAAAACTCTCGATGCTTATGTAGAAGAGCTATACGATCTCGGCTCGAAACTGGGTGGCGAGACGGAGATGTCCGAGTACATCGATAGGATAATGAACGCCAAGATAGGGAACACAAGTGATTCAGCTGATAAGCGCCGGGTCATGATCGTTCTGGGTGGCGCGGGTGAGCATATGGTCGCGGGGACCAAGAGTTTGCAGGCGGACATGCTTAGGTGGAGTGGATTTGAACCCGTTGGGCCGGATGCCGATCGATTTGTTACCGTCAATGTTGAGTCAATCATCTCCGAAAATCCAGATGCGATCGTCGTTGCGGGTGATGGAAAGTACATCCTCGAAGATGCCCGGCTGAAAGGTTTGGCCGCGGTAGCAAAGAAGCGCGTAGCTGAGATCGGTGAACAGAGCCTGATTCTAAGAGCAGGCGGTCGTGTCGATATGTTGTTGCAAAACCTTAGGCCAGCGGTCGAGGGTCTTTTTGTGGGTAAGTAAGAAATGAGTATTGCAGAGATTGGAGTTTTTGGCGGCTCGGGCTTCTATAGCCTTCTTGAAAACGTAACTGAAGTTAAGGTCGATACGCCCTACGGCGCACCGAGCGATAGCGTTTTTGTCGCAAACGTTGCGGGCCGAAAGGTGGCCTTTCTGCCAAGGCACGGGAGAAGGCATACATTGCCTCCTCACAAAGTTCCTTTTCGGGCAAACGTTTGGGCGATGAAGCAATTGGGGGTTAAGGCGATCATAAGCCCCTGTGCTGCAGGTTCATTGCAGGCCCATGTCGAGCCTGAGCATTTCGTCGTTTGCGATCAGTTTGTCGATCGAACAAGTGGGCGGGCGGACACTTTCTACGATGGGCCAATCGTTAGCCATGTGTCTCCGGCCAACATGTATAACGAGACCCTTCGTAAGATCGCAATCGATGCGATCAAAAAGAACGGCATAACCGTTCATGAAAAGGGAACGGTTGTCGTGATTCAAGGTCCGCGATTTAGTACAACCGCCGAGAGCCTTTGGTTCCACAATCAAGGATGGGAAGTCATCAACATGACTCAGTATCCCGAGGCTTACCTATGCCACGAGTTAGGAATGGCCGTTGTGAACATCTCGCTTATCACCGACTACGACAGCGGTGTGCACGCAGGAGCTGAAGCCGTCAACGCTCACAGCGTTCTAGAGGTCTTCCAAAGGAATAGCGAGCGCATCCGGCAGGTAGTTCTCGATATGATTGGCATGATGCCGTCCAATCTGGACGATTTGGGTGGCGCTAAGCACCTTGAATGGACTCGCGGCGACGGGCATGCTACCTCTGAGCTTGATATTCGTCTTTATAACCAGTGATTTCTGTGCGCCGCATTGCTCTCGCCTCGTTCGCTCTTCTAAGCGCGATCACCCACGGCCAGTCGCCAAGCCCCCATAAGGTTCTCGTATGGGTTTCGACAAGGGCCACCGTCGTGACAAATACGAACGGCATTCGCCAAGATCGGTTTTTCATCAATGATCCGGAGATGGACCGAATTCGAGAGGCCCTCGACCTGTTTGAGAAGTCTGCGGAAGCCGAGTCGGGTGGAAACTTGGACGTTCAGATCGATCTCAAGATTGATAGTGTTCCGTTTTATCGCTTTCCTGGCCAGAAAGTTGACCATTTGGTGAATTCGATTGAGTCTCGCTTCAACGAGTCTCCTTTCGAATCGGATGATAAAACCTATCGCGGGCCCTACGCAGGCGTGATTGTGGTCGATCCCCAGCCCGGCGCATGGGCTGATGGGTCTGAACTCAGAAAAACGACGCCAGTCCTTTCCATGCGCTTTGGAACGGCAGTTGGCTACCTTTCGCTTCTACCGACCAATGGGGGAGCTGGGGCTGGGGCCCTGGCCGAAGACTTCTTGGCAATGTGGCGAGGACAACTCTCACTTAGGGCTGGGCTTCCCAAAGGTGACGAATGGCGGAGCGTTCCGCCAGCCGGAGCCATTGTCCGACCTGCTCAGGCTGTGGGTAATCCCGTTGGGGCCTTTAAGCCCCTCGACCCCATTGGCCCCGGTCTCTTTGGAGAGATCGCAAAGACGGAAACCGAGAATGGTCCAGCTTTCAAAGTAAGAGTGAATTCGGGCCCTCGGGAGGGCCAACTCGTGATTCTGGATGGACTAGACGTCAATCTCGCAAGTACGCCAATCCTAGAGTTTTGGCTTAGAATCACGGCACTGGATCCCCTTGAACTTCGCGTCGGCGAGCAGCGAGTGAGCATTGGCTATCTTCCTGGGGCTACGAAGTGGGTGGAGCCAAAGCGTGACGGCACTTGGCAGAAATTCACCATCGGGTTAGCGAGTGCTGGGAGCGCGCCTTCCGTCATCCTGGGCGTACCAGAGGCCTCTCGCTTGCTGGAAAACATCCAGTATGGCTACCGCGAGTTTGAGATCGCCGGGATACGGTTCTTGGCTGGCGCTGGAACTGCCGACTCGATGCCTCCACCAGCCGACGAACTGCTTCGAGCGTCAATGTCGTCGGCGCCTCTGCTTGAGGTCGAGGCCGCCTTGGATCATCCCGCGACTTCTGTAAAGGTCGCAGCGCTTTACCGCTTAGCCTATGGTGCCGAACCGCCCTCGGCCGAGCGATTCAAGCGATTAAGTGAGTTGAGCCGTAATCCTGAGCCACTCATTGCCCTCTTCGCAATCCGTGCTATGGCACGAATCCAGACACCTGAGGTGGCCGAGGCACTCAAATACAATTTGGAAACCGGGCCCTTTGAGCATTGCCGCCTGGGGGCCGCGATTACCTTAGGTGAGGTGGGATCGGAGCAAAACACACCTCTTTTGGCTACCCTACTGACTGCTCGGGAGTGGCGAAGCCGAGTTGCTGGGGTAACTGGGCTTGCGAAGTTTGTCACCAGGGAGAACTCTATTATTCTCCTCGCGATGCTTCCCGACCCCGAAGCCGAGGTTAGGCGCACAATTTGCTCGATGATCGACCTCAAGATGGACTTGGCAAATCGTCGCCTACTGTTCGTCGCTGTGAACGACCCTGTTGAGTCGGTGAGAATTGCTGCATATCGCAATTTATTAACCAACGGGTTAACTGAGTTTAAGGCTGAAGCCATGAAAGGCGTTCGCGAGGAGAGCCCCTACGTCAGGAGTGAAGTACTCAAGATCATGGCGGCCAAACCCGATGCGGCCTTTCGACGCTATGTGCTCATTGGCCTGAGTGATCGCGATCCTCGAGTCCGGCTCGCCGCTCTTGACGCCTTGGGCAAGCAACCGGGTCAAACGGTCCGTGAAGAAATCGCAAATGTCTTGGTTGACGGTGATGCGGAAGTTCGCCGAGCGGCAGAAGCATTTGCTCAGGCTCGGGGAATTCAGTGAGGCTTGCGCTTGGCAGCGACCATGCGGGCTATGTCCTCCGGGCTCAGCTTCAAGTTGTCGCGGCCGCGGAAGGGCACAGCGTTCTGACTTTTGGCGCCACCAGCGAGGAGTCATTCGACTATCCAATTGCTGCAGATGGGGTTTGTCGCTCGGTTCTCGATGGGCAAGCCGATCTCGGAATTGTGATCTGCGGAAGCGGAATTGGCGTCAGTATTCGAGCTAACCGGTACCCTGGTATTCGCTGCGCGCTCTGCACATCGGTACAGATGGCGGAACTCGCCAGGATGCACAATCATGCCAATGTCCTCGCGCTAGGACAGAGGACAACCGATCCCGAATTGGCCGCCGAGATAATGCGGGCTTTCTTGACAACAAGCCCAGATCATGGTGAGCGACACGAAAGAAGGATCCGACAATTAGACGCGGGGTGCTCTTAGTCGGGAACAGTCAAGGTGTTCCAGATGTATAAACAAGTGAACGGACCATGAAATTTTGGCCAGTAGCAGTAGGAGTCTTTATGATTGGAGCCGGCTTCGGCGGCTCCCAATTGAGGCGCCACTTGGAGATGGGGCCGCAAGTCTCACCTGCGGTCTCGTCGAGTGCTGATCCCGACAAATTGCTGGCTTCGACCACCAATGTCCCCAGCTCCAACGAATCCGACTTCTTTTACGAACTTCTGAACGTAGTTCGTCAGAATTTTGTCGAACAGGTCGATGACGAGGACAAATTAGCGGTCGGGGCAGTCAAAGGCATGATCAATAGCCTTAGCGACCCCGATGCCCAGTTTTTGTCGGAGAAGCAATTGCCATCGTTTGAACGTGCCCTAAAAGGGGAGTACGAGGGAATTGGAGTTGAGCTGAAGTTAAGCTACGACGCCACACAGCTAGAGAAGTTTCGAGAATCCCAGGCGAAGTTGGCCGAGTGGAATGAAAAGGGCCGCAAAGAAATCAACGGAAGGCCCGAAGAGCTGCCTTCGATGGATGCCGGTGGCTTGATACCGGACGTGATCGTGGCAGCAGTGATAGCCGGCTCGCCAGCTGAAAAGGCGGGACTAAAGGCTGGCGATACCATTGACGGGGTCGATGGCAAGTGGTCGATTAGTCGCGGTGAAGTCTTGGAACTGAATCGTGCCTTTGATCGCATGCGCCTTGGTGCAACTGAGCGAGCGGCCTATCTGAAACTACGCGAGACTTATCTCAAGAGAACTGACAACGCTGTTTCGGCAATGCGACTGAAGGAGAAGCTAACCGCCGGAACGAACGGAACGGTCAAGCTCTTTTGGAAGTCACCCGGTGTGCCCGGAACGCGATCGGCAAACATAAGCAAAGCGCTCACAAAGGTTGCTCCAAGAGACGGGGAGCGGTTCACGTTCGTTAGTGGAGCCAGCGAAGCGTTGCAGGCCGCGTTGAATGGAGGTCAAACGAACTTTGATCTTCGTAACAGTGGCTTCGGGGATTTTGCCGTCATGCGAGAAGCCCTAAGGATTGCACTGCCCAAGGGTGAATTCGGAACGTTGGTCAAGGCTGGTGAGGCGACCGGTAAGCCTTATCCAGGCGGCAACGCTAACCCCGATCCCAAACTGACACTAGTTGTGGATTCTTCCACCACTGGAGCGGCGCGATTATTCGCCGCCATTCTCAAGTCTTCGGGGAAGGCTCAGCTGAAGGGTGACCTGGGTTCCGACCCGGTACTTGACTTCGAGTTTAGGAGAGTGCAGGGTGGAGCAGGTTATGTTTTGCCGATTGCAGAATTCAAGGAGGCGAAGAGTTGAAGGGGTTGAAGGTGTTTGCCGGTTTTGTCGCCGTCGCCGCGGCATTTGCTGTCGGTTTTACGTGGACCGATATTCGAGCTGGGAACAAGCCCAGTTTCACGAAGTTGGCTCCTAAACCTGCTGATGCTCCTGCATTGACACCAACACAGGTCTTTTCGTCTGAATACAGGGCAATTCAAGGTCTTTATTGGCGAGATGCCAACCCCAATCAGTTGCTTTATGCCGGATTGGATGGAATGCTTTCTGCCCTTGGCGACCCCCACACCCAGTTCTTCGAGCCTTACATGAATGAAGAGTTCACCCGTTCGACTTCGGGTCAGACTTCGTTCGGCGGAATTGGCGCGCGATTGTCTCCGGATCCACTTGGAGTTAAGGTCATTCAGGTTTTTCGAGAGGGCCCAGCCCATGTTGCTGGCATCAAGAGTGGAGACATTATTACTTCCGTGGACGGTCACGTCGTAGCCGGAGAGACATCCGATGAGATCATCGGGCGCATCAAGGGAAAGATTGGGTCGATCGTCAAGTTAAGGACATTTCGCGGGGGCAGGGATACACTGAATTTCAACATCCCGCGTGGTCGCATTATTCCGCCGAGCGCAGATGGAAATATGATCGAGGGAACTAACATTGGCTACTTGCTGGTGACGGCCTTCGAGCAACCTACGCCGGAGCAGTTCTTCCGTGCTATCCAGGATCTTGAACGCAACAAGCCTCAGGGGCTAGTGATTGACCTTCGAGATAATGGAGGCGGACTCTTGGCGTCGGCGGTCGAAATGCTTTCTCGATATGCTGAGTTCAAGACGGTCGTAACGATGAAAGGCAAGTCTGGTCGAACCGAAACAGTTCGTACGCCGGGGGGCCTGATTCATGAGTTCAAATACCCGACGGTGATTCTAGTTAACGAACGTTCGGCGAGTGCGGCGGAGATCTTTGCCGGCGTGATGCGCGACTACAAGTTGGCGACATTGATCGGCGAACATACCTACGGCAAAGCCTCGGTTCAAAACATTATCCCGCTGCGGAACGGAACCTCGGCCAAAATGACTATCGCCCATTACGGCCTTCCCAGCGGAACCGCGATTGCTCGCAAGGTTGACGAAGATGGCGCTTATCTTAGCGGCGGCATTAAGCCTGACGTTGAAGTGAAGTTGAGCACGGATCCCAACGTCGCCCTTGGCGACCTTAAGACCGATAATCAGCTCCAAAAGGCCGTCGAAGTCATTCGGCAGAAGAACCCAAAGGCTCAGTGATGTGGGGCCTAAGGTGTCATCGAATCATCGGTTAGCCCAAAATTGGAGATCACAACATCGATGTCGCTCGCGTCGATTTCGCCTGATCCATCTACGTCCCTTAATGTGCTCCAACCAGGTTGCCCATAGACGGTCCCAAATGCTGCGATGACCAAGTCAATATCACTAGCGTCGACTTCGCCCGAATCATCGACGTCTCCAGCATACATCGTGATCATTGGCCCGCTCTGCGATGATGTTCCGCTATAGGGGAAGTAGGTCGCGTCCGCAGGTAGAGGTGGCTCAGAAAGTGGTGGATACAATTTTGCCAAGAATTTTGGCCCGGGGTAACCAGGAATCAGCCCCTGCTCGCATTGCAGGAAGACGCGGTACGAAGCGCCAAGATTTGCATCGTTTGGTAGGACAACTCGACCATCGCTGTGTTGGCCGTATGGAATGATGTATGGGCCGCCAGCGATGACTTGCCCCTGGGCATTGGCAAATGTCATGTGAAGACTAGGGGGAATGCTGCCGATATAAGTGGGATTGGCCCCTAGCTGTCCAAGGTTGACCCCCATGAACGTGTTGCCGGTCGGTTGACCAACGAATGCCTTTCGTCCAGAAGACGAATCAGCATTTACGATCACCGAACCTGAATTGTTAATATCCCGTATCTCCCGAAAGGTAACGCCTGGATACGATCCCTGGACAAAGTTTGAGAAGGGACCTGATCCGCCAAGCCCTCGAATGACGTAGGCAGTTGAAGTGCTGAACGGGGGGGCATTCGTCATCGAATTGAGGGGTGGAAGGAAGCTGTTGCCAACAATATCCGAAGAGTCATTGATGCCCCACAAAAAACGGTTGAATCCAAATCCCTCGACGAGGTTTGGAACCCCATTAAATAGATAGGCGCCAGTATTGTTTGGTTCACCGTCTACCCGGGCGTTCAAAACGAAGTCGCTCGAGTTGTTAGCGTCTGTGATGTAACCTCTGATGTTTGGATATCCAATGAAAAAGAGTGAATTGATGTTACTTCCCTGCTGTGCAAAAACCCAAAGCTCACTTTGGTTCGGACTGCTTGTGCCAATGTAACCAGCCGATTTCTTCTTATAAATGACGTGGTCGCCAGTGAAGGAGTGGGGAGGTGCAGTAAGAGGATAGGTTGGATTATCGATGTTGCCACTGGTTACCGAGAACCCATTCGTGTCACCGGGCACTTCAACACCGGCCTCAAAGACATGCTCGCCGACCACCGTGGCACCCGAGAGCCCAAACGCTTTGCTCGAATAAGTGCCGGACCAATTCCCTTTTGTTACCGTCAATTGCCCAGGCTTTCTGACAAACATCTCTCGCGTAACATTTCCCTTCGAACTACCCACAAACGAGAGCGTGTTTGGATCTGCCGACGTGTCCTCGGCATCTTCGATCCCGAGATCATTCAAAACGTGTTGTTCCGTTTGGTCGATGATTTGCGGGGCACTGGTGTAAGGCGGCGACCAAACTGCAAGGACGGCTCTTGAGTTCTGCAAGACGATTACTCCAGCCACATTGCCAAACTCGCCGATGCGATAAAGGATAGGGAAGGCTGCGGTGCCCTGCAGCGCACCAAAGGTGTTGATTTCTGATAAGACGTACCGTCGGCCTTCTAAGAAAGCTGAAGCTCCAATGTTGAGTCGACCGTTGCCCCAATCCAGGTCATTTCCAACCGAGCCCAAGTCACGCCCATATCGCAGAACTCGATACTCCGCTTGCTCGGCGGTCAAAGACGGGTCAAGCTGTCGGATAAGGGCAATCGCACCAGAAACCTGAGGGACTGCGAAACTTACTCCATCGGGGGCATATCCATAGGGGGGTGATCCCTGCCGAGTCGAAAAAATGCTCGTGCAAGGGGCGTAAATGTCAGTTCCCACTCCATACAGGAAGCCACCATTGTCAGTCCATCGACTGTCGGATGCATCCGTACCACCAACAACAGTAACATTCCTGTGATCGAAGTCTGGGTATGGTTCAGTTGTCTTTCTAGCGCTCCAGACTACGTTCATTTGTTGGGTGCTTCTGAGGCTGGCGGATACAGACTCAACGTCGGGATACGAGACCTCGGAATAGCTGACATTGCCAACCTTTGCCCCATTCTGAGCCGCCCAGGTTAATCCGGCGAAGATGGTGCTTCTAGTGGATGACCCATTGGTTTGGGTACTGACGCAAACCGGCATGATCCGGCAAAAAGGGCTAACGCCGGTCACCCCAAGTCCATTGTTTCCGCGGGCACCAATGATTCCTGCAACTCTGGTCCCGTGCCCACCTCCAGTGTAGACATCATTGACATTGCCTCCACTTGACTGTGGCAACCCAGTTACAGCGTTGTAACCTGACACTAGGTTTGGCGCGAGATCGACATGGTTACTGACGCCCGTATCGACAACGGCGACGATTGGGCCCACACCAGTCAGAGTTTGGTCCATAGCTCTTGGCCATGACGTTTGAAACAGGTGCCACTGTTGGTTTGCGAGAGGGTCGTTGGTGAGCGCGGTGGGCATTGCGACCGTGTCGGGCAAGACACTCTCGAAGAGTCCAGTTCCGAGTAAAGACTTCTGAAGATGCTTCCAACTCATGCCAGCAGGGGGCCTAACGACCGACATTCGAATCGCCGGCACTTCGCGGACAAGGTACGGATTCAAAATCACCCTACTTAGATGCGAGTTCGCAAGTTGCCGATCAGCGATTACTATGAGATCTCCTGTAGGATCTCCAGCCCTGGCAAAGGAAGAACAAGAAAGCATGAGCGACGAAACAACCAAATTGCCCAGCTTTGCGCACAGTCGCACCCCCATTTCCATATCTTATCGTAGCTCGAGGCATTTAGTTGGTCAATGTAAGCAAAGACCGCAAAAATAGTACTTACTGCTTCAGGGCACCTGGCAAAATGGAGCCAACACTTCCGTTCGGCGCAGAGATTCTGAGAATTCGGCTGAGTGTAGGGGCTATATCTGAGACCGAGACCTTGTTTGAATAAACACCCGATTGAATGCCAAATCCCGACATCAGGATTGGCACATGAGTGTCATATTCCCACGCTGATCCGTGGCCCGTTCCGGTGCCAGCACCAAAGTATGTCCCCGGAGCATTCAAGACGAACACATCGCCGGATAGCGACGGATGAAATCCATTTATGAGCCGCTGCCCCCATGGTGTTCTCGGAACCGCGCCGCTAAGTAGCTGGGTTCGAGTAGCCGTGGCGTAGATACCGGGCACTCCCAAGATTGCTCGGGCCGCAATGCCCTCGGCCGTTGCGGGGTCAACTTTTTGGGCAGCGACGGTTGCCTGATTAATGAACACATTGGGTATGTCCATGGCCTGAATCCAGTCCGCTGGGCCGATCTGAGCGTCGAGGGCAGCCTCGGCGGCATCCTTGCAGTCATTTGCTTTGATTCGGGTTGCGTTGATCTTGAATGGGTCGCCCATCTCCTCGACAATTGGAACGACACCATGGTCGGCAGTGACCGCGATTACCGTGTTCTTGAGCCCAACTCGCTGATCCAAGAAGTTGAAAAAGTCGCTGAGCATACGATCGGTGTGCACCGAAATATCGAGCACCTGGGGGCTGTTGGGACCATAGACGTGACCGACATAGTCATTGGTTGCCAGATTGATCGCCAAGACATCGGGCACGCTATCGAGGCCGAGACCTTCTTGGCCAATGGCGATTTTTGCTGTGTCAAAGACATACTTTTGACCCTGAGGGCTGGTCGTCCAAAGCCCGATGTTGGTCAGCGCGTGGCTAAAAACTGGCTCCTTGCTGTCCTTTTGGGCAGGGGATTTTCGTGTCCAAGCATAGGCACTTTCGGGCAAAAGTGGTGTCCATACTTGATTGAGTTCGCCCTTGGGCCGCTGTTTGGAATTCAGGTCGCTAGCCCATGCCGGCAATTTCGAATTGTAGAAGCTGCTCGTCACCCAATTTGCGGTCCCATTATCGAACCACAACACCTGATCGGCTGCATGCCCAGCCATCAGGATTGCGGCTCGATCCTTAAAGCTAATCCCAACGACCTTAGCCTTGCCGTTCGTCGCCATCTTTAGTTCATCCCCGAGAGTAGTTACCAAAAGGTTTTTTGGACTCATGGGACCGCTGTTGCCACCAACCGTGGTGACAGATGGATCACTCACACAATACATGGACTTGCTTGTCTTGCGATCAAACCAGTCATTGCCAATGATGCCGGTGAGCCCAGGCACGCTTCCGGTCAAAACAATCGCATGTCCGGGACCAGTCTCAGTTGGGATGTGATTGTAATGGGCGTCAGGATAGTAAGCACCTTTCTGTGTGAGATAGTTAAAACCACCAACAGTTTTGCCACTTTGGGCTGGCAAGTAGTGGTCAGCAAAGCGAGTGGTGTAGTCTCCTCGGAATTGGTCAATGCTGATGACCACAACGAGCTTGGGCCGCAGGGCCGTGGCGGCTTGAAGTGTCGGTTGGGAAGCGAGAGTTGCGCTGAGGGCTAGGGAGACCATGATTGGATGTTACCTAGGGGCTCTAATGAGCTTAGTGCGAGCCGGTTAAGAAAAGGTTAGGCTTGGTCGAAGAACGTCAAGGTATAACCTCTGTCACGGTCGGTTAGCTCAGTGGTAGAGCACTTCGTTCACACCGAAGGGGTCGTAGGTTCAAATCCTATACCGACCACCAGGCTGCTTTTGCATTGGCTTTTCAACAGCGGCCAGAGTGTAGCAATGGACGACCCACTATTGCACCGCAAAATGGCAGCGCGGATGGCAAATCGAGCCCGAGAAGATGGGGCGGATTGGTTCGAGGCGTTTTATCAATGGGCTGGCGGCGATGAGGAGAAAGTGCCTTGGGCCGACCTCATGCCGCATCCTTTGCTCTCGGACTGGCTGGAGGGGAAGCAATTTGGGGCCGTGGCTGTTGTTGGGTGCGGCTTGGGCGATGATGCTGAGGCACTTGCTGAGCGCGCCAACTCTGTTTGGGCGTTCGATGTGTCTGAAACGGTCGTGGAGTGGGCGAAGCGGCGGTATCCAGAATCCTTGGTTGAATATGGGGTTGGCGACCTGTTTCATTTAAGCGAGGAGCGAAAGGGGATTTATGGGACAGTTGTCGAGATTTTTACGTTGCAGGCTCTCCCGCCGGAGCGTCGGACCGAGGCTTTCGCTGCGCTGGCGAGCCTCTTATTGCCTCAAGGCGAGTTGGTCGTGATCACTCGGTGGAGAGAACCGGAAACTGAGCTTGGCCCGGTGCCTTGGCCGCTGCTGATGAGCGAGTTTGACGAGATTGATAAGCTCGGTCTGGAGCGAATTGAGCAGACGAGCGCGGAAGAGGGCCAGGCAATTCGACTAGTCTGGCGCAAGATTTAGCGTAGTGAAACAGTATTTTGCAAAGGGCAGAGAAACTGGTGACTGCGGAAAGTCATTATTCGTAACAGAAATATGACGAGCGCACTAATGCTTCTACTTGCCACGATGACTCCTTCGGCCGATATCAGCGGCCGCTGGGTGGAGTATCAGCCGCGTGATGACCACAAGACGACGTTTCGTGGGTATCTGGTCGGCGACATGGATGGTGGCCCGAAGCCGGGCGTCGTGATCGTGCACCAGTGGGAAGGCTTGACCGACTATGAAATGGGTCGTGCCAAGGAGATCGCCGAGCTTGGCTACACCGTGCTCTGCGCAGACGTGTATGGGGTGGGTAATAACCCAAAGACCCCCGAAGAGCGGCGGGAATTGGTTGGCAAGTACCGCAACGGCGACCGGGCTAACTTTAGGCGAAACCTCGCTGCCGCCTACTCCGAAATTCGTCGTTGGCCCATGGTGGATAAAACCAAGATCGCTGCGATCGGTTATTGCTTCGGCGGTACGGGTGCGCTTGAAATGGCGCGGGCTGGCCTTGATCTTAAGGGAGCGATCTCGTTCCATGGTGGGTTGAGCAATCCCAACCCGGATGACGTTAAGAACATCAAGTGCCCAGTGCTGGTTCTGCACGGCGCAGATGATCCGGCCGTGCCTCCAGCGGAGGTTGATGCCTTTAAGAAAGAAATGGATGACGCGAAAAAGCCATACACCTTCATCGCCTATCCGGGCGCTGTTCACGCCTTTACCCAGCCGAAAGCCGGGAACGATAACTCGAAGGGCTCGGCATACAACGCCGCGGCTGATATGAAGAGCTTTACCGAGATGGTCAAGTTCTTCAAAGAGATATTCCGGTAAGGTCTAGGCTGTAATGGCCGAAGACGCACAGCCCGCCGCGAAATCTGAAGAACCCAAGAAACTCGAGTTCACCGAAGAGACTCCGGTGGTCACGAAGCACACTGCCAAGATTGGCGGTAAGGAACTGAAGTATACAGTGACGACGGGGCGGATGCCGCTCAAGAACGCGGTTGGAGAGATTGAGGCGCAGGTCTTCTATATGGCCTATGCGCTAGATGACGCCGAGCCGGAGGGGCGCAACCTTATGTTTAGCTTCAACGGTGGGCCAGGCTCGCCTTCGTTGTGGCTCCATTTGGGCACGATTGGGCCGAAGCGCATTCCGATGGCGAATGACGGCGAGCAACCCGCGCCGCCCTATCACCTGGTCGACAACGACTTTTCGTGGCTTGAATTTACGGATGTCGTATTTATCGACCCTGTGGGCACGGGCTATTCGCAAGCAAAAGACGAGAAATTAGCCGAAAAATATTGGTCGGTTTCGGGCGATATCGAATCGGTATCCGAATTTATTCGCCTTTATTTGGTAAAAAATGCTCGATTTTCTTCGCCACTTTTCTTGGTGGGCGAGAGCTACGGCACGACGAGGGCGGCGGGAATTTCGAAGCACCTTGTTGAGCGCGGCATCGCCTTCAACGGGCTTGTGCTCGTGAGCAGCGCGATGAATTTTTTGTCGCTCGACTTCATTCAGTCATCTGACCTGCCTCACATTTTGTTCCTGCCGACTTACGCGGCGACCGCTTGGTACCACAATGCCCTGCCGCGCAAGCGTCCGAATCTAGGCTCGTTCCTCAAAGAGGTCGAGACTTTCGCCAGCGGTGAATACGCCACGATCTTGATGAAAGGAGATAATGCCTCGTCGCGCGAAAGGAAATCCGCGATAAATAAGTTGAATAAATACACCGGATTAAATCCGGATTATTTAGACAAAATTAATCTGAAAATATCTATCGGCCAATTTTGTAAGGAATTGTTGCGTAGCAAGAGACGAACGGTCGGGCGTTTGGATTCACGTATCACGGGGATTGACTCCGATCCGACGGGGCACAGCATCGAGCATGACCCAAGCATGAGCGCGCTCATGCCGCCCTACACAATGGCGTTCAATGACTACGTGCGGCGCACATTAAAGTACGAAACGGATTTGCCATACCATGTCTTTCACGGTATCACTAAGCCCTGGGTTTGGGATACGCCGAAGGACGAGCCCGCCGACACAAGTCATGCATTGCGCGATGCCATGTTGAGGAATCCGCACATGAGAGTGTTTGTCGCGTCGGGTCATTACGACCTCGCCACGCCATACTTTGCAACCGAGTACACGCTTTCGCACCTTGGTCTAGACCCAGAACTTAGGGCCAAGATTGAGACCAAGGAGTACGAGGCCGGGCACATGATGTACACGCACGAAGGGTGCTTGGCTCGGCTCCAGAAAGATGTGCGGGACTTTGTGGCCAAATCGGTTGCCAAATGAACCTTTAGCAAGAAGACGCGTCTCTGCGGACATGCTGACTGCTCTCGCGCTAACCTTGGCTCTTGCTCCGGCACCGACCGAAATCAAGCTGACCATTGACGGCACGGATCGTCTCGCTTTGGTAGTTGCGCCCGCCAAGATCAGCAAGCCTGCGCCGGTCGTCTTTGCATATCACGGCCATGGAGGCAATGCGCGCTACTCGGTCAAGAAGTTTAAGTTCCAAGAAACATGGCCCGAGGTGATTTGCGTTTATCCTCAGGGGCTGCCGACCAAGACACCAAACGATCCACAAGGCCGCCGTAATGGATGGGAATCGACCCGAAGCGAAAGTAACAAAGACCTGAAGTTCGCTGACGCGCTCATGAAAGAGGTGAAGAAGCGCTACTCGGTCAATGACAAGCAAGTATTTACCATGGGCCACTCGAACGGCGCTACAATGACCTTCATGCTGTGGGCGATGAGGCCGAATGTCTACGCGGGCTACGGCCCTTGCTCTGCCCCAGGAGCTCGCGGCGTCACCGTCTCAAAGCCCGCATTTATCCAAATCGGCGAGAGTGACGAGATTGTTAATGTGGACCTGATGCACTGGTCGCTGAGCCAGATCAAGGAAGTGAACGGTAGCAAAACACCGGGTAAGTCCTTGGGCAAGCACCTAACGGAGTTTGCAGGCAAGGCTCCGCTCCAGACCTACATTTACCCCGGTGGACACTCTTTGCCAGACGACGTGGTACCCGCGATGGCCAGGTTCTTCCGGAAAATTGCTCAGGACCAGAAGTAGGCGGCGGGTATCCTAGGGGGCGAATGGACTCCCCCTCAATCCGTACCGTAGGCATCATTGCGCACGTTGACCATGGCAAGACCACTTTGGTGGACGCCCTGTTCAAACAAGCAGGCCTCTTTCGCGATAATCAGCACGTGAATGAGCGCGTGATGGACTCGAACGACCTCGAGCGCGAGAAGGGAATTACCATTCTTTCCAAGGTAGCCAGCGTTCGGTACATGGGTACCAAGATCAACATCGTTGACACACCGGGCCACGCTGACTTCGGAGGGGAAGTCGAGCGCGTTCTAAGCATGGTGGACGGGGTCTTGCTCATCGTTGATGCCAACGAAGGGCCGATGCCGCAGACCAGGTTTGTTCTCAAGAAGGCGTTTGAGAACAAGAAGAAGCCAATCGTTTGCGTGAACAAGGTAGACCGCGAGGGCGCGCGCCCGATCGATGCCTACGACAAGACGATTGATCTTTTCATCGACCTCGGCGCAGAGGAAGAAGACCTGTTCTTCCCCCACATCTACACGAGCGGATCGGGCGGCTTTGCCCGAAAGGACCCCAACGGCACGGAGACCGACATGCGCGCCCTGTTCGACATGATTGTGGATAACATTCCCGCTCCCGAGGTCGAGCACGAAGGACCGTTCCTTTTGCAAGTGAATAATCTCGATTATTCGGACTATTTAGGGCGCATGTTTGGCGGCAAGATACTGCGCGGCACGATCAAGGTCGGCGACCGCATGGAAAGGCAACGAGAAGGGCGCGACAAAAAAGATGGATTTAATGTCACGAAATTGTGGACCTACGAGGGAATTCAACTTAAGGAAGTTGAAGAAGCCAGCGCTGGCGAGATCGTCATGATGAGTGGCCTCGATCACGTCCACATCTCGGACACGATCAATGTGCCAGATACCAATGCTCCGTTGCCAATCATTCAGATCGAGCCCTCTACATTGAGCATGAATTTCTATGCCAACAACTCGCCCCTCGCGGGTAAGGATGGCGGCAAGTTCCTCACAATTCACAAGATTCGCGAACGGCTAGAGAAGGAAGAAGTCGTTAGCGTTAGCATCGAGATTGATGAAGACTCGACGGCCACCGACGCCGTGAAGGTGAAAGCTCGTGGAGAATTGCAGCTTGCCATTCTCATCGAGACCATGCGTCGCGAGGGCTACGAGATGCAGATCAGCCGCCCCGAAGCAATCCTTGTGCGTGATGCTAATGGTTCAATAACCGAACCATATGAGATTGCAACGCTGGAGCTTCCTGAAGACGCCCAAGGCTTCGTCATGGAAGAAATGAGTAGGCGGAAGGGCGAAATGCAGGATATGCAGATCAACGACAACGGCACTCGCCGGTTGGTCTATAGCATTCCGACGCGAGGATTAATCGGTTTCCGAAGCAATTATCTCACAATGACTCGTGGCCTCGGCTTGATGTCAAGCCTTTTCGATGGCTACCGCGAGTACAAGGGTGCTATTGAGAGCCGAACCAATGGCGCGCTCATCGTCAAGGATCCAGGCAAGCTCACCCGCTACGCTTACGAGAAAATTCAGGAGCGCGGACAGTTCTTCTATGAAGTCGGTACTGAACTCTATGGCGGCATGATAGTTGGTGCCTGCGCCAAAGAAGAAGATCTCGTCGTCAATGCCGTTGACCAAAAGGCAGCAACCAACATGCGAAGCGCCAGCGCCGATGCGACGACCGTCCTTGACGCCCACAGAGAATTCAGCCTCGAAGAAGCCCTCAGCTGGCTCCGAGATGACGAATTGCTCGAAGTCACCCCAAAGATGTTGAGATTCCGAAAGAAGGTGCTGGATCACAGTCAAAGAAGGGTAAGCGAGCGAAGAAGCGACACGGCTAACGTCTAGACGCGTAGAATCAAAGAGCCATGTCAACCGCACTTCTTCTCGCCCTCGCTCTGCAGCCACCAGCCCAGATGGTTCAAAGCGAAGCCGTTCTTAAGTCCACCACTTTCAAGCCTGGCGTTCCGATCAGCGTGGCGCTAAAGCTCACTCTCGACGAAGAATGGCACGTCTATTGGCGAAATCCGGGCGACAGCGGGGTTGGTACCGAGGTTAAGTGGAACCTTCCGGCTGGCTGGAAGGCAGGTCCTCTCCGCTATCCAACACCCGAGCGAATCAATTTAGGTAGCGGCTATGGCTTTAGCTTCGGTTATGAGAATGAAGTTGTGTTCTTAACCACGCTCACTCCGCCACTATCGGCAACCAAACCAGTGAAGATTGCCGCTGACATGACGCTTCTCGCTTGCAAAACCGACTGCGTACCGGCAGATCAGAGCTTTGAACTCTCGCTAAACCCAGGCGATGGCAAGCCCACGGCCCAGGGCCAATTTGAAGCTTGGGCGAAGAAAATTCCAGCTCAAGTTTCCATCAAGACCGCCAAGGTGACGTGGGGTAGTGACCGGTCCTATAGAATCCAAGTGCCGGCACTTCCTGCCCTGAAAGATGCTGAGACGCTCGAATTCTTCCCAAGCATCGCCGGTCAGACGAATACCGATAAGCCGGTAACCGTGAAGAAGTCGATGGACGGATCGTGGGTGCTACACGTTCTCGCTGGCCAAGCGATCACTAGTGCGCCAAAGCAGGTTCCGTTCCTCGTGATCCCGATGGACAAAGATGGACACCATCTGAACCAAGGCGTCGAGTTCGTCGCTTCGCCATAATGGGTGCGTTGGCATCTCAACGCTTCGATACGATCGTCATCGGCAGTGGCCTAGCTGGCCTTACTTTCGCGCTCGACGCGGCGAAGCAGGGTTCGGTCATTGTTCTCACCAAGGCGCAGCTTTGGGAGTCCAACACGAGCTATGCGCAAGGCGGAATTGCGGCGGCGGTTGGCGAATCCGATAGTTGGGAGCTTCACGAACAGGACACGTTGATCGCCGGTGCTGGTCTGTGCGATCCAGAGGCCGTTCGCTTCCTTGTTCAAGAAGCCCCCTCTGCCATCGAATGGCTGGCGAGCCTAGGCGCTCGGTTCGACAAAGATATCGATCTTACGGATTGGGCACTCGGAAAGGAAGGTGGGCATAGCCGCAATCGCATCGTTCACCACGCCGACAAAACCGGCTGGGAAGTCGAGCGCGCGATGAACGAGGCTGTGCGCAAAGACCCGAACATTACGATTCTTGAGAACGCTTTCGTCACCGACTTGCTGATGCAAGACGGCCGCTGCGTAGGCTGTGCGATGCAAGACCGCGATCTTGGCACGCGCTACTTCACCGCTCGCGCCGTGATGCTTGCGACTGGCGGTGCAGGGCGCCTTTATCAGCACACGACAAATCCAAGGATTGCCACGGCGGACGGCGTCGCTTTGGCAAGCCAAATCGGAGCGGATATCGCGGACATGGAGTTCATGCAATTTCACCCGACCACGCTGTATCACCCGCAAATGCGTTCGTTTTTGATTACCGAGGCGGTCCGAGGCGAAGGCGGTTGCCTCCGAAACCATCAAGGCACGCGGTTCATGTACGACTACGATGACCGACTAGAGTTAGCCCCGCGGGACATTGTCTCAAGGGCCATCGATGCCGAGATGAAGAAACTCCAAACGTGGTGCGTGTATCTCGATATGACGCATTTATCGAGAGATCAGATTGAGCACCACTTCCCAACGATCGTGGAGACTCTCAAGCAGGTTCAGATCGAGCCGCATAAGCACTGGATTCCTGTCGTTCCGGCCCAACATTATTCATGCGGTGGAGTCGTGACTGATTTGCACGGTCGCACGAGCATTCCTGGCCTCTTTGCGGCAGGAGAAGTCGCACGGACCGGAGTCCATGGAGCCAATCGGCTGGCCTCCAATTCGCTACTCGAGGCGTTGGTTTTTGCAAAGGCCGCAGCGAAGTCCCTTGAAGGTGAGCAAGCTTCGGATCCGGGCGCGCTATCGAACGGAAAGAGGCATAGCATTCTGGAGGCTGACGCCCTTCGCATTCGCCGATCATTGGAGAAGATCATGACCGAGCACGTCGGAATCGTGCGTCGTAACAAAGGCCTACACGAGGCACTTTCCAAGATCGAAGAGTTGCACGAGGAGTACAAGACTCTCCCGGCAGCTCCGCCAGACGTTTACTCACTCGAAGCCGAGAACCTCTTGATCGCTGCCAAGTATGTCGTCCAAGGTGCGATCGACCGAAAGCAAAACGTGGGTCTGCACTACAATTTGGACCTTGCGACCGCCTCAGCCGTATAAGTAAGTGTGAAGAGCATTCTTGTATTAGCGGTCCTCTCAGCATTCTCGTTTGGTTCAGCCAAGATCATGATGCCGCCTCAAATGCCGGTCGATCGTGTTGTTGCGAACCTTGAGAAACGACTCGCCAAGAATTCAAAGGATGCAACTGCGCATTATCTTCTTGGACGCACCTACTATGCCGTGTTCTGCGGCACGGACAAGAAGTTCCTCCGGTTTTACGGCACGCCCGAGGATCCGCAGTTCTCGCGAGAGCAACCCTCTTTCTACGAGTTCCATGAGCTGAAGCCTAAGCATGACTCTGCGACGATTAGCATCGCGAGGAAGGCGATCCACCATCTTAAGGCGGCCAATAGCTTAGGAGGCGGTGAACTCGGCCTGTATCCTCTCACGCTGGCCTGTGTTTACGAAGCATCGCAAAGCATAGCCAGCTTCGTGCAGCCGGGCGCGAATCGCGCAACCTTTAGGCAAAGGGCACTTGCCCTCTACCAGCGGTCATTTCAGGCAGCTCGCAACGATAAGCACGAAACCGCCCAGCGCCCCATGACCTATGAGAAATGGATTAGTGTGGAGGCGGGCGAAGCTGTACTGCGCCTCGACCCAAACAGCAACCTTAAGCCAGCGATCAAAGAGCGTCTCGCTCAGCTTGAGAAGTTGCCAAACGGGCCAATCACGCCCATCATCTTCTCTGTTTCGCGTTATGCGAGACTTGGCGAGTTGTTGGATCCCCTCAAGCGCGTTCAATTTGACCTGGACGGTACCGGCGCGAAGCAAATCGTGCCTTGGATTAAGCCCGACACTGCCTTGCTTGTCTGGTTGCCCGATGAGTCGAAGCCCATCACTACTGGCCGTCAGTTGTTTGGGTCGGCCACTTGGTGGCTCATGCCATCAAACGGCTTTGAAGCACTCAAACTTCTCGACGACAATGCCAATGGCTGGATTGAAGGAAAGGAACTCGGCGCATTGGCCATGTGGCAAGATGCGAATCAGGATGGAAAGTCCGCGCCGAGAGAGGTAAAGCGTCTAGGGCAGGTTGGTGTTACGGGTCTTCGCACAACCTGGAATAGTAAGGATGGCGAGTCCCTAGTTTCGGCGGACGGTCTTCGTCTCTCGAACGGGCAAACGCTTCCAACTTACGACTGGGTGCTCTAGCCGTAAACCATCAATGCGCCAAAATGTCCCGCCGCCCCGACAGCCGCCGCGGCTAGTACGAGTAGCGCAAAGTAGGCGGTTGATTCGATCTCGCCCTTCTTTCGCCACAGCACCGCGCTTAAGCTAAACACGACACCGGTAACGGCAAGAGCGAAGTGGACGAGCGGTGTGCCTTCCCACGCAAGGCCGAGTTGGAAGAATGCGCGCAAGCCGGTAAACAGGGCAGGAATGGCGAACAGCGTCCCCCAGAGCAAGCTTAACCAACCAGCACGGCGCATACCTGAGTCCTTCTTTCTGAACCCAAAAATCTCTAGACCGACGCCGAATATGATCAGAGCAATCGGAAAGTGCACTACCAGGGGATGAAAGCTGTGCTTAGGGATCACTCCATTCTCTGTGGGTCCTTCAGTTGCTGGTGTGGTGCGTTCAGCTGGGCTTAACCCAACTGGGGGAGTATTAGGCTCAGCCTTTCTTGGCTCGGGTTTCTCATTAGGGTCGCCTGGTTTAGTGTCGGCAAGAACCTCTTCGCCATTAGTTGCCCCGTCGCCATCCGAATCTTTGGCCGAGAGTTCCGTCCAAAGAGCCTTTGTCATCAATTCGGGCCGTACGGACTCAACGGCGTGCTCGACATCTTCGCCGAAGGCATGACGCTTGGGAGGACTGGTGTGACACAGCATGCACTTCATCTCAACGAGCTTTGAAGTCGCTTTTAGCTCCGCCGATTCATGAAAGGACTTCATGATGTCTGGCGTAGCCCATGCCGAAGTAAGCAGGACAAAAAAGACAAGCGAAGCGTAACCACGCATGGCGCGCATGCTACCCCTAATCATTTGCCGACATTAGGTGTGCCAGACAGTTCGATTTCTCCGAGGCCCCAGTTAGGGTCCTTGTAGGGCACTTTGAGGATCTTCTCTAAAACAACTTCTCGCGCTTCCAGCGTCGTCGGCAACTTTCGTTGCGTTCCCAGATAGAGGTGAATGACGGGGCGAACGAACTTGATATTGTTTGCCGAATCTTGCTTGCGCATCGCCTCTCCCCGTTGGGCTGGAGTCATCTCTTTTCCCCTTGGAAGCATTTCTGCCACCAGCTCTTTGGCTGGGCGCGGACGAAGGCTGATGTCCTGTAAACCCGCAGCTGCCAATTCAAATCGGTACTTTAGAACCTCGTCTTCGCTGGCTCCAGGCTTTGGCGGTTGAGCCATGGTCATCATTTCAGATTCGTAAGGCGCTTCAAAAAGGCTCAGCGATGGTGACTCAACAAACGCCTTCGATGAAGTAATGCTCATCGCGCGGGCGACAGCACTATTACCCAGTTCCTTGTGATATGCAATCACATCGGCGTCAGACTTGCCGCCGGTCAATTTTAGCGTTTCACGGATCGCTGGCAAAAGGTCCTCCTTGGCATATTGTCCAGGAAAAACATCGAGAACCTTTCCATCGGAATTACACAGATAAAGGACGGCATTGCCGCGTACTGTCCGCTTCGTCACTTTTCCGTCGATTTCGATGGTTACGTGTGGGACATTTCGGACCTTTTCCCAAGCGAGTACGACCTCGTTCTTTGCAAATTCCTGAAACTCCGGTGTTGGGAAGAGCGCCGCGCGCATTGTCCGGGCATTCGCGCAGGGCATGTCCTCATCGATGTTGCCAAACATGCTGAGGAGAAGGATAGGCTTGTCGGAAGCCTTAGCCACCGATTTCGCGTTATCAATCCCATTGATCCACTCCAGGCCAGCGGCCTTGGTGGCTCGAGGTGCATGAAGGTTAGCGACGGAAATGGCGCCAGTTGCTAGAGCCAGCGCGAGTAGACTCGACTGAAGAGTTGTCATTTTGATTACCCCTTGGCAATGGAACGAAACCCCTCGCCAAGAGGTTCCGTAGTTCTATTTTTTACGGCGCTTGAGGAGGGCCAAAACGCCGAGTCCAAGGGCAGCCATCGTGCCTGGTTCTGGCGCGACGATGTTCGCCATGCGCCATTGGGTTCCTACTGGCGCAGACATGGAATTAGTCGTATAGTTTTGAAGGGGGACAAACGTTTGAAGGTCGTCCATCTCCTGAATTCTCGTCAATGTCGAGGTTGTTTGATCAGCTCCGACAACAAAGAAGCCTTGGTGACCAGCGACTGTCGCTAGGGTCGTCCCAACATTGGCAACAGAGTAGCCACTCAGCGTCTGAAATGCAGTCGAACCAAACAGAACTGTATTTGTTACCAACCGATGGGCACCTGTGTTGTCTCGGTAGGGAATGACAAACCGCTCGACGCTTTGTCGCATGAAAACGGCACCCTGGCCAAGTCCCCCTGTTCCGACCGAAGTTAAGCTAGTGCTGCTGACAACATTGAGTAGGGAACCAATTTGGGCACCTGCACCCGACACGAGGTACAAGTCGAGATTTCCAGCCGACGACAAACCATATACAACCCAGCGACCACCACTTACCGAAATTGAGCCATGTGCAACGAAGCCAGCAGGGGCGCCAAAAGTTGCGACGGTAGTAAGAATTGCTGAGGAAGAGTTCATGATCACGAACGTGTTACCGGCCGTCAGACCAACACGGGTGCCGTCGCTCGACATCGACATGCCGCCATTAATACTCTGAAATCCAGATAGCCTTTCCCCCGTGTAATTGTTGACTGCCGCGACACTACCGCTGGCGTAACGATAGTATCCATACGGACGGCCATTGGTCGCGACAACTGAATTGTTTGAGGCCACGTTAACTGTCCCAAGGCTAACTCGATTGATGGGATCGTACCGAGCATGGTTGCCCGAAACTGAGTCTGGCATGATGAACAAATCAAACGAAGCAAAGGCTACTGATCCGAGAGCAGTAGCCAAAGAAGTGAGCACGAGTCGCCGCATTCCCTCATTATAAGGGCTAGCTCGCAATTCTGCGACAGGTATTTACACCTTTATCGTCGTTCGTACGGTTCCGGCGCGTTCGTGTTTTGCGATCAATTGATAGCTCGCTCCCGCCGCGACGACCCATTCAAACACGGCGAGGTTGCTCGTGCCGTCGAACTGATAGCCAAAGCCACCCTTGCCGACGTGCGCCCAGCCGCTCAGTTGTCCGCCATCTTGGCGCAGTTTGCCGCTGACCAGCCAGTCTGGCTCGTTCGTCCCTGCGCCGTGCGTGGGTTCTCCCTTACTAATCTCGCCCACCACGCCGCGCACGAGGGTTTTCTTCTTCGCGTGCTCGGTCACGGTGGTCGCGAGGTAGCCGGTGTTCGCCACAACCATGCGAATGCGCACGTTCGAGCCGACCGATGTCGTCACGACTTGCTGCAATTCCAACTTCGGCGACGCTGAAGCCTGCCAAATCGCGAAGTCTCCCAATGGCGCGACTTCTTTTTCGAGGAATTTTGGTGGAGGATTACGGAAGGCGTAAAAAGCATCCCAGCCGCCGATCTCGACTTCACCCAACTGCGGATGCTTAAACGGCTTCCAGTCGTGATAGCCGAGGCCGTCGAGCTTTTCGTCGCTCCATTTCAGCATCGCAAGGTCGTCCTCGAACGGGTGGTCGCGGAACCAGTCGATGTATTTGTAGTCGGTGATTCCGGCCTGCCGCTGAGGTGCCCAGATTTCGCACGTCCACGCGAGCACGCCGCGATGCTCGAACATCCAATCGTCAAACGTGCCCGTAATTACCTCCTTCGGGTGGTATTTAAATTCGTGGAAATTGCTAATCGCCGGATAGCCGGTGATTTCTTTGCATTTTTCGCCGAATTCTTTGTAGACCCACAGGTCTTCCGCGGGCATTTCATCATCCGGATAGCGGCACGGCGGGCGCAGGAATACGCCGCTGTACGTGTGGAACGTAATCGCGCCGCAAATATTCGGTCGATCGAAGATCGCTTGCACCGCCGCGCGGATTTCGGGCTCGCTGGTTGGGTAGGGGCCAGCGCCGTATTGCTCGCTTTCTTGTCGCCAGGCGGCGGGGAAGTTGCGGTTCATGTCGAGGCCCTCTTTGATCTTGCGGCCGCGCATGGTAATTCCGTCAAAATTATGAAATAAACCTTCGGGAATCACGCGATAATAGGTGCCGCCGATGTCGTCGGGCCCGCGCTTCTCCATTAATCGCGGTTCTTTTTCGCTGATTTTCCATGGCCCGTTCGGGTCCTTGATGCGCAGGTTCAGAATCTTGCCGTCGCCGTTCAAATCCTGCTTTTCGAGGCCGTAATTGTCTTCTTCATCGAACGGGTAGGGCCGCGTCGACGACCGAATCATGCGCGGCACGTCCTCCAGCGCCCACTCCGCGCCGTCCGGATTCAACCGCGGCACCAAATAAAATGCCCGCGTATCCAGCACATGCGTAATCTTGTCGTCCTTGCCAAAGCCGTTGCACAATTTATTCAATAAATGCGTAATCGCCGTCCCCGCGCTCACCTCGGTCGCGTGGATATTGCCGTCGCACCAAAAAGCGGGCTTATCCTCGGCCGGCCCGGTCGCCGAGTTGGTCACGGTCAGCAGCCAAATATCCTTGCCCTCATAGCTCTTGCCGATGCTCTCGATTTCCACCAAGTTCGGAAATTCCTTCGCAAAGTCGTGCAACAGCTTGGTGAAGGCTTCGTAGCGGTAGTAGCGATCGAACGCGATGGAGGGCATGAGGACAGGATACCGGGGGTTCAGGTTTTAGGTTTCAGCGGTCTAGTTTTCAGTTTTTGGTTTTCAGTGTTCGGCCTTCGTCTAGCGTAAACAAAAACTCCCCTCCCAAGCTTGGGAGGGGTTGGGGGAGGGTTGATGGCATACCGCACGTTGTCAACCCTCTCCCGGCCTCTCCCAGTCTTGGGAGAGGAGAAATGAGGCAGCCTTACGCCGCGATCTGGAACGTCGAGCCGAAGCCCTCGCCGTAGATGCCCGACTCGTTCGACGGAGCCGAGGTTTGGTTGTTGCGCGAGGCGCGAACGCGGAAGTTCACCGCGACACCCGGCGTGTAGCCGGTCAAAGTCAGGCGCACCTTGCTCGTGCTAGCAACCTGCGCCCAGCCATCGCCGGAGTTCGCCTCAACCGTAAACACGGTCGAATTCGTATTGCCATTGCGCTTCCATCGGAAGTTCACGCTGCCGGTCGCGGTCGGCGTCGCCGAGAATTCCAGCGGAATCTCTGGCGAAGTCTTCGGGCCAGGCAGGTTCCGTTCTGGCAATCCGAGGTCGTTCATGATGGATTTCGAGAGACCACGCGTGTAGAACTGATCAGCCCAGAAGGTCGCGAGGTTCGCAGATTCGAGGCGCTGTGCATTTTTCGTCGTCGTCGCCGATTTCGCAGCGAGATGAGCGACTTCATTTGCCGTGTAAGCAGCGCCGTAGGCCGCCGCCGCGTCGCTGATGGCCTCAACTTGTGGGGCCGTGAGGTCGAGCGCAGTGGCATGCTCAGCGCATCCGGCTGCGAATTGTTCGAGAGCAGCTACGAGCTGCACGTCTGTTTTTTTCTTAAACATATGACTTCTCCCTCGACCATGTTCTTGGGCCGAAGTTAATCATTTGTTCGGCATTTTTGTGCGAATTCTTTAGGTTTTCGTCGTAGCGCTGCTTCATTGCGCCGACGCGATGCAGCTTTTCATCGACGCGCTAGAGCATTGCGCACACGCGCTAGAGCATTGCGTAGACGCGCCAGAGCATCTTGACGACGCGTTACTCCGCTTAGAGGACAAGCCGCCCCGCCCCGTTGACGAGTTACCGCGCCGCGTGGTGATGGTGCGCTGGCTCGTCAATAACCTGGGGCATCACGCCTGCGAGCCAGAGCAGTATCATGGGCTTGATGATCTCCCGGAAGCTGCAGATTTTCGTGTCGTCCACGTACACGGACATGAAGGATGAGCGACAGGCTGCGGTCGAGGCAATATTGCAGGCTGGTCACATTCCTGCTGGCATGGAACTGTTTGCGGCCGGAGACGAGAGCCAGCTTGAGATCATTAAGAAATGGATAGATCAAAGCGACGCTCTTTTGATCTTGCTCGGAGAGCGGTACGGCTCCATCGAACCGAAGTCGGGAAAGGCTTACGTCGAGGTGGAGTACGACCATGCTCTCGAGTCTGGCAAGCCAGTCTTTGGAGTTTGCTTGAGCGACCCAATGATTAACGCCAAGTATCAGGCTCTAGGTAAGTCTGCCACCGACGAGCATCGTCCACAACACAGCGCTTTCAAGGAAAGGGTTATGAGTAAGCAATGTGGGGAAGCAAACGACATCAAGGACATCAAATATGAGGTTCTCAAGACCCTAAACAACTACTCGCAGGATGAGGGCCTAGTCGGATGGGTTCGGGCGGACGAATACAGGCAGTCCATTGACCTGTCGAGAGAGCTCCAAGCAACAATCGGAGAACTCAGAACAAAGGCCAGCAATGCATCTCCCTCTTTGAAGGAATTGCACAACGAATTCGACGTATTCATCGCCGATCTCAAAGAGATTCCATTTGAGCTCGAGTTTAAGTACAAGTTTTCAAACGAGCCGGCAGAACATGATTACAGGCTCGAGACAACTTTGTTGGGCATGTGTTTTTACTTCAGCTCGACTTTGATTAGCGAGCATGGGATCCCGGACGACTTCCCACCCGGGTCCAAGTTCAAGAAGGATGTAGCGATCCTCCGAGTATGGGATTTGATCACGCCCAGTTACAGGCCAGTCGTCACTCCCAAAGGGCGCCTGTTCTTTGAATACTTGCGCGAGTGTGGTATCGCCGAGGAGTCAAAGGCAAAATTCATCCAGGTCTCCGAACCGAAAGAAGGGTAGCCAACGCAACGTCCCTCCACCGTCCCGCTACAATATCCCGTGTCCGTCCTATTCGTCTGCCTTGGCAATATCTGCCGCTCGCCTATTGCTGAGGGGATATTTCGGAAGCTTGCAAATGAAGCCAACGAGAACATCAAGATCGACTCGGCGGGGACGGGGAGTTGGCATATTGGGGAGCGGTCGGACCCGAGGGCGCGGCGGGTGGGCGAGATGAACGGCTGCCCGATGAACCACCTCGCACGGCAGCTACAGAGCAAAGACTTTGAGGAATACGACCATATCGTCGTGATGGACGCGGCGAATATGCGCGATGTGCTGGCCTGGCCCGGCGCGCGAAAGGAGAAGATTTCCTACCTGCTGCAATGGGACCCCGATAACGACGACCTCGAGGTGCCCGACCCCTACTATGGCGAGGAGGACGGCTTCGACAACGTTTACGCGATGTGCTACTCGGCTTGCGAGAACCTGCTATCGGCGATCGTGAACTCGCGTAGAATAGTTGAGCCATGAGAACCCGGCAAGCGCCCCTTCCCGAAGACTACGTCGGCTTGCCCGAGGTGGAGGTTGACGCGCGGATCGTCCTCGCGAAAGAGAAGTTGGGTTCGAAACTGGTGATTCTGGGGCATCACTATCAGCGCGACGCAATTATTCAGCACGCCGACTTTCGCGGCGACAGCTATAAGCTCGCCAAAGACGCGGGCAGCCACCCCGAGGCGGAGTTTATCGTGTTTTGCGGCGTGCACTTTATGGCCGAAAGCGCGGACATTCTGACGCCGCCCTCGCAGAAAGTGATCCTGCCGAACATGGCCGCCGGCTGCAGCATGGCCGACATGGCGAACATCTTTCAGGTGAACAATTGCTGGAAGGCGCTAGGCTCTTTGGTTGATTTGCAGGGGGTCGTGCCGGTGACTTACATTAACTCGGCGGCGAACCTGAAGGCCTTTGTCGGCGAGCGCGACGGCACTGTCTGCACGAGCACGAATGCGCCGTCGGCGGTCGAATGGGCTTTGAATAAGGGGGAGAAGGTTCTGTTCTTCCCCGACCAGCACCTGGGGCGAAACACGGGCGTGCGGCTCGGCTACGATCCTTCGGACATGGTTCTTTGGGATCCCTTCAAGCCAATGGGAGGGAATACAGCCGAGCAAATCGAGCGCGCGAAGTTTATTCTTTGGAAGGGCCACTGCTCGGTGCACAGTCGGTTTACGGTCGCGCAGATTGCGAAGGCACGGGAGGAATATCCCGATGTGAACGTGATCGTCCACCCCGAATGCGAGCTTAGTGTTGTTCAGGCAAGCGACGACAATGGCTCGACGGCCTATATTATTAAGGCGGTCGAATCTGCGCCCGCTGGGACGACCTGGGCCGTCGGCACCGAGATTAATCTAGTGCAGCGCCTCGCCAACGAGAATCCCGATAAGACCATCTTCTGCCTCGATCCGCAAATCTGCCCGTGCAGCACGATGTACCGCATCCATCCTTCGTTCTTGCTCTATGCGCTAGAAGAATTGGTCGAGGGGCGCGTTGTCAATCAGGTCCTCGTGCCGGAAGAGATCGCTGAACCGTCTAGAAATGCGTTGGCGCAGATGCTCCTGCTCCCTTAAACCATGCAACTCACTGCTCTCCTCCTAACCTACGGCATTTCAGCTGCCCCGATCAACTACGACCTGCGCGTGGTGTTCACCGGCATGATTCCGATCCTGGGTGGCAACGAAGGCGAGGCCGACGTGCGCCTTGGTGTCCAAGTGCAAGGAAAGCCAGGAACAGCAACGAGCGAACTAACGAGCGCGAAGATTATCTTCAACGGCGGCACGCTCCCACTTACTCTTGACAACGTCAAGGAATTCTTCCCGAAGACGACTGTCGAATACTCTCCCCAAGGCAAGATCACGAAGACCGACGCCCCGAACATCGAACTCCCGGTGCGCCTCCCCGGCCTCGACGTCAAGCGCTTCCCCGACATCACCTACATGCCCGTCGAGTTCCCAGCCAAGGAACTTGCCATCGGCGACAAGTGGAGCTTCGAGAAGTCGTTCGCCGGCAGCCCAGTCACATACGAATGCGAACTGACCAAACTTGATGAGAAAACGGCTACCATCAACCTCAAGGTCGAGCAGAAGTACACCGTCTATGAAGACGCCGCCATGCAGGTGGTGAAAGACAAGAGGGACGCCGAAAATGAAGTTGCAACAACACTGACGGCTAAGGGGGAAGCTATCTTCGATCGGCGCGGCTGGATTGTGCTTTTCAAAATGAAAGGCGATGCCGACAGTATGGTCAAGTCGATTAACGAGGACAAAGTCACCACCCGCACTTTGAAGATTGCGGTTGAGTTCAAAGAGGCCAAGCCTGGGACCCCGGCACCCAAAACCCCGGAATTCCGTCTTCTTTAACGTGAAGTTATTCTTCTTACCAGCTCTTGCCCTTGCCATGTTGGGCTGTGATGCTCAACGAGCGGAGGTGGAATCGAGAGCCAAAGACATCCAAGATAACGCCGTTACTGCGGTCAACGAGAAAGTTGATCAAGGCAAGCAGGCGGCTTCAAAGGCCGTTGACGAAAAGCTAAAGGCGGCCAAGGATGAGGCCAGTAAGGCGGTCAATGAGAAGATCGACCAGACGAAAGACTCTGTCGTGAAGGAAGCCACAAAGGCCATGCAAGATGCCCAGCAAAAGGTCCGCGGTTCTTTGGAGCCGGGCAAGGCTTTTGCGGAAGTGCAAAAGCAGAGCATTGCCATGGCCGAGAGTGTCAGGACCGGCGAGGCGCTTGATCCACGTGTAAAGGAATGGATCTCGAAAACCATGGCAAATTCGAATCACGCCATCCAGTCGCTTGCCCTGCCAGCCATGCAACAAGCCTATTCCAAATTTCCCGAACACCGAGCTTGGCTCGAGAAACAAGTGAAGTCGGCCGCCAAGGCGAGCGAGGGCTCAGTTAAGCAGGGTTGGGAAGATGTATTGACAAATTGGGAGCGGATTAAGGCGATTGCGGAATCCCAGCGGTAGCGGCATGGCATAATTCGCAATTAGCTTGTTACCGCCTGATCGACCCAGTTGGGACGCCTACTTTATGCAGATCGCACACTTGGTGAAAACCCGTGCGACATGTCCTCGTCGGCAGGTGGGCGCGGTAATCGTGCGCGACAAGCGCATAGTCGCGACTGGCTACAATGGCGCACCCTCTGGCCTTTCCCATTGCCCACCAGAAGGGCCCCAACACGACTGGCCGAATGGGTGCATGCGAGCAGGGCACTGCATTCGCAGTCTTCACGCCGAACAGAACTGCCTCTTGCAGGCGGCCAAAATCGGCGTTGCCTGCGAAGGCACGACAATGTATGTCACCTGCCAGCCTTGCAATGCCTGTGCGAAGATGTTGCTGAATGCTGGGGTTTCTCGAGTGATCTACGAGGGCGACTATCCCGATGAGTTTTCTCTCGAGCTCTTCCGCGAGGCAAAGCTCGAAGTACTTCGCTTTACCGAAGACCGAGTAGAGGTGGTGACATAGAACTTGGCTACCCGCTGATCGGTTTTCTCGTTGCCTTGGTTGCAACTTGGCTTCTCACGCCATTGGTCCGAAAGATCGCCATCGCAAGGGGTGCTGTCGACGATCCCAAGCGGGACGACCGGCGAATTCACAAGGCTCCCCTACCTCGTTGGGGTGGCCTTGCCATTTATGCGGGCATTGTTGTTTCAGCATTAGCCGTGTTGCCCATGGCTTTCCCGAACCATCCATTTCCGCTTTACTTGATTGGCATGTTGGTCGTTGGGGGCGTCCTGGTCGTCGTCGGAGCCCTTGATGATCTTCACCAATACAGCGCCAAGGCACAGTTCATTCTCTTGCTGCTCGCGGGCATTGCGGTTCAATTTTTGTTTGATGACAAGGGCCGAGTTCAAGTCGTTGCGCCAATCGCATTGGCTGTACCTGTCACAATGTTCACGATCTTCATCATTACAAAGACCATGGACACGATCGACGGGGTGGATGGATTGGCATCCGGTCTAGCTGCCATTACGGCGGTTACCCTCTGTATTGTTGGAACTTGGTCGGCCCAACCGTACATCGCAATTCTGGCCGCTGCTGTCGCGGGTGCTTCGATGGGATTTCTGCAACACAATTACAACCCCGCGCGCATCATCATGGGGACAGGAGGTGCCTACATTCTTGGCTTCTTGCTGGCGAGTTTGTGCATTGCTGGCGCGATGAAGGCTCCTGGTTCACTGACGATTGCGGCCCCACTTTTTCTGTTCTTTGTTCCCTTGTTTGATGCTGCCCAAGTGATGATCAAGCGTTACCGAGCGGGGGATCCATTGACCCAACCCGATAAGCGGCACGTCCATCATGTGCTTCTTGGTCGGGGGCTTAATCAACGCCAGACGGTGCTCACTCTTTACAGTGTCTCAGCTTTCGTTTGCGCGGTCTTTGTGCAATTGGCGGTACAGAAATGAAGCCTCGAATCGTTGCCATTTGTGGCACACGACCGGATGCAATCAAGACCGCCCCAGTCGTGCTTGAGTTACGAAAGCACCCAGATGTCGAGTGCATCCTCGTCTCCACTGGCCAGCACCGCGAAATGCTAGCTCAGGCACTCGGAGCCTTTGGATTAGAGCCTGACCATGACCTCGACATCATGGTGCATGGGCAGACACTGGCCCAAGTGACAACACGCGCATTAGAGGGTATCGATGCGCTTCTTGAGAAACTCCAGCCGCAGTGGGTGCTTGCTCAAGGGGATACCACGACCACCTTTGTCGCGTCATTGGCAGCATTTTATCGACAGATTCCGGTAGGTCATATCGAGGCAGGTCTTAGAACAGATCGTATCGATCGCCCTTTCCCCGAGGAATTCAATCGCCGCGCCGCCGCTCTGTTGGCGAGACTGCATTTTGCGCCGACCAGTCGTGCCGCCGAGAACTTGATCCGTGAGGGCATGTCCGCTGCATCTACCTTTGTAACGGGGAACACCGGAATCGATGCTCTTCACCATGTGGCCAGTGTGAGCAAAGCCGAGTGGTTCCCCGAGCACCAAGGCCGGGTAGTACTTCTCACGACGCACCGCCGCGAAAACTGGGGCGAGTATCAAAAGGGAATCGCGAAGGCCTGCCGCCAATTGGTGGACGACTTCAGCGATGTTCTATTGGTCGTACCGCTCCACAAGAACCCGATTGTTCGAGAAGCGATCGAGCCAATCCTAGGCGGTCACGACCGAATCAAGGTTATTGAGCCGCCGGACTACATGGACTTCGTGAAGCTCATGCAGCGTTCGTCGCTGATCCTCACCGACAGCGGCGGCGTACAAGAAGAAGCTCCGACTTTCGGTGTGCCGGTTTTGGTCCTAAGGAACACGACCGAGCGGCCTGAGGGCGTGCATGCGGGTGTCGCGAAGCTTGTCGGAACCGAGCCGACCGTCGTGCTTAACGAGTCGCGCATATTGCTAACCGACGACGATGCCTACAAAGCTATGGCGCAAGCGCGCTCGCCATACGGTGACGCACGAGCCTGCGAGCGAATCCGGTTTATTCTGCTTCGGGAGCTCGGGATACAATCTCCCGAGGTACCCATGTGGACCTGATTCAGGCTATTGTTCTCGGCGTCATTCAGGGTCTGACCGAGTTTCTCCCGGTTTCCAGTAGCGCCCATATTCGAATAGTCCCGTCATTACTCGGTTGGCCTGATCCAGGAGCGGCCTTTACCGCCAACATCCAACTCGGCACGCTCCTCGCCGTCCTGATTTACTTCTGGAAGGATCTTTCGCGGATCTTAAAGGGGTGGGTAGCCAGCCTAGCCAATCCCGCAAAGCGAGGCACCACCGAGTCCAAACTCGGATGGGGGATCGCCATCGGGTCAATTCCCATCATCGTCTTGGGCTACCTCTTGAAAGACCAAATCGAGACGAGTCTGCGCAGCCTCTACGTGATCGCTGGAATGCTAGTCTTCATGGCGATCCTACTGTGGATCGCTGAAAAATTCAGTAAGAAGACACGCGATCTAGACTCTCTCACACCCAAAGATGGTCTCATCATTGGCTTGTTTCAAGCCATCGCCCTGATCCCTGGCGCCAGCCGATCTGGAAGCACGATTACCGGGGGCCTGCTCCTCGGTCTAGACCGCGAGACCGCCGCCCGGTATTCCTTCCTTCTCAGCGTTCCCTCGATCTTCCTTGCCGCCGTCTACACGGCCTTCAAGCATCGGGCCGAGTTCTCAGGCGCGGTGCTCACGCCCCTGCTCGTCGCCAATGCGTTCTCCTTTATCGTCGGCTATGCCTGCATCGCGTTCCTGATCAACTTCCTCAAGAACAATTCGAACGCCGTGTTCATTGGCTACCGAATCTTGCTGGGTGCTGCAATCCTCGCCTTACTTGCCACGGGCAAGCTCAGCGAGTTCGCCGGAATGTAGCTTAGTAGCGGAAGCAGCCTTCGACGTGCTCGTTGAACATTCCCGTCGCCTGCATGTGCGCGTGCAGCACGGTCGTCCCCAAGAACTTGAAACCGCGCTTCTTCATGTCTTTCGCCAAGGCGTCGGACTCCGGCGAAGTGGACCGCACGTCCTCTATAGTTTTGCACTTCATGTGCCTCGGCTCGCCGCCAACGAACTCCCAAATGTACTTTGAGAACGTCCCAAACTCCTTCTGGACCTCTAAGAACCGCTGAGCATTATTGATCGCCGACATGATCTTGGCCCGGTTCCGAATGATTCCCGTGTCTAGCATCAACCGCTCGACATCGTCGTCGCCAAATTTGGCGACCTTCTCAACATCAAAGTCTGCGAACGCCTTGCGGTAGCCGTCGCGCCGTTGGAGAACGATCCACCAGCTCAGCCCGGCTTGTGCACTTTCGAGGACCAGAAACTCGAATTGCTTCTGGTCCTCATAAACGGGGACACCCCATTCTTCGTCATGGTACTTCTCGTAGGCAGGCTTACCGAGGCACCACTGGCAGCGTTCCTTACTCGTCTGCGGCTCCAAAATTGGCAATAGTAATGTCGATATCCGCGGCGTCAACTTCCCCAGACCCGTCGAGGTCGGAATTGATGTTGTAGGTTACGGAATACCTGGTTCCGCCAAAGTCGGCGATCACCTGATCGATGTCAGCCGCGTCGACTTCGCCAGAACCATCGGCATCACCGTTCTGCATGATGACGGACCCAACCGTGATGCCAACACTATTGAATCGTCGACGAATCCAGTGTGAACCATCGATCGTGACGGTGACCGGACCGCTAAAGGAAGTACGGACCCGAAATGTACTGGTATTGTCGACGTTGACCATCCGCCGCTCGGTCGTGCTACCGTCGGTTATCTCGACAATCCAGTTAATGTCCATGGGTGCCGTAATGTAGTTGCCGGCCGAGATCGTGCCGGTAATTGTCTTGCCAACGCCGTCAGGGCCGGTGTAACGCGTCCCATACAGATCGCCATTATCGTTCCAAACAGCGAGCAAATCGCCTGACTGATCGCGCTCAGTGTTCAGTCGAGCCTTTGTCGTTCCATTTCCGTAGATCTCTTCGCTACTATAGTCGACTGTTCCATCTGGAGCGACGTTTGCAGCGATGATCGAGGTTGGAAAGGCGCCACTGTAGAGCATGCTCGCAACGATTGCGCCGTCACCCGAAAACTGCGTCGATACGAATGCAGTTTGGCTGCCGATCGGTTGTACAGTGATGCCATTCTTAGGTCCCGCAGAAGGCCAAAGCCTGCTACCGGCTGGAGATATCTTCTGCACAATGTTCGAGTAATTAGATTGCGGCGAAATCTGAGCTTCTGGAGCTGCGACAAGGTAATTCCCCGACCACTTGTCGTATGAAACATGCGCGCCAATCTGCATACGCCCTGGTGTGCTCTCGACAATCGAAAGTGAACTCGTAACGTTCGACGTGTTGACAGAGCCGAACTTCTTGCTTCCGTCCGTTCGTACGTGCTCCAGGTAAGCGTTGCGAAGGCCACCGGTCTCATACCAGGCGGTCACGAAGCCGCCATTTCCATCCGGCACTATGGGGGGAAATGTTCCGTTTTGAATGCTATTGGTATTGAAGATAATGACTGGTACTCCGCTCGCCCATGTGCCGGATGCTGTTCCAGTCCAGAGACCCGTTGCCGTCGACATGTCGTACTTTTGAGCGTACAGGTACTTGTTCGATGTCACCAGATTGGTTCCGGTCCCGCGAACCCACATGCCAATGACCGTGCTTCCTTCGCCCGGCTCGATATCCGTAAGGGACATGCCCCGGCCCGTTTCCGAAACCGTGACCGTTGGAATAAGGTCGAGCCCTGCCTGAGAATATCGCTTGATCGTAAAAGTATTGTTCGCGGTGTATCCAGCGGCAATCGTAAAATCGTTTAGAACGCAAACGCGCGGCTGAGCGGCACCAGAGCCCATGGATACATTTTTGTCCCAAGCGATGGAGCCCGCGGGGGTGATTTTGCTGACCGTTACAGTAGTTGTGGTTCCGAATCGCGTATCGAGATAGGCTACATAGGCATTTCCGAGGTTGTCGACGGCCAAGTCATGATCGCCGATGCTGCTCAAGGTGGAGAGGTTTACCTGGAAGCCATTGGCCGGAAACTGAGCATTCCCATCCTTGTCAAACTTCTGAATTCGAACGTGGTATCCCCCACTCGAAGCGTCGTACCAAGATACGTAGCAACCACCATCGAGCGTTGTTTTGAACTTTGGAAGGGTCTGATCACTTGGGTTGTCAGAGAGAATTGTTGGTAAATCCCACTGAGCAAATGACGCCGCCGGCGCAAGCGCGGCTAATAGTGCAAGTCGCTTCATCTTGTAAAGTATACGAGGCTAGGCCGCCCAACCAAAGCCACTAGTTACCAGGTTTCGACTCAATGTTCGACCTGGTATTCTCACTTTCCGAGTCGGGATGTGGCTCAGCTTGGTAGAGCGCCTCGTTCGGGACGAGGAGGTCGCTGGTTCGAATCCAGTCATCCCGACCAAACCAATGGCCGTGTTCATCCCGCCGTACTTTCCCGAGCCTATCGTGGTGCCCGATAACGTGGCAGACCGCGACTACGACGAGCGCTGGAAGTTCATTAGGTTCGTGTCGGGTCTGTTCTTTTGCGCTGGCGTCTGTTCGATTCTCATTGCCGTGTTCGAGCCCATTTCGATGAGCCTTCGCGATTCCGCCCTGATCTTCATTGGCTGCCTGACCCTCCACCAACTGTTTCGCGCCTTGGTGGGAGGCAAAGCCTCTGAGCGATGGCTGCAGGCATTACTTCTGCCACTAACGATGTTGTCTACGGGCACGTTGGCGAGGAATTTGCATGATGCTGGCTGGCCCGTCGTGGCTCTTGGTGTTGCCCTAGTCGGCGCTGCCCTCTATACAGGCGTTGCCGGCCGGGACTTCAGCTTCGTAGGGCAATATGTTCTGGCTGGCCTCTCCACCATCTTGGGTTGCATCGCCCTGGCGGCATGGTTTCCAGCCTTGATGCCGAATGTTTGGGCGGGAATGGCGCTCGGGCTGGCCGGGCTGGCCTACCTAGTCTATGACTTTGCCATGATCTTGAAGAGGCGCCGGAATGACGAAAAGCTGAGTGCTTTGGCTGACCTCCATGCCGATCTTTTGAATGGGGTCACGTATCCAATACGGGTCATCAGTCACTGGCGAAAGTTCATCATTTAAACGATACTTAAGAGTATAGATACTTATGCTAAACTACTGCGTAGAGTAAGAAAATGGCAATCACATTAACGACCCGAGCAGCATGCGAATTGAAAGACTTGATGGTAGCTGAAGCCAAGACGACGGCGGCGCTTCGAGTTTGGGTGTCTGGTGGCGGTTGCTCTGGCCTCCAATACGGAATGGCGATCGATGATGGCGCTCCGGAAGCTGGAGACCAGGTCTTCGAGCAAGAGGGCGTAAAAATATATATCGATGAACTCAGCCTGGGTTACATGGACGGAGCAAGCGTTGATTTCGTCGAAGATAATCTCGGCGGCGGATTCAAGATTGAGAACCCCAACGCAGTTGGGGGTTGCGGTTGCGGCTCGTCCTTCAAGACTGAGGAAGGACAGGGCGGCGGCGGTTGTGGCAGTTGCAGCAGTCGCGGCTAAGCGCTCTGCTGTTGCAGACCCTCTTGGAACCGATGGTGGATGAAGTTCACCAATTCCACTCGCTGGTCCATGTTGGCTGGCACAAATTTGAAACCTGTGGAGAATAAGTCGCTGTCGTCGATCGTGTGCGAATAGCGAACTTCGGCATTGGTTGTGATGCGCTTTTCGCCATCCTGGGCAATAGTGATGACCACCGTGTGCCCCGCGGGATACTGCTTTCTGCCTCGTACTTGGACGCCGCCAAGACTGAGGTCTACGATCACCGCAGGTTCAGGACTGTTTTCCCCTTCAGGAGTGATCAGCGCGTATTCAAACACGTCCCATCTCTTGAAGCGTCGCCCGTCGTTTCCGTTTCCTTCGCTCATAGGTACAGTTACTATGTTGGCGATGCGCGGTCAAGAAGTTAGAGTAATTTGCGAAAAATTAACTTTGTGAACTTAGCAAAGCAAGACACCCCAGGTTGAAGCCTGGGGTGTCTTGTTGGTTGGTAGCGCTTAATTACTTCGAGCGCTTTGTGATGAGGACATGCCCCGTCTTTGGATCTACGTCGACGTTGACTTCGAGCGTGTCGCTGATGAAGCTTAGTGGAACCACGGTGCGACCGCGCTCGATGAAAGCAGCGTACTCAAGAGTAGTGCGTTGTCCATCGAGTAAAGCAGTCTTGCTTCCAATCTTGACGCTCGCACTTCGCGCGGCGCCCTTTGCGTTAACCGTCTTCGCATTGTGCTCCCACTTGACCTTTCCACCGGCGGCCTCATAGAGATGGCGGAATGGGCTGAGGGCAATACCCTGGTGAACTCGTGCGGCGACGTCCATTCGCATCACCTTCGCATTGTAAGTGAGGGTGAGCGGACCATTGAGGGCCAATCGTGTGCCGTATCCAATCCGAATAGCGGCAGCTTGGTTGGCTTGCGCCACAGGAGCTGGCTTAGCGACGACGGGCTTAGTTACTGGCTTTGCAACCGGAGGCTTCGCAGTCGGCGCGATAGCAGGAAGCGGTGCAATCTTTGGCGTCGGCTTCGCGATCGCCTTCGGCGCAGGCTTTGTGACTGGCTTTGCCACTGGTGCCGGCTTGGCCGCAGAGGCTAAGCGCTTGCCAGTGGGAGTCAACATTTTCGCTCCGGTCGTTGCCGCTTCGGGGGCCTGAACCTTCATAGGCTTGGCCGCCGATGGCTTCGACATCACTGCGGCGTAAGCGCCAGACATCGTTGCAAGGGGAACATCAGGGGTGAGAACGCGCTCCGTTCGACCGCCTGGGTTGTTCACCAGCACGCGAACTTTGCGACTTCGAACGGATCGGTCATTCTCGTCAACCACCAAAATTTGGACTTCATGCCAACCATTGGAGAGCATTTCCGTGTCCATCACATAGCGGTAAGGCGCTACATTGGTCATCGAGCGCATATCGCCGTCCACGATGAAAGAAACCATCTTGACGCGGTGGCCCGCTCGAATCGAAACCCTAATGTCGACAAAGCCCTGGATCGTCGATCCAGCCTTGGGCGCGGTAATCTCCACGCTCTGGTCTACCTGGGCCTCGTAGTCTAGGTTTGTCTTCTGGGTCTCGAGCAGATTGCCATCACCATCAAAGATCAGAGCTTCGACAAGGTTGTTGCCACTATTTAGCACCGAAGCATCCGGTCGGAAAGCAGCGGAATTGACCTCCGCGCCATTCACAGCCTTTGTACCGACGCTAATGCCATTCACCCGAAGCTCGACCATGCGCGCGGCTACCTGAGTAAATCGCACGTTGATCGTCTGGGTGCTCAAGCTACGCTCGACCACAATATCGGGGACGCGGAAAACAGCCTGCGCTGAACCCGCTCCAACTAACGCGAGGGCAATCATGCCCAATTTCATCCAATGTCTCACCATCGGTGTCTCCACATCCTCTCTGAGCCGAGGCTCAGTCACATCTTCAGCATAGCCAATTTTTACGTTTCTGTGCCACTCTAGTTGGCGTGGCGATGCTGAGCTTCCTTAGAGACGGGCCGAACTCGGCATTTGGTTGGCACAAAATTGATCGCGGCCTGCATCTTAACAGCCTCGACTGGCAAGGCCATGATTGGAGCCACACGGTTTGGGTGGAGCCGGACACTGAACACCGAACACCGAACACCTGCTTGCTCTTCATCTCCGGCGACCTCATCGAAGAGCCCGACAACTGGACTCTGCAACACCTCAAGCAATCCGGGCTTCCCGTCGCCATGCTCTTCGGCATTCCGAACCAGCCTATCTTTGACCTTCGCGAAGACGATCTGATCGCCCACTCCTTCGAGCAATCCATCCTTTCCGGCGACAAGTCTTGGCCGGTCGTCTTCGCCATGGCGAGCGCAGTCATTCGTTGCATGGATGCCCTGCAAGAAGCTTATGGCTTCGATCGGTTCATTCTCGCCGGGGCCAGCAAGCGCGGCTGGACGGCCTGGCTCGCCGCACTCTCGGGCGACCCAAGGGTTATCGGCCTCTGCTCGGTCGTGTTCGATAACCTCAACGTCGGCCCTCAGATGAGGCAGCAACTCCTGCAATGGGGCGGCTTTAGCCCGAAGCTCGACGACTACACCCGCCGCCACCTGCAGGCGATGATGGACAACCCGGCGGGCCTTGAACTCGCCCAAGCCGTTGACCCGTACTCCTATCTTTCTGATCTAAGTGTGCCCGTCCATCTGGTTCATGGCGCGAACGATCCGTTCTGGGCAGTGGATGCGACCACTCGCTACTGGGACGCATTGCCTTTACCAAAATCTCTGCGCGTCCTGCCCAACACTGGCCACGCCCTCACCGCCGATGCGCTGGCGTCGGTATCGTCCTTCGCCCAAGCCTGTGCCGGGTACGAATTCATGCCTCAATGGTCAGCTCAACTCAGAGGAGACGAAATCATTTTCACCGGCCCCGACCCCGACCAAATCCTAATCCATTACGCGCTCAGCGATGACTTGCACTTCGATGACAAGGAATGGCACCCCGGCCTCGAATTGCCATGGGTTGAGGGCAAAAATATCGCCTATACGATTGAGGCAAGCTTCGGCGGAATGGGTCTAAACACCCCTCCTCGGATCGTCCACGCCTCCTAAGAAGTTGGCGTCTCCGCCACGATCACGCTGCCGATGCCGCCGCGGACGTTGAACTCGGCCGTCACGCGCATCCAGCGCGGCGAGCAGCACGCGGCGAGCTCGTCGAGAAGTTGATTGGTGACCGCCTCATAAAAAATGCCCTTATCGCGGAAGCCGTTGTAGTAGAGTTTCAGCGCCTTGAGCTCGATGCAAAGCTGATCGGGGATGTACTCGAGGGTGATTTCGGCGAAATCGGGGTGGCCCGTCTTGGGGCATACGCTGGTGAACTCGGGGAAGATGTGAGTGATCGTGTAGTCGCGTTGGGGAGCCGGATTGGGAAAGGTTTCGAGCACGGTTGATTGTGGCACCTGGAACGTTGCTGGACGTTGAGGGACGATGGCTGGATGTGGAGGGACGGTTGTTGGACGCGTTGCTTAGTGACTCCTTGCAAAAAGCAATGTCCCTCGATGGTCCAGCCATCGTCCCTCCATGTCCCTCAAGTGTTACAATCTGAGGCATGTTTGCCGCCGTATTTCCAGGGCAGGGCTCGCAGAAGCCGGGCATGGGGCACTCGCTTTACGAGAACTTCGACGCCGCGAAGCAGGTCTTCGACGAGGTCTCGGGAGCTCTGCAGATTGATGTCGCCAAGCTCTGTTTCGAGTCCAGCGAAGACGAGTTGCGACAAACGCAAAACGCGCAGATCGCGCTGTACACTTGCGGTCTCGCTGCTTATCGAGCGCTGGCGATGGAAGGTTACGCAGATGCCCTTGCTGGCCATAGTGTTGGCGAGTATGCTGCCGTGGTTGCATCGGGTGCGCTCACGGTGCGCGAGGGAGCTAGGCTGGTTTGGCGGCGCGGCGAATTGATGAAGAACGCGCCGAGCGGCACCATGGCCGCAGTTCTAGGATTGGATGCTTTGATTCTCGAAGACGTCTGCCGCCGCGTGGACGGGGAAGTGGTCATCGCGAATGACAATTGCCCCGGGCAGCTGGTGATCAGCGGCTCGCACGAAGCGGTCGCGGCGGCTTCCGAGAAGGCAAGTGCGGCGGGCGCGAAGCGAGTTTTGCCGCTGAACGTGAGCGGGGCATTCCACAGTCCACTCATGGTGGACGCCGCGCGAGAAATGGGGGCGGCTTTGAATGACGCAGCCTGGCAGCCTCAGGCGAAGCCGGTCTACGCGAATGTCACGGCGGGCGCGGTTGAGGGCTCAGCTTCTTGGGCCGGGTTACTCGAACGGCAACTGAGCAGTAGCGTGCGGTGGACCGAGACAATTCAGGCGATGATCGCGAATGGGATTACGACCTTTGTAGAGTTCGGCTCGGGAGAGGTGCTGACTGGACTCTTGAAGAGAATAGATAAGGAAGCGACTGGCCTAGCGGTCACCGACGCAAGCACAGTGAACGAGGCCAAGCTTCAGCTTGGAGGAGTGAACGCGTGAGATTTCAGGATCAAGTTGTCGTCGTCACCGGGGCGAGCCGGGGCATTGGTCGAGCAATCGCCGAGGGCTTTGGCCTCGAAGGCGCGAGGGTCGCATGCATCGCGACATCCATGGCGAACGCCGAAGGCACGGCGAAGGGAATCGCTGGAGCTAAGGCTTATGCACTGGATGTCAGTAACGCCGAAGCGGTTACCGAGGTGTTTGGGCAGATTGAGCAGGATCTCGGTGTTCCCGCGGTGCTGGTCAACAACGCCGGAATCACGCGCGATCAACTTATCATGCGGATGAAGGACGAGGATTTTGATAGCGTACTCGCGGTGAATCTGCGCGGCTCTTATCTGTGCTCGAAGGCCGTTTGCCGAGGCATGATGAAGGCGCGATCCGGCCGCATCATTAACATCTCAAGCATCGTCGGGCTGCATGGCGCAGCAGGACAGGCTAATTACGCGGCGAGCAAGGCGGGCCTCATTGGCCTCACGATGGCACTCGCGAAGGAGTTTGGTTCGCGTAATATCACCGTGAACGCAGTCGCGCCTGGATTTGTTGAGACCGATATGACCGCCGAGCTCCCACAAGAAATGAAAGATCAAACGATCGCGATGGCCCCCCTTGCGCGGCTCGGAACGCCAGAGGATATCGCAGGAGCAGTGCTGTTCTTGGCATCAAACGATGCAAGCTACATCACGGGACAGACAATCACGGTGGACGGCGGCCTGACGATCTGAGGTTTTCCACATTTCCGGGGCTAGATTGGGGATAACATGAGGTCTTTGCAGGCTCAACAATTTTATGAGAATGTTATGGCAGTCCAGCATGGTGGAAAACTCGCTCGATGAGAGAGCGGCTTCGTGATGCAGTTATTCGATCAAGTTCGCGCCCTTTGTTTGTCCTTGCCTGGGGCATACGAGAAACTGAGCCACGGTAGTCCTTGCTTCTTTGTCGAGAAAGGCAATGGTCGCATCGCGGTTTGGCTAAGAAGCAGTTTGCCGATTCAAGAAGGCGCGATCGCTGAGAATCCCGAAATCTTCTTCCGCCCGCCGTACGTTGGTCCGAGTGGCTGGATTGGCATCTGTCTCGACCAAGGGATCAGTGAAGAAGAACTGAAGAATTGGATCGAGCAGGCCCATTCTTTGGCCCAACCGGCCCGTCGCCCTCCAGCAAAGGAGAGAAAAGCCCGATAGATACCGGGTACCATCGTCCTCGCCTGGGGGCATAGCTCAATGGGAGAGCACCTGCTTTGCAAGCAGGGGGTTAGGGGTTCGAGTCCCCTTGCCTCCACCAGGATATGCGAGGCGGCGACGGTGTCATTGGGGGTTCCGTAGACAAACTTGCTCTGCTAAGACAGCCGGCTCAAACATGAACCCTGAGCTTTAGTGAGTCCAGAATTGTGATTTGCTTATGGTTTGTTTCAACGACTCCGCTCTTCTGCCACGCGCTCAGGATACGGATTGTTGTTTCAACCGTGGTTCCTGCCATTTCGGAAATGTCCTGCCGCGTTAGTGGTACGTCGAGGATGATGTTTCCCCCAACTTCGGTACCGTAGGACTCTGCTAGCAAAAATAGAATGGCGGCGATCCGTTGTTCAATCTTGCCCGTACTCATTCTTGCGAACATATCAAAGCTCCTACGTAGCCGATGGGAAGTGCGCCTCAGGAGGTGTTCTCTTAGAACGGTGTTTTGGCGATACACGTCCTGAAACCGAATCTTGTTGATCTTGATGTACCAGGTATTGCAGATCGCTTGTGCGGTCTGCGGGCACCCGCTTCCATCAAGGGCGCCGAGAAGACCGAATACTTGACCTGGCCCCATTAGCTCGGTTGTGACATTTATTCCGGCAGCGGTCGACCGGACCATTTTGACAAAGCCAACTCCGACAACGCCGAAAAAGTCCACTTCGCTACCGTTCAGCCAGATGAGCGAACCCCGGTCGGCAAACGCCATGTGTGAGGTGCCAGCCAGATCCTCGATTTCATCGCTCGTGAGGCTATTCAGCAGTGTGCTCGCTCTGAGTACCTGCAACTTGGTTGGAGCCTGAGACAAATCGGGCATTGCTTCTTCGTACCAGAAGAATGAAGCAGTGCCCACTTTTACTCTGGTTTCGTGTAAGTATGTACGCTCTCTTGGGCGGTTGGCAGGTAGTTCACTCCAAACCAGCACCCCATTAGAACCGCAAAACCAACGACCAATAGCGCAATGTTAAGAACCGGTCTCATGGCATGGCGGTGCTTCACATGCAGATAGATTAGGTACGCAGACCAAGTTAGAAATGCCCAAGTTTCCTTTGGATCCCAGGTCCAATAGTGCCCCCAAGCTTCTTTGGCCCAGAAGGCGCCAAACAGCAATCCACAAGTGAGCAAAGGCAACCCAATCATCACTAGCTTGTGGGGAGTTTCTACGTCGGCTGGCACGATGTCTAGTCCTCTAATCTTCTTGGTGACCAGAGTCCACGCTCCCACCAAGCTACTGAGGCCCAAAGCTGAATAGGCGACCATGTACACGACGACATGGGGCACAAACCATGGGCTTTGAAGCGCAGGCAAAAGCGTCTTGTCCATGTACTCCGGATGCGCGAGGTTGATGGCAGCAAAAACGCCACCCATTAAGCAACTTGGAATAGCCAAGATGCGCGTTTCAAACCGCCATCCAATAAGAATGCCTAGAAGTGGCACGGCAATGGCGTACCACCAGCGAGTTTCGCCTAGAGTACGCAATGGCGGGCGCCCTAACGTCATCCAGAGGGTGGTCATGAAGATCGCTCCCGCCAGTACTCCGATCATTGTCAAAAGGTCGCCAATCCATGGTCGATTGCGCTGAGCAACATAGGCACCGCTCGCGGCAATCCAAGATCCCAATGCGATCTGCGCGGCAAGAGCCATTAACTCGCCCCCTTTTCTTTGGAGGCCATGCCGTTCCAAAGGTGCAAGAGTGAACCCAAGACCAGTAGAGCCATGCCCAAGTAAACGATGCCGATTCCGGGGTCTCTCACGACCTCCAGCGTAGAATATGCGGAGGCAGCACCCGCCTTGTCGTCATAACTAAGCTGGTACACCGTCCAACCGGCTCGATTGATGGGTTCATTGACTTTGATAGCCGCGACCTCGGACTTGCCATTAGCCGTAACCAGCACGTCCGACCGGAACTCCTTTGGCCTTGGCTCAGGCATGACAATGGCGATTCCTTCGGTGAGGCGAAGGTGCTCTTGAGGAGCATCTACCGACCCAGAACTAACCCAACCCGACTTGACGATGCCGTCCGGCATCGTGACTTCAAGCATTGCAGCAGGCGCAGCCGTCTTCCATGGGGCCGCCTGCCACCCATTTCCTCCATACACCGCTTTCGGCAGGAACTCCTTGACTCTGACCTTGTACTGACCAAGTTTGAGAGATGCACCCGTCTTGACGAAGTCACCATTTGGCTTGACTGATACACCCCCTTCTGCTTTCGGGTCGAGAGTTGCCACGGCAAGAATTGGCGGGAAAGTCCTTAGATGGAACTGCTTGAGTTCCATCTGGAATGGGAGCGCCACCATGGTTCCATTGGCTTTCATCGCTTGGTTGGTTGGCTGCCCAGGAAATAACACAACGATGTCTCTTTCAAGCAAGAGGGCCGAGCCGGCCCCGCCAATGATCGCGATGGCGAGACCAGCATGAGTGACGAGATAAACGAAATTGGTGTAATTGAGCGGCAGGCAACGCTTTCCGACGGAGCCAACAAGGTTGACCAGCATGAGATCCATCATCATTAGGAATGGCCAACTTGCCCAGATGCTTTCAGCATGGAGTTGCTCCTGAATAACTCGCTGCGGAACAACGCCTCCAATGAAAGCCAGCAAGCCAACGGCAACGGTGACGCAGACAGCAACCGGAATGCCCGTTAGCCAGTGAATTACGCGGTGCTTGCGCCAAATACGACCGGCGACCAAACTCACCGGAACGATGATCGCCATCAGCCACATCACCGGATTGAGCTGTGCAGAGATTCGGTAGCCAATTGTTGCATGCAAGGCCATTCCCAAGAGGAAGACAAACGCGACAAGCACTACTCCTTGGGGGTAGCCGAGATTGCCCTGCCAAAAGCTCTCCTGAGATTTGGATGAGAGTTCTTTCGGTCTAGCCGCCGAATTCTCGGAATGTTGACGTGCGATCATCTGAACCAATGTGATACGAATTCAAAGTGAAAACTATGATCATGGTCATAGTTCTCAAGTTGGCAGAGCAAAAAAAAGAATCCCCGGGACGTGCCGGAGATTCGCTAGCGAACTTTGTCGCCTTACAACTTTGAACCTAGCTTCTTTTTAGCCAGTTCTTCGGCATCGAGCTTCGCCTTCTGTGCTGAAACAAACGGCTTTATGAAAGCTTGTGCCTTCTCTTTGGTAGAAATGTCCGCCGGCGCGGCTATGGCGCCCAATCCCAACTTTCCTCGGACCGTGGCAAGGATCAGCCGACCTTCGCTTGCAATGGCCAGAGCTTTGCTCAGAACGCGGGCCGTTTCCTGAGGAGCGTGGAAACCCATGCCATTGTTTGCGCTTACATAGTCCCAATACATCTGCGCCAAGCTCACCAATTCGCGTGGCTTAGCCAATTGTTCAGGTGTTGCCCCTTTCGCGGCGGCCTCACCAATCGCAAGGTGTAGATTGACTAGGGCATCTTCCGTCTGCGTCGACATCTCATGGTGCTTTCGTTGCATGCTAAAGACTCGATTTTTGATGTCCTTCTCGCCCCATTTGTGGCAAACCTGACAGCTGTTCTCGACATTAAGTAGCGGACTCTGAATTTGGTGATCACTAAACTTTACGCCGCCTTCTTGCTTGTAGGGCATGTGACAATCGGCGCAACTGACGCCTCGAACGGCGTGGATTCCCTGCATGTACACCTCGTAATCAGGATGTTGCATTTTGATCATCTTCGCTCCGCTGATCGCATGCACCCAGTCGGTATGTGGGTTGTCGGCATAGTATTTAGCCATTGCTTCAGCGGTTAGGCCATCGTCCCAAGGAAAAGTTAGATAGTGGGCCTCTTTGCCTTTGAAATAATATTCAACATGGCACTGTGCGCAGACGAGGGATCGCATTTCTTGATGCGTGATCTTGGCAATGTCTTCTCCTTGCCGCTGTAGTGCCTCCTTCAGCGCTGGTCGGCTGATCTGTAGGGCCATTGTCTTTTCGTTATGGCAGTCCGCGCAGCCAATCGGGTTTTTCATGTCCGCTTGGTAATGATCGAAATTGTGGGCGTAGTATTCCTTTACGCCATCTCGGGCCATAACTCGGGGGACATCGGGACTTTTGCAAGTCCAGCATGTTGCAACTGTCTTTTCATTCCGGCGAGGCGTGTTTCTTACGTCATCAACCGCATGCATGTGACCGCGCGGCGCATTGTAACCTTTGGCAAATGCGTAGCCTGCCCAAAGCACCACGAGGCGCGGATTGTTTGCCAGGTGATCGCGCTCAACGCTTCCAGCGAACTCCGTTTTGCCATCCATAATTGCCGTTGCGCGCCATGTGTCGTATTCGCGCGGGAAGTTGATGCCCCACTTCGAACTATCGCTTTCCCATTGGGTAATAGGCTGCTTTATCGTGAGCTTGTTAAAGGTGGCTTCTTCTCGTCGCTCCAAAATAGTTGTTGCCAAAATTCCGAGGGCCAGAACGCCCAGTGCCGTGCCACCAAGTATTAACCAGCCTGTCATGGCGCCTCGATTGCGCGGAGTTTCGTGTTGATTGCTCATGGTTTGTTTTCCTTTGATCCAGGGTCTCTAAATCCGTCAAGGCCCGCATCGGGCAGGCTAGGTGTGAGGGCATTGGGCGACGATGTTAGGCTGCCCGCGCGCCCGTGTGGCACTTCGCGATGGCACTCCACGCAGCTGCGGTCGGCGGCGTGTGCCTCAAAGCCCTTTAGGTCTTCCACGAGGCTGCTATGGCAACGAAGGCAGTTGGCCTGAATAACTTTTTTTGCCTCGTCAGTTGCACGTAACACCTGAGGCTCCATCCGGAGAGTGAACATGGTCGAATGGCGCATCCCGTCCTTTGCTTTGTAGGCGTACTTTTCGAGAATGTTGTCGTGGGGAACGTGGCAGTCGTTGCAGGTGGCGACGCGAGCGTGGGCAGAGTGCTTCCACGAAGCGTAGAACGGCTTCATGATGTGACAATTAATGCAGGCTTCCGGCTCATCCGACAAGTAGCTCGTCGCCCGCGAGATCTGCGTTACATAGGCGGCGGTACCGAAAAACACTCCAAGCGAAGCAAAGGACGCCATACGAATCTTGTATGGCACGCTCGCTAAGGTGATGATCTGTCGCAATCCCACGCCGTGCAATCCTTCCCAATGCCATATTGCGGCAGTTCCCGGCGCCTGTTTATGATCCAGATCATATCGGCAGAATTATCGCTGTGCAATAAATCAGGTCACGAGGAGATTTCACGAAATGGCCTTTATTGCACCGCTCTTGGCTTCCGCGCTTTCCGCGCCATCTACATTACCGACACTCAAAGACCTCAAGATCACCCCTGATGTTGAGCTTCGTGGGCGATTCGAAAGGCGTGTCGATAAAGATTTTGTTCGGTCACTCAACGACAATCGAAGTGATTTTCTATGGCGAGTGCGCCCCGGGGTCACTGCGACCGCCAAGAATTGGAATGCCCGCATCCAGCTCCAATACGCTCACACCGTTAGTTGGACGGAAGCCAAGAACTTCTCTGCCGAAAATCCCAATGTCTCGCTGGCCTATGCGCAGTTTAACGCTGGCGAAGGAAAACTGACGGTCGGTCGGCAAAAGATCACCCTCGGCGACGAACGACTCATTGGTACGCTGGAATGGCAAAATGTCGCGCGCTCTATGGACGGCATTCGCTACCAAGATAAGGACTGGGATGCCTCAGCATTTGAATTTGGTGTTGCCTTCAATCGCCCCGTAAATGCCCGCGTCCTGGCCGTGTCTCACAAAAACCCGCTAGGCACAACATCCTACATCCTCAAGTCCGACGAGACTTCGGCGGGCGATGTCACCGTTCACACATTGGATCATGTTTGGAAAGGCAAACTCGGAAAAGACCTGAATGGGGAGTTTGAGATCGCCGGTCAAATGGGCAAAGTTGGTCCCCGCGACCTTGGGGCAATCGCTGCCCATGCCCGCGCCACATACGCATTCGATAAGAAGTTCTCCCTTGGCCTCGAAGGAAACATTGCCACGGGAGGACAATCGGCAAATCACAGCAAGACGTTCGACAACCTCTACCCGACGAACCACAAGTTCTATGGATCGGCGGATATGCAAGGCTGGCGCAACATGCAGGAACTCAGCCTTCATGCCAGCTACAAAACTGACCCGAATGGAACGCTGCTACTCGCATGGCACAATTTCTGGCTGTTCGATGCTACCGATGCTTGGTATGGCGCCACGGGTGGCATCAATCCTCGGCCCGGCGGAACTTATGTCGATCCGACCGGAGCATCGGGGCGCCATGTCGGCTCTGAGATCGACATCACATACAATCGCAAACTCGGAGCCAATGGATCCAGTTCGATTGGATTCGCCGTCTTCCGTCCCGGCGGCTTTGTCAAGAACCTCAACCCAGCCCAAGATCGCCTCCAGTATTGGGGATATTGGATGGTCAATTACAAGTTCTAGCTGACCAAAATTCTCTTTGAACGCCGCCGCCGAGCGATTGCCGCCAACCCCAAACCAAAAACGGCAAAAGAAGCCGGCTCTGGCACTGGCATTCCGTAAATGTGCTGAATGCCAAGGATATCGTCCTCGGCCAAAAATCGGTGGCCACCAACGTACTCTTCATCCATCAGTGCGCCAGTCACGGTCGAATGTCCGAGGCCCAGGGCATGACCGATCTCGTGCGTAAGAACCGTTTGCAAGTCGTACGGGCCACCATCATCTGGGTCGTGAGGATCGCTGACCCAGGCTTTCGAGGCGTTCATGTGAACGTCGCCGCGGATTGTCCCACCGGGGCCGAACATCGCCTCCGTACCCGGGCCAAAGGCGTGACCCAAAACAGTCGAAGGGAACTCCATCCAGGCGCCGAATCGAATATCACCCTTATGCGCCATGGTGGTCTCCAGCCCTCCCGCCGGGCCGCCACCGTCCACCATCTCGATAAAGGTGAGATTGGTCACGGCCGACCATGTTCCAAGCGCAGCCATGATCGCGGCCTTTTCTTCTACCATCGACATCGGGTCGCCGAGCAAGGCAGAAAATGGAGTACTGAGCCCCATTTCGTGGCTATCGCTTGCGACAACAGATGACTTGCCGACGCCCATGATGGACCACGAAACAACACCTGGTGTGCCTTCGTGCCCGGCAAGGAGGGTGGCGGAATTAGGGCCGGTTGGCGCCCACTTCGTACCAATTGTCGAAAAAGCTGACGCAATGCCCGTGCAGAGACAAAGAGTCGCCGAAAAAGCCAACTTAGAGAATTTCATGTTCATCTCCTAGCAAATCGCTAGATCTTCTATCAGTATAACAAGCGTTTCGAGTTTTTCATCAACAAATTTGCGCCGCAACCCAAGCGCAAGTTCGAACGTCCGTTTCATCGCATGTCTCTCCTGTTCGCCCTCACCCTTGCTTCGATGTCCGTGAAATGGGAGGCGATGGGGCCGTGTTTGGGGAATCCCGCAAATGTCACCACCGACCCTGGGTTTCACCATGTTTTCACGCATGAGGTGAAGGACAACCAGGCACGATATATCATTGACGATCAAGTGCTGCCATGGCGGTCCACGCATGCCAGCCAGTTTGCGTTCTGGTTGGGGGGCGGCAAGGATTGGTTCTACCAATTTACCGATGGGAACGAGACGGTGCTTTGGCTCAACGGCAAAGAAGAGCGGCGAGAGAAGTTCTCGATGTATCCAATCTCGGTTTCGCCGAAAGTGATTTTGCTGGTCAACGGCAATCGTTCAGAACTCGAAGTAAATGGGAAGTCGGTGATCCAGGCCCACGACATTTTCGCGAAGGTAGTGAAGCAGGGGCTGCTCACGATGCACAAGATCGAAAACGATCAGTGGCGAATCCAGTGTGGGAAGTGGAGCATCGTTTCCAGCGATCAGCCGGACCCGATGGAGCTCAAGGATGGTCGTATTGTGGTGAGAGCGAATGAGAGAATTTATGTGGACGGGAAGCCGGTTGGTGGGTTGCCAATTCTGGACCGGGGTGATGAGTTCATGGCGACGCCCAGTGAGCGCAGCTGGGTCCTCCAGACCGTTAAAGAACCCAAGGAGTTTTATCTCAATGGGGTCATGATGAAGACAGGAACGCTTGGGCTATTGCCTATCGAGGACATTGAATTCGAGCGCGGGTTGTTAATGAGACAGGATCAGGACTCCGAGGAAGAGGAGGAGCCGTTCAAGCTTTTCCGCATAACCACGAAGAACCCACCTCAGCCGTTCTCCGACCTCGTGGCGAGGCATGTGTATGAGTACAAAGAAGGTCTTAACGACGGCGCAGCGGCGCTGATCGAACTCGGCGAAGACCATTGCGCCATCCTCCACTCGGCGAAAACAAGCAAGAACGAGGAGCCGAAGGTCGTTTGGGAATCGAAGCAAATGCTCAGTAGCGCCACCGAGTATGGCGGGCTTTCCCTCAGCCCAGATGGCACGCGGCTTGGCTTCCTCACCGAAACGCCAATAGGCGAATTTGTCCGGATTAATGACCAGATTTTCGGGCCGTATAAAAGCGTAGATTGGCTCGACGAAACCGCCGTCGTCTTCAGCCCAGATGGCAAGCATTTCGCCTACGTGGCCGAAGAAAAGAACAGCCCCGACCTCACGTTATATATTGACGGAAAATCCACCGGCGTCAAGTGCGATGGCCTCGTTAAATACGGCAGTCCGAAGTGGCAGAACAACAGCCAACTCAAGCTCGTGGTCGGTAAAGACACCCTCTCGCCGCAGGGCAAGGTGTATCGAGTTACGGTTCAGTTGTAAGAGCCAGGAATCTCATATTGGCAAGCTTGGGGGAGGGGGGAACCCTAAAAGGTAAACTCTCCCTCAATATGAACTCGCGAAAGTGCCTGATGGGCATGGCCACTGAGGAACTCGCCTCGCTGGCAAGCGAGATGGGGGAAGGGGCGTATCGCGGGCGGCAGATTGCGAACCGGCTTTATAAGCAAAATGCCCTCGATTTTGAGGACATGCCCGAGCTTCCCAAGCGCTTTCGGGAGAAACTGGCGGAGGCAACAGACATTTGCCCGATCGAGATTGCCGAGCACTTTAAGTCGACCGACCACGTACAAAAATTGCTCGTGCACAACGGCGACAAGAACCTTTACGAGTGCGTTCTTTTGCCCTACGACGACCGCGTGAGCTGCTGTCTGAGCACGCAAGTGGGATGCCCAATGGGCTGCACCTTCTGCGCGACGGGGCTGGGCGGATTCGACCGGAACCTTTCGCACCACGAAATCGTGGCGCAGTATCTGCTTTTGCAGAGCCTGACCGAGCGGCGAATCAGCCACATCGTTTTCATGGGGATGGGCGAGCCGCTGCTGAACCTCGACAATGTTTTGCGGGCGATCGAGGTGTTTACGAAGGAAATCGGCCTGAGCGCGAGGCATTTGACCATCAGCACGGTCGGCCTCGTGCCGCAAATCAAGAAGCTTGAAGAGCAGAAATTGCCGATCCACCTGGCGCTGAGCCTGCACTCGCCGCTGGACGAAGTGCGCGATTCGATGATGCCGGTGAACCACAAATGGCCCGTGCACGAGGTGGTGCGCACGATGCGCGAATACCAAAAAGCGACCGGCCGCAAGGTGACTTTTGAGTACCTGCTGATCGAGGGCGTGAACGATACGCAGGAGCAGGCTAAGGAACTGGCGAAGCTGATCAAGGGCATCCCATGCGTGGTGAATCTCATCCCCTGGAACTGGGTGGATGTGGGGCAGCAGGGTTTCAAGCGGCCGTCGCGGGAGCGCGTGCGGGCGTTTCGGAACACTCTGGATAGGCTCGGCGTTAATGTGACTGAGCGCGTGGAACGAGGCCACGACATCGCGGCGGCATGCGGGCAACTTGCGGGCCGCCATCAAGGAAAATTCGCCAAGCGAAAGGAGTCGCAATGGGCCGTTACGCAAATGTAGCTTTAGGGCTTGTTCTGGCTTTGGCGGGCTGCAACGGCGGAAAGAAAGAGCCCGCCAAACCAAAGCCCGCCGCTCAAGAAGCGGAGCCTGCGCAGCGAATTGGCACCGGCGGAATCAGCGTGACGAGCCGCGACGACAAGCGCGTCGACGTTTGGAAGGCCAACGCGAAGACGGCCCAAGTCAAGCTGGCGCCCGACGGTTCGGTAACTGCACAGATGCAAGGCGTGACCGGGGACGTCTATGAAAAGGGGTTGCCGGCGGCGAAGTTTAGCGCGAAGAAAGGGTATGCCGAGCAAAAGACGCAAGCCCTTCGTCTCCAAGATAGCGTTCAATTGAACGACGTAAGTGGGCACAACCGAATCAAGGGGAATAGACTGGAATGGCTCCCGACGATCAAAATGATCCAGCTCAGTGGAAGCGTGAACTTCATGGGTTCACGCTACAACACGAGCACAATGGAAACCATCTGGTCTTCGCCCGACTTGAAAGATATTGGAACTCCGCATAGCTTCAAAAACGATCCGAAAATGAAACTCCTCATCGCCCCCTTGCTGACCTCCATGGCGCTTGCCCAAGGAACGTTTTCGGACGATGCCCAAAATATGCGGCTGACCTTTACGACATGGCGCGCGACAAGGGTCAGTGATTCGGTAACGCACTTTGTCGTAACCGGGTCGCCGGCCATTGGATCGTGGAAATCGCAGGGATTGGTCTTTCGAGCGCGCTCGATCGATGGCGATCTTTATCAGACTGCTGGAGGCAAGTCCGTGCTGAGTAAGGCAAATCTTGCTGGACAGGTGCGCGCCGAAATGACGCGCACCGAAGGAGGTGTTCGACGAAACTCCGTTTTGACTAGCGAAAAAGCAGACTTTAGCGGTGACGAAAAGACCGGAACCATGAATCTTTCGGGCGCGGTCGTTGCGACAAGCGCACTAGCAAATGGTCTCCAATGGATGCAGATGACGGGCACCGCTGGGACCTTCAAGCTAAAAATTGGCGCGACCCAACCGCTCGATTCGGCTGAGATCGCCGGGCCAGTGACATTGCGCCTGATTAGTAAGCGAAAGAATAAGGCAGGTGCATTGGAGACCACAGATATGACGGCGACTGGGCGCAAACTGACGTTCAATTCGGGAGCTCAAGAGATTGAGTTGTCGGGCGGCGTTATTGTCACGGGTAAGGGGCCAGATTTGATGGGTCGAATGGAAGGCGAACGGTTTCGAGTGATTCTCGATCCTCAAGGATTCGTCAAAGAAGTCTATGCGGAGGGCAATCCCGGTCAAGCAACCGGCCGCCAACCATGAAAATCATTGCTGAGGGTTTGGTTAAGAATTACAAGGGACGGAATGTCGTCGATGGCGTCAGCTTTGAAGTAAATCAAGGCGAAGTGGTTGGCCTGCTAGGTCCCAATGGCGCCGGCAAGACGACGACCTTTTATATGGTGATCGGTTTGATCAAGCCAAACTCTGGTCGCGTGCGCTTCGATGACCTCGACGTGACACCAATGCCGATGTATCGTCGTGCCCGTGCCGGTGTTGGCTATTTGCCTCAAGAGACGAGCGTTTTTCGTCGCCTTACCGTTCGCGATAACATCCGCCTCGTTATGGAGATCAACGGCGCCTCCAACGAGGCGATTCGTACCAAAACCGACGAGCTTGCCGAAGAACTCCACATCACCCATATCTTGGACCGAACGTCTGGAGTGCTCAGTGGGGGCGAGCGACGCCGCGTCGAAATCGCGCGTGCGCTTAGCACGAATCCAAAATTCATCCTCCTCGATGAGCCTTTCACCGGAATTGACCCAGTGACGATCGAGGAAATCCAAGGGCTCATCTATAAGCTGAAGCTTCGAGATATTGGTGTTCTTATCACCGACCACAATGTTGCGGCGACTTTGAAAATCACCGACCGAAACAACATCCTGATCGACGGCAAGATCTTCGCGAGTGGCAGTGCCGACGAAATTACTCGAAATGAACTGGTGCGGAAGCACTATTTGGGCGAGCAGTTCGACAAGGGCGTCGAAGACACAGGCTTCCTTGGAGGAGAATGAAGCGTCTCGACCGCTTAATCATCGCCGAGATGATGGGGCCGTTCATCTTTGGAGTGGGGATCTTCACCGTGCTCCTCATGGCCGCAACGTTTCTGCTCCAGTTCACGAACTACGTCGCCAGCGGAATCAGTATTTGGACCGTGATGACCATGGTGTTTCTGGTTCTTCCCGGAATGCTGGTCCAGACTTTTCCGATGGCAATGCTCCTGTCAGCCTTGCTCGGATTTGGAAAGATGAGCGGCGAGAGCGAGATCACCGCTGTCCGGGCTGCGGGGGCCAGCTTGGGCCGAGTCATGATTCCTGTCGCAGGGTTTGGCATTGGCGTCGCGCTGATTTCGTTCTTGTTTGGCCAGTATGTTGTGCCGGAAGCCGCGATCCGAGCCGCCGTGATCAAGGATCAGATTCTTCGGCAACTCGAAGGTTCTTCGGCGAGACCGGCAAGCTATGCCGTTACCGAGCGCGTGAAAATTGACGGCAAAGAACGAAATCGAATCACGAGCTTCGTCACGGCGGTGGATTTCGACATTGGATCCCGACTCCTGCGCAAAGCGCAAGTTATCGGTTACGACAAGCTTCAATCACCTGCGTTTTTCTTGATGGCAGATGAACTTGAGTATCAGGACAATAAGGAGTGGCGCATCCGGGGTGCGGCCAGAGTCCTGAGCAGTGACGGCAAATATCTTGCAGAAATCGCCGACGGAGCATGGCCGAACCAGGTGGCCAAGCCAACATTCTCGCCGCAAGACATCATTGCCCAAAATACTCGCGATATGACTTCCCTGAGCATGGCGCAGATCGCCAAGGCAATCTCAGACGCAGAGGCGAATCCGAGTGTCTTGCCGAAGCAAGTTTATAACTTGCAAAAAGGTTACTGGGACAAGATCGCGATTCCGCTGGCCGCTGTGGTGTATGCCCTCATGGGGGCGCCTCTTGGAATCAGGAATCAGCGCTCCGGCGGCGCGACCGGCTTTCTCTTCGCTGTCATCATCATCTTCGCCTATTTCATGCTAAGCAACGTCCTATTCATTACGGGTCAAGGAGGCGCGTTCCCAGCGTGGTTTGCGAGCTTCTTTCCCGTCGTTCTGGGGGTCATCGGGGCGATGGCCGCTATCCACTATAAGAATCGCTGATGCAAACGAGTTCGCTTACGCTCATCTTAGTTCTCTGCCTTATGGGCGGGCTGATTGCGTATAGTGCAGATCTCCTCGGGCGTAAGCTTGGCAAAAAGAGGCTGACGCTCGGGCACATGCGCCCGAAGCATACAGCTGCGCTTTTGACAACGGGCGCTGGCGTTCTAATTCCCATTGCGACGATCGGATTGATGTCCATGTTGTTTGCCGACGTTCGTGAAATGCTGTTCCGAACGGAGGCAATCAAAGAGGAACTCAGGCAGGTCGAAGGCAAGCTTAGAGTGAACCAGAAGAATCTCGACCGACGGGCCGTCGAAGTCGATGACCTCGAGAAGACTCAGCGGTCCCTGGTTCGAGAGGGAGAAAGGCTCAAAACTACCAATAACCAAACTTCTCTTAAGCTCAGTTCAACGCGAAGCCTCTTGGATAAGGCACAGGGCCTGCTTTCGAGCCGCACTGCCCAACTTGCTGTCATCAACAAGAGGACTCAACACCTCGCGGGTCGCGTGAGTCAACTGACGGCCGAAGTTTCGCGCAATGTTACGCAATTGGCGAGCTTGCGTCAAGAAGCAAAAGCCGCGCAAGATTCGGCCAGAACCAATCAGGCACAGGCCAGTAATGCCGCGAATCAGCTCCGCGAGATTCAAGTTCGCAATCTTGAAATTGAGAGGGAATTACAAGACCTTGAAAAGCAGCGCAAAGACCTTCAGGAACAAATCGAAGTTCAGAAGAAGGTTGCGATAGACTTGGACCAGCAATTCCGCAATGACCTGGCCCTCGCCGAATCTAAGCTAAAGCAGCTTCAGGAGGAGCAGGCTCAGTTGGAGCGGGTTCTTACTAACCTCATCACACAAGGGGTCAATGTCCCACGGACGCAGCCGATGATTATCGCCCGTGGCAATGAACTGGCTCGATGGACCATCGACGCGAACTCTTCGCGATCAGAGGCTCAATTGGGATTGAGTTCGCTCATGAGGACAGCACGGGTCCGCGCAGAATCGCGCGGCGCAAAGCCGAGCGCAGAACTTGAGGCAGCCAGTCTTTTCAATGGTGATTTCACTACTGAGCAACAGATCAACAATATCTTGCGAGATGTCACTTCGCAAGGTGACCCGATGGTGCTTATTGCCGGCGCGATTTACAACCACTTTGCCGGAGAACCGATTTACTATCAAGTCCGGGTCGAGCGAAATACCGTCGTGTATCAACGCGGGCAAGTAATCGGAGAGACGCGAATTGATGGCACGCAAGATGAAAAGAGAGTGCTGGAAGCCATTAGTCGATTCATCATTGAAGTAGTAGGACCAAAAGCACTGGAAGACAGGATGTTGCCGATCATTGGCGCCGATGCCCCCCTTGGCGAAGTGGACGACAATCAGATTGTTTCGTTGATGCAACTCATTAGAGATACCGGGCGCGCTGTTCGTGTCCAAGCGCTCGCCGCCGGAGAAACCCGACGAGCAGATCGTTTAATGCTGGAGTTCAGGCTGAGATAATGGTTCTCGACAAGACCGTACTTGCCATCGATCCGGGCAGCTCAAAGCACGGCATGGCTCTCGTGCGCCGTGACCACGAGGGGAAAATTCATCTGCTCTGGCGATTCGTTTGTCCAGATGCCGACTTAGAAGAAAAGATCGATGAGGCACGTGCCCTGCGACCGTTTGGAATGGTGATCGTGGGCTCCGGAACTCGCTCCAGAGCAACCGTTGATCGCATCAATGCTCATTCACCGAGCCTGGGTGTCTTACTCGTTGATGAAACGGATACCACCTTGCAGGCGCGGGAACGGTACTGGGAATACAACAAGCGCAAGGGCTGGAGACGCCTTTTGCCTGCGTCGATGCAAGTTCCTCCCGAGCCGGTAGACGACTTTGTCGGCTTGATTTTGGCGGAGCGCGTCTTGTCAGACGACTAACCGCGCTCGCCAATCGCGAGAATGCCGACCCACTGGTCATCCATGATAGTCACGCAGGCATCAAAGGTGCTATTGCTTAGGGGAGTCCATGCCGTAATGCCTTCGTCGTCGTACGAGAGAACGTTGGTCAAATAGAGTCGCGGCATTTGAAATGTGTCGAAAAGGTGTTCAGCTACGGCTCGGGCTTCGATTGGCTCCATCAGCCAATAGTCGGTAATAAGGGATTTGCCCAAGATTCGCACCAGCAGATTTTCGGCACCGTAGGCGTCGATCTCGGACCACTTTTCGCCGAGGCGGTTGATTCCTAGTTCTTCGCACAGAAGATCGGCTTCTTCAGATGGTTGGTCGAGGGTTTCACGCCTTCGCAAGCGACACCAAACGGATTGCCCCCGCTCCCCACTCCTTAGGTCATCGGAGACCTTCTCCCATTGACGGAATTTGAGGGCAAATCGCTTGTCGCTTGACGGGTCAGTCATCGGGCCTCTAGTCTATCCAACCTGTCGGACTATGGCCCGGTCAAAGAGGAGCTCGATGACACTTGGATGCCCAATCTGCTTGCCGTCGGTGGTGGCTGTGGCAGCCCCCGCGGCCAGCCCCCATTGAAAGGCCAGCGCAGGCGGGTCGCCGGCCTCGACTCGGGAGAGGAATGCGCCAAGCATCGAATCGCCACTTCCAATCGAACTAACCGCCTCAACAGATGGCGATATTCCTTTGAATACACCCTCATCGCTTGCTAAAACTGCCCCCTCTTTCCCAAGGCTGATGATGGCGAATCTGCCGCCCGTTATCTCGCGCAGGGAAACCACATCGGTCGCAGCATCGGAAACTGGGCGCCCTAGCAAGCGCTCAGCTTCCTTTCGATTAGGCTTGATCAAGTCAGGCTTTGCAGTGAGGGCGGCGACAAGAGGTTCGCCGTCGGTATCGATCAGGATGCTCTTGCCATTGGCTAGTTTCGCCAACTCTAGATAAGCAGTTCGTTCGAGCCCCGGAGGAATTGATCCGCAAAGGCAGACCCATTGTGCCCCGCAGACTTCTTCCTGAAAGACCTGAAGGAATTCTTCCCACTCTCGAGGAGAGACTAGTGGTCCCCTAGCATTCAGAGTCGTCGGCGGGGACCCATCCTCGTTTTCGATGTTGATATTGGTCCGTGTCGATTCGGTGGTTTGCGTCAGCCGGTGCTGTACACCGTCTTGGTGGAGCAGGGATCTCAGAAACTCGCCCGTCGGGCCGCCCGCAAACCCTAGTGCAACAGTCGATGCCCCCAGAGAATGAGCAACCCGGCTCAAATTGATTCCCTTTCCTCCGGCGTCCATCTCGCTGTGTGAAACGCGGTTGGTATCGCCTGGCTGGAGGCAATTGACGAACAGGGTTTGATCGAGGCTAGTGTTAAGGGTGACCGTTAGGATCAACTCGCCATAACCTCGACGAGGAGCAACTTTTCGGGGTCGATTTGGCGCTCGGTGCTAAGTACGTAGCTCAATGGATGGCTCACGAGTTTGGTGCCATCTACTCCAACCATTTCGCCATGGTGGCCACTAATCAAGCGATTGGCCGCATGCGCTCCCAGTTGGAGGGCCAGAACACGGTCAAACGCCGTGGGGCTACCGCCCCGTTGCATATGACCAAGCACGATGTATCTCGCCTCGTAGCCCGTATTCTTTTCAATGAAATCACGGACATCTACGGCTCGCAGAGCTCCTTCGGCGACCACAATCAAGCTCGATTTCTTTCCTCGCGCATGCATCGCTCGGAGGTCATCGCAGATTTCGAGAAGCGAGAAAGGGATTTCGGGGATGATTACGGCTTCGGCACCGCCGGCCAAGCCGGCTTCCAGAGCGATGAAGCCATTGTGTCGGCCCATGACTTCGATTACAAACACGCGCTCATGGGAATAGGCAGTGTCTCTGACCCGGTCGATCGCGCCGAGGGCAGTATTCACCGCTGTGTCAAACCCAACCGAAAAGTCCGTGCCATTGATGTCATTGTCAATTGAACCGGGAACGCCCATCACGGGGTATCCGAATTCTTCGTGGAGAGCCCTCGCGCCCGTGAGCGAGCCGTCTCCGCCAATCACGACAAGCCCTTCGACGCCGTTCTTCTTTAGGTTTTCGATCGCGAGTTTGCGGCCTTCCGGCGTCCTAAACTCCTTGCTTCTGGCGGTATGAAGCAAAGTACCGCCCTTCGCGATGATGCCACCGACCGTCCGGCTCTCCATCTCGATGACTTCGTTGTTGATTATCCCTTCATAGCCGTGGTAGAACCCCACGACTTGCGCGCCTCGCCCGAGCGCCGCCCTTGCCGCCCCGCGAATCGCTGCGTTCATTCCGGGGGAGTCGCCTCCGCTCGTTATGATTCCGATCCGCCTCATTAACTCAATTATGGCCCTACGCCAATAGCCATGCAGGGTCGTTTCTCCTCGGTGGCATACTGAAGAACGATGAGTGATCTCTCGGTGATCATGGATCAGATTGAGGCCCGGGCTCTTGCCAAGCTCGGGCAAGTCGCTCGTCAGTCAGTTGCGGCATCACCCGATCCCATTCGGGCTGCGATTCACTTGGAAAGATGGCTCGCTGCATGCGCCTCACCCGCGACATATGTTGGCCTGATCAATGACGCTGACCCGTCAGGGTTGATGAACCTGCTGTCCTGCAGTGGACAGGTCGCGGATATTCTCGTTCAGAACCCCGAACTCGGGGCAATATTTTTTGAGCCTTGGCAGCCCCCTCACGTCAGTAGCTTGATCCAAGAAGGGCAGCGAATGCTGGCGGTTGCTCACTCGACCCAACACCGTCTGGATCGGCTTCGGCTCCTCAAGCAAAAGTGGACGCTTAGAATTGCCTACATCGAAGTCAATTCGCTCTGGGAGCCTGCAGTCATTCTTCAAGCAATTTCCGATCTTGCCGAGGCGGTAATTTTGCTCACTTTGGAAGTCAGCTGGGCCGCCTTTGCTTCTGAAAAGGGACTGGGTCTATCATGTCCGGTTGAAGTGATTGGCTTTGGAAAGCTCGGAGGATACGAGCTCAATTACTCAAGCGACGTGGACTTAGCCTATGTTGTCGATAATGACGTGGAAGATCTCGGTGCCATTGAGCGGTTCTGCACCCAGTTTGGCCGTGCCCTCGAGAATCAGATGGGCCGTGGGATGCTCTACCGAGTCGACCTTCGCTTACGGCCATACGGAGGCTCCGGAGCGATTGTCAATAGGATTGGCGCCGTTGAAGCCTACTATGATCGTTACGCCGAGGTTTGGGAGCACCTTGCGCTGATTCGCAGCCGAGCAATTACACCCAGTTTGCAGGCGGAGTGGGAAAGCCTGAGAAAGAGAGTCGCATTTGGATCGGCGCGCGGTTCCTGGCAGATTGAGGAACTCGTGAGTCAGCGGGCAAAGCTCGAAAAGCTGCAAACGGGAGACGACCTGAAGCGAGGACCAGGCGGCATCCGCGACATCGAATTTTTATCGCAGTCCCTTCAGCTCGTGCACGGCGGCTCATTGCCACATCTTGGGGAGCGGCGCACGCTGAGTGTTTTGCCCCTTCTCGCCAAGGACGGACTTTTGGAACCCGAAACGGCAACCTTCCTTGCCAACGCCTATGCCTTCCTAAGGGCAACCGAGCATCGCATTCAGTTGGAAGCGAATGTGCAAACACACAATGTTCCTGAAGACCATGGGCAGCTCTCTCGATTGGCACGGTCACTTGGCTTTATGGGTCCTTCCGAATTTCATTCTTACCTGGAGGACATGCGAAAGCGGGTTCGCAGAATCTATTCGGAGATCATGGAACCACTCGTCCACGACGGCAAAGTCGTCGATGGTGCACCCGCCCCTCATTGGATTGGAGAGTACTCAAGTGCTGTCGAGAGCATCGAAAGCCGTGAACGCATCTCAAAGATCGCTTCCAATGCGCCAGTCTTGATCGAGGAGATTCAGAACGAACCGGCTTTGGCGGAGCAGTTGATCTCCGGCGAGATCCTTGAGGCATTTGATACGAAAGCCGCGATCGCTAACGCGCCGTCGCTTGCCAAAGGAGCAAGATTGGCGAGAGTCAAGGTGATTGCTCGGTGGGTGCTGACCCAAAACGGTTCACTGGGCGATGCCCTCGATGAAGTCACGGATGCCGTTCTTCAGACGCTACTCGGGGGCCTTCCATTGGAGTGTGTCGCCTTGGGGAGCTATGCGACCCACGACTCAACGCTTTCGAGCGATGCCGACTTAGTTCTGTTTTGCCCGGCTGGAGTGCGGCACTTGGATGCCGAGCAGGCTGCGCATGGGTTCCTTCAGGAAATCCAAGCGATGCGCAATCAGGGTTATCCATTAAGTGTCGACCTACGACTTCGGCCAGACGGCAAAAAGGGGATGCTGGCCCGTACCTATGAGGGCTTTCATAGCTATGCTTTGACTGACATGGAGCCGTGGGAGCGGCTCGCGTGCGGCCAATCGCGACTCATTATTGGCTCCTCGAAGGCGCTGGAGACCTTGCACGAGATTGCAGGTGGCTTGAACGAAGAGTCGCTTGGTGAGCTCTTAGCAGTGAAGTGTCGCCTTGAAACTGAGTTGGGCAGCCCGGGCGACTTAAAACACGGGCCGGGTGGTTTTGATGATCTGAACTGGCTAGTACAACTCCTCACCCTAGCGAACCCCTCAGTTCGAAATCTGTACAGCGTCACAACGCCGAACCGCCTTAACGACCTTCGAAAAGCTGGGATTCTTAGCGACGAAGAGTCGGAGGTGCTGATCCTCGCCCATCGTTTGTTGCTTCAGGTTCGATGGTGGCTTGAACTCTCAGGTTTGACCAAGGACCGGGTTCCTGAGGACTGGACGCGGATCGAGGCGGCGATGAAGGTCGACCAACTCGGCCTGCAGGTCGTGGCGAGCCGGATGGCCGTACGCGACTTGTACGAAAGGAAGGTTACTGACCTGCAAGGCCCTCTTTGAACGCCAAGTTTTGCCGATAATCTTTTTGATGTCAGCGGCTCGCGCATTGCAAGACGACCTCCTATCGCTGTTTGTGGTGGACTCGGTTCAGGACGAAAACGGCCTTCAGTCGTACCTGAAGCGCGTGCTCCAAGTGACCTCTCAGTGCTTTAGGACAAGCGGCGCCTCAATCTTCTTGGAAGAGGGTGGGGTTTACCATCTTGCGGCAAAGCTTGGGCCGGCTGTACGCACACCGGATGGGGCGGTGATCCAGAAGGGAATTGGATTGGCGGGCGAGGCCATTGAGCTGGCAGAGCCGAAGATTGTGACCGACGGCGAACGAGCCGATATTGGAAGTTCGCTGATCGTGCCGCTCATGGATGGGGGAACTTGTATTGGTGTCCTTAACATGGCTCGCGGCCACGATGAACCTGTCTTTGGCGAAGAGGATCTGCGGTATGCAGGTGGCGTCGCCGGTCAGATCGCCCTTGCGGTACATAACGCCAAGCTCTTCGCCTCAGCTCGCGAGTACGACCGATTGAAGCGACTGGCCGAAGTCGGGCAAATGACGGCGGCGATCGCTCACGAGATTCGAAACCCACTCACGGGAATTCTTGGGGCAGCAAAGATGATTCAAGAAGCACCGGAACTCACTGAGGAAATGGCGAACATCATCGAGCTTGAGACGATGAAACTGAATTTGCTATGCGATGAGTTCTTAGACTTCTCAAGGCCAATTCGGCTCGATCCAGAGGATCAGAATTTGGGCGATGTCGTTCGAGCCACGTGTTCTTTGTTAGAATCTAGTTTTAGTGATTCTGAAGTGGCGCTAACGGTTACAAACGAGAACCAAACCAAGTGCATTGATCGGCGACGCATCGAGCAAGTTGTCCGCAATCTCGTCTTGAACGGCCTTCAGGCCACGCCAAAAGGTGGAACAGTAAGTGTGAATGTTTTCGATTGGGGATTTTCAGTTCACGACACGGGGGCAGGAATGAGCGAAGAAGCGCAACAGAAACTCTTTTCTCCTTTCTTTACGACGAAGCCAAGTGGGACTGGGCTCGGGCTTAGCATCGTGCAAAAGGTCGTCCAGGCTCATGGCGGGTTCATTTCGGTGCAATCCCAGGAAGGCGTTGGGACAACATTTGAGGTGCACCTGCCGTGAATGGTCCTCTTCTAATCGTCGATGATGAGCAAAACATCCGACGCATTCTGCAGGTGGCATTTGAGAAGATCGGAATCGAAACGGTCGTTGCTGAAAATGGTCTTCAAGCACTAAAGATCCTGGAAAGCGGTTCTGTTTCTGGTGTCTTGACCGACGTGACGATGCCAGAGATGTCTGGCTTCGAACTTCACGACCAGATTCTGGCCCGATGGCCCGACTTGCCCGTCATCATCATGACGGCTTATGGAACCATTCCCCAAGCGGTCGCCGCCATTCGCAAGGGTGCCTACGAGTTTATTACCAAGCCCTTCGACCTCGACTCACTCAAGAAGATCGTCAAGAGCGCACTGGGTGAAACGCCGGCGCCGCGTGCTAAACGCGGTTCGAAGAAGGCCTCCACCACATTCATCGCGTCGAGTCCAGTGATGCAAGAGGTCGAGATTCTGGTGAAGCAGGTTGCCGATACGCGTGCGACCGTCTTGATCACTGGTGAGAGTGGTACTGGGAAAGAAGTCGTCGCGAAGCTCCTGCATGAGCTTTCTCCTCGGTCTGCTCAAGCGTTTATCGCGGCCTCCTGCGCCGCCATTCCAGAGAGCCTCATGGAGAGCGAACTCTTCGGCTACGAAAAGGGAGCCTTTACTGGTGCTCAGGGCTCGAAGCCAGGCCGATTTGAGCTCGCTGATAAGGGGACCCTTTTCCTGGACGAAATTGGCGACGTGCCCCCACTGATCCAAGTGAAGTTGCTCCGCGTCCTTCAGGAACGAGAATTCGAAAGGCTTGGTGCAACTTCGCCGACTAAGGTCGATGTCCGCCTGATCACAGCCACTAATCGAGACCTCCATCAGATGGTCGAAGATGGAACTTATCGACTCGACCTCCTTTATCGGCTGCAAGTGGTGGAGATTCACTTGCCGCCATTGCGGGAGCGACGCGAAGATGTTGGCGCATTGGCGATGCACTTTCTGGCGAAGTTTGCGGCAGAAAATGGCCGGAGCCTAGCCTCGATTTCGCCAAAGGCCTTGAAGCAGTTGGAGACTTATCGCTGGCCCGGCAATGCACGGGAGCTAAGCAATGCGATCGAACGAGCAACTGTCTTGGCGAACAAGGATGACATCGAGCTCGATTTGCACCACTTGCCGAGCGTGCTTCGCGCGGCGGCCTAATTGACCCGAGTGCTCTGCGCATACTCTGCGCTCTTGTTAACCCAAAATTGAAACTTCTCGAAGCTGTCGAGGACATCCTTGGGCATTCGAACATATTCGCGCATCGGTTCCGCATCTGGTTCGGTACGCATGAGTTCTGCCCCCGGCAGGGCTAGGGCACTCTCGCGATCTTCAGGGCAAAGCTTTAGGCCGACATCCTCGCCATGGAGAAAAGCAAACATCTTTTCACCCGTATAAACGCCCATTCCATTGAACATCCGGCGTGCGCGAACATCAAAAGCCTCGGCGGCTTTCATAACTTGTTCGTAGCGCAACGGGCGATAAACCATCGGCAAACTGATCCAACCGAAATTGTGTGGCGCAGAAGGCCAATAAAAGGCGTGTCCAGCGACGCGCCGCCCCGAGATTATACCTTGAACCTGCTGTTCCCAGAGCATTGGGTAGGCTCTCGAAATGCCCTCAAAGCGCCTACTCATCGTCGATGGGTACTCGTTGCTCTTTCGCGCGTTCTTTTCGATGCGATATATGAGCACCGCCGCGGGGCGCCCGACCAATGCCCTCTACGGGTTCACTTCGATGCTCTTTCGACTCATCGAAGATCAACAGCCGGATTGCATATTGGTTGCCTTAGATGCCGTGGGCCCAACCTTTCGCCACGAGGAGTATGCCGAGTACAAAGGGACCAGACGAGAGACCCCGAATGAGCTAGTCGAGCAACTCAAAGGCTCGCGCGACATGATCACTGCGCTAGGTATTCCAATTCTGGAATTGCAAGGTTATGAGGCGGATGATGTAGTCGGAACGATTAGCAAGCAGGCGGAAGCCAATGGCTACGACACGATCATCGTGAGCGGCGATTTGGATTCGTTGCAGCTTGTAGATGAGCACGTGACCGTGATCACGCCGAAAACGGGGGTGACCGATGTGGCGATTTATGACACTAAGGCAGTCATTGAGCGCTATGGATTTGGGCCGGAGCTGATTCCAGACTACAAAGCCTTGGTGGGTGACTCTAGCGACAATATCCCTGGTGTTCCGGGCGTGGGCGAAAAGACGGCGAGCAAGCTGATTCAAGACCACGGAACCGTGGAGATGATCATCCAGAATTTGGATGCTATCGAGGAGAAGTTTCGCAAGAAACTTGTGCCCTCCTTGGAGCAAATGCCGAAGAGCAAATGGCTGGCGACGATTGTTCGCGATGCACCGCTCACGTTTGAGTTTGCGCCGTACAAGGTTGGGGAAGAGAACCTGGAGCGCGCGGAGGCCATGCTCATGACTCTTGAGTTTAAGACCCATGCGCGCCGCTTGCGGCAAGTGATGGCGCGGTATGCGGGGGCAGGTGGTGCGGTAGTGGTTTCGGAGTCTACGGAGTCACTCGATGTTCGGTCGAAGAGTGAATTTCGATCTTACGAGGACATTCAAAAGTGGGTGCAGGGCCGGCCGTTCGCCGCGACTTTTGTTATGGCAGCGCCCCAGCAGTCGATGTTCGATGAAGAGCAGAAAAGCATCGCGTGGTTGGCGATTGGAGGGGACGTTTTGCATGGCCCGGCAGACGTCGCAAGTAAGTTCTTTTTAGCTCATCCTGAACTCGCGATTGGTCACGACGTGAAGCCGCTGTATCGGAATGGGGACGCGGCGCTAACTCCACCTAGGTTTGATTCCATGCTCGCGGGCTACGTGTTGCAAAGTGGGCGGAGCAATTACACCCTGCGCGACTTGATTCAGGGCTATCTGGACGTGGCACCGCCCGAGACGCCGGAGCAGGCGGCGGTTGGCCTCTATCACCTTGAGAAGGTGATGACCGATCGTTTAGCCTTGGAGCAGCAGACGCCAGTTCTAATGGAGATTGAGCTGCCGCTCGTACCGATTCTGGCTGAGATGGAACGCACCGGAATCAAGCTCAGCAGTTCAATGCTGCAAGACTTCTCAAAGACCTTGGAAGCAGACATTGCGACGGCTCAGCAGGAAGTTTTCAAGGAAGCAGGGCAGGAGTTTTTGATTTCGTCGCCAAAGCAGCTCGGCGAAGTTCTGTTCGAAAAGATGGGCCTCCAGGGCGGCAAGAAGACGAAGACGGGTTGGGCGACTGGCGTCGAAATCTTGACAGAGATTGAGCATCCGATTGTCCGGGCGATTCTGCAGTTTCGAGAGCTCTCAAAACTCAAGAGCACTTACGCAGATTCCTTGCCCAGAATGGTGAGGGAGGATGGCCGTGTTCACACGACTTATTCGCAGGCCGTGGCGGCGACAGGCAGGTTGAGTTCGAACGATCCTAACCTGCAGAATATCCCGATTCGTACCGAGCTTGGGCGAAAGATCCGTCATGCTTTCATCGCCGAGGACGGGATGGAGCTGGCCTCGTTTGATTACTCGCAGATCGAACTGAGGTTACTGGCACACCTTTGCCACGACGAAAACCTCGTGAGGGCGTTTGAGGATCGGGTGGATGTTCACACCGTCACCGCGGCGCTGATGTTCCACTTGTCGAATGAAGACGTGACGAAGGAACAGCGGCGGCTGGCCAAGATGCTGAACTACGCGGTGCTGTACGGCGTGACGGACTTTGGGTTGGCGCAGCAGTTGGGTGAAGGGTTTGGCGTATCGGAATCTCGCGAACTGATCACAAAGTACTTCGAGCGCTTCCCGACCGTGAAGGCGTACACCGAAGCCTCGGTGGCCGAGGCTCGTAGCAAGGGATTTACGACGACTCTTCGTGGGCGGCGGAGGTATTTCCCAGATATTCATGCGGCCAATCGCAACGAGCGGCTTTATAGCGAGAGGCAGGCGATGAATGCGCCGATCCAAGGAGCCGCGGCGGACATGATTAAGCTTGCGATGATCGATGTACGCAAGAAGCTGGGCACGTCGGCGACGAAGATGCTGCTGCAAGTACACGACGAACTGGTCTTCGAAATGGTGCCGAATGAGAAGGAACTGGTCGAGCCGATTCGTCAACTCATGGAGAACGCGATGCCGGTCAGCGTGCCGATTGAGGTGGACGCCAAGGTTGGCGCGAATTGGGGTGACATGACTCCCGTGATGCGATGAGAATTGAATACACGCGCGATTCGCTTACGGTGAGTGATCTTGATCCAGATCCAATTTTGCAATTAGCGCAATGGCTTGACGACGCAACCTCTGCTGGGGAGATCGAGCCGTCTGCAATGTGCCTGGCGACCAGCCTAGATGGGCGACCGAGTTGCCGAATGGTTCTGTTGCGCGATCTAAATCGATGGGGATTGGTCTTTTACACCAACTATCTGAGTCGGAAAGGTTTGGAGTTGGAGGTGAATCCGCATGCCTCGGTTTGCTTCTGGTGGAGGGGATTGGAGCGGCAGGTGCGAGTTGAAGGAACAGTCTATCGGGTCGACGAAGAAGAGTCAGACGCATACTTTGCTAGTCGGCCTCGTGAAAGTCAGGTTTCGTCGATCGTGAGTCCGCAAAGTCAGGTCATTGCGAACCGGGAAGACTTGGAATTGGCGGCGAGTCAGATTACAGATACTTCACGACCAGAGCATTGGGGTGGGTACCGACTTAAGCCCGATGCGTTCGAGTTTTGGCAGGGGCGGGCGGCAAGGTTGCACGACCGGTTTCGGTATTCAGGCGGCCCCGCGTGGGTTATCGAAAGACTCGCGCCCTAGGCCTTGCCCACGACCTTGTTAACACCAAAGAGTTGGGCGTTGGCCTCGGGTTCGAGCTGCCCTTGAAACTTCGCCATTTGTACGCTAGCGTCGCTTTCGAAGTGATAGCTTCCGTCAATGTCGCCCTGCCAGATGGACTCGATGACCCAGTCTGGGACTGGCATGAATACGATCCGCTCAGGTGGCTCTAAGCTGATCGGAACGACTATCGCGCCTTGTGCATCGCTATAAATGAACTCGATGGTGATGCTGTTCGGCGCGTAAACGGTGCTTCCCATTTGAGGAGCGCCTTTGGCTTTTGCATCGCACAAGAGGGCTTCGTCAAACGAGCCAAATGACGGCAGTTCTCCGCGTTGGAGTTCGTCGTAGAGGGCTCGTTTTCTGTCTGCCGCGTAGGCGTTCAGGTTCATTTCGTGCGACGCATCTCTTCCTCCCCCTTAATCTTCATGGAGAGGTTAGCGTCGGTACTCTTGAATTCAACCGTCATCGCTAGTTTATCAGTGCAGAAGAGAATTGAGTAGTCCTTGGGATTCAAATAGACTGTGGCCTTGTCGTCGATCTGTCCAGTCAGTTTCGCTCCGCTGACATCGGGGAACGCTGGCTTGCCATTATCATATTCATCCAGGTTCACATTAATCTCGACTGCTGCGGTGAATTCAAGAACGATGACATCTTGGTCCTCCCACTTTTCTCGACCGCGAAACTTGCCCTTCATGGACTGATTTGGCTTAAAAATCTTCTCATTTTTGAGAGGGATAGTCCATCCATCTCCTGGCTTTACCCCTTTGCTGGGCAGGGTGAGGTAGTACTTTGAAAGATTCCCTGATTCCAGCACATCGCTAATTGGGTCGACTTCGTCCGCACTCTCATCTTCTGATGGCATCGCTTCCTTAACCACGATTTCCGTCAATTCCATAAACGGATTTACCTTTGCCGTAAAGGTCTCCTCATAAAACTCTGGGTTGTCTATTTTGGTCGTCTCACCTTCTGCCGATTCAGTCCCTTCATAATCGACATCTTCGACTCTTATTGAGGCGTTGCCGTCCTTATCCACCTTGTTAAAGGTGAAAATCCGATTATTCGTTAGGGATAACGATGTTTCGAATTCCTCACCATCAGATTCAACTTTGATGAGGTGTTCTCCTTTGACCTTGAATTTTTCAATCTGATCATCTGTAAAGGTGCGCCGGAGGGTGATTGCGTCTTGAGCCAGGGCAAAAGATACGATCGCAATTGGGAGGAATATGAAAGTTCGCTTCATGAATTTGTGCCCGAAATATACCGGGTTGACCATAGGACGCGCGGCGATGCTCGATGTTCCCCTTGGGCCCAAGTCCTTGGGGTTTTAGCATGCCAGCGGGTACAATTTTGAACTTGGACAGAGCAAAGACTTGGCGTGAAAAAGTCGGCTTAGCCGAGATGCTGAAGGGCGGCGTGATCATGGACGTGGTGAACGCTGACCATGCAAAAATCGCAGAAGAGGCCGGCGCGGTCGCGGTGATGGCCCTAGAGCGCGTTCCTGCCGATATACGCCGTGACGGTGGCGTGGCGCGAATGAGCGACCCTGAGCTCATCCAACAGATTCAAGCCAGCGTGACTATTCCAGTCATGGCAAAGTGCCGAATCGGCCACTTTGTCGAAGCCCAAATCTTGGAAGCTTTGGAAGTTGACTTCATCGACGAGAGCGAAGTGCTCACGCCGGCTGATGTCGCCAACCACGTGGATAAGCACGCGTTCACCGTACCGTTCGTCTGCGGAGCCAGAAACCTCGGTGAAGCACTACGGCGCTGCGCAGAGGGAGCAGCCATGATTCGAACCAAGGGTGAGGCCGGAACCGGCGACGTTGTTGAGGCGGTGCGACACATGCGTGCCATCCTCTCGGAAATCCGCATCGTTCAAAACGCGCGAGAAGACGAACTGTATGTGCTCGCCAAGGAGCATCAGGCCCCATTAGAGCTGATTCAACACGTTCACAAGACCGGGAAACTGCCGGTGCCGAATTTCAGCGCGGGCGGCATTGCCACCCCGGCTGACGCGGCACTCATGATGCAGCTGGGTGCGGAGACCGTGTTTGTTGGATCGGGCATTTTCAAGAGCTCCGAACCGGCGAAGCGCGCGAAGGCAATTGTCGAGTCGGTGTTGTTCTACAAGGATGCCAAGAAGTTGGCAGAAATCAGTAAGGGACTCGGTGAGCCGATGACCGGCATCAACTGCGACTCCCTTACTGAAAAAGAGCTACTTTCCGTTCGCGGTTGGTAGGCTTATTCGTCAGAGCTTAGGTGCTCTTTGAAGCTTGGAATGGCCTTCGTGAACATTTGCAAGAATTGCTTCACGCCCGCTTTGCTAGGCACCACGCTTTGATCGAGGTCGGCCTCTAGAGCGCACTGCTCATCGGCTGAATAGGCCTTTGTAAATCGCTCGTCTCGGTTCCAAGCGTCCAAGGTTTCAAGCGATGCTTCCTCATCAAAGAACGCGCTGATTCCTAGGCTAGTCGCTACATCACCCTCGCCACCATACTGGAAAAGGAGGATGCTGTAACCCTCGCCTTCAATAGTCCAGAAGGTCTTTTCTTCGTCGTCCTTGTCTTCTTCGGCTTTGAGGCCAAGATCTTTGATGACCGAAGTGATGTCGCCAGCCGAGATGGTCTTTTCGTCATCGGCTCGGACGCTTGGAATCCAAGCAAGATTCGCAAGAAGAGAAACAGCAAGAAGGGGCGCGAGCCAATAGGTTTTCATGATCACTCGGGGTCAAGTATGACCCATGATCATGGAACGTTCACACCCCCTGCTTTGTTTCTGAAATCTTCAGAATGGGCTAGTTATTCGCCGTCACCCTTGTACTGCTTGGCGACCTTAAGAAAATCGGTTAAGAACTTCTTGACGACCGCCTTGCTTGGAGCAACGCTCACATCGAGATCGGCTTCGAGCATTACGCCCTTGTCGCTTCCGAATGCTTTGACGAACCGGTGGCTGGAATTCCATTCGTTTAGTTCGGCCAGGTTGACCTCTGCCTTGAATGGTGCGCTCGCGCTAATACTGGTAGCGACATCCCCTTTGCCCCCGTACTGGAAAACGAGGAAGGTGACGTCGTCTTTCGAATTAGCCAACCAATAGGTCTTTCCTTCGCCGTCCTTTTCTTCCGAGACCTTGGCTTCCATCGAATTGAGTACTTCGCGCAATTCTTTTGCGTCAATCGTTTTCGGTTCGTCCGCCTTATGCGAAGGGGTCCAGGCAATCAGTGTGCCGGTCATCAATAGTCCAAAGAGGGCGGTCATCGTTTTCATGTCGAGTCCTAGACGCGTGACACGATCGAATTGGGTCGGACTGAAGGACTTTTGATGGCCATGAGCTAAAATGGACTGTTCCCCGATGCCCGAAAACGTCTCCTATCATCCGAAGTCTGCAGTCGCCGAAGACCGCGACCCCGAAGGCTCGTTGGTTGAAGCGAAGCCGCATATTCCCTCCGTGCTCGCCGTACTACCTCTTCGGGAGTCGGTAATCTTTCCGACCCTCATTGCCCCGCTGAGCGTTTCGAGGCTCGCAAGTGTGGAAGCCATTGAGGCTAGCGTTCGAGACGAAGATCGGCTGGTCGCCATCCTCACCCAGCGGTCTTCGTACACCGAAGACCTGACCAGCGACGATTTATACGATTTTGGTTGCGTGGGCATCATCCGAACGATGGTCAAGATGTCGGATGCGACCCGCCTTATTGTCCAGGGCTTATCTCGCTTTCGGGTGGTCGAGACTTTGCAAACAGAGCCCTATCTTAAAGTGAGGATCGAGGTGATCGACGAACCGGAGATTACAAAGGACATGGCAGATGAGGCAGAAGCCATGCGCCGGTCCATCGCCTCGATGTTCGAGCAAGCGGTTTTGTTGACGCCTACTCTTCCCGACGAGCTTCGTAACCTGTCGCAAGCGGTCGCGGAGCCGAACACCATGGCGGACTTAGTGGCCGCCCACCTCCAACTAACATGCGAAGAGAAGCAGGAGATCCTTGAGACTGTCCCTCTATTAGCTCGTCAAAAGGCTCTTTTGGAGACTTTGAATAGGGAAGTTCGTGTTCTTGAACTGAGTACCAAGGTTCAAGAAGAAGTGTCTTCCGAACTCAGCAAAATGCAGCGCGAACACTACTTGCGCGAGCAGATGAAGGCCATTCAGCGCGAACTCGGGGAGTTTGGTGATTGGGAAGAGGAGATCGACAATCTTCGCGATCGAATGGCGGCCTCGGGATTGCCTGAAAGCGCCTGGCCCGAAGTAAATCGAGAACTTGAGCGGCTTCGGAGAATCAGTCCCAACTCTCCAGAGTACACGGTGACGCGTACCTATCTTGAGACCATGGCTGCCTTGCCATGGGACAAGTGCACCGAAGACAAGCTCGACTTGGCGAGTGTTCAAGAAACTCTCAGCCGTGACCACTTTGGATTGGCACAGGTGAAAGAACGAATTCTTGAGTTCCTTGCTGTCCGCAAGGTCAAGAAAGATGGTCGAATTCGTCAACCCATTCTCTGCTTCGTCGGCCCTCCCGGAGTTGGCAAGACCTCTCTCGGAAGGTCGATCGCGGATGCCATGGGTCGAAAGTTCGTAAGGATCTCGCTAGGTGGCCTCCGCGATGAGGCTGAGATTCGTGGTCACCGAAAGACATACATTGGGGCTATGCCGGGGCAGATCATCCAGAACTTGCGGCGTTGCGAATCAAACAACCCGGTCATCGTTTTGGATGAGATCGATAAATTGGCGAGCGACTTTCGCGGCGATCCGTCGAGTGCGCTGTTAGAAGTCCTCGATCCTGAGCAGAATTCGTCCTTCCGCGATCACTACCTCGATGTCCCGTTCGACCTTGGAAAGGCGATGTTCATTGCGACCGCGAATCGAGTGGACACAATCCCGCCGGCACTTCGCGATCGAATGGAGGTGATTGAAATCGAGGGTTACACCGAGGCCGAAAAGTTCGAGATTTGTCGCCGGCATCTCGTTCCAAAACAGATTTCGGAGCACGGCCTGACCAAAGGCAAGGTCGAGATTCCGGATCAGGCAGTTCATCAAGTGATTGCTTCCTACACTCGGGAGGCGGGTGTGCGAAATCTCGAGCGGGCGATCGGTAGCATTGTCAGAAAGGTGACCCGGCACTTCGCCGAGGGTAGGAAGGCCAAAATCACCGTGACTTCGCGCGTGATCGAAGAAGCGCTCGGCCCTCCGAAGTACTTGCTGGATGAGGTGTCTGAACGACCTCTTCGCCCCGGGATGGCGATTGGTCTAGCCTGGACTCCGGTTGGCGGCGACATCCTGTTTGTCGAGGCCGCGATAATGCCGGGGAAGGGCCTTACTGTGACGGGTCAACTTGGGGAAGTCATGAAGGAGAGTATCACCGCTGCCCTCAGCTTTATCCGTTCCCATGGCCAGACGCTTAGGGTGGATGCAGGCATTCTTGATAGCCAAGAGATTCATGTCCACGTTCCTGCGGGCGCCGTGCCCAAGGATGGGCCGAGCGCCGGACTCGCCATGTTCGTTGCTTTGCTCGGATTAATGCGCAACTCGATGCCGCGCCCATTCCTCGCCATGACGGGCGAGATGACCCTGACGGGTCAGGTGCTTGCGGTTGGCGGGATCAAGGAGAAGGTGCTCGCAGCACACCGTGCGGGTGTTAGAGTCTTAATTTTGCCAAAGGACAACGAGCGGGACGCCATACATGACATTCCAGCCGAGATTCGACGTGATCTCGAGATGCACTTTGTCTCCCGGGCCGAAGAGGTCGTGAAACTGGCATTTTCCTAGCTGATTCCCATGGAATAGCTCTCATAGAAGGGCATTTATGGGTTCTGGTAAGTGGTTGGTCGTTCTTGGGCTCGCGTTTACGCAAGGGGGCTGCATGTTGATGCACCTCAATGATCCGCCTCCTCCGCCAGAGGTCATGCTGATTAGCGAAGCGAAAGCAGCCCAAGAAGCCGTTTCGATGAGCCGCGAGTATTTTCTCGAAGAGCTTCGAGCCGGGCGTGGAGAGAGGTTCCGGGTTCGTGCCTATGTTCCATGCGGAAACGATGAAGCCGAACTCCTCTGGCTCAATGGTCCCACCTTGCGGGGTAGCAAAATCACCGGATCGCTTGCTGAGCGACCGATCGTTCTTCGCGGGGTTCCGCGGGGCGGTACTGTGCAAACTACGACCGATATGATCGCTGATTGGGTGATTGTGAGGCATGGAAAGAAGTACGGCGGCTTCACAGGCAGAGCCCCTCAGTAGGGTCTGCCGAGTACAATCTCCGAAATGCTTGATCGAAAACTGCTCCGCGAGCAGATGGACTTTGTTGTTGCCCAGGCTCGCCGAAAGGGAGTAGAGGTTCCGGCCCAGGAGTTTCTCGCCGCTGACTCCGAATTTCGATCTCTTAAGACCCAACTCGACGATCTCAGAAAGGCGATGAATGAGAAGAGTAAGGCCATTGGCATGCTGATGGGACAGGGCAAGAAGGAAGAAGCTGAATCCGCCAAAGCCGAAACAGGAGAACTCAAACAACAGATTCAGGACCTCGAAGGGCGCGAGCGGGATTTAGAAGCTCACATTACAAACCTAGAGTTGCTGTTCCCCAATCTGCCGCATGAGTCGGTTCCGGATGGGAAGGATGAGAACGACAATGTTGTCGTCAGGACTTGGGGGGAAAAGCCGGAGTTTGCTTTTGAGCCAAAGCCGCACTGGGAACTGGGAGAGAGTCTCAAGCTTCTCGACTTTCCGGCAGGAGCCAAGATCAGCGGAAGCGGCTTTCCAGTGTACGTTGGCATGGGCGCAAAGCTTCAACGGGCTTTGATTAGTTACATGATCGACTTTCAGACCGAAAGTCGCGGGTACTCGGAAGTCTATCCACCCTATCTCGTCAATGCCGAATCGTTGATCGGGACGGGGAATCTTCCGAAGTTCGAAGAGGACCTTTACAAAACCCAGGACAATCTTTACCTCGTTCCAACCGCGGAAGTGCCCGTGACCAATGTTCACCGAGATGAAATCTTGGAGATGTGGCAATTGCCGATCAAGTACGCCGCTTACTCGGGGTGCTTCAGACGGGAAGCTGGGGCAGCCGGCAAGGACACTCGCGGGTTGCTACGCATCCACCAATTCGATAAGGTCGAATTGGTTAAGTTCTGCTTGCCAGAGCTAAGTTATGACGAGCACGAATCGATGCTTGCCGACGCGGAACAAGTATTGCGAGACCTTGGATTGCACTACAGGGTAGTGCTCCTTTGCACCGGCGATATGGGCGAAAAGGGTTGCAAGTGCTATGACCTCGAGGTCTGGTCGCCGGGCGTCGGTCGGTACTTGGAGATTAGCAGCGTTACGAATTTCGAAGCCTACCAGGCACGACGTGCCAAGATTAGGTTTAAGCGCGAGCAAGGAGGCCCAACCGAGTTTGTTCATATTCTCAATGGCTCTGGGCTGGCGACCCCGAGGCTCTTCAGCGCCCTTGTCGAGACGTATCAGCACGCGGATGGCTCGGTTTCGATCCCGGACCCATTGAAACGCTACCTAGGAACCGACCTGCTTACGACGCCTCAATAGAGCGTTGCTTAGGTAAGTACACAAACTTAACCCAGGCGGCAAAGACCCCCATGGCGATGAGTCCACCGACGACCCAAGGTCGGCCGACGGTCTGGTCGAGAAGCCATATGTTAAGCCCTGAGATCATTGTTGCGATGGTATAGCCGACCCACTTTGCCCATGGAGCATTGACATACGCTCCCATCTTCTCGCGGTTGCTCGTAAAGGCAACGAGAGGGAAGATGGCGAAAGGCAATTGCATGGAAAGCACGACCTGAGAGAGAACAAGAAGTTGAATGGTCTCTTGTCCGCCAGTGGCCCTGATCAGGATGAGGGCCGGAACGATCGCGATTCCTCTGGTGAGAATCCGGCGCACCCATGGTTTGATCTTGATCCTTAGGAACCCTTCCATGACGATCTGGCCGGCCAAGGTCCCGGTGATCGTACTACTCTGTCCCGAGGCGAGGAGCGCAACTGCAAAAACAGTAGCGCTGGCCCCGCCGAGGACACCAGAGAGCAGCATGTGAGCGTCTTCCATCTTTTCGATCTGGACCCCGTTTTGCCAAAACACGGCGGCCGCGAGCATGAGGATTGCGGCGTTGACGAAGAAGGCTAGGCTGAGAGCAACGATCGTGTCAGTCGTGTTAAATCGAATCGAGTCCTTGAGCCCCGCCTCGCCTTCTTCAGTGCGGCGCGTCTGCACGATGCTGCTGTGGAGGTACAAATTGTGCGGCATCACCGTGGCCCCAAGGATTCCCAATGAAATCAAGAGGGCCTCATTGTTCGGCATCGATGGGATCAGCATGCCGCGAAACACGCTCGGCATATCGGGCTTTGCCATGTACATTTGCACAACAAAGCAACCAAAAACCGTGGCGACCAACGCGATCACAATGGCCTCGATCTTCCGGAATCCGAACTGCATCAGGGCGAGCAGGAGCAGAACGTCAGCGGCGGTTATGAGGACGCCTGCCATCAGCGGTATGCCAAAGAGCAGGTTCAAGGCAATGGCCGCGCCGATCACCTCAGCCAAGTCGCAAGCGATGATCGCAATCTCGCATAGAAACCAGAGAACACCCGCAACCGGCTTAGGGAAGTAGTCACGGCAAGCCATCGCAAGGTCTTTGCCAGTGACCAATCCGAGCCGGGCGCACAGGACCTGAAGGAATTGCGCCATCAAATTCGAGGCGAGGATCACCCAAAGAAGCGCATAGCCGAACTTTGAGCCTCCGGCCAAATCCGTGCCCCAGTTTCCAGGGTCCATGTAGCCGACGCTGACCAGATATCCCGGCCCCGCAAAGGCGAGAAATCGGCGTAGCCAAGACCCAGACTTTGGAATAGGTACTGACCGAAATGCTTCAGGCAGAGAGCGGAACTGTTCAGCGGCTGGTTCAGGCATAGTTTTGTAGTCTTGGCTAAATTTATGATATTCTAGCACAGATTTGCAACTTTGTTGTAGCCAAGGCTAATATGATAATAAATGCGCGATAAGGAGTCGGCAAGATATATTCAAACTCGCGATGCTCACCGCGCTGAGTTGGTAGAGGACTACGTTGAGGCCATCTTGGATCTCATTGATGAGGATGGAGATGCCAAGTTGACCGAAATCGCCAGGCGCCTGGGCGTCGCTCATCCCACTGCCTTCAAATCGTTACGCCGATTGGAGGCGGAAGGCCTTGTTAAGCTCACGCCCTATCGTCCTGTACAGCTCACAGAGAAGGGGCGGACACTAGCCGAGTCCTGCCGCGTCCGTCATGAAGCTGTCGTGCGTTTCTTGGTAGCTATGGGGGTTCCTCAAGAGCAAGCAGAACTTGATGCTGAAGGCATCGAGCATCACGTTAGTGAAGCAACAATCAACGCAATACGTGATCGCTTGGCTCAGAATCCTGAGTAGCGCCGGGGTACCCGCCCCATGATTCGAGTGGTGATCTCGTGGCAATTCGTATTGGCAAGTTGGGCCAGCTTCTCTACGGAAACATCGGGCCCGATCAACTGGGCAACATCTCCAATCTTAGTCTTTGGAACATCCGTGACATCGATAAGAAGCTGGTCCATGCAGACCAAGCCAATGACGGGTGCGAGCTCTCCGTGAATGCTGACGATGCCCTTGTTTGAAAGCGCGCGAGGATAACCGTCGCCGTACCCGACCCCTAGAGTTGCAATGACCGTTTCTCGTTTGCAAGCATAAGTCTCGCTGTAGCTTACGGTTGCGCCCGAAGGCACCGTTCGGAGGGCCGTTACTCTGGCATTCCAGGCAAGAACCGGCGCGAGGCGGCTTTGGGTCAGGTCATTAGGGTCAATACCATAAGCCAGGATGCCGATCCGTACCATGTCTCGACACTCTCGAGGTGCGGCGAAGATTCCGGCGCTATTGCAAGCATGTGTCAATTTCACAGGACCTACCCTCTGGGCGAGTTCATCAAATTCCCGTGCCTGGGCCTGGGTTCGTTCTGGGTTGAGCCCAGAATCCACGAAATGTTGGCACAGGCCCTCCAATTCGACAGATGGCAGGGCCCTAATGGTGTCGGCAAGGGCGCATAGTTCCTCGGGATTGCAACCAAATCGGCTCAGCCCGGTATCAACTTCGAGGTGAATTATTGCCCTCTTGCCTTGGCCTGCGGCTGCTTTCGACAGAGCGGCTGCCACCTCCAATGACTCCACAACGACCCGAAGATCATAGTAAACCGCCTGTTCGGCTTCAATGGCCAGAATTGGGGAAATGACGAGAACAGGAATATCGATCCCAGCCTCTCTTACAGCTAATCCTTCCTGAATCGTAGCCACACAGAGCCAATCGGCATGTCCATGCGCGGCGGTTCTGGCGATGGGTATGAGACCATGGCCATAAGCATCGGCCTTCGCCACCAGTGCCAATCGACAACCCGCCGGAAGCAAATGACGGACGTGGTCGAGATTGTGACCCAGCGCCGCGAGGTCGATTTCTATCCAAGTTCGCGGGTACGGATTCACACTAAGATTGTGGCGCAGATGGTGTGACGTCTAATTCGAGAGTGACATCGCCCCGGATGATCTTAACCTTGACCGTAAATCCAGCTTTGGCACCAACCAACGCGTCCTGCAAGTCGTTGATGTCCATGATTGGCTTACCGTCGAAAGCAACGAGAATATCTCCTGCTTTGATTCCTGCCACTTCGGCAGGTGAACCCGGACTTGCACCCGATAGCCGCAATCCTCGCGGGTCCTCGGCCCCCATATCAGGGATGAACCCGACTCGCACGCGTCGAGAAGTGCCTGGATCGCCGCCGCCTTGAACGGGCTTGCCAACAAAAACAAGACGACCATTCAGCGCATCGACCTTCAGAATTGTTTGGCTTACGGCCTCGAGCACCAGACCGACGCCCTTAAAATTGATCGTCGCTGAAACATCGGCTTCGGTGTGGTACTCGGCATGCAAACCCGTATTGAAGAACAGGCTGGGTACCCGAGCTGCGACAAAGGATGCATGATCGCTATTGCCGGGTGTTGAAAGAACAGGTTTCAGGTGAAGCCCAGGCACTTGGACACTGGCTAGAATCTGCGAAAATGGCGCGGCGGTATCGACGCTAAAAACAGTCAGTCCTTCAGAATCCCGCAACCGACCAATCATGTCCATGTTAACCATGAAATGGGTTCTTGCAATCGTATTGGAATTGGCAGCCACCCATGCGCGGGAGCCAAGCAACCCGAGTTCTTCTCCGCTGTAGGCCTGAAAGATGATGGTTCGTCGGTTGGCCTTCGACCGCGCAAACGTCTCGGCAAGGGCGATCACGCCCCCAGTCCCGCTGGCATTATCATCGGCCCCGAGGTGAGGGAGGGGATGTCCGGTTCTCGAACCCACTTCGCCGTAGCCGAGGTGATCATAGTGGGCGCCGACAATGATCACTTCATCCCTCAAGATCGGATCATTTCCAGGCAAAACGCCAATGACGTTTCGCGCTTGGCCTTCATTCGGCTGAAGGTCTGTGCTGGCCCGCAACCGAAGCCCACTGAGGTGGGGTTTGACCAGCTCCCAAACGGATTGAGTTATGGCGAGGACCGGCGCGTCGATGCTGGACGAGACGCCGTGAGTGCGGGTCGGAAGCGGGAGTTCGAGACCATTGGGCTGAGTTTGACCCACCAAAACAAATCCGCGTGCGCCCTCTTTCCGGAGTCGCGGAAGCTCTCCCGTCGAAGTGCGAGGTAGGGCGACCCATTTGCCCTCGACGCCCTTCGAGTCTTCCAACCATACGACGGGCGCTGTCAACAACGTTTGAGTCTTGCTTCCATAAACTGGGGTGAAGTCCCGACCGAGAGAGAGTGGCAATGAGAAATTCTCACCCCAAAATCGGGCCGTATTGAGCTTTCCTGGGCGCTGACCTACGGTTACAGTGAAGGGGTCGAAGTAACCATCGGATCCACCGGGCTTCAATCCGATGCGACTCATCTCCGACGCAATGTATCGAGATGATTCGAGCATCCCGCTGGAAAGCGTCATTCGTCCCTCCATCTGCGGTGAGGCGAGAATCCTGATATGGCGCTCGACGCTACCTGAATCGATGAAGTGGTCTAAGGTCGAAAGGAGGAGGGCGATCACTGAAACGCCAGCTCGTAGATTCGAATGATCTTATCCAAGCCACCGGTGGCGAGGCGCCGACCGTCAGGACTGAAGGTCACGGTGCTGAGGGGTTGGGGCGATGCTTCGATTTTGCCGTGCCCGCGGCCCTGCATGACGTTCCAAAGGTAGACAACTCCATCGCGACCAGCGCTGGCCAATAGTTGGCCCTCGGGGTGAAACGCAATCGACTCGATGGGCTTATCGTGACCAAAGAAAGTCTTGACCAAATCGTAGTCTCCCATGCGGAAAATACGAACCGATCGGTCAACCGATGCTACCGCGAGCATTCGCGAATCGGAGCTGAAAGCGAGCGCGGTTACGGTTGAGCGCACTGAGTTGAAACTGTGAAGCAACTTGCCGGTAACGGCGCTCCATATCTTAACAGTGGCATCGGCCGACCCCGTTGCAAGGAACTTTCCGTCAGCCGACCATTGCACGGCCGTAACCGATTGCGTGTGTTGGTTCCCAACAAACGCCGCATCGCCGGTTGCCGTCTTGCAGACCTGAACGATGTTGTGAATTGATCCCAAGGCAACGTTCTTGCCATCTTGGGCGACGCTGACGCAGCAAATCCACTCGAGTGGGCTGTTTCGCCAACTTACTACTTCGCCGCTATTGATTTGCCACACCGAAATGAGGCTCTCAGAGCAGCCTGCCGCCACAATATTGTCTTCGCCGACCGGGTGGACCACATTTACCACACCACCCTCTAACCGAAGAGAGCGGCGTACCGAATAATCATCGTTCCACCAGAGAATCTGATTGTCGAAGGAACTGCTGACCAACCGGTTAGTGTCGGGCTCAAAAGAAATCGAGTAGATCGGAGTACGGTGGTCCTTGAGCCGATGGGCAAGCCGAACGCTCACGGACTCCTTCACCGCGACATTCGTCGTTGTTACAATAGCCGCACCTGGGGTTCCAAATAGCGACGCGTCGTACTCCATACGGCGCGCCGGATCGCTCAATGTCTCAAACGCCGTGTTGATAAGCGCCATTTTTTCATGCGCTTTGGGGTCTGGGTTGATGTCGGGATGGTAGGCTCGGGCCAGCTTGCGGTAAGCGTTGCGCAATTGTTGCGATTTGGCTTTTGGTGCGACTCCGAGAATTTCGTACAAACTGACCACTGCTAAGGGAAGATTATGAAGCCCGGACTGCCTCAAAAGCTACCCTTTTTGACGCCGAATTGAAGCAGAGGCGTAAACTCGTAAAGTGAAGGTCTATATCTCGGCAGATATTGAGGGAGTTTCAGGAATTATTAGCTGGTCACAATGCGGGAGGCCCAATGGCGAGCACTACGACTATGCTTGGGCCCGTCAACGGATGACAGCAGACGTTAATTCCGCCATTCGTGGAGCCAAAAAGGCCGGTGCTACCGAGATAGTCGTTAAGGACAGCCATGGAAACAGCAAAAACCTCCTTGCTGATCAATTAGAGCCAGGGACCAGACTTATCACGGGGCATGGCGCCAGCTCGCAGGGAATGATGGCGGGAATCGATCGGTCATTTGCCGCTGCAATGCTGATTGGTTATCACGCTATGGCTGGTACGCAAGGCGCGGTGATGGAACACACGGTTACAGGATTCGTGCACCGGCTTAAAATCAACGGTAAGCCAGCGGGCGAAATCGCACTGAGCGCGGGCGTTGCAGGTTGCTACGACGTTCCCGTGGTCGCGGTCTCTAGCGATGCTGCCGGCTGCGCGGAAGCGCTTGAATTGTTGCCGGGGGTTCGCACTGCGAGCGTCAAGACCGGTATGGGAAGGTACATGGCCGAATGCTTGCATCCCTCCGATGCGGAAGCTCTGATCGAGAAGACTGCCTTCGATGGCCTTAACGCCGCCAGCACATTGGATCCTTGGCTCCCCGATTCACCGACCACGATTACAATCGAGCTTAACCGAAGCGAGGAAGCCGACTTGGTCGCGGTTCGCTTGCCCAATTGCGTTCGTGCGGATTCCTATACGGTCGAGGTCACGGCAGATTCGTATGCCCAAGCCCATCAAATGGCTTGGGCAGTCTTTAGCCTCGGATCGTTGGGCCGGTCGAGTCACGACTAGCCCATGCGGCGGACAATGAGGTCGAGGTACTCGAACAGCATGACGCGCCACCAGGGCCAATCGTGCCCAGTGCCTGGACGATCGTCGCACCAGTGGGGAATGCCTTTCGAACCCAGAATGTGGGCCAGACGGTGGTTGTCTTGGCGGCAGATATCTTCGTGCCCAGTTCCTAAGATGATCCCCATTTGATGAAATAGCTCCAGAAGCCCGGGGTCGCTCATGTTGGACATGTAGTCGACGGGGTTATTGAAGTACACGTCTTCGCTGTAGTAGCCGTAAAAGAATTGCTTAATGTCAAAGGCGCCGCCCATGCTGATGACCTCACGGACCCGGTCGGGGTGACGGAACCCAAAGTTAACGGCATGGTAGCCACCAAAGCTACAGCCTCCAACCATTACGCGCGAGTGCCCGGTCTCCTCGTAAGCCATGCCCAGCACCTCTTCCAGGATCATCTTGTCGTAGCAAATGTGGTTATGGATGCGATGAGCAGGATGAATGTCGTAGGCGTAGAAGCTCTGCTTGTCGATGCCATCCACGCAATAGACCTTGACCTTTCCAGTGGCAATGAACGGATAAATCGCCCCAACCAGCCCAAAGTCAATGTTTTGGTTGTATCCGCCCATCGAAGTGGGGAATAGGATGAGCGGAACTCCCGCATCTCCAAAACTCATCATTTGAGTCTCAAACCCAAGGTTTGGGCTGTGCCACTTTCGGTAATTCTCTGCCACGACCATCCGGGCCAAAGGGTACCCGCCTCGTAATCTAGCTAACCGTAAGCTTGCCGCTAGTCATCTTCCGCGTTTTCTCGTTGCCCAGTAAACCTGTGGTCTCGGGGTGTGCGTCAGCGATGGAATCTTCTGCCCAGCGGGGGGAAATTGTCCTCCGGGGGAAGCCAAAGAACATGTATATCTTGACTTGGAATGAAGAACACAACACGGTCTACGCGGGCCTAGGAGGAGTTGTGACGCACGCCGAAGGTTGCGTCCTGACTGATGAAATTACCGAATTATTGGACAAGATCGGAGCTCATTCGCCAACCGTTGAGCTTGATGCCTTTCGAGCGACCCGCTTTGCTGCTGGCGCGTTCGAGGAATTGGAGAAGCTCCGGGGCCTCTGCGCGGGTCGGGGAGCAATCCTCAGTCTCATCACCGACGAACGTGAGACCGCCATGAGCGCCGATGTTCGCGCGATTCTCGAGGGGCACGTTCACTCATCGGAGTTCCGCGTCGCTAGCTAGTCACAGTAGTGGCGTCGGAACAGTTCGGGCGAGCCAAAATGGCTCGCCCGAACGCTTTTATGAATCGTCCTCAGCTCCAAAATTTGCGATCACAATGTCGATGTCTGCGGCATCAACTTCGCCGTTCACGTCAGCGTCAGCGGTTGTATCACTAGTAGATCCGAACTCAAAAATCGCCTGATCGATGTCGGCGGCATCGACCTCTCCCGAGTTGTCGACGTCTCCATTGGTCAGGTTTACCGTTCCCACATTCATCGTGCCATTGTTTAGCACGATATCTATCCGCCGCTTCAAGAATGAAGAACCGTCGAATTCCAACGTCGCGGCCCCGGTAAAGTTGCCCGGAATCGAGTTAGAAAAGGCAACCGTCGAGCCGCTGATACCACTGACCGTAAATGATGAAACAGTGGTAGTCCCTTGCTTCACCCATCCGCTGATGTTCCGAGTAAATGCACCTCCAAAGAGGGTGTCTTGCAAATCAAGTGTTCCTAAGACGTGGGTGGTCGGCAACAAAATGGTGACGATGGCGTCCGCACTAACCGAACCAAGGATATTCGTATTAGGCAGAACCGAGTCGAACACCCGAGTACTGCGTCCAGATAGGGTAAGTGGCATGCTGACCGAAGTGCCTGTTGTAGGCGCAACCGCCGTCATCTTGAGCGTGGTCAATTTCAGACCACTAGACGTCGCAATTGGAAATGGGCCACTCAATTGCCGTTCACCTGACCATTCAGCGTTGCCATCGTAGAGGCTTCCGTTGAGGGTAGGGAAGAGGAATCCGCTGTTGCCCCAAGAATAGCCTGCACCGGCATTGGAATACGAAATCGGATTAAGAAAGGAGGAATCCCAAGACACCAGAACGTCTGTAGCGGCAAAGGGCTGGCTGCTACTGCTCGAGACGGCATAAACCTCTATGCTGACAACGTCGCCCACGGCAACGGTCTGAGCCGGTGGCGAGAAGACCAGACTGACGGTCGCAGATGCTACCGTGCCTAGGCCAAGCACCGTGAGGCCAGTAGCGGCCAGTATTGATATCCCCTTAGCATGAATCACTGAAGGACAGTATAACTTGTTCTTCAGCGAATTCCAAGCAGATTTAGCTCGCCTTTTTGATCTCTGCTTCGGTGAGCAGGGATGGTTTGATCTTCTTCGAGATCACGCCCTCGGGAACAAGGACTTTTCGAATGCCCTCGCTAGAGGGTACTTCGTACATTACTTCTAGCATGATCTGCTCGAAGATCGACCGCAAGGCTCGCGCACCAGTCTTGCGACGAAGGGCTTCGGCCGCAATCTCATGAAGTGCGCCTGGCTCGATCTCAAGCTCGACATCGTCCAGCTGGAACAACCGAGTGTATTGTTTTACGAGCGAATTCTTCGGCTCCGTGAGAATCTGCATCATCGCCGCCTCGTCCAACTGGTCGAGGGTAGTGCAGACCGGAAGCCGGCCGATAAATTCTGGGATCAAACCATAGTGAAGGAGATCTTCGGGCAAGACGTGGCGAAGGATGTCTTTGGTCTTCTCTTTCTTACTGGTCGGCGAAGCACCTAGTCCCATAACTCCACCTTTCTGGCGTCGCAGAATAGCCTCTTCCAGGCCCTCGAATGCGCCACCACAGATGAAAAGCACATTGCTAGTATCGATCTGCAGATACTCCTGCTGTGGGTGCTTTCGACCCCCTTGCGGAGGAATATTGGCCACCGTGCCTTCTAGGATCTTGAGTAGGGCCTGCTGGACACCTTCACCGCTAACGTCTCGAGTGATCGACGGGTTATCGCTCTTTCGAGAGATTTTGTCGATTTCGTCCACGTAAATGATGCCTCGCTCGCAAAGCTCCTTAGCGTTTCGCGAGTCCATTGAATCAGCGGATTGCCAAAGCTTGAGAATGATATTTTCAACGTCTTCTCCCACATAACCGGCTTCTGTAAGCGCTGTGGCATCCGCGATCGCGAATGGAACATTCAGCATTCGTGCCAAGGTCTGGGCAAGGAGAGTCTTGCCCGAGCCGGTGGGCCCGATCATGAGAATGTTGGACTTTTGGAGTTCGACATCGGCCTGCGGAGCGGTTACGCGCTTGTAGTGGTTGTAAACCGCCACGCTAAGCGATCGCTTTGCATGCTCCTGACCAATGACATATTGGTCCAAGAACCCAACGATTTCCTTTGGCTTGGGAATCTTGCTCCCTTTGAAGTCCGTTGCGGCCGCGATGCCTGATTGGCGACCTGACGATCGCGTTGCGGGCGCAGCCTGCGGGGTCTTCTCAGCCTCGTTGTTGAGAATATCGTTGCAAAGGTCTATACAGTCCGAGCAAACGGCTCCATGTAGGCCCACGATGAGTTTCCGGACCTGTTCCTTTGATTTGCCACAAAGGCTGCATTGGTCGCGACGCTCGGGTGTCTTTGCCATCTTCGCTCCTGATTATCGTCAGTTTTTGCCCTAATCCTCAGCCTATCGTGCCCCTGACTCGAGAACTTTGTCAACAATCCCGTATTTCAACGCCTCATCGGCACCCATGAAGTAGTCCCGATCGCAGTCCTTGCGAACTTGTGCTGGGTCCTTCTTACAGTGCTTACCGAGTATTCCCATAAGGGTATCCATGTAGCGATCGATTTCTCGAACTTGAACTTGAATATCAGCAGCCGTTCCCCGGAAGCCACCACTAACTTGGTGAATCATGACCCTCGAGTTCTTAAGAACAAATCGCTTGCCATCCGCGCCACCAGCCAGAAGCACAGCTCCCATTGAAGCGGCCATGCCAACGCAGTAGGTGCTGACATCGCACTTTACAAGCTGCATCGTATCGTAAATGGCCAAGCCAGCGGCAACGCTTCCGCCAGGACTATTGATGTAGAAGTGAACATCACGATCCGGATCTTCCAGCTCGAGGAATAGGAGCTGAGCGATCAGTAGGTTCGCGATGTAATCGTCCACCTCTGTGCCCAGAAAGATAATGCGGTCCTTTAGTAGCCTGGACCAAATGTCGTATGTGCGCTCTCCTCGCGCAGTCTGCTCAATGACGTAAGGAATTCCCATCTTGATCAATGTCCTCCATGACATGGTCGGAACGAATCCGGCCTGCCCTTACTGTACCTTTACGAGGTGAAGGCTATTTCTTCTTCGTGGGTTTCTTTTCAGCGGCCTTAGCCGGGGCTTTTGCCTTAGCTTCCGGTTTCGGCTTAGCCTCGACCTTAGGTTTTGCTTCAGCTTTGGCTTCGCTCTTGCCGGCCTTAGCCTTGCCACCCTCTTCGACGGTCGCATGATCCTTGAGGAACTTCATGACCTTTCGATAGACAGAGCGCACTTCCAATTCGGTGAAGTTCTTATTCTTCTTCATCGCTTCGAAAAGCTGCCCTGGCTGAACGCCGTACTCGTAAGCCATCTCATTAAGCGATTGGCTAAGGTCGTCGTTCTCAAGGCGCATTTTCTCGGCACGGAAGATCGTGTTGGCAATCACGGCTCGCTGAACTTGCGTCTTGGCCTCGGCCTGCCACTTCTCAACGTACTCCTCAAACTTCATGCCGTGCTCTTTCGCCACCTCTTCAAGGTTCTTGCCTTCCTTTTGAGCGGCTTGAGCTTCTTCGCTCAGGCGCTGGTGAGCGACAGCTTCCCACATGGTGTCCGGGACATGGACTTCACTACTTTTAACAATTTCCTCAAGCAAGGCTTCGTTGATGAAGTCCTCTCCGAGGGCCCTCTTGGCCTCGAGAATGCCTTCCTTCAGCTTGGCCTTGAGGTCACCCAAGTCCTTGGCCTTCAATTCCTTGCCAGACTTTGCAAACTCGTCGTCGAGTTCGGGCAAAACCACTGAATTCACGCTTCGAATGGTAATTTGCACTTCTTGCTTCTTGCCCGCCCAGGCTTTCTCCTGGAAATCGGCAGGGAAAGAAAGCTCTGCCTTCTTCATCTCCTCTACATGCATTCCCTTGATGGCCTTGTCGAGCGCAGCGAACGTCTGCCCGGCAACGATCATGAAGCTGCGACCTTCGTCGTCTCCCTTGCTACCGCGGATGTTGACCACTGCGATATCGCCTTCGGTGATTCCTCGATCGGTCACGGCTTCGCGCTTGCCGGAACGCTTGCGCATTTCCTCCAGCTGAGCATCGACTTCAGCATCGCTGACTTCGACCTTTGGCCCAGCCACTTTAAGGCCGCGATAATCGCCCAGCTTTACGATGGGCTCAAGCGGCACCTTGGCCACATATTCGCATGCTTTCTCGATTTCGTCGATCTTGGTGAGTTCTACCGACGGACGGTCGTGGGGTCGAATCTTCTCGTCATTTAAGACTTGGTTCAAGGTTGTGCGGACGATTTCGTCGGCGGCCGCATTCAAAATCTCATTGGGATCGACAGCCTGTGCAACCATCGCCTTTGGTGCATGACCCGGTCGAAAACCAGGGACGCGCAGCCGCTTCGAGAACTTCTTGTAGGCCTTGTCGAACCCGGTGGTGACTTGGTCTGGAGTAGCGGTTACGCTGATTTTGACTGTGCAAGGGTTCAGGTCCTCGCGCTTGAATTTGATCGTGGTCGCCATGAGCTAAATTGGAAAGAGTGCTCAGGATACCCGGCTTGGGTTATCCTGAAGCTATGGCATTGGCTGCTGAACTTATAGAAACCTGGCAAATCAGCGCTCGCTTGAACCTGTTTATGATCGAGGACATCGCTGACGAAGCCTGGGAATCTAAGGCCGAAAAGTCCAAGACGCCTTGCGGCCACTTTCTGCATATTCACAATGTCCGCTTGATGTGGCTCAAAGCAAGCGCTCCGGTGCTTCTAGGCGACCTGACCAAGCTCGAAGGCGCCACTAGCCGCGCCGATTTGAGCGAAGCCCTTGGCCGTTCAGCAGGAGCCATCGCGCAACTAATCGCGCTTGGACTCAAGGAGGAGCGGATCAAGGGGTTCAAGCCGCACCCTGTGGCATTTGTAGGCTATCTCATTGCCCACGAGGCTTTCCACCGATCACAGGCCGAGTTAGTCTTGCGGCAAGTTGGTCATCCCATCTCTGACAAGATTGCCTACGGGCTTTGGGAATGGGGAGTGCGATGAAATGGTTGGTCGTGATTCCCAGCATTCGTCAAGATCGCCCCGGCTTTGCATCGGTGATGGACCGAGTACGGGCGAGCTTTACGCAGCCCACCGAGTTCCATATCTTAGATGGGCAAGGCGGCAAGCCTGTGGCTCTCAATCGTGCACTTGAGACATTGCTGAAAGATCATGATCTATATGCGACCATGGACGATGACTACGTGCCGGGCCCTAACTGGCAGGATCTTATCGAGCAGGCCTTTGACGATCTACCAAATCTTGGCTTGGCCAGTCTCTGGGTTGGTCAAGCTCCAGTTCTACAAGAGGTTGTTGGCGCGCACCGAATTGGGCCCCCCAAAGTACTTGGGAAGACTACGTTCCGGAATGTCGATCGTGGGCACCACATTGCTGGTGCCCTCCATGTCTATCGTACCGACGTGGCTCGGCGGGTTGGTCCGCAACCCGTCACGGCTGAAAAATACCAAGTTTGGGAGGATGCCTGGCGCGGAAGACGCGTGCAATCCCTCGGTTATGACCTCGCATTCATCGAAGGTGCTCAGCCGGAGTTTATCGACTACAACGACCCACCCGATTATCTTCAATGGCGAGATGCCCAAGTACAAGCAAGCCGAAAGGATCAAGACAAGTGGCTTAGGGACAGCGGGATCCCTGACCCGGTTTGGCTGAAATTGCGGCGATTAATTGCGAAGTTGCGCGGACGGGCCTAATCAATTCGCCAAGCTGTTCCGATGATTGATTTCGTTAACCCCGGTACTTGGGGTATAACGTCCTTCGCGTTGCCGCATAGCTCAGTTGGTAGAGCAGCTGACTGTTAATCAGCGGGTCGCAGGTTCGAGTCCTGCTGCGGCAGCCACTTCTCTAAGCTATTCGCCGCACAATTGGCGATAGAGGGTCGTGACCTTTACCACGTAATTCTGCGTCTCCCGATAAGGAGGGACGCCTCCGTGCCGGCGAACCGCACCGGAACCAGCATTGTAGGCCGCTAGGGTCAAAACAAGCGACTGGTATTGGTCTCCATTTGTTTGCGCCGTGTACTTATCGATGTGGCCACGGATGAGCTTCACCATCCCGTAGAGGTTCTCCATCGTGTCATAGGCATTGTTCACGCCCAGCCCACGCGCGGTGCTCGGCATCAGTTGCCCTAGCCCCATCGCCCCTGCTCTAGAGGTGACGTTGGGCTTGAAGCCGCTCTCCACCATGATCATCGCCATGACGAGACGGGCATCGACACCGTACTGAAGGCTAAAGCCGATCACTCCGCGGGCAATCCTCTCGGCTTCTTGTTGAGAGAGACGCTTGTTCTGCTGAAGGATGAAATCTCGGTAATAAGGTAGAGCGTCGCTAGCGGGGACGTTCCAAGTTTTCGGTTGGACGGCTGGTCGAGAACCTGATCGCGATGGCGCCTTGCTTCCGATACGACCGGTCAGCTCAGTTGGATTCTTTGCTGGAACCGCCTTGGCGGCGGCTTGTTTTTCCCAATTCGTGATCTCAGAATCAAGCACGGCCGTGACCAATTCTGCCTTGAGGGGCGCGGCTTCGTGGTCTCGGCTAGCCTTAACGATGAGACGGGCGAACACATTGCCGCTCTGGAGCCACCCAGGAATAGGGTCGGCATTGATCGAAATAGGCTTGCCCGACAGGGTCTCGATCATGATCATGCCGCCATCGCCAATTCGAATGGTGCCCTTCACGTGGCCCTTAATTTCGGTTGTTCTCTGGCCGACAAAGGTTTCGAGCGCAGCAACCGAAGTGGCTTGCGTGATTCCGAGCTTGGATCGTTGCTGCAAGAAGGACTTCAGATCAGACGCGTAGGCTGATCCTGCCAAAAGACACACAAGCAACGTAGTGAATCTCATAAACACCAGACTGTCAAAGCCTACCGGAAAGGTTCGGCACCATCACCTCATTACGAGAGAAATAGTGGCGGAAAGGGCGGGATTCGAACCCGCGATACCTATTGGTATACCCACTTAGCAGGCGGGCGCTTTCGTCCACTCAGCCACCTTTCCGTTCCTGTTACTATACCTTTTCGGCTTGAGAGGTTAATACCCACAGGCCAATTCGAATTTAGGCGTTCAGCAAGTCGGAGAAGCTAAGGGTAATCTCCCGCCCCGTGTCCGCAACGCTCGCCAAGAACCTGGGACTTCGGCTGCTCTATGCGCTCCTTAGCCTCCTGTTCATTTCGTTTGTCACCTTTGTTGCAGATGAGATTTCACCTGGCGACCAGGCTACATTGTTGGCTGGTGAGAAGGCCACGCCGGAAGCCGTTCTAAGGCTTCGAGAACAATTGGGCTTGAACCGCCCTTGGGGCGTTCGATATGGTGAGTACCTAGGCGGATTGGCCAACGGAAACCTTGGCAATAGCTTTCATGGAACTCGCGAGCCTGTTTCAGTTATCGTAAACCGCACCCTGCCGATGACTGTGACTGTGGCAACGTGTGCCATCCTTCTTGCGGCTCTCATTGGAATTGCCTTGGGAACGATTGCCGCTATCAAACAGAATCGGGTAGCAGACCGAACGATTCTCATCTTAAGCACCCTCGGTGTCACCATTCCAACTTTCGTCTTAGCGCCAGTATTTGTAAAAATATTTGCCGTAAACATGGACATATTGCCCAGCGGGTGGTCGAGCCAATTGGCTGGCCCGGTGTGGATGTATCTCCTCATGCCCGTCGTCATTCTTGCCGCACGACCGACCGCGCAGATCACGAGATTGTGCCGAGCCAGCATGATCGAGACATTACAACAAGAATTCATCAAGCTTGCCCGCGCGAAGGGTGTGCCGCCCGCTAGGCTCTACCTAAGGCACGGTCTTAGAAATGCGATCCTGCCAGTGATTACGGCCATAGGAACCAACTTCGGATTCCTGCTCACGGGCTCGTTTATCATCGAGACGGCTTTTCGCTTACCTGGAATCGGCGCCACCGCGATTGAAGCGATCAAGAAAGGCGACACGCCAGTCATTCAAGCCACGGTGCTTATCGCCGGGGCACTCTTTGTCTTAATCAACTTGCTCGTTGATCTGATCCAACCCACGCTGGATCCACGCATCCGGGAGGCTCAAGTTTGAAAGGGCTCTTTTGGGTTGGTGTTGGATACCTCATCCTTCTGCTCTTCTTTGCGGTCTTTGGCCCGACCATTCGTCACGACTACCTCAATCCCGTCGCTTCACCACTCCAGCCTCCGAGCGGAGCCAACTGGTTTGGCACCGATGAACAGGGTCGCGATGTTTTTGCACGAGTGGCATACGGAGCTCGGATGTCGCTCATCGTCGGCTTCTCAGTCCAATTGATTGCTCTCGTTTTTGGCACCCTCGTTGGCATCATCGGTGTTTTTGGCAAGCGTTGGGCGCGCGATCCGCTCATGCGCCTCACCGATGGCATGTTTGCCTTTCCCGACATCCTTCTCGCCATACTCATCATCGGTGTTTGGAGCACGGGCCTCGTCCCAGTCATCGTTGCTTTGAGCATTACTGCCTGGCCGGGAGTGGCGCGGCTCGTCAAGACCCAAGTTGCTACCTTGAAGGATCGCGAGTTTGTGGTCTCGGCCAGAGCGCTAGGTGCGCCGACCACCTACGTGGTTTTCAAGCATGTGCTACCGCACCTAACAAGCATCTTGCTCGCGGTCGCGATGGTCGATCTGGCGGGAACCATCCTCGCTGAATCTGCTCTTAGTTTTCTCGGGATCGGTGTCACGCCTCCGACCCCCAGCTGGGGCAGCATGATCAACGACGCACGCGCATACATCAACACGCAACCACTTCTGCTCGTGTGGCCGTGCGCGATCCTGAGTCTTACAATTTTTGCCTTGAACTTTGTTGGGGATGGGCTCAGAGCCGCGACGGATCCACGGAATCGGTAGAGCCATCATTAAGTAGTTCCACGACTAGCTTCTTGAACTCTGGCTGAGACGGGTCGACCTTCGGCAAGACCCGATACCGTACTTTTCCTTGGCGGTCAATAAGGAACTTGCTAAAGTTCCACTCGATCTCGTCCTTTGGTCGGTCCGATTGTGCGATCAGCCACTTGTAAAGTGGGTGGATGTCTTCGCCTTTGACAGATATCTTCGACATCATCGGAAAGGTGACCTTGTAATCCCGCTTGCACATCTCCTTAATCTCTTGGTTGGAGTGGGGCTCTTGGTTTCTAAAGTTGTTAGCCGGGAAGCCTAAGATTACAAGTCCTTGCTTCTCGTGCTCCTGGTAAAGCGCTTGCAGGCTGCCGTATTGAGGTGTCAGCCCGCAGAATGATGCCGTGTTTACTAGAATAACGACCTTGCCTTTGAGCTGCTTGAAGGCATAGCTCTTGCCGTCAATATCGGCTACGACTGTCGAGTAAAAGTCTTTCACCGGCGGCAGGGGAGCAACGCTAGTCTGAGTAAGGATAGCAAATGAAAGGGCGGTGATCATCTTCTTATTCTACGCCGATTTTCGTCCACGGCGAAATGGCTTCTTTTTTGACGGTCCAGCGGCGGCTTTGGCTTTCAACAATTCGAGCGCCTGATCTGCCGTGATGGATTCGGGCGAGAGATGTTTGGGCAATGTTGCATTGGTTTTGCCGTCGGTGACGTACGGGCCATAGCGTCCACTGAGCACTCGCACATTCCCCTGGGCGCCTTCAAGCTTGCCAAACTCTTGGAGCGCTGCGGCCGGCTCCCGAGAGGTCGATCTTTTCCCAAACGCCTTTGGTTGGGCTAGTATTTCGATCGCCTCCTGCAGTGTCACTCGGCCCGCTACCCGCCAATCAGCAATGTTACGGATCTCATCGCCGGACTTAACAAACGGTCCGTACCTTCCAATGAGAACGGTGACCGGAGCACCGTCCTTAGCTCCTAACTCCCTTGGAAAACTAAGAAGAATCTGCATATCCTCTTCGGTGAGGTCTTCTGCGCGAACTCCATTTGGCAAACTTGCCCGCCGCGGTTTCTCCCCGCTTTCCTTCTCCTCTTCCGTTTGCGCAACTTCAAGATAAGTGCCAAATCGTCCGGACTTAACGAGGACCTTTTGCCCGCTCTTTGCATCGACGCCGACAGCGGCGGGGCCGCCAAGGAGCGCCTCTGCCTTCTCAACATCGAAGTCAGCAGGGATCGTGCCTTCGGGAACGGATGCCCTCTGATCACCTCGCTGAATGTAGGTTCCGAAACGACCCACCTTTAGGGTGATGTCGTTCCCAATGGGTATGGCTGGATAGGGAATATCCTCAGACTTTGCGCTCACCTGATGATCCAACCCGTGATCGCCGGAATAGAAGTTTCGAAGGTGCTTAACAGAATCGCGCTTGCCTTCGGCAATTTCGTCAAGTTCGTCCTCCATCCGCGCGGTGAACTTCAGATCGACAAGTTCTTCGAAATTCTCAGCAAGCAGGTCAGTAACGGCAAAGGCAGTAAACGTCGGAACAAGCTCGTTACCCCTCTTAAACGTGTATCCACGATCTTGAATTGTGCTGATGATGCTGGCATAGGTGCTAGGCCTTCCAATGCCTTCTTCTTCTAACTTGCCCACCAGCGAGGCTTCCGTATAGCGGGCCGGTGGTCGCGTCGCATGATCTTCGACTTCCAACTTGCGAAGGTCAACGCTTTGCCCTTGGGTGAGCACCGGCAGAATCCGCTCTCGGTCGCCGAGCTCCGAGTCCGGATCATCCGAACCCTCAACATATGCCCGAAGGAACCCGGGAAACTCAATCGACTTGCCGCTCGCCGAGAAGGTAAACGTCTTGCCGTCACCCGCCCCTTCCACCTCAGCCGATGTGCGAAGAACCCGCGCCGCCACCATCTGACAGGCAATCGTCCGCTTCCAAATCAGCTCATAGAGGTCGTATTGCTCGGGACTCAAATACTGCTTGATGTCCTGCGGACGGCGACTTAGGTCAGTCGGGCGAATCGCCTCGTGAGCTTCTTGGGCCCCTTTGGATTTGGTCTTGTACTGAACGGCCTGCGGCGGCAGATAGTTGGCGCCGTACAAGTCCTTGATCACCTCTCGCGCCTGCTGAAGCGCACGCTCGCTCAAGGTCATGCTGTCTGTTCGCATGTAAGTGATCAGGCCAACGCGCTCGCCGCCCAAGTCGACGCCTTCGTAAAGGTTTTGGGCAATTTGCATCGTGCGCTTGGAACTTAAGCGAAGCTTGCGGTTCGCTTCCTGCTGCAAAGTTGATGTTTGAAACGGCTTCGGCGGCGACTCTTGTCCCGGCTTAGCCTCAACCTTACTGACCTTCCATTCCTGAATTGCCTTCGCGGTCGACCCAAGGGTGCGGGCATCCTCTTCTTTTAGCCAGACTGACTTGTCGATCAGAAGTCCTCGATCGCTAAAGGACTTGCCAGTTGCAATCTTCTGGTCGCCTAACCGAACTAGTTGGGCATCAAACTCCCCGTCCTTAGCTCCAAACAAGGCCGACAGGTCCCAGTATTGCGCCGGAATGAAGTCGCGCCGCTCCCGTTCACGATCCACTAATAGCCTTACCGCCACGCTTTGAACTCGCCCCGCGCTCAGCTTTGGCGCGACCTTTTTCCAAAGCAAAGGCGACAGCGTATACCCATACAGCCTATCGAGAATCCTGCGTGTTTCTTGAGCCCGTACCAAGCTGTCGTCAAGCTGGCGCGGATTCGCAAGGGCCGCCTTGATCGCCTCCGGTGTTACCTCATGAAACACAATTCGCGACACTTTCGCGCTCTTTGGGAGCTTAAGCAATTCAAGGATGTGCCACGAAATGCTTTCACCCTCTCGGTCTTCATCAGTCGCGAGTAGGATTTCGTCCGCTCCCTTGGCAGCTTTCTTCAGGTTATCGACGTGCCGCTTCTTGTCTGCTGGCACGACGTAGAGCGGCTGGAACTTGTCGTCGACATTCACGCCCAGCTTGCCCCATTTGAGTTTTTTGTACTCTGCGGGGACCTCTGTCGCGCTATTGGGTAGATCGCGCACGTGCCCAAAGCTTGCCTCGACAATATAGCCTCCTCCCAGAAAACGACTGATAGTTTTGGCTTTGGCGGGAGACTCTACAATGACCAGCTTGGACATGACGGAATTAGAAGCGTACCTTTCGCGTTAGAAATTGTGGCTCCTTTGCCACGCGTCTATAGACTAAAGGCACACCCATTTGGGTTCGGAGAATGTATCCTTTGCTGTACACAAGATGATAAATCGATTCGGAATGCTGGCCGCGATGGTCATGTTTGGCAAATCCGCATGGGCGACCGAGACCTACTTTGCCATTTATTTGAACGGCGGCAAAGTCGGCTATTCCGTGACACGCGAATTGGACGCAGGATGGTCAGAGAGCGAGACGGTGTTCCGGTCAGCCTTGATGGGCCAAGACCTAGAAATGCGCATTGTCAGCCGGACACGCACCGGTTCGGATGGTCGTCCCATTGAGATGCGTTACTCAACCGAAAGCGGTGGCCGTACTCAGGTCGTACTGGCGAAGTTTTCGCAAACGGAGATTAGGGCAACAATCGACAATGGCGGGGTCAAATCCGAGAGGACAATCCCCATCCCCCCTGGAGCGCGCGTGGTGGACGATGCTACTTCCAACCTGGTGCTTAGCGGAGCCGGCGCACAAAAGTCCTTCAAGGTCCACGTCCTCGACCCGACAACCGTAACGCTGATTGAGAATGAAGTTAAAGTCAACGGTTCGGCAAAGGTCGAGGTCGGCGGCCGCATTGTTGACGCGACTCTCGTCACCGTGACCGATCCTCGGGCGGCCAGCAAGATCTACTTCTCATCGAAAGGCGATGTGATCAAAATTGAAGCAGCCCTTGGCATGGTGATGCTGCCCGTTTCTAAGGAGGTCGCGATCTCCCTAGATGGTCCAAGAACTGACTTGGGTGAGTCCGCGGCGATCAAAGTCAATCCGCCGATTGACCGTTCGCTCGATCTCCTTGAGGCGCGGTTCGAGGTCACCGGAGCGGATCTGTCTCGATGCCCAAGCGACTCGTACCAGACCGTCACCCGGCTAGGCGATCGTTGGATGGTTACTATTCATCCGGTGGATCGAATGGCGGTGAAAGATCGGCCAATCTCAGAAGCAAACCGGTATGCCAAAAAGTGGATTGTCTCAAGCCTGCACATCCCAGTCGGAACCTCGCAATTTCAGAACTTGACTAAGCAAATTCTTGGCGGGGAACGCCGGGTCCTGAAAGCTAGCGAGAAGATTAGCCTGTGGATCGAGCGTTCAATGAGGCCAAATGCGGGAATCGGCGTACTCCGAGATGCTACCGAAGTGTTGGCCAGCAAAGAAGGCGTCTGCCGAGACTATGCGATTCTCGGTGCGACGCTGATGCGAAATGCTGGTATTCCCAGTCGGGTCGCCAGTGGCCTGATTTATGAGAATGGCCAGATGTACTATCACGCTTGGAACGAGGTCTGGAGCGGGGATCAATGGGTTTTGTTCGATCCAACTCGGGCAAGCCACCCCACAAATGCGACAAGATTCAAGTTAGCGCACGGCAATGTGGAGGAAGCATTTACCTTCACGGTTCTGCAAGGAAGCTCATTTAAGACAATTTCAACGAAGTACCGCTCATGATGCGACTCAACTCTGTTCGATACTTGTTCCTTGCGGCCGGCGCCCTGGGGCTCGCCTTCATTACCTATCAGCATGGGGCGACACTTCTAACTTTCTTCTACCAGAGATTTCCCGAGGGGACTTCATACGCTAACAACCCATTGCCACTGGCGGCGCTCTGTGTTCTCGGTGCGGTCCTCGGTCTGGCGGGCGGAAACGCCCTGTTCCAGGTCTTTGAGCGTACGTTTGGCGCGTGGGAACGGGCTCACCCAGGCGACAAGGTCAATATCTTCCTCAGCATCTTGTTCGGCGTCATCCTGACCGTTCCTTTCATGGTGCTTTTCACCACGCTCGGGGCTTTCACGGCGACTTTGGTTTCGGTTGCAATGATGTTCCTCGTGTCCTCGGTAGCCCTGTACGTGATACGACAGGTTGAGGATGTTCTGCCTTGGTCGAAAAACCGAGGGAAGGGGCGACGCTCTGAATACAAGATTCTCGACACCAACGTCATCATCGATGGCCGAATCTACGACATCATCTTAACCGGTTTTCTAGACGGTCAGCTTTATGTCCCGAAGTTTGTCCTCAATGAGCTCCAATACATTGCTGACAACAGCGATGGCCTGAAACGCCAACGCGGCCGGCGCGGTCTGGAAGTGCTTCGCCAATTGCAAGCCAAAGTCACGCTTGAGATTGGGACGCACGATAGGCTCGCGAGCGAAGGGAGCGATGGTGTCGACGGTCGGCTGGTGCGCCTCGCTCGGGCCCTCGGTGCCGACCTCGTCACGAACGACCACAACCTTAACCGCGTCGCGAGCTTGCAAGAAGTTGTGGTTCTAAACATCAACGACCTTGCCCTCGCCGTGAAACCAATGGTTTTGCCTGGCGAACCGCTGGAACTCACGATCAGCCGCGAAGGCTCACACCCTGGCCAAGGGGTTGGCTACCTCGACGACGGCACGATGGTAGTCGTCGAAAACGCGGCTCGAGCGCTCGGTCATGACGTTTCGGTCGTCGTAACCCAAGTTCACCAGACTGAGCGCGGCAAGATGATCTTCGCCGAATTGCCAGATGATGGAATCGACGACGAGTCGGCCCAACGTAGGCGCGCCCGTTGAAAGTCGCCGCGATCATTCTCTGCGGCGGCAGCGGCACACGCTTTGGCGGGGACAAACTCATCGAACCGCTTGGCGGGAAACCAGTTTGGAAGTGGTCGATTGACGCATTTCGAGAAGTGGTAGACCTGTTGATCGTGGTCGACAATGGTCGTGGGATCGCCTCGTCTGAAGCGACCGTCGTTTCCGGAGGGGCAACTCGTTCTGAAAGCGTTCGCGCTGGCCTCGAAGCCGTACCAGAAGGCTACGAGTTCGTGCTCATTCACGACGGGGCTCGACCGCTGGTCACGCCTGATCTCATCCGGGCAGTGCTTGTGGGTGCCCAAGAGCACGGCGCTGCAACGGCGGCTGTGGCTATGGCGGACACTTTGCGACAAAAAGATGGTGTTACGGTCGACCGTAATCAGGTATTTGCCATTCAAACTCCCCAATGTGCCCGCCTATCCGATCTACATCGTGCTCATGCTGGTGAAGTCGAGGCGACTGACGACGCGGCACTCTTACAAAAGATTGGAATAAATGTCGCGTATGTCAGTGGCAACAGGATTAATATGAAAATCACTTCGCCAGAAGACATGGAAATTGCGAGAGCATTGGTGGGATCTGCGGTCGAGATTCGAACCGGGTTCGGATACGACGTACACGCATTTTCAGCCGACCCTTCAAGGCCCATGATGCTGGGAGGCGTGAAGTTTGACGGGCCAGCGCTGGATGGTCACTCCGATGCCGATGCCCTCCTCCACGCCGTAGTCGATGCCCTTTTAGGCGCGGGTGGACTTGGAGACATCGGTGTTCACTATCCGCCAAGTGATCCTCAGTGGAAGAATTGTCCTTCGATTCGATTTGTCGAAGAAACGGGTCAGCGCTTAGTGGCACAGGGCTGGACCATTGAAAACGTGGACGCCACACTGCTCGCTGAAACCCCAAAGATCATGTCTCGTAGCAATGAGATAAGGGAAGTGATCGCAAATGCCTTGGGGATAGACCCCACGAGAGTGAACGTAAAGGCGACAACCAATGAAGGTTTGGGAGCGATCGGGCGCAAAGAAGGCATTGCCGCCATGGCCGTGGCCACGTTGCGCCGGAGCCCTTAAAGGAGAACCAAAAGAATGATGGAAGTACTCGTTCGTAATGCCGTCGGAAATTTGACCGATCGTGACAAAGACTTTGCCGCCGAAAAGCTGGGTCGCTTAGATAGGTACTTCAACAAAGCATCGCGGGTGGAACTCGTCCATCGCGAGGTCCACCGAGGCAAGCGCGAACTCCACAAACTCGAAGTGACCATCTTCGCCGATGGCCTCACCATCCGAGGCGAAGAAGAGGACGCCAACCTTCGCGCTGCTGTCGACCTGGTGGCCGACAAACTCGAAAACCGTCTGCGTCGAATCAAGAAGCGCATGGTCAACAAGTACCGCCACAACGGTCAGGCCGTGCCGAAAGGCTTCGAGGAGCCTCACGAAGAGGACGATCACGACGAGCATGTCGTGATCAAGGAACGCAAGCAGTTCCTGGTCAAGCCGCAAACGATCGATGAAGCCGCACTCGAGATGGAGTTACTCGGCTATCCGTTCTTCGTTTTCAAGAACGAGATAACCAACCGAGTTGAGGTGCTCTACCGCCGAAAGGATGGGAAGTACGGCTTGCTCGAGCCGGAAGTTTAAAGTTGAGCTGGCATGAGCCTTGGTCGACCTTCTACCCGAGGGCCTTCTGAGACAATTGCCAAGAGAAAACTAAGCACATTTGTTCCGAGCCTCCTATGCTCATATCGATCATGGATATGCTACTTCCTGTGTTCTGGTTGCTTTGGCATACGAAGAGAAATTCTAGAGTTAGGCAGTGCTGCGAGTGCGGGACAGAGCATGAGATCAGTTTCTTGGGCAAGCGGGTCCGGCCGTAAAGTCATTAGTCCACGTTAAGATCAAATCCGCGGGCTAGGGCCAATATGCCAACCCGGCTCGCGCCCGCAGCTACCAATGCGTCGGCGCAGGCTCGCGCAGTGCTTCCGCTCGTGAGTACATCATCCACGAGCAAAACTGCCTTGCCTCGAACAGAAGCGTCCGACCGAAACGCGCCCAGCAAGTTGGTGCGTCGCTCTTCGGGCGAGAGCCTCACCTGAGGCCGCGTGGCTCGGATTCTCAGCAACCCTTTTCCTTGAATCATGTGAGGTAGATTCCTCGCCAACAGCTCGGCCTGGTTGAAACCGCGCCAGCAAAGCCGCCGCCAATGAATAGGCACCGGCGCAATCATGTCCCAAGAGTCGCCCCCATATTCGCGAAATCCAATTTCGATCAGGTTGGCCAGCGGGTCGGCCAGCGATGTGACTCTTTCGTACTTCAACCTCTGAACGGCCTGAGCCACCCGTCCTTCGTACTTGTAGAGCCCAATGGCGATGCTCAGCGAACCCGAATCGAGCCTTTCCACCGCGTTCTGCGCCGGCTCAAACGCCTCTCGGCACTCCTCGCAGAGTCCACTGCTGGCCATCAGACCACACAAGCCGCACCGTACGGGGAAAAGCGCGTTAAGCACAGCCTAATATAGCGAAAAGCCCCACCCGAAGGGTGAGGCAAATCACTTCAATTCGCGATACTCTTAAGCGTCGCTTCCGCCACCGAAGACCGGGTCAAACGGAATCAAGCCGTAGCGCGTCGCCGCTCGAAGCGCTTGTACTCGATTGTTGACCTGAAGCTTATCGTAAATGTTCGCCAAGTGGAAGTCCACTGTGCGCTTCGAAACGACGAGCTTCTCAGCAGCCTCCTTGCTGCTGTGACCCTGAGCGATTAGGCTCAGGACCTTAATCTCGGTGGGCGTCAGCCGGACGCCGCGAGGACCCATTTCTATTCGTGCTGTACTAGGCATGGCCATGTTTTTGTTTCCAACCCCTTTGTGATCGTTGCCGCCAGTGTCTTCTTTCCACCTCTGCTCCCGCTTTTAACATGCCCGCAGAATTTTTGTCAGAAATCCTACGGTCGAACGGCGTTCCGAATGGGTACGTCCTCCACTTTCGTAGTCGCGCTTGGGGCCGTAACTGTTCCAAATATCCGACTAAGTTCCCAGTAATTAATCCGGGCATGCCACAAATTGATCCTACGTCTCCCGGCCACAGTTTGTTCAATCCCCGTAACGTTGCGAAGTCCTCACTTGCAGTCGCTGTGGAAACTACGTCTCAGCGAGTGCCCGGGTCACGCCGCCGCCATTAGTGGCTACGGGCCTCGCTTTTTTGTTTGTGGCCCCTGAGTACACTTCAGAAATGCCCGACGCAACCGTCTCGAAGATCCAAGACTGGCTACGAAGCCACGAGACAGAACTCCTCGAACAGTATCAAGCTCTTCTTCGCATCCCGTCCATCGAGGCCGATGCTGAGCCCAACGCTCCTTTTGGCATTGAAAACCGCCGAGCGCTCGACATGATGCTGAATCTGGCGAGCGAGTGGGGCATGATGACCACCGACCTTGAGGGATACTGCGGCTACGCCGAGTTCGGCCAAGGCGACACCTTGGTCACCATCTTGGGCCACCTAGACGTTGTTCCCGTCGGCCCAGGCTGGAAGTTTGATCCGTTCAGCGCGACCATCGACAATGGCTATGTCTATTCTCGCGGCGCCACGGACGATAAGGGCCCGACGATTGCCGCTTTCTTTGCCGCTCGCGCCATTCAAGAGGTCGCCCCGGAAGTTGGCGCACGTATCCGAACCGTCTTCGGATGCAATGAAGAGTCGGGCTTTAAGTGCATTGAACGCTATGTCCAGACCGAAGAGGCGCCAACCTACGGCATTGCTCCCGACGCTGGCTGGCCCCTCATCCAAGCCGAAAAGGGCATCGCCACGTTCGAAGTCCTAGCCAAGATGCCCGTCGGTGGATTGACCATGACCGGCCTCACTGGCGGCCAACGCCCTAATATCGTCATAGACTCCGCGGTAGGCACAGCCACAGTCTCAGCCGAAGCCCGACCCGAGATCGAAGAAAAACTCGCCAAGCAATGGGACAAGAACCTCCATGTCGAGTTCGACGGTGTGAACCTTAAACTCACCGCAACCGGCAAGGCCGCTCACGGCAGCTGGCCATGGGGTGGCGACAATGCCGCCATCAGGATTCTGCGGTTCCTCATGGAAATCTCGCCCGCAAACCAGAAGAAGGAGTACGAAGACCTATTCGAAACCACCCACATCGGCGGCAGCGGCCTCGGCATTGATGGCCGCGACGAGATCAGCGAACTCACCAACAACCTCGGAATCATCGGCATCGATGGCGATTCGCTCCGAATGACCTTCAATGTCCGCTACCCAGTCACATGGAAGGGCGAAGACCTCGAAAGCCGCCTCAACGCCTTCCTAGCCGATCTCGGCCCCTACTCCGTTGACAAGTTCAACGACAGCAAGCCACTCTACTTCCCACTCGATCACCCGCTGGTCAAAACAGTGTGTGACGTTTACGAAGAGGAAACCGGCGAGCGCAAGAAGCCTGGCGTCATGGGAGGAGGCACCTATGCGCGCGCCATCCCGAACAGCGTTGCCATTGGCACTGGTTGGCAAGGAGACGGCGAAGCCCACCAAACCGATGAGCGCCTCAAGATCGAGCACCTATTCAAGATGAGCCGAATCTATGCGCACATCATTTGGCGACTCGCGCACGCTTAGGTCAGTTTCCCGCATCGCGGGCAGGCGGGACGAGCCGCATCATATGCTTCGAAGCAGTTCGGGCAAACGATTTCGGCAGCCGATGAAGTGTCGAGTGAGTCGGCTTCGTGAAATGCCATCTGCTCCTCCAGCCGGTTCAAGGCTGAGAGAGAGTAACGATCTCTACCGGCTGCGCAGAATCTAGCGCCTACCAGCAGACCAATCGCAACGACTCCCAATGCGATGGAAATTGCTTTGATCTGCATCGTAGCGGCGGCCAGTACTCCAGCGAGCAGCCCAGCAACGGCCATTATCGCAGGCCCAGAGAGTTTCACCGGTCAGTCCGATACTTCTCGATCAGTTCCAACGCCAATTCCGGCCCGTGCCAGCCAACGACCTCAACAAACTTCTCTTCAAGGTCCTTGTAGACCTGGAAGAAGTGCATCACCTCTTTCAGCGTGTGGGGGCTGATGTCCTCGTAATGCTTCCGCGTCCCGTAGTGCGGGTCCTTGGTCGCCACGCAAAGCAGTTTCTCGTCCGGCCCCTTCTCGTCGCGCATCTCCAGAACGCCAATCGCCCGCGCCTCGACGATGCAGCCCGAAAACGTCGGGTGATAGACCATCACCAGCACGTCCATTGGGTCACCATCTAGGTAGTGCGTCTGCGGAATAAAGCCGTAATCAAACGGATAAAACAACGGTGAATACAGCACGCGGTCAAGCTTGAAGTAGCCGGACTCTGGATCCCATTCGTACTTATTTGTACTGCCTCTCGGAATTTCGATGATCGTGTTGAAGACTTCCGGGGCATTGTCGCCAATGCGGATATTGGGAGGCATGCCCAGAGGGTACCGCGTAGCCTAGATCGCTGTTCCGCCGATTCCCCAATGATGGGCCGATTCCCCGCGGACCTTCACCAATTGCCCAGTCAGCGAAGCATCGCCAGGGAAATGCACCATCCGAAACTCCCGCGAATACCCCTTTAGCATTCCCGCCTGACGAGGCGACTCGCCCTCGACCAAAACCTCATGAATCAACCCGATCTGGGTCTCATTTTGCCGAAGAGTGATTTCATCCTGCTGGGACATGAGTCGGTGCAGTCGATCCATTTTCACGTCGTGCGGCACTTGCTCCATCGTCGCCGCCGGCGTCCCGGGCCGGGTCGAGTAGTGGAACATGTACGCCCCATCAAACTCCATCTCAGCCATAAACTTCATGGTTTGCTGAAAGTGCTCCTCCGTCTCACCAGGGAAGCCCACAATGACATCCGTCGTGATTCCAGCATTCGGCATCATCGCCCTGGTCTCGGCTACGATCTGCCGAAACTCATCGGTCGAGTAAAGCCGCTTCATCTTCCGCAGAATCTCATCGGAACCGCTCTGCAGAGGCATGTGCAAGTGCTCCATCACCTTCGGCCGATCGCGAATGACCTCTATCAAATCAGTCTTAAAGTCACGCGGATAGGGCGAGGTAAAGCGAATCCGCTCCAGACCCTCGACTTCGTCCAATTGCTCAAGTAGCTGCCCAAATGAAACGCGCCCTTCAGCAAGGTTCTTCCCGTAGGAGTTCACCGTCTGACCGAGCAACGTCACTTCCTTCGTCCCGTTCCGACACAACTCAGCGACCTCCTCAACAATCTCCGCCGTCGGTCGAGATCGCTCCCGCCCCCGCGTGGTCGGCACGATGCAAAACGAGCAGAACTTATCGCATCCGTACTGAATCGGCACATACGCCTTCAGCTTCGGCGACCGACTCACCGCGCGCAAAGGAATATCCGTGACAACAGCACCGCGCCTCTCCGGCAACGCCATCTCCCGCTGAAACCTTTGTCCCTGAAGCGCCCCCTCGACCAGCCCTGGCACCAAGGAAATCTGCGCTGTCCCAACGACAAAGTTCACGTGCGGCGCTCGTTGCCGAATCTCGCTCGACCGCAATTGCGCCATGCACCCAGCCACCCCGATAATCATTTCTGGGTTCTTCTGCTTCCGAATAGCGAGTTGCCCCAAGAACGAAAACGCCTTGTCCTCAGGCTTTCTCCGAACGCTGCAGGTGTTCAAGATCACAACCTGCGCCGACTCATATGACCCTGCCGCGTGCAACCCCAGCCCGTCGAGATAGAGCGCGATCTGCTCGCTATCTTCTTCGTTCATCTGGCAGCCCCAGGTCTGCACGAAATACGTTCCCATCTCCAAAGTCGTGGGAGCTGGTCGGATAAGCGAATCAGTGCGAATCAACGAAGCCAAGGCCGTTGGGAACTATACCCGTCAGTCCTAGTTTGAACCTAATCGGAGCTATACTTTCAAGCAATGCCGGTAACCCTTGTGAACAGAATTTTGATCGTCCTGGCGGCGATCGGCCTTTTTATCACTACCACGCTGGTCTACGCCCATCTCAACTCAACGATGGTGCCGTGTGGTGCAGGCAATCAATGCGAAGCCCTGTTTATGAGGGCTGAGTCAAAAGTGATGGGTCAGCCAATAGCCTACTATGGCTTTGTTGGGTATGCCGTTTTGCTGGCGCTAGCTGCAATGAGGGCTTACGCGTGGCCCAAATACGGAGTATTGGCCAGCAAGCTCGGACTCTACGTCTCTGGCTTCGGCTTCTTCACGTCGCTCTACTTGGTATCCATGTTGACGCAGAAGCTTCAGATGAAGTGTGAATGGTGCTTTGCTTCGGCGATTACAATGACGCTCACCTTTATCTTTCATTTGCTCTTACAGAAGGCAAAGGCTCCCGAAGGCGAGCCTGCGATGTTCGACGCTGTCCTAGTGCCGTTTGCAATGGCAGGAGCCATTGGAATCGCAGTAGCGAATCTGCAGGGTCAACCCGCCTTGGCCCCACCGACTCAGGCAAATACCAGCGCGCTGGCCTATGAAAGGCTCGTTCCTAGCCCAAGTTACATTGACGGACCAGGAACCGGGCGGGTGACTTTGGTTGAGATTGCCGACTTCTACTGCCCACAATGTCGGTCGATGGCACCCATTGTGAGGAGCATAAAGGACAGCTATGGAGATCGGATTAATATTGCCTACCGCACGCTTCCGCTATATCAGTTGCCGGGTCATGAAAACGCGCTAAATGCGGCGTTGGCTGGCGAGTATGCGCGTCAAAAGGGCAAGTACTTTGAGTTCATTCACGCGATGTATAGTCAGGGTGCCGAGCAGCAATTGAGAAGCGACATCACCTTGGCGGAATTGCTCGACAAACTCGGGCTCGATGGCGATGACTGGAAGTCTAAGTACCAAGATTCTAACGACCAGATGTTTCTCGACCTCGACCAAGGCATGAAGGTCTTTGAAGAGGCTCAGATTGGTACGACACCAACTTTCATCGTTTACATAGACAAGAAGGACCCGGTAGTTCTCGATGCCCCAAGATTGGAGGCAGTGCTCACGTCGAGTCCCTATCGGGAGATTCTGGAAGGGAAGTGAAGCAAGAGCCCGTATTGGTGGCCATGTCTGGCGGCGTCGATAGCGCCGTAGTGGCGGGCTTGCTCAAGCGGCGAGGCTACGATGTCGTGGGGGTTACTCTGCAGATCTGGCAAGAGTCACAAACTGATCCCAGGCATTCGGGCTGCTGCTCCCTCGGCGCCGTCGAAGACGCCCGCCGAGTTGCCCGCGTTCTCGACATCCCGCACTATGTTTTGAATTTCAAGGATCGATTTCGCGAGACGGTGATCCAAAACTTCGTCGACGAGTACGTAGCCGGAAGAACACCAAACCCGTGCGTGCAGTGCAACAAGAAGGTTAAATTTGAGTCGCTATTAGAGTCCATGCGTGAGCTAGGTTGCCGCAAACTGGCGACGGGCCACTATGCGCGTATCCGCCACGATAAAGAAACTGATCGGTATCGCTTACTGCGAAGTAGGGGTGGTAAGGACCAAAGCTACGTGTTGTACATGCTCGAACAAGCAACTCTCGGTCAAGTGATGTTCCCATTGGGCGAGCTGCCGAGCAAGACTGAAACTCGTGAAGTGGCCCGCGAAATGGGTCTACCGGTGGCGAACAAGCCCGATAGTCAGGAGATCTGCTTTGTCAGTGAGGCAGGCGGCTACTCTGAGTTCTTGCGCAAAGAGCGCCCAGAGGTGTTCGAGGAGGGCGATCTCGTGGACTCGAGTGGCAAAGTGATTGGGAAGCATGGAGGCGTCGCCGGATTCACAGTTGGTCAGCGTCGGGGCCTTGGCGTGGCAACCGGGCGTCCACTTTTCGTGCTGAAGTTAGAGCCAAAGGAGAATCGCGTGATTGTTGGTGAAGCGGGCGAACTCGAGCAAAATGAAGTGAGAATCGAAGACGTTTTTTGGTCACAGCCAATCAAGGAATCGGAGCGAGTCGATGCAAAGATCCGATATAACATGAGTGCGCAGCCGGCTAGACTTTATGCCGGGAACGAACCCAAACTTGTCTTTCGGGAGCCGGTCCGTGCCGTGACCCCGGGCCAATTTGCCGTCGCCTATCGGGGTGAGACGGTCGTTGCTGGAGGTGTGATTTGCAAGAACTAGCTTTGATCTTGAGCGGCCTAGCCATTATTCTAGGTGCCTACGCCATTGTTACATTGAATAAGCTGATGCGGGCCATGGAAGACCTCAGCGTAAGCTTGTCCAACACGGTGGATAAGCTAGCTGATGTCGAAGATCGCTTGCAGGAGAGTCAGAGGCAGTTGGCGACCATGGATCATCGACCCCGAGCCGGTGCGCTTGGGTCGGCAAGTGTAATCGAACTCATACCGGCGCTATTGCAAAAGAGTGGCGGCGGACAATGGGTGCCCGTCGCCATGCTCGGTTTCCGCGCTTTTGAGGCATACTTTAGAAAGCGGCGTTCCCGCCGCAACGCTCTGCCAAAGGGCGACGTAGGGAAAGTTAACCGCTGTAACGCGGATGAAATAGAAGGACAAGTACTATGAGTGACAATAACCATGGCGGCAATAGCCTGCTTTATCTCTTGGCTGGATTTGGATTAGGCGCCATCGTCGGCGCAACCGCTGGCCTACTTTTTGCCCCTAAGGAAGGCAAAGAACTCCGTGAAGACATCGCTGGTAAGGCTCGCGAAGCCGGGGAAAAGGCCAAAGTGATTGGCACCAAGGCTCGCGAACTGAAGGACAAGACCTCTGAGTGGGTTCACGAGCAGCGAGCAAAGCGACTCACTGCTGGCGTCGAAGCCGAAGAAGTCGGCGCGTAACCTTTTCGGTTCTGAGTTTCGCCGCCAGATTATCTGGCGGCGAATTTTACTTTGACGGGTTAAAACTCCGCGTTGCCTGGCGTCCGGTGATAGGGAATCACGTCTCGGATGTTCTTCATACCCGTCACATACATGAGCAAACGCTCGAATCCAAGCCCGAACCCCGCATGAGGAACCGAGCCAAATCGCCGCAGATCCAGATACCACCAGTACGCCTCGATCGGTAGACCCATCTCGACGATCCGGCGTTCGAGAACTTCCTCGCGCTCTTCGCGCTGCGAGCCGCCGATGATCTCACCAATGCGCGGTGCGAGCACGTCCATCGCGCGAACCGTCTTGTTGTCATCGTTCATGCGCATGTAGAAGGCCTTGATATCTTTCGGATAGTCGGTGAGAATAACCGGACGACCGACCTTGACCTCGGTCAGCCAGCGTTCGTGCTCGCTCTGAAGGTCGGTGCCCCAACTCACCGGGTACTCGAAACTCTCGCCGCTGCCCTCAAGGTGCTTGATCGCTTCTGTATAGGTCATGCGCTCGAAACCTGAACTGACAACGTGCTCCAAAGTCTTGATCAGCTCTGGCTCGATGCGCTGGTTGAAGAACTCGATATCCGGCCCGCAGTGCTCCATGATGTCGGCGATAACTACCTTCAGGAACTCCTCCGCAAGGTTCATATCGCCCTCGAGTGAACAGAAAGCCATCTCTGGCTCGACCATCCAGAACTCCGCGAGGTGTCGGCTGGTGCTGCTGTTCTCGGCACGGAAGGTCGGGCCAAAGGTGTAAACATTAGTCAAGCCAAGAGCGAGTGTCTCGGCCTCAAGCTGACCGCTCACCGTCAGGTAGCTTGGCTTGCCAAAGAAGTCTTCCTTGAAATCGGTTTGACGCAGCTTTGCGGGGAAGTCCGGATGGCCCTGCTCCAGCAGGGTAGTAACGGCAAACATCGAGCCTGCGCCTTCGCAGTCACTCGCCGTGATCACCGGCGTATGGATGTTCTTGAACCCACGCTCTGTAAAGAACTTGTGAATCGCATAGCTGGCTCGAGCACGAACCCGCCAAACCGCGCCAAAGGTGTTGCCGCGACCGCGCAAGTGCGCGATCTCGCGAAGAAACTCCATCGTCGCGCCCTTCTTTTGAAGGGGATAGTTGGTCGGATCAGCATCGCCAAAGACCTCGACCTCAGTCGCCTTCAGCTCGACCGCCTGACCAGCTGCTGGCGACTCGACAATCTCGCCGCCGAAGCGCACACTGGCCCCGGTCGTGAGCCGCTTGAGCTCATCGTCTGGCAAAGCCCCAGCATCGATTACAACCTGAAGATCTTTGAAGCACGAACCGTCGCTAAGCTGTACAAACGTCACGCCCTTGCTATCGCGGCGCGTCTTGACCCAACCAAACGCGCTCACCTGCGTCCCCGGCGCCTTGGCAAAAAGGTCAGAAATATACTCGCGCCGGTAGTCCATAAGCTCCCATTTTACCGGGGAGCCTGAGTAACCCAATGGGCGAGCCCGAGCGCATTCATATGGATGTCCAAAGCCAACACAGATTTGCATTCCTTTGGAGCACGATCAAGCAGCGCGGTTTCGATGAGGTTTGCTTCGTGAAATTCCCTGGCAACACTGACGTGCTCCTCTATCCCCAATTTCAGCATGAGGTGATGTCGGCTCAACTCAATCTGGACGTAGCCGAAGTGCGCAATTGCGATCCGACTAGGGTTCAGGGCCATGATGCTTTCGTAGGTGGCGAGTGCAGCCTCGGGATCAAATTGTGTGGGGCTTGTGCTCGGCATGGCGAATGCGAACTCGGGATAGGCGAGTCCGAACGCGTCGCCGGCAAACAACTCGTTGGTGTCCCGATCGTGCATCACAAAGTGGTGATAGGCGTGGCCAGGCGAGTCATAGAACTTGAAGGGACCAATTTCCTCTCGGTCCTCGACGACTCGCACTCTCTCCGCGGGAACCGGGACAAGGCTCCCAAAGATGCCTTCGAAAGCCTGGTCCCCATAGACTTGCCGAGCGCTGGCCTCAAGCTTGCTCGGATCAATCATGTGTCTGGCCCCACGGGGATGCACGATCAAAGTCGCATTCGGGCAGACCTCCATTAGGGCCCCCGCGCCGCCTGCGTGGTCGAGATGAACGTGGCTTAACACAATCTGCGTTACATCCTCGGGCAAGACTCCAAGCTCCTGCATGCGAGCGAGAATCGCAGGTACCGAGCTCCGTGCCCCGGTATCGAATATGGTCGCCTTGCCCTCGCGCAACAGTAGATAGGCCGCAGTTCGCTTGGGCCCATATAATCCTGTGTCGATCAGGTAGTTGTCCATCTCAGATACTGTACAATAAAGTACATGAACGCCACTGCCAATCGAAGCGACGTGACGACCGACAAGTTGGTCTCCACCGAATGGGTTGCCGAGAATATGGGAGACTCGAATATTCGACTTGTCGAGTCGAACGAAGATCCGCTCGTTTATCACCAAGGCCACATCCCGGGCGCGATCGAAATCGACTGGATTCGCGACCTCAACGACGCAATCCGCCGCGACTACCTCTCGAACGAAGCGTTCTCGGAACTCCTAAGCAAAGCTGGCATTGGGCCAGATACGACGGTCGTGTTCTATGGCGACAAGAACAACTGGTGGGCGACGTATACGCTTTGGGTGTTTGAGCTCTTTGGCTTTACGAATAGCAAAATCATGGATGGCGGCTCGCTGAAGTGGAAGAATGAAGGGCGAGAGCTCACAAAGGAGATTCCAAACGTCGCTGTGGCACCGAAGCAGAACTGGACCCGCGACGACTCAACCATCCGCGCCTTTCGCGATGAAGTCCTATCCCACCAAAAGCAGAGTGGTCAATTAATTGACGTCCGGTCGCCTATGGAATTTAGTGGTGAGCGAACCCATATGGAGGGCTATCCCAACGAGGGAGCGCTACGCGGCGGTCACATTCCTGGAGCGAAGAGCATCCCATGGGCTAAGGCGGTGAATCCCGAGACCGGCGAATTCCTAAGCCTCGACGAACTCAATGCTCTTTACGGAAGTTTTAGTAAGGACAATGAGACCATCGTCTATTGCCGAATTGGTGAGAGAAGTAGCCACACGTGGTTCGTGATGAAGTATTTGCTGGGCCACCCAAACGTGCGCAATTACGACGGAAGCTGGACGGAATGGGGCAACCTCGTCGGCGTACCGATTGAAAAATGACCGGCCTACCACCAAGATTGCAGGACGTGGTCGACACGCTTGCCTTGTTTGATGATCGCAGTGAGAAAATCCAGGCAATCATCTCTATTGCTGAGAGTTATTCGGCCCCGAGCCATCCGAAACCGTACCCTGTCGAGAGTCGGGTGCCAGGGTGCGAGTCCGAGGTCTATGTTTGGGGAAGGCATTTTGAGGGGGGCTGGAGCTTTGAATTCGCAGTGGACAATCCGCAAGGGCTATCTGCTATGGCATTCGCCAAGATTCTTCAAGACGGTCTCAACGGCTTGACCAGTGACGAAATCAGGCAGGTGCCGGACGATCTTGTTTATGAGGTGTTTGGTCGCGAGCTCAGCATGGGCAAAAGCATGGGGCTCATCAACATGCTTCAAATGTGCAAGCGCATCGCGGCCTAAAGGGCACCGCTTCCGGTAAGCACCTCAAAAGTCGGCGTAATCGCGGCGGCGCTGGGGGCGCTGTATTCGAGGCGGAATCGCACCGACGAATTGGCTGAGAGCGATTTCAACTGTTGCACAATGTACGGCCGGCTTGGATACGCCACGCTCATCTCGGTCCGATTGGTGAGTGTAACTCCCGCAGGGAGAGATAAGCGAAGGGAGATTGGGCCGACGTAGTTCGAAAATCCAGGATTACCGACAAAGACCTCTTGCACGTACACTTGTCTCGCCGCGTCGTAAATGGGAGCCTTCGTTGCGACCGTGAGTTCGGCCCTGACGGTAGCGGTCACTAATGTGACCGATTGAGACGAGGTCAATGTGAGTGCGCTTGTGCCAGGGTCATTGGTTACTCCGCTTTGAGTCGGGATGAATTGGTTGGAGATCCAACTCTCTGGTGCAGATCGCCCGCCGAGAGTCGCCCGAAGTGGGTTTGTCGCAAGCAAGAAGTCATTCTTCTCGCCAGTCGAACCCAACCAGGCAATGACCTTAAATGAATTCCCGGCCGGTAGGCCCGAGGGGAAGATCGTACGGAGGGGAATAGCGATCTCCGCGCCCTTAGCTGGATCGGTTTTGTTCACTCGGACCTGAGTGGCGATCGCCGCACGCAAACTCTGAAAAATCCTAAGGTCTGCCATATCGACCTTGAACAAGGCGGCTTCAGCGCCGAACTCAGGGGGAGTGATGAGCCCGCCAGCGAATGGGGCCTCGGGGGCACTTGTGCTGCTAGAGTTTCGAAAAATTGCGGCAAAGTAGTCGGCGCCAAAATTTGGTGGTAGCGTCAGGCTCGTGTTTGAAACTAGCCGGGCAGCAGGACCAGAGTCATCGTTAAGGGCTGCCAAATTGGAGACGCCTGTTCCAGCGGCGGTATCGACAGCCAAGACCATTCCATTCGTGAGGTTTTCTGAGGCATCAGTTCTGCCCGGCAAGCCGATGATCAAGTACCGATCGTCGTTGGCGGCATATAAGCCGTCGATTCGATTTGCGTTTGAAGATGGATTTCGGGTCTGATTCGCAACGAGGGAGCCTAAGTCCGTCAGGTTTCCGTCTACGCTAATGGCGGTCTTCAGTCCACGCCGCACATAGACGAACTGATTGAAATCTGTGAAGACGCCCGGGTTGTTTCCTGTATTCGCAAAAACTCTAAACTTGAATAGGTGCAGCCCATCTTCTAGGCCGGAAATGTCTGCATTTCCAAGTTGAAAAGTTCCATTTGCGAGCTTCGACATAGGCAGGAATCCCGTAACTAGGTCCTCGGCTGAAGAGCCTATCGGCGTATACGGTGCTGCACCTACGCCGTTGTCGATTTTCACAAATGCAGAATCACCAATAGCATCCGTCCTTAGTCGCAATGTCACGCGATCTTGGGTGACCGTTACCGAGTTGAAAGTACGAGCTGAGCTATGAATCCCATTTGGCATCGCATTGGACTGAGTTGGCAATGGAGTCCAGCGACCGCCCGGCTGATCCGTCTGAGAAACTTGTACGGGTTCGATTCCTGCAACAGCCTGTGGCGACCGCGGGGCATAAAAGACATAGCCCTTGCCATTGTTCGACTCGGTGGCGCTGTAATTTGGCGGGACAGTCAAATTGACTTGACCGTTTGCCGCCACGGTTAGGTCGGGCTGTTGGCCAGTGTAGTCTCGTAAAATCGTACCGGGAGCAAATGCCGTTTGGACAACCGCTGATTCAGGCGTGTTGTCTCCTCGATCATTCAGACCTACAAGAAGGGTGCCCTTGCCATCCAACTGGCGCTCGAAGACATATAGATTTCCGCTACGCCACCGATTAACCGCGTATCCCCTGGCGAACCGCGCAGCCGTAGACACGAGTTTGGTGACGGTATCTCCCCCATTGCCCAGTGCATCAAACCTGCCCGGCCGAGGAAAGTGCCCCCAATCGCCCGGGGTGATGTTATTGCCATCGTAATAGACCATTGATCGGCCTGGCCGTCCGAGTACAAACGCCTCCGCCAAGTTATTCGATGTCGGGGGGCCATCATCGTGACTCTGTATAAAGGAAACGCCAACATCGGGCGAGAGGCCGCCTTGCTGATAGAAGAGGCCGGTGCTCGCGCTACTGGCATATTCGTTTCCTAGGCTATCGCCAATGTTCGCCGTTCCGTTCTGATCAAAAAAGTCCTTGACATTGAAGAAGAGAGGGAAGTCGAGCAGATTCATTCCCGTCTTCGCATATTCCCTCAATTCATAGGAATCGCTGGAATAGACCTCGCCAAAGAAGGTCAAACCCGGATAGGCTGAGTACGCGTTCGGAATCAGGTTCCCGTTGCTAAATCCTTGAGAAGCGGCTTGATCAGGGGCCCAGCCAAAGTAGCCAGGCGGTGTGTGCTTTACTGCGTCGATGCGGAAACCGTCAAATCCAATTCCGCCAGCTAGCCAGCGAACCCATCGATCGATAAACTGGCGCGAATCTTCGGGAACAGGAGCATTTCCGGAATACAGTTTGGGTGATGTTGGCTGCCGGACGAATGACGGCTTGCCATTGCCGTTGAATGTGGCGTAGCTGGGCAATGTGAAGGTGCCAGTTTGCGTATTGTTACCATCCTCTTGGGCGATATCTGTGAGCCCCAAGAGATCATGGTTTAGCATGCCAAAACTAAATACAGATTCACTGTTAAAGTTAAGTTCAGTATTGGTTGTGTTCGAAGAGGACTTGATGTGAAAGTCCTCTGGAATCATGTCAGGGTACTGATTGATCGGGTGGCTCGCGCGATTCGAATTGTGATTCGTAATGAGGTCACAGTAAACTTCGAGGCCGAAGCGTTTTGCGACGCGAATGAGTTCGATCAGCTCTTGTGTGGAGCCAAATGCTGTTCGGACTGTCCCCTTTTGGAGGCGGTCACCCAGGTCGAATCGGTCCAAGGGGTCGTAGCCAGAGCTGAAGCCGCCGCCAGACCCCTTGCCAGGAGCAGGTAAGTAGATTGCGGAGTATCCCGCTTCCACAACCTCCGGCAATCGCCGCATGATGTCGCGGTAATCGGTTTGGAACCACTGAAGGATCGTTCCGTGACGCCGGCTGGGCGCCCATCGCTGGAGGAACGCGTAATTGCTGCCCCCTTGGGAATCATAAACTGGGTTTGCCTGGCCCGTCCGCTGCGCCCGAATGTAGAACTGAACCTGAGCCCCTTGATAGAAGGGGGGAAGTTGCAACCACCACCGGCTATTGTTACCAACATTCGCCTGCCACGAGAATACGTATTCCTGGGTCGTGTTGAAGTTGTTAGTTGTAACAACTGCAACTACGCTTTGCCCAGTTTCGATGGGCCAAGTCTCCGTTGTGATGTCCAGCCTTTGCCATGGTTCGAGGAAAGCTCCTCGATTGGGCAACTGACCGCCTAATTGAGTCAGCTTTGTGTTGCCAACCCAATTGATCGCCAGGGCATTGCTCGAAAGCAATGCCCCAGTGATGTACAGTGCGGTTCGAACCATTAACCTATTGTAAGAGATAAACCCTCAAAAGTGTTCTGGTACGGATACCGAAAGCTGTTTTTCTTATGACTTATGGTGTGGTTGGGTTTGCCACGCGCACGACGATGTCGCCTCGGGCTACCGTTCCACTGTAATCAAACACCATTTGACCGTTTGGCGAGGTGCTGCTGGGCCTAAAGAAGCGCACGCGAATAGCGTCTCGCGCGGTCGCCGTAGCAGGAGCGTCCGGCAATCGCAGATCAGCAACGTTCACTTGAACTCGTCCATTGATGGTCTCCAAGCCATTAGGTGTTGGAATGGTCATGGTTGCAGGGCCACCAAACTCGGCGTTGTGTCCATTTACTCCAAGAACCATCGCGTTCGGCATATGGATCCGTCGCGCAAGGTTGTTCGTCGGCGTTGAATTGGGCAATGCAATTGCCATGGCAAAGCGACCACGAACCTGCGGCGTATTGCTTGTGGTCGAAGCTCGGCGTGCAACTTCGAAATCGAATTGGGCTCGCACTCCGTTGGCGGAAACGGCGACGCCTTCGCCACGGGTCATTGCAAGTGGTGGTGTTTGTGCGATGGCAATGGAAGCGGCGCAGACGGCAAAGAAGGTTAATGCTTTCATTTTCTTAGTGTTCCTGGTGGCAAGGCCACGTCACTATCCGTTCAAACGCTCGCCACATTCGAGAGTTCACTTTTTAGAAAGTTTATTGAATCAATATTTTCTGGATCGACATCGTTCAGGGCTGCCAAGTAAAGCGAAACAAAGTCGCCTAGGAGAGCCAAGCTCAGCATTTTTTCTAACAAGGTCTCTCCCAGAGGCTGGATCGAAGTAAATGGGCAAACATCTTTCACTAAGTTTGCCGTGACTTCGAACCGCTTTTTCATTTTTGGGCTTTCATGGCCATCATTCAGGAGTACACCGACAAACTGGCTAACCCCTTGTTCCTTTGCCTTGACCCAGCCCAGGATTTCGTTGTGATTGAGTTCTGGAAAAACTCCGCTGAGGGCGAGGTTCTTTGAATTCTCATTGAGTTGTCCCTTCCACCGATTGGCGACAATCCCTTGCCAGTTCCCAAGACCATAAAGCACGCCGAGCCTGCCGTGAAGTGATATAGCGATCTGCTTGGCCGGATTTTGCTCAAACGGTTTGCAACAAAGATCAACGGTTGCCTCTAGGACCTCAATAACCCGACCCCAGTCTTGCGCTGGAAGTAAGCCAAGTTCCACACATGCATAGATCACCGGCATCAGCATGTATCCAAGAGCCGTCCGAGGCGGTTGCCCACCGGGAATTGTGATAATGGGAATCCCATCCACGGCTGCCTGCTTGCCAATTGTTCCGCCGCTTGTTACGGCAATCAACATTGCCTCGCGTCGCATGGCGTCTGCGTATGCGCTCAGCGTTTCTTCTGTATTACCGGAGTAAGAGGTAACGAAAACTAGAGTCTCTCTATTGACGAAAGAAGGTAGTTGGTAATCCCGGTTGACTAGGAACGAAACCTTACCGAACTCATCAAACAGGGCCTTCGTAAAGTCTCCACCCGCTGCCGAGCCTCCAAGGCCTGTAAGGACCACCAAATTGGGCTCGATCGACGGCAACGTGACTGTTGCTGCAATTCGAAGTGCATCAGCGCATTGCGAAGGAAAGGCCTTAGTGAGCGCAAACATCCCCTTGGGGTCGTTGCGCAAGACGAAGTCCTGATAATCAAGCTGGCTGGACGGCATAGTCCCAGCTTACCGGTCAGCCTCAGTCTTCGGCGAAGGGGTCGAATTCGTCTTCGCTTGCTGCCGTACCCGGGGCTCCCGCTGTAACGGCGGCCTGTGCAGGAGCGGCATCATCTCGCGGACGATCCAATCCTTGGACATTATCGGCAACAACCTCGACTACTTCTCGGTTGGTGCCATCGCTAGCCGTGAACTTTCTGCTGGTCAATCGGCCGTCAACAGCGACCAGACGGCCCTTCGTCAGGTAGTTTGCGACAAAATCTGCCGTCTTCTCCCAGCAATTTACGCGGAAGAAGTCTGCGGTTGGAGAACCATCTGTCGGCTTGATGCGCTTATCCACCGCAATGGTGATATCGCATACACTTTTGCCCGACTGGGTAGTTCGGAGCTCAGGGTCGCGTACAAGGCGACCAACAAGGACAACTCGATTTATCATTAACGCTATTCTAAACCAGAAATGGTATTAGCAACCACATCATGATCTAATCGGATAATGATTTGGCGAATGACGTCGTCGCTGTTGCGCATCTGTCGCTTCAATTCAGCAGGAACTTTGGCATCGCTCTCGAAGTTCATCAGGATGTAATTAGCTTCCTTCATCCCATTTACTTCATAGGCAAGCTTCCGCTTATCCCACTTTCCCGCTGAACTCACGCTTCCACCTTCCTTCTCGACAACTGCTTTAAAGTGGTCGCTGACCTTTTGAACAGCGCTGTCGTCCAAGGCGCCGCTCACCATATAGAATGCTTCGTACTTTCTTGTGTTCATTGCTACCCTCTGGCCTCATTCAGCCCCGGTTCATTCGGGGCAGAGTAGATTCGAGAGGATACCAGATGACAAAGATCAACTGCATCTCTGTCTATTGACAGGCATTTCTACTGGTTTTTCTGGACTTGGCGTGTTGTTTGCAAGTCAAAGCTAATACACTTGAAGGCTGATTCCAGTTCAGTGTCCCTCTTTTGCAGGAGTCAAAACAACAATCATGATCACTCGAACCCTAACTATCGCATGCGCGGTGGCTGGCCTCTCTGGCTTGGTCGCGGCTCAGACTATCAACATGCCCTCTGCCAACTTTTCGTCTTACATTGGTAACACGAACTGGCCTGGCACAGGTGCACCCAGCGGCGGCACAAATACTGTAGTAACGGCAAATGTTACTTCAGGTTACGTTTTAACGAACGCTGTCAACATCGTCTCGGCTAACATAACGCCAATCGACCCGCTTTCTTGGCAGAACGAGCCTAGTGTTGCTCTGAGCAATAGCGCTCACCCAGGGCTCTTTACCTATTTCCGCTTTACCGATACTGGAGGCACCTACACGACTCTTTCAGTAAGTGGTGTCACACGACCCCTTGATCGAAGCACGTTTACTGATTACACTTGGGGAACTGACGCCACGCTACTTGCTGGCGTCAATATTCCGAGCGGGTCAGTTTGGACTTGCGAAGCATACGAGCAGTACGATGACAGCACCACAGGCGCAGATGCATCTGGAAGTGTCACATTCACGTTGCCAGGAACCGCGATTCTTGACGTTCCGGCTCAGGTCTTGAGCTTCACCGGAACGCTTCCTGCTTACCACTTTTATCTTGATACAGCGTTAAACGGTTCGTTTACAGCTGCTGCCACATCAAACCCGACGCTGAAGGATCACGTTGTGTTCAACGGCGAGTGGGCAGGGGTTGTTGCCGGCACTTGGGGTGATGACATGTTCATCATTATCGAGAACAATGGTTTCCCAGGCTCCTACGCTTATTTCCAGCCGTTCGAGGGCGAAACGACAACTGTCGCACCAGCCGTTAATAAGGACATCACTCTGTTTGGTCCACTTGTTGGCGCCGCGATTTCGACAGGTTCTATTTACCGAGTTGAAGTTAGTGATGAGTACAATGACGACGGCCTTGTGGACACCCAAGAGTCTAGCCTGATCAATCCGTCCATTCAGTTGTTCTCCTCGACGCCGCTTGGCCCTTCCAACCAGACGCTCTCCGGCACACTTGCCTTGGGTGATACGGTTGGAGCATTTGCGTTCAATCGCAACATTGCTTACGAAGTGAAGCAGGGTGTGACGACGATCGCGAGCGGCACGCTGACGGTATCAGCGAACAGCAGTGCTTTGAGCATTAGCGTTCCTGCCAGCTACACGGGTGGCGCTTCGTTGATTCTGGACGGTTCTTCGTTCCTGAAGCGCATCGTTGCGGTAAACCTTACTGGTTCGAACCAAGCGATTGGTACGGCCACGATGCAGAACGGCGACGTGAACAACACGGGTGAAGTAGATGCGGCCGA
>JAEURP010000007.1 GCA_016788585.1 Chthonomonas sp. | reverse complement strand
CGCGTGATCTCGATGTCGCTGACCGCCATCTGCGGCTGATCTTCGATCATCAGGCGCACCATTTCGAGGCGATCTTCGGCGCTGGCGATGGTCTCGCCTTTCAGGGGGTTCTGGTGATTGGGAACCCACAGGACGAGGTCGAGCCCATGCGCGACACAGGCCTCGGCAAGCTGAAGATGCCCGAGATGCGGCGGGTCGAAGGTGCCGCCAAAGATGCCGACCTTCAAGCGTCCTCCGTGTAGGTGAAGACATTGTTGCCGACGTAGACGGTGTCGCCTTCCTGCGCGCCGGCCTCGCGGAGCTTCTGCAGCATGCCGGTACGATTGAGGCGGCGGTGGAGGTAGCGGACGGCGTCGCGATTGGTGAGCTCGGTCATCGCGACCATGCGCGCGACCTTCTTGCTGATGATCTCCCAACCGCCGTCGTCGGTCCTGACGACGATCATCTCTTCTTCGTCGGGCTTATTGCCAAGCACGAGATTCACTTCGGCAGGCTGCTCGGCCTCTTCGCGCTCGAGGATGTTCATGACTTCGAAAAGCAGCGGCTGGAGGCCCAAGCCGGCGGCAGCGGAGATAGGGAAGACCTTATGCCCGGTTTCTTCGAGCTTCTTAACCAAAGGGTTAACGAACTCTTCGGGCAAAATGTCGATCTTGTTGAGCGCAATGATGCGCGGCCGCTCGCCGAGTCCCTCGCCATGCTCTGCGAGCTCTTTCTCGATGAGTTCGTAGTTCGCGATCGGGTCGGTTTCATCGACCGGGTAGCAATCGACGACATGGATGAGCACCTTGGTGCGCTCGGCATGGCGCAAGAACTGGTGGCCGAGGCCGATACCTTCGCTCGCGCCCTCGATGAGGCCGGGGAGGTCGGCGACGACAAAGCTCTGGTCGGCGATGCTGACGACGCCAAGGTTCGGCACGATGGTCGTGAAAGGGTAGTCGGCGATCTTGGGCTTCGCCGCGCTGATCATGCTGAGGAGCGTGCTCTTTCCGGCGTTTGGCAGGCCGACGAGACCGACGTCGGCGAGAAGCTTCATCTCAAGTTTGATGTTGCGGCCCTCGCCTGGCTCGCCTTTCTCGGCGAAGTTCGGCACCTGGCGCACGCTACTGGTGTAGTGCATGTTGCCGTGCCCGCCGCGCCCGCCTTTGCAGACGATGTACTTCATGCCATGGATGTTGAGATCGCACAGCACTTCGCCCGTGTCTGCGTCGCTGACGACGGTGCCGACGGGCATCTTGAGAATGATGTCTTTGGCGTCCTTGCCGCGCTTGTTGCCCACGGCGTGGATGCCATTGTCGGCGTGATACTTATTGGCGAGATAAAACTCGAGGAGGGTTCGGCGGTGGCTATCGGCTTCGAGGATGATGTCGCCACCGCGCCCGCCGTCGGCACCATTGGGGCCGCCGCGGGGAACGTGCTTTTCGCGGTGGAAACCAACCGCGCCGCTGCCGCCGGTGCCGCTGACCATGCGGACGATGGCTTCATCAATAAACTGGCTCATGCTTCCTCCGCATCGCCACGCATCCCTGGAATGAGCTTGACAGTGATGGTTTCTTCATCGAAATCAACCATCTGGACAAATTCTTCGATTGCGGGGATCATGATGTCGCCAATGACCAGGACGTCATGGGCGGGCAGGGTCAAGACTTCATTGAGCGGGCCAAGCTCTTCTCCGTCAACTGTAACAACCATCATTCCGATGAGATCTTGGGTGTAGTACTCGTCGTCGTCGAGGTCGGGGCGGTCATCAGCGGGTATCTGCACGAGCGTGCCGACGATGTCTTCCACATCCTCTGGTCGATTGAAGGCATCAAGCTTTACTCGAGCTTGAGTCTTGTGCCACGCGACCCACTTGATCTTGTGCTCGTCGCCTTTGATGAAGATCTTTTTGCCTAGCGCGAATCGCTCGGGAAAGTCGGTGAGGGATTCAATCTTCATGCGGCCATCAATACCAAAGGCCCCGACGATCTTCCCAATTGGGATGAGGTTCGGAGCCTTCGAAGGAGTGCTCAAACTAGTCAGCGTTGATCTTGACGTAGGCTTTTTGATGGTTCTTGGCAGCAACGGCGCTGACCACGCTGCGGATCGCATTGATCACACGGCCATGCTTGCCAATCATCTTTCCGACGTCATTTGGATCGACGGTTACATGGTAGTACTGACCATCTCGTTCGCGCGAATGGCGGACTTCAACGGCCTTTGGGTCATCTACGATGCCCTTCACGATGTGCTCAACAAACTCTGTCATTAGTCTTCCTTAGCTTCGTCTGTGGTCTCAACCGCGGCGTCTTCGGCGGCAGGAGCTTCCTCCACGGGAGCGGCCTCAGCGGCTGGCGCGTCTTCGACGGCTGCCTCTGCGGCGGGTGCTTCTTCCACAGCTGCCTCGACCACCGGAGCAGCGGCCTCGACGGGAGCTTCAACCTTCTTTGGCTTATCTTCGACCTGAGTCACGGTGGTCGATGCCGTGGCAGCAACGCGCTTATCGAGGAACTTGTACTTCGCTTTTTGGTTCGGGCGAGCCTTAAAGAACTCGTCGAGAACGCCAGCGCGCTTCAAAAGGTTGGCGGCGGTCTCGGTTGGCTCGGCTCCGTTCATCAGCCAGTGCAATGCACGATCGTTCTTGAGTTCAAGAGGCTTGCCCGGCTTGATCGGGGTGTAGGTACCTAGGTTCTCAACGAACGCACTATTGCGTCCGGACGAGCCATGCGCCACGACCACCCGATAAAACGGGCGGGCCTTGGTGCCAAGTCTTTGCATTCGAATCTTTACCAAACTGTTTGTTATCTCCTAAATCGCTTGTCCTTCTTGAGCCGCTTTTCGAGCTTAGAAAACTGCTTCATCTGCTTTCGCATACCGTAAAGCTGCTGGAGCAGGGCATTGACATCTTCGACGCCCACGCCGGACCCTGCGGCAATCCTCTTCCGCCGGGAGCCATTTATTATATCCGGATTGCCACGCTCTTTTGGAGTCATGGAGAGGATAATGGCCTCAATTCGGTTCACTTTCTCGTCATTTACCTGGTCCAACATCTCTTCCGGGACCTGCGAAATGCCCGGTAGCTTGCTCATGATGTTCTTCATTGGGCCCATCTTTCGCATGAATTTGAAGCTCTGGAGCAGCATGTTGAAGTCCACGGCGCCACCCATCATGGCCTTCTGCATGTCTTCGGCATCCTCCTTTTGGATAGCCATTTCGGCTTGCTCAATGAGGCCCATGACATCGCCAAAACCGAGAATCCGCTCTGCCATACGGCTCGGATAGAACTGGTCGAGGGCATCGACGCCTTCGCCAACGCCGGTAAACCGGACCGGAACACCTGTGACTTGCCGCACGCTCAGCACTGCGCCACCGCGGGTGTCGCCGTCGAGCTTGGTGAAGATAGCGCCAGTTAGGTTTAGGCGATCGTGAAAAGCCTGTGCAACGTTGACGGCTTCCTGACCGGTCGTTGAATCCAGAACCAGGAGAATCTCTGACGGCTGCACGTTCTTATGAACCTGGTGGAGTTCATCCATCAATGCGTCGTCGATCGTCAGACGTCCGGCAGTATCGACGATCAGAACGTCGAGCATCAGGTATTTGGCGCGCTCCAGGGCTTGCTTCGCGATCTGCGGAGGGGAAGTGCCGTCCAGCAGGGAATAAACGGGTACTCCAACTTGCTCGCCGAGGACCTCAAGCTGCTTCACCGCAGCGGGGCGGGCGATATCGCAAGCCGCCAACATGGACTTCTTGCCCTGCTTCTCAAGCCACTTGGCGAGCTTCGCCGCCGTCGTTGTTTTACCGGAACCTTGTAAGCCGCACAACAGGACCACTGTCGGTAGAGAAGGCGACCAATTGAATTTCGTCTCCTCTTGGCCCAAGAGTTCGACCAACTCATCTCGGACAATTTTGATGATCGTTTGGTCCGCGCTGAGACTACCGAAAACGTCTTCGCCAACCGCCTTTTCCTTTACCGAGTTGACAAACGCCTTGGCAACCTTAAAGTTAACGTCAGCCTCAAGCAGGGCGGTTCGTACCTCCTGCAGCATCTCGTTAACGTCAGCCTCACTGAGCTTGCCCTTGCCACGCAGCCGGCTAAAAACGCCTGAAATGCGGCGGGTCAGGTTATCGAGCATGGGTTTAAGTGTACCGGGAGAGCCTAATGACTCTAAGTTTATGAACCGATAAACCTGATAGTCATGAGGAAATGATCATGGATGAACAGAAAACACAGAAGTCACCGGTGACGCGGACCCTAGCATGGACCGCATTTGGCATTCTTGTTGGCGTAGGCATCGCGGCTTACGCGATCAAACGCCGCAACGGTGAAGAAACCTCTCTTGGCGAGACTCTTGAAGATCTGTTCAAAGTCTGCGAGAACGACTGCGCAAAGCTAGAAAGTCGGCTCTCGCAAATGGCCAGTTGACCCTCCCATTGGCAGTGGAGAAGCCGATTGCTTCCCATGTAACACATTTCTGATAATCATTATTATGATGTTTTTGCAACTACTTCGTTGTGGCTCTTAACTTCTCGGGCCGCATCACCACTAATTTGTGAAACCAAATGGTTGACCAAAGCCTAATCGGGCCAGATTATCCAAGTCTTCCTCCGCTACCGCCCCGATCCGCGCATACCCTCCGATGGTTGGCCCATCTGGACCAATGATGATCAACTGACCATTGGGCGTGCATTGTATCACCCCTGGGGCGCATGGTTCGCTACGTTCCAAGTCCTTTGCGCCGCATACCGTCTCATTAAGACGCCAACCATGCCGACTTGATGATACAGAGAGACTGTAGGATCTACTGAGAAGTGGGCTTTGGTCAAGGCCATCAATCGAAGCAAGTAATCGAACTACTCTCTTAACCTCGACGACTACGCCTTGTATGGGATTATCAGAAAGGGCAAGATAGGCAACCTGCCCAGCAATTCCCGTTTCAAGACAAATGGTGTCCCCAGGCACGACCTTATGGGCAATCCCTTCGCTGTCGTTAACTTTCAGTGTGCGAGCACATCCGCTGAGACACACCCAGCCTTCACGCAGAGCTCTCCATCGGCTGATTGCGATGCCGAAGGTCTCCCAAATCTCCAATGCATTGGCAACATGGCTAAAGGCCTCGCGATCGATGGGGCCACCCGGCGGAACGCCAAAGCGTCGTTGCGGCTTGCCCAGAGCCTTGACCTGCTGGGCAACTTCGTAGGAATCCAGTCGTTCTAGAGCTGTCATCCAAATGCAAGAAGGCAAACGCCGGCAATGATGAACCCAGCAGCAAAGCAGGCAACAAACCAGGGCCAAAACATTACTTCTGTCTTTGACTTTGGCCGATCCGGCCTCTTCGGGTCGACGAACAAGATAGCATGCTGACCGACTACGGGCCTATTGCCGGTGCTCACTTGCGACTTGTGACGATGCGCCTTCCCCTGATACTGATATTCGTAAACTGGACTGTAGGTCTTTCCATCCTCTCCGCTAACTGGGATTACTTCCACGATGGTGGCGGGGCATTTTGTGGCTTTGGCAAAGAAAGAGCTTGCGCTCCGAAAGAGGTTTACGCTCGTGATCCCAAGGCCAAGACCAGCACCAAGTGTCACCATTCCAATAACGACGTTTGCCACCTTTCCTTAGCCTACCAGGGCTTCCCTAACCGCACGGGCAATTTCTACGCAACCCTCACGATCACCATGGATGCAAATTGAGTCGACTTGACTCGACAGAGCCTTTGCCTGCGCGATGATCTCGGCCAAGTCCGTTAGTTCTGCCCCAATTTCGCCTCGTGGAATCAGCTTCCCATCCTTATAGCCTCGCTCGGCGAAAGCCTCTCGAATGAACTTCTGGCGATTAATTCGAGCCATTTCTTCGTGGGCTGTGCCAGCCATTCCCATTAATGGAATGGACTTTCCAGCCATCCATAATCCAAGCAAGGAACTGGAGAAATTGGGGTCTTGTGTACGATGGTAGAGTGCTCCGTGATATTTGATGTAGTCGGGCTCAAACCAAACTAGCGCCTCGTCCAGATTCTGGCGAACCTTCATTGCCCAATTGCACTCCTCGTCTTCGTTTCGTGGGAGTCGCCGTCCGAAGTTTTCGCGATCGGGATAGCCAGGGTGAAATCCCACCCTGAGGCCTTTAGAACGCGCCTTCTCCATCGTTCTGAGCGAGTCCTGCCACTTCCCTGCGTGCTCACCCAGACCTACATTGACCGAGGTCACGATCTCCATGAGTTCGTCGTCCCAAGGCATTCCTTCGCCAATGTCGGCATTTATGTCAATCGCTGGCATTTCAACTGCTCAAACTCGGTGCCATCTATCTGTCGAAATCGAATCGTATCGCCGGCTTGAATCGGAAAATAACCATCTTCGATATTGACAATCTCCAACGGGCAGCGACCGATCAAGTTCCAGCCGCCCGGCGACACGCCTGGGTACACAGCAGTCTGGTCTTGACAGATGCCAACCGAGCCGCTCTCAACTCTCGATCGTGGCACTTCCCTACGCTCGAGACCCCTTAGCTTTTCAGGCAATGGCCCTAAGTAGCCAAAACCAGGCTGAAATCCTACAGAAAAGCAACGATATTCCGATGCACTATGAAGTCTAATTACCTCTCCACTATCTATGCCGAGCCTGAGGGAAACGGAGGACAGGTCCTCGCCCATCTCGTAGCAAACTGGAATCTCGTAAACTTGAGGATTGCCATAGTAAGCGGTCTCTGCAGCTTCTGAAACCCATTTGTCCCAGCCAGGTTCAGGCTTTCCATATATTCCCAAAGTGTCGTATGAAGCAGTAACTTCCTCGACTCCAGGATATATACTGGCATTGAGAACACGGCTCAATGAGGCGACGTCTTTCCAACTGGTATCGCTGACCAGTAGCAAGGATTCGGTGAGCCTTCGAACGATCACGTGGAATAGAAACAGTATGAACCGCCTCGCACTAATGATGGTTACTGTTGGTATCGCCAGTGTGGGATCGGCCATTTACCCTGGCTTCGACACTGCAACGACGGGCAACCTCAAGAAGCTGAACACGGTGCTTCCCTTGCCTACCTGGATTCCAGATGGCTTCCGGGCGCATGTGCACGACGAGGTTTTCAACGTGAACGGGCAACGCTACATCACCGTCGAATACCGGCAACAGAATATTGCCAAGTCTTTTTCGATGCAGTTCGCATCAGTCCATCTTGGAACTCCAATTTTTGCTGACGAGCGCGCCCGCCCGACGCGTGTCCCCTTCACCTCAAAAGGGCTAGGCAAATCGCACTTTATGACTGCAACTGTCCGCGGTTTGCCTGAGTGCCAGACTCCGTGGATCAGCCTCAAGCGTGAAGGCTCGCCCAAATACGGGTCGTTTGTTAGCCTTGGCATTCAAGCCGACGTTGCGAAGCGCATCTTACAGTCCGTAAAGTAGCAATACAGACTGGCCCGGTACACTCAGGGCCTATGGACTTTGCCCTGACGCAAGAGCAACAACTGATTCAAGAATCGGCCTATAAATTTGGCCAACAGGTCATTCTCCCGGGCCTCGCCGAGCGCGATCGTGCCCATGAATCTGACCCAACGGTGCTCAAGAAGATGGCCGAGTCCGGCTTTCTCGGCGTTTGCATGCCAGAAAAGTACAGCGGCATGGGCGCCGACTACATCAGCCTCGGAATCGTTTGCGAAGAAATGGAGCGGGCCGATAGTACGGCTCGAGTCGTTCTGAGTGTTCACGTTGGTCTACACAGCATGACCCTACTCCAATGGGGCACAGAGGAGCAGCGACAGCGATGGCTCCCTGATCTTGCGACGGGCAAGCGAATCGCAGGTTTTGGCCTTACGGAACCCAATGCCGGTTCAGACGCAATCAATATCAAAACCACTGCAACCAAGGACGGCGACCATTACGTCATCAATGGCGCCAAGACGTGGATCAGCCTTGCGGACTACGCTGACCAGTTTCTTGTCATCACTCGGCTGTCGCAAACCGATGCAAAAGCTCCATATGCTGCGTTTATCGTCGATCGAACAACCCCCGGCTTCTCAAGTCGCCCGATCAAGGGCAAGCTCGGCGTTCGCGCCGGCAATACGGGCGAAATCATGTTCGATGACATGCGTGTTCACAAGGACTGCATGTTGGGTCAAGAAGGCGACGGATTTAAGGTTGCGATGAGTGCCCTTGACCACGGCCGCTATACGGTCGCCTCAGGCGCGGTCGGCATCATTACGGCCTGTCTCGATGCTTGCACCAAGTATGCCAACGAAAGAGTTGCCGGTAACGAGGTCATTGGCAAGAAGCAACTGGTCCAACAAATGATAGCCAGCATGGTCCAAGGCCGCGATATCGGACGGCTTCTCTACCAAAAAGTTGGCTGGATGAAGAACAACGAAATGCGCCACACACGCGAATGCAGCATGGCCAAGTGGACGAACTGCGCTGCTGCCTTTGATGCCGCGAACAAGGCGGTTGAAATCCACGGTGCCTACGGATATTGCGACGAGTTTCCTGTCGAGCGCTACTTCCGCAACAGCCGGGGCGCCATCATCTACGAAGGCACTCACGAGATTCATACCCTCATGCAAGCCGAATACGAACTTGGCTACCGACAAGATAAGCCACTTCCAATCACCCTTCCTGGCTGGCCCTACAAAGGATAATGTCGGACTTCCTTTCTACCTACCAACTGACTCGCGGTCGCTTCGATGATGCAGTCAAGGGGCTCAGCCAAGAGCAGCTAAACTACCGCCTGCACCCCGAAACGCTGACAATCGGAGAGATGGCTCTGCATGTGGCAGGAGTCGAGTTCTTTGTTCTGAGCCAGCTCTTGGACTTGAACCTCACGGAGTCACAGGACAGAATACGCCGTTGTGCTCGCGATGGCGCGCTGAACGAAAACCCATTCCCATTCGCTACCCATGAGATATCGACAGACCTTTTAGAAGGTGCGCTGCAGGAAGCGAGGAGCCTCACTGAGAAGACCCTTGCAGATCCGACCGAGGAACTAAGGGCCAAGCCCAATGAAAGCGCTCTCGGCCCAATGATCGACGGCACCGGCGCCATGGTTCGGCTGGCTTACCATCCCGGCTACCATCATGGCCAGATTTGGATGATCAAGTCGTCTCCGGGCTTCCCTGCTTGATACCCTGACCCTTGCAACAACTGAGCTAGTTGCTTAGCTGGCCATATAAGTGTTGAACAATGAGACGCTGCACATGCTTGCGCGTCTCATCGCGCCCAATGGAGTGGTCATCACGCGGGTAGTAGAACATACCAAAGTTCATGCCCGCGTCGATCATCTTCATGCTTAGCCGAACGCTGTCTTGTAGCAGCACGTTGTCATCCAACATGCCGTGAACAAGCAGTAAGTCATCCTTTAACTTGTCGGCATAGGTGATCGGAGAGGTCTTCTCGAAGATTGCTTTGTCCTTGTCGGCGAGGCCAAGCCGCTGGCGCGTATACCAGTGGTTGTAGCTCTTCCAATCCGTCACGCTTGCCACCGCTACTCCAGTCTTGAAGTTCCCGGGCTGAGTAAGTTGGATCATACACGTGAGAAATCCCCCATAACTCCAGCCCCAAACTCCACAGCGGTCGGGATCCGCGTACCCCTGCTCCACCAACCACTTCTTACATGCCACCGCTTCTTCACTGTCGATCAGGCCCATCTTCTGGTAATAGCCTGAGTTGAACTCGCCCCCCTGGCCCCAACTGGCTCGAAAGTCTACTTTGACAACACCGAAGCCGAGGGCCTGGGTCATGTAATTCGAAAGATAGCCGTCCCAATCCAATTTCCCGCTATTTGCATACATGTTTGAGATAACAAATGGAATCCTCTTGCCCTTAGCATATCCGGGAGGCAAAGTCATGCTTGCATATATAGTGGCCCCATCTGGTCCTCTAAACTGGAAGACCTGTGGCTTTGCCCAAGTGAGCTTTTCGAAATCGGGCAGTTGACTCTTCGTGAGGCGTTGCACGGATGGAGTGATCGAATAAAGCTCAGGGTTGAGGTTTGAGGCTCCAGCCAGCGTCACAATGCTCTTGCCATCATCACTGCACAGCACGTCTGCCGCACCCTCAAACTCGACTGGAGAACTCCAGCCCTCCTCGTGAACCTTGATCTGTTGAGATGTTCCGCTCGGCTCCAGAATCGTAAGTTCGCCGACGAGAGGATTCCGGCTCTGGGTGGTCAGGATTAAGCGATCAGTATTGCCGGCCTTTTGAAAACCGGCAACGTCATAGGTCTTCTTGAAGTAAGGGGCTACTTCTCGGCCGTTTTTCGAGAGCTTTATAATATGGCGACTCGAAAACGCCCCATCGGCGATATCGGTGCCGAGGAAAATGTGTTGACTGTCTTCGGACCACTCGAAGGGCCGCCAATTATTGATGTAATTTTTCGGCGCACGCTCCTTGTAAATGGGCATTTGCTTTGAATCATCTACGCTGATATAACTGAGCGTCCACTCCATGTGGTCTTCACTCTTCCAGCCGACCAGGTAGCCACTACTGTCGGGTGCCCATTGCCATCCTGCACCCCTCGACCCCAAGCCCCAGTGGGCGCGCGGAATGCCCGTCGCGTACTTAATCAGGCCCCCGTCGATCGGAACAATTCCATATTGCTCGTCCAGCGATCGGATATCTCCATTCCACATGCGGCTAATGTTTCGCACGGAAGATCGATCCTGGGTGAAGTCCATCATCACGTGGCTTCCCTGCGTGCCGAAGTTCGACCAGTTTACGGCGACCCATTTGCCGTTCGGGCTAACCGAAAAGCCACCGACCGCGGTGCCCCCTCGAGATACAAAAGTGAGTTGTTTAAGGGCACCGGATTTCCGATCCATTCTCCAAACATTTGAGTTCAAAAGGAACATCAGATACTTGCCGTCTTCCGTGTACTCAAACGTACTTGCCGAAAGAGAGCCATCAAAAAGAGGCTCGGGATTGAGCTTCTTAGCATCAAATCTCCACGTTCGACCTCGGTAATTGATCAAGAACTCTTTGCTATCTGGCGACCATATTGCGCCGCCCGCGAATCCGCCGTCGTACAACTCTTGTTCCTTCTTCTGCTCTTCCGTGCGGCTATCGTCTTGGTTCAATGGTCGTTCGATTTCGTCGGCACCGACGAATTGCCGCTTCTCACCAGAGGGGTAATCCATGATCCAGAGGTCTCGCTTTCTCGCGCCGGTCGTATTCCAAGCGAAAACGATGTGCTTTCCGTCGGGCGACATCGATGCCCCCGCCGGAGACCGGCCGTTGAGCGTCGGAAACACGTTCAGCCGATCAAAGGGGATTCCGTCCTGATCGGGAAGCGACATGGCATGGGCCAGGCAGATTGCCAAGCTGAAAAGGAAGCCAACGGTGAGGCGCATCGCAGGAGGTTACACTAGTTTCAACCATTTCGGTTCCCAGTTTCGTGGTCGATGTCGTAAGATGACGAGAGGCATGTTTCGATCAGCGCTCATTGGATTTCTTCTTGGCCTCATCGCCATACTTGGCGCGTTAGCCTTTAAGCATTTTCCGAAAGGAACCCTCGCGCTGGCATTTCGCGATAGCATTACTGGGCATGCCCTGGTTCCAGGAGAGATCAAAGTTGAATCGGTCGATAAGCTCGGTAGTCGAGTCGTCGCCCGCATCGCCTCTGATCAGTACGGGCGCGCCCAGATCGATTTGCTTCCGGGCCATTACCGTGTCACGGCAACAGTGCCAGGCTACGGAACCCACGCGGCTGAAACCGAGGTAGCCGCGACGACCCCTAGTCTGACCTTCAACTTCGACCCTCTATCTCTGCCCGCAGAGGCAGAACCCAAGTTCGTCCGACAGCTCTTGAAGAACGACTGCTTCTTGGTCGTCGGATTCGTCGTCGATGACCAAACGGGGCAGCCTATTCCTGGCATTAAGGTTAATGATTCCCGCACCAATGCCAAGGGTGCTTTTCTCACTTACCTACCCCTTACCGGGAACCCAAGTCTGCGGCTAACCGGCGGGGACTATGGCGAAGCGGTCATTACCAATTTTGAGACATGGCCAGGCGGTGACATTCAATTGAGAGTCCGGCTAGTGCGCGGCGAGGATCAGAAGATTGACCTCAGGGCCGAGCGTCGCCGGGAACAAGATGCGTCGATGGAGCACTCGGAGTGCGCCGATTGCACGGCAAACCCAACGTCGGCCGCAACTGGACCCAGAGGAACGGTAGGGCCAGCGCTCCCTAAGAGCATGCGCGTCGGCCGCAACTGCGCCACCGCAACAACCTGCACGACGGTCGAGGTTTACAGCCTTCAGACCTATACGGCTCGGGTACTAAGCAGCGAGTGGTATGGCTGCTGGGGCAGCGTGGCTGGAGGCATGGACTCTTTGAGGGCCGGCGCGGTCGCTGTTCGTAGCTATGGCGCCTACCACGCCTATAATCCGCGAACCAGTACCTACGATATATGTGACACGGCGAGCTGTCAGGTCTTTGGCACAACAACCAACACTAACTCTCAAAACGCTACAAATGACACCAATCGTTACGTGCTGACCGGCTCGACTGGCGCGATTTCAAGAAGCGAATATAGCTCCGAAAACAACAATGCTGCTTGCGGCGATGGGTTTGCCGGTACGGGAACAAGCACGGCTCCTTGTATCAGCGACCCCGTTTGCACCGGTTTTGCGCTCTTCGGGCACGGTCGTGGCCTTTGCCAATGGGGCAGCGCAAGATGGGCAACAGGTGAGCTTCTCACATCTAGCCAGGCTTGTACGTCATCTGTTCCAAACACAGGTTTACCAACAAAGAACTGGATTGAGATCCTCGATCACTACTATCCTCTGCTGAACCTCGTTGTCGGAGCCGAAGTAACGCTTAGCTCTATCACGGCGAACCCAAACTCGATCAACCCAGGCGGAACAACGCAACTTACTTACAACCTCAGCAGTAGCGCTGAGTTGGCAAATGTCTGGCTCATCGCGACGCTGAGTCTAAATGGAACTGGCACCCCAGTAACAAATACCGCAAACCAGCTAAGGGTGAATCTTTCCTCCGGTACCCAAACACATCAGCGCCCCTTCGCCACCTCGTCCGGGATCGCGGCCGGCCCCTACGCAGTTAATGGCGCCATTTACTTTGACCGGGACGGCTCGAATACGTTTAACACGGGCGACTTTCTCATGGCCGATGGTGTCTACGCCAACGCATTAACTGTCGAAGTCAGTCAAGAGCCCTCGTCTATGACCGGCTATAACGCGACAGGAAGAGCTGGCTCACTAGTTCAGTTGCGCGCCCGCCTTGTGGACGCCGCCGGACTACCACTTAGCGGAAGAACCGTTAGCTTCACGGTCAATGGGCTCAATGCAGGCTCGACGACGACATCGACCCATGGGCTGGCCGTCATCAATTACACAATCGCCAGCAACCAGGCGCCCGCTTCCATGCCCATCGTAGCTTCGTTTGCTGGCCTTGCGCCTCACCAAGCCAGCAGCGCGACCAGCGTTCTGATTGTTACCAGGCGGCCCTAGCGGTATCCTATCGCTGTGCTCAGGTTCGAGGGATTGAATGCGGCTCATATTCAAGCAATCTTGGAAATTGAAAACGCATCCCAAGGTGCCCCGTGGTCGGAACGTGCTTTCGCAAATGAGCTGAGCCACCCCCATTCCATCTTTTGTGTTGCCTTTCAGAATAAAGAACTGGTCGGTTATGGTGGCATTTGGACGGTTGTCGACGAGGCGCACGTGACGACAATTACAGTCGCTCCCTCGCATCGTGGCAAAGGCTACGGAATGAAGCTCATGACTGAGCTGCTCAATCGCGCGAAAGCAGCGGGAATGACGTGCTCCACGCTAGAAGTACGGGCGAGCAATCAGGCTGCTATCGGACTGTATGAGAGGCTCGGATACCATTGCGCGGCGGTTCGTAGGCGCTACTACCCCGATAACCACGAGGATGCCGTAATCATGTGGCTCTATGGACTAGGTGAATGGCAGCCACCCAAGTGACTTGGTTTGACGGGCCAGTACTGGGCCTCGAGACTAGTTGCGACGAGACAAGCGCCGCGATCACCATTAACCAAATGGTGAGGGCAAATGTAGTCAGTAGCCAAGCGGAACTTCACCAACAGTGGGGTGGCGTCGTCCCCGAGGTCGCAAGCCGTGCTCATGTCGAAGCCATGCTTCCCGTCGTTGAAACCGCCCTAAACCTAGCCGAGGTCAAGAAGCCCGCAGCGATCGCGGTCACGAATCGCCCCGGCCTCATCGGGGGACTTTCAGTCGGTGTCACAACCGCCAAGGCACTGGCACTAGCTTGGCAAGTGCCGCTGATCGGGGTCCATCACCTCGAGGGACACATTCTCTCCGTATTGGCGGATGCTACAGAAGCGCTTCAGTTTCCCCACCTCTGCCTGATCGTCAGCGGCGGACACACGGAATTGATCAAAGTACAAGCCCCAGGTCGCTACACGGTTCTGAGTGAAACGATCGACGATGCGGCGGGAGAGGCGTTTGACAAGGGTGCCAGACTCCTTGGACTGGGTTACCCTGGCGGCGCACGAGTTCAAGAACGAGCCACCCATGGAAACCCGAAACGCTACCCCCTTCCCATCGCCATTCCCAACGATCCTTATCATTTCAGCTTCTCCGGTCTCAAGACGGCGGTTCTGCGCCTGACCCAAAAGGAAGGCGAATGTCTGGATGTGCCAGATGCTGCAGCCTCCTTGCAGGCCGCCATCGTAGGCGCCCTTGCGGCTAAAGTCGAGGGCGCCCTTGAAACAACAGGACTCAAGACACTAACGCTCGTCGGCGGTGTCGCAGCGAACCTCGCCCTCCGGGCGCGGCTTAAAGAAACCGCCAACAAATATGGGGTTTCCTTCCACACTCCTGATCCCTCTCTTTGCACTGACAATGCCGCCATGATTGCCATTGCCGGCTCGCTTCGCCTCGCCAAAGGTGAATGCGATCACTTCACGCTCGATTGCTCGCCCAACGCACCGTTATGATTCGCCCATTCCAAAAGCTCACCATCGTTCGCCTGATCACACCAAAAACCCCGGTTCCCGACACGCCAGAGGACGAAGCGATCCACGCCGCTCATGTCAATTACCTAAAATCGCTCGGTGATCAGGGCATCATTCTCGCTAATGGCCCCGTTCGGCGGCACGACAGCACCGAAGTGCGCGGAATGGGGCTGTATCTTGTTGATATCGAAGAAGCGCGCCGCCTCGCCCACCTAGATCCCGCCGTTCAAAAGGGCTGGTTCGAAGTCCAGTGCGATGAATGGCTCATCCCAGTGCGCCCGCGCACGATCGCAGACAAGACCGACCTAGAACTGGATGTTCCCTTCTAGCCCCTGCGTGAACGGGATCGCCGCCGCAACAAGGCCAAGGCACCGCCACCCAAAGCAATGATAGTTCCCGGTTCCGGAGCAACGACATTGGCGCCTTGCCATTCGCCGGTTGGCAAAGTTAATGCAGTCGTATTGTAATACTGGATGGCGTTGTAAGTACCACCAGTATTGTAATACTGGCCAATCCTCACATTGCTGGCGGTTGTCGAGTTCCCGATCACGAAGAAAGAACCCGCGTGCCCAGCCATGACATTCGCCTGGTGCGAGGCGCTTACTGTGCTCCATCCAGAGAGGAGCGTTGGGAAGATTGATCCAACCACAGTGCCGCCGCTAGTAAGATTGATCCGGTCCAAGCTGACCGAATTGCTGCTGGTTCGATGCGTAAAAAACAGGTTCTGTGAACCAGCGGAGTCGATGTATGCCATTGAAGACAGCGCAGCCGAAGCAGCGACAGTGCTTGCTGCAAACAGAAGAGTCTCATTAATATAGGTCAAACTCGACGTGTATTGTTGCAACACGACTCCAGTCGCCGAGCGGCCCAGTGCGGCAATGCGGCCACCACCAATCTCCGCAAAGGCATCAATATCAATCGCCGTTCCACCGAGCGTACCGGTACCCAATAATGCACCTGTAGTACTGTCGTGCCGGCGCAAACCCACATTGTTGTAGGAGATCACTTCACTACCGTCGTTCCGCAGGTACATGGCCACCATTGGACTCTGCACTAAACCCTTGAACTCACCCGTGAAGCCGTTAAATATGTACCCGTTTGTACTGAAGCCTGCGGTTACCACATGACTTGTCGTTCGGTTGCCAATCACCTTTGTCGTTCCCAAAGCGTTGAACGACCCTAACGAAACCCGGTTTACAGGGTCGAAACGGCGCACGAAATCGCCAGTTTCGTCGGGCAAGTACATCATATCGAAAGAGGCTGCCGCAACCCCTGACGTAACAACAAGTGACAAAACAAAGATCGACTTCATGCTAAGGCATTCTAACACGGCGGGCCGTGATTTCAAAGCACTCGTGCCGAGAATATTGCTTCGCTGCAATCAAGTTAAGATTCTTCACAAACCAACCAGAAATTACTCGTCGGCGGCCCCAAAGTTCGCGATGACTATGTCGATATCCGCTCCATCGACTTCTCCGCTCACGTCCACATCGGTCGGACCCACCAAAAGGCTTCCAAAATCAGCGATCGCTGCGTCGATATCAGCGGCATCGACTTCGCCGCTCAGGTCGCAATCGCCATTGGTCATGTTTACAGTGCCAATCACCTGATTCTGCCCAGTAAACACAAGTTGAAACACTCGCTTGAGGAATGAGCTTCCATCCAGCGTAATCGTCATCGTTCCGGTTAGGTTCTGTGGAATCATGAGAGGAACCTGATTCGTCGGCGAAGCGATATTCCACGAACCAGAGGCTACCGTGTTAACGCCCTGCATCACTGTATACGTGATGTTACGCTGGGCAGCGAAACCTGCCACCGTGTCTAGTAGATTTAGGTTGAAGAAGATTGTCTGATCGGGCGTGCCCTTCCAAAGAATCGCGCGATACGAACCATTTACATTTGCAACCCCGCTCACATACGTGATCCCGAAGTTATTTGTCCAAATGCCAATTGCGTTCGTGCCATTGGTGCCAGGCGGCGAGATGTAGTGGAGCTCATTGACCGAATTGGACGTGTTCGACCACATTACGGCGTGATCCACCCCATTCTTCTTTATGCGACCGGCTTGCCGTCCGTTGTAGGTTGCATTGGCCCAAGAATGCTGCGCCACACCTGCAGGATGGAGCTCGACCATCGAGGCCGCCGTGTTGTTCCATCGGCAAGCGCGATAGATCTCAGGACCAACTAGCCGATACACTCCGCACTGCTGGTTGTTGTAGACCCCGTAGGCCGCCGAAAAGTCGCTACCAGCGGGGTTAATATCGACAAAGGAACCTGGCGAGTTGTACCAAACGCCTGCGTGCGCTTGACCGCCAAAAGTCGCGTATCCCACTTGCTGAGAAACGTGCGTGTTAACTGCCTCTGACGCTGTCGAGCCGGCTGGATTCAAGTTCACGTAAGTACTGGCGGAGTCGAGCCAATAGCATGCCTGCGGAAACAGTGGGTGGCTGTATACCGACCCCGCCTGCATGCCATCGAAGACCGCGGAGGGAACGCCAAGAAGGAAGTTGGGAAACAAGTTGTTGGGCGGCGTCAGATTAGTCCAATTCGCGCCTGACATTGTGCAAACCCAGGGCAAGAAAATGTCGTTTCCTACCACTTGCACGCCGTCGGTGTTATAGGCTCTACCTGTGCCCAAATTCGTCCAACCAGGCGTATCCACTGTCCACGCCGCCGCGTAGCTGTTGACGTTGTTCTCAGCGTAGCCGACAACCTTGCCATTTCGAATGCCATATGCTACAGAGTTGTTGTAACCGGCGGGGTGCAAAATCGTATACGTCCAACCAGCTTGGGCAACCGAGCAAGCAACAAACCCTAATGCCAACGAGAGTGGCCTTAACATGCATTCAGTGTACGCCAACTTTTTGAACGATGGCGCTAGAATTCACGCTGCCAGGGTTTCACGGCCCCGCCTAGAATAAACTGGGGTCCTTGGCCTTTCTTCTTCTACTCCTGCTTTTCGGCATCATCGCGGTGACTAGCGCGATTGAGATGGCCACTTTTTCGGCAAGAAAGGAGCGGATGATTCAGGCGACAGACGCCGGCGACCGCCGGGGCACGATGGTCAGGGCTTTTCAACGGTCTCCCTCTGATTACATCTCGTCACTGCAGTTGGTGGTGACGGCGGCGAACTTCATCATTGGATCAATGATTGGGACCTTGATCGAAGCACCCATGAGACGCCAACTGGCGCTGTGGCTACCCGGTAACGCCTATCTGGCGCAACTCAGTTGGGGACTTTCATTGACTGCGATCACCGTGGTGGCGCTTATCTTAACCAATGTGTTGCCCAAGAACATCGGCTTCGTAAAGGCCGACGAAATGGCGCTCGCGACCGCTCCCGTGATGCACCGTTGGATCAGAATCACGAGCCCATTCATCAGGCTCCTTATTAAAGTTTCGCAGTTGGCGACAAAACTACTTCGAATCGCCCCCGCTCAGAAACACCGCGTCACCGAGGCCGATCTCGATGTGCTCCTTATGGAGGGCACAAGAGCTGGCAGTTTGGATCCGGTTGAGCAAAGCGTCATGCGCCGAGCGTTGACGCTTAGCGAGGTAAAGGTGAGCGATTTGATGGTGCCTGCGTCCAAGGCCCTCTGGGTCGACAGCAATTGGCCCGCCGAGAAAGTCACGGCGTTCCTTAGGACTAATTCCCAGTCCAACTATCCTGTCGCCAAAGGTGATCTGAGCAATGCAAAAGAAGTTATGCGAACTCAGGATTGGTTCGTGACCGGAGACCTTTCCAAAGCGGCCCGGCCCGCGGTGTTCGCATCGCCCGGCGACAGTTTGCTCCGTGCACTAGAACTCTTGAGACCTGCCACAACGCGATTACTCATTGTGAGAGAAGACGACCAGATTGTGGGCGTGCTGACCCTGAATGACGTCATGACCCACTTGGTGGGCCCGATAAAACCAACATAGTGGCTGCGCGGTGCCGGGGTTACACCGTATGAATCGGGAAGCGCTTGGTGAGCTCGATGACTTCCCTCTTGACCGCCTCGAGGTTCGCGGTGTCTTCCGGGTTCTTGAGGCAGCGCGCGATGAGGCTGGCGATGGTCGTCATTTCGGCTTCCTTCATCCCGCGTGTGGTGACGGCGGGCGTGCCTAGACGTATGCCGGACGTGACAAAGGGCTTCTCGGGGTCGTTGGGAATGCTGTTCTTATTGGTCGTGATATTGGCTTCATCAAGGGCGATCTGCGCGACCTTTCCAGTGATGCCATAAGGGCGAAGGTCCACGAGCATGAGGTGGCTATCGGTGCCGCCGCTTACGATGCGGAAGCCTTCGCGGATCATGGCCTCAGAGAGCGCGTGAGCATTCTTCTTGATTTGGGCTTGGTAGGTCTTGAATCCGGGCTGCAGCGCCTCGCCAAAGCACACTGCCTTGCCGGCGATGACGTGCATGAGGGGGCCGCCCTGGATCCCAGGGAAAACGCTCATGTTGATTGGCTTGCTCAGCTCCTCGTTGTTCCAAAGGATCATGCCGCCGCGCGGGCCGCGGATGGACTTGTGCGTCGTGCTGGTGACAACGTCGCAATGCGGCACGGGGTTGGGATACTCGCCCGCCGCGATGAGGCCGCTGTAGTGGGCCATGTCGCACATGTGCATCGCGCCAACCTCGTCGGCGATCTTTCTTATCTGGGCGAAGTCGAAGGTGCGAGAGTAGGCGGTAGCGCCGCTGACGATGATCTTGGGCTTACTCTCTAGGGCAACGCGGCGCATTTCATCGTAGTCGATAGTTTCGGTTTCGGCATCGACGCCGTAAGCGGCGACGTTATACAACTGCCCCGTAAAGTTGACTGGCGAACCATGGGTCAGGTGCCCACCATGGGCGAGGTTCATCGCCATCAGGGTGTCGCCTGGTTTTAGGAACGCGAAATAAACGGCCATGTTCGCCTGCGCGCCGCTGTGGGGTTGGACATTGGCAAAGTTCGAACCGTAGATTTGGCGAACGCGATCGATAGCGAGATTCTCGACCTCATCAACGACTTCGCAGCCGCCATAGTAACGCTTACCGGGATAGCCCTCGGCATACTTGTCTTGTAGCACGCTACTCATCGCCTGCCGCACTGCAAGTGATGCGATGTTCTCGCTCGCGATCAGCTCGAGGTTGTGCTCCTGCCGCGCCTCTTCCTTCTTGATAAGGTCGAAGATGGCGGAATCGGCTTGATCGAGGGGAATGCGATGCGGGTGAGGCATGCCCTAGATTATGGCGGCCTAGAGATGAGTAAATGTGTACTTAGTGATTCCACCGACTTCCCCATTGCCAGAGGGAAGGCTCCCCTTAAATTCGCCGTCGAGCTGCCGATTGCCGCTGGTGGAGCGGACTTGATCGCTAATCGTTACAGTGTACTTACCGCTCCTTAGGGGCGAAGTTGGCGTAAGCGTAACTGTCTTTGTACTTGAGTTGTAAGCAAAAGTAAATGGAACCTTGACGCTTCTCACACGGGTATCAAAGGATCCCGCCGTCTCAATCGTAAAGTGGCCCGCGTTTGTTGTGACGGTGGATTGAAACGTCAGCTGGATCTGAGGCGCGCTCATAACCTTTGTGCCCGGCGCGGGGGTTGCTTCGACAAGCACTGGTCCTCCGGAGACAAAGGTTGTTGTGGTCACTCCACCATTGAGAGTCCAAATGTCTTCATCGAAAGTGCAGGCAGTGGCTGCACCAGACAGTGGAATTACAAAGTTCTCCGTGAGGGCATCTGAAAAGACCGCCTTTTGTTGCTGGACACCGCCAACAGTAGGGCGGATGTCTATAGGCAATGCGAACACTCCGTGCGACGTGTTCTGGGTTTGGCGAACGTAAACGAGCAGGTAATTCTTGCCATTGGCAGTGGTTGTGGACCAGTTCCATTGAAAAACCGGCACTCCCGTCCCATAAACGACTTTATTGAAGAACCAATGGAGATCAGCGCCGTAAACGTCTTCGCAAACCGAGATGAAGTCTTCGGTCGTCGCCGTCTGGTAGAGGAACGTATCTCGATATTGAGCGAGTGCTGCGAAGAACTTCGTATCTCCCATGACTCGGCGCAATTGATGGAGAGCCCATGCACCCTTGTTGTAACTGTAGCTACCACTGAAAATTCGATTTGGATCGCTGATATCATTGCAGTAAACGGTGCCACTCGTTTGTGACGGGCGATTACCTGCCATTTCAGCTTTGTACGCGGCAAAGGAACCACCCACTCGCCGTTCCTGCCACACAGCCTCGGCATAGGTAGCAAATCCTTCGTTGAGCCAAATGTCATGCCAAGTAGCGCAGGTAATCATGTCGCCCCACCAGTGGTGGGCAAGCTCATGGGCAACAACACTCTCCCAAAAGCCGCCCATGCCTGTCGCCGTTTGGTGCTCCATTCCGCCTCCAAACGTAAATTGGTACATTGAGTATTTCTCCTCCTTGAAGGGGTACTCGCCAAAGGCATCGTTGAAGGCAGTCATCATCGGAACTGCTTTCTCCCATGACGCCCGGTTCGTTCCATTATCTTGATCAGGCCAAATCCAATACTGGATTGGCATGTTTTGCCCACCAAAGTCGAAGGGAGTCGTCCAAGTGTTATAATCCGACACGGCGATCATGGCCAGGTACGGAGCCATCGGGTAGTCGGTACTCCAACGATAGCGATTCTGCCCACCACCAACATTATCGACGCCAAGGAGAACTCCGTTGGAAACCGCCGACAATGAACTTGGAACAGTGACGTTAATGTCAAAAGTCGCTTTGTCAGTGTTATCGTCTTTGTTTGGCCACCAGGTGTAGGCGTACCAGGGTTCGGACAGTGAGAAGCAATAGGGTCCGCTTGCCGCCCGAGTTCCAAATGCAATCGATCCGAAGAAGGCAGATACGGCAGGTCCACTGTATGGAATATCGAGGGTGAATACTTGACCGATTGTGTAGGGCTGGTCAAAGTTTGCCCGAACAGTAGAGGGGTCAAGGCGTGTGATGGAAATCGGGCGACCATCAAGCAGTACTTGACCGATCGTGAACGTGTCGCTGAGGCGAAACGTGAACTCTGACAAGCTCAAATGTTTGCTCTCAGCACTAATTTGCGTACTTGCTGAAAGCACGTTGCTCGGAGGAGCCAGGGTTAGGTTTAACGTGTTGTGAAGAACGTCGGTATCTGCAGTGCCTTCGATCGTTGCTAAGAGATCCGGACGAACGCCTTGCTTTAGGGCTTTCTTTCCGAGACTCAGGTGGAGGCAACCGGGTTCATGCTGAGCCAAGGCTATTCCGGGCAAAAGGGCAATGACAGAAATGAGCTTCGAAGCTTGCATGGGCGAATACATTGTACGACGGAACTGGAACTATCCAAAGTGCGGAACGGTATCCCCTATTATCATGTTGCGCGCATTTCTTGTTTCGGCCATCGCCATGGCAACCGGGCTCTTTCAACAAGCAAAGGCCCCAGCACCGCCGGAAGTCGACCAGCAAGCCCCGGCCTTTACTTTGCCTAATACAGACAACAAGAGTGTCTCCCTGAAGGATCATTCCGGGAAGTTTGTAGTTTTGGAATGGACCAACCATGACTGCCCAATTGTCAAAAAGCACTACGACAGCGGGAACATGCAGCAAACTCAAGCATGGGCGATGAAGAACGGAGTGGTCTGGCTCTCGATTGTTAGTTCAGCTCCCGGAAAACAAGGATTTGTCGATGGACCAACCGCAAAACAGATCATCAAAGAGAAGGGCCATATGATCTCGGATATGCTTCTCGATCCTTCCGGGACAGTTGGCAAGCTTTATCACGCAAAGACGACACCGCACATGTTCGTTATCGATCCTAAGGGCAAGCTGATTTTTATGGGTGGCATCGATGACAAGCCAGGAACCAATAAGGCAGACATTCCTGGTGCTCGAAACCACGTCCGAGAGGCTCTTAAGGAAGCATTGGCTGGAAAGCCAGTGAGCGTCAAGTTTGCCGCTCCCTACGGGTGCTCAGTGAAGTACGCGGACTAGCGCCTACGCCTCAATAGACCAAGAAGACCCAGGGCCAAGGCTCCACACGTCACTGGCTCGGGCACCGCTTGAATAGCCATCGCCGTCACGTCTCGGTGAGGACCCGCACTCACAAATCCGATAGCGGCGTTTGTTTGAGAGACTGTGTAGAAGTCGCGGTGATACCAAGTCATTGCATAGAGCGTTCCGGCGCTATCAAAGTCAATGTCCGCAACATAACTGTTAGCATCGCCGTGCACTATGATCAACGGGTGCCGCCACATTGGTAAATGGCATGACCTGATATAAGAAGTCTGTCATCGCCGGGTTGTGTGCGCTCAAAAAGATGGACCCGTCGCTCGGACGATAGGCCACCCCATCGACTGTCTGCCCTGCTCCAACACCAGATATCGCGGTGACAGAGGTAAGTGTCGACAAAGTGGTGTCAAAAAAAAAGAGTTGATCAGCGAGATTGTCGTATCCCCACACCCCGCCAACGCCCCAGTCCAGGTCACCGCACCCTAGCATACCGGTTGCTCCCATCGGGATCGCCGGGCCCGTGACATTGAAAAGCACACCATTCGAATCGATGGAAATCAACTGATTTGCGGGATCAATCGCCAAGCTACGACTCTGGAAAGTGTTTGGCGGGACAGGTGTTTCGGCGTTGTTCGCCATGTTCACCCTGAACTTGTTCATGTTCGTATTCAAGGTGTAGGCAAACGGCGCCGCCGTAGCGAAGGAACCAAAACAGCCAACAACAAAAGCAAATGCAAAACGCGCATTCATGACTTTACAGTACACGAATGCGCGCCGGATTGTAAGAAATTCTTTACTTCTTGACTTGGTTGCCGTAGCGGCGCATGAACTTCTCAACGCGGCCCGCCGAGTCGACAATCTTCTTCTGACCCGTGTAGAACGGGTGGCTGAACGCACTGATTTCCACTGGCACTACGAAATATTCGATGCCGTCGATGGTTCGCGTATCGTTTGTCTTCAGCGTCGAGACACCGGTCCATTCGTGGTCGCCGTCGACGAAAAGGACGGGGTAAGTCTGTGGATGGGTATCGGCTTTCATGGTCGTAGCTGCGCCTTGCGCGAACGAGGATTATGACGCACAAGGAGCCTAAATTGCAAGACCTCGAAACTGCCCAATCAGCCCCTCACCGGGTACTCTAAGGAGTCTGCCAGACCGCGCCAATGATGTCGCTCCTTCTCTGACGGCGGACCCAAGAGAACAACCTATGAGCCAAAAGCGCGTTTATTTGTTCCGCGAGGGCAATGCCACCATGCGGGACCTCCTCGGCGGAAAAGGGGCGAACCTTGCCGAAATGACCAATATCGGTCTACCTGTCCCCCCCGGATTTACCATCACCACTGCCGTCTGCGGCGAATATTATCAGGCTGGTAAAGCCCTTCCCCACGGCCTGCTCGATGACATGAAGGCCGCCGTGGCCGAGGTCGAGCAGATTACGGGCCGCAAGCTTGGCGGCGTCGAGAAACCGCTGCTGTTCTCAGTTCGCTCGGGCGCGAAGTTCAGCATGCCGGGCATGATGGACACCGTTCTAAACCTCGGTTTGAACCCCGAGACGCTGGCCGCGATGGTGAAAGAGACCGGCGACGAGCGCTTCGTTTATGACTCTTACCGCCGCTTCATCATGATGTTCAGCGATGTCGCGTTTGGCATTCCGAAGCACGACTTTGATAACGAGATCTTCCAGGTTTACAAGTACAAGGTCGGCGCGAAGAATGACCTCGATCTGACCGCCGAGCACCTGAAGGAGATTTCGGCGCAGTTCCTCGCGCATGTGAAGGCCGAAGTCGGACGCGACTTCCCCACCGATCCTTGGGAGCAGCTCGCGCTCTCGGTCGAGGCCGTCTTTAAGAGTTGGAACAACGACCGTGCGATCTTCTATCGCCGCACCGAGAAGATTCCTGACGAAATCGGCACCGCGGTTAACATCCAGGCGATGGTTTTCGGCAATGCCGGCGACGACTGCGGAACTGGCGTTGCGTTCACTCGTGACCCGAGCACCGGCGAGAAGGCACTCTTCGGTGAGTATCTGATGAACGCGCAAGGCGAAGATGTGGTCGCCGGCGTTCGCACTCCGGTTCCAATCAGCGCTTTGCAAAAGCAGAACGAGGCGATCTACAACGAGTTCGTCAGCGTCTGCGACAAGTTAGAAGCGCACTACAAGGACATGCAAGACCTGGAGTTCACGATCGAGCATGGCAAGCTTTACATGCTGCAATGCCGATCCGGAAAGCGAACTGGCCCTGCGGCAGTGCGCATCGCGGTCGAGATGGTGAGCGAAGGACTGATTTCTAAGGAAGAGGCGATCAACCGCGTGACGGGTTCGCACCTCGACCAGCTTCTGCACCCACGTATCAATCCCGACTCGATTCCTTCCGCGATTCTTCTCGCGAAGGGCCTGGCCGCATCGCCCGGCGCCGCCGTTGGAAAGGTTGTCTTTGACGCCGACACCGCGGCAGACAAGGGTAAAGGTGGCACCGGCGAGGACGTCATCCTCGTTCGCGACGAAACCAACCCCGACGACGTGCACGGCATGATGGCCTCTCAAGGCGTACTTACCGCTCGCGGTGGCAAAACTAGCCACGCTGCCGTTGTGGCCCGCGGCTTTGGAATTCCGTGTGTTGCGGGAGCCGAAGCGCTCGAAGTTAATGTAACCAACAGGCACTTTAAATTCGATGGGCACACAATTAAGGAAGGCGACATTATCACCCTCGACGGCTCGACCGGGAACATTTATCTTGGCAAGCTTGATCTTATTGCTCCTGAAGTTAGCGGCTCATTTGGCGAGCTGATGGGCTGGGCCGATGGCGCGCGCCGCCTCAAGGTGCGCACCAACGCCGACAATCCACAGGATGCCGAGCAAGCTTTGGAGTTTGGCGCGGAGGGCATTGGCCTTTGTCGAACAGAGCACATGTTCTTCGACAAGGATCGCCTGCCGCTCGTGCAGGAAATGATCCTTACGAAAAGTCAGGATGTGCGCGACCGGTGCCTAGCCTCACTTCTAGAGTTCCAGCAAAGCGATTTCGAAGGCATCTTTCGCGCAATGGACGGGAAGCCAGTGACGATCCGCCTGATCGATCCGCCGCTTCACGAGTTCCTGCCCTCCCACGAAGAGCTGATTCGCGAGACGACCGAACTGCAAATCAAGTCTGCAACGAATTCTGAGCACAAGCCTCGCCTTGAGGAGAAACTGAAGCTTCTGGCTGAGGTCGAGAGCATGAAGGAATCGAACCCGATGATGGGTCTGCGTGGCGTCCGCCTTAGCATCATCATGCCGGGCATCGTGGTCATGCAAACCCGCGCGATTCTTCAGGCAGCGGCAAAGCTGACGAAGGAAGGCATCGCCGTCTATCCGGAAATCATGATTCCGCTCGTTTCGACCGTGAATGAACTCAAGGTCGTGCAGAGTTTGCTTGAAGATACGGCCAAGAAGGTTGTTGCCGAACAAGGCGCAGACGTGCCTTACCAGTTCGGAACGATGATCGAGATTCCTCGCGCGGCATTAACCGCCGGCGAGATCGCCGAATACGCGCAGTTCTTTAGCTTCGGCACGAATGACCTGACGCAGATGACCTTCGGCTACAGCCGCGACGACGCCGAGGGCAAGTTCCTTACGCAGTATGTTGACCAGAAGATCCTTCCTACGAACCCATTCGAGAGCATTGATCAAACCGGCGTTGGTCGCTTAATGAAGCTAGCCGTCGAAGAGGGTCGCGCCTCACGCGAAGGCCTGAAGTGCGGCATTTGCGGCGAACATGGCGGCGATCCGGAATCGGTTATCTTCTGTCACCAGATCGGTCTCGACTATGTTTCATGCTCGCCTTTCCGCGTTCCGATCGCGCGACTGGCGGCGGCACAGGCGGCGATCCGCGATCGAATGACGATTGCTACCGCCGACAAATAGGACTCTGTAACCCTGCGAGTCGCGCCAGCGTCCAAAACCGACTATGGCTTTTGGCTGGCAGGGTGAAAAAATTCGGCTAGTTCCAGCGGATGTCGAGCGACATCTCGAGAACTACTTCCTTTGGCTCAACGATCCCGAAGTAACTTCGGGATTGCTGGTTGGTCATCGCCCACTCACTCGTCTCAATGAGTTGGAGTACCTACAAAACGTCGGCAAAGATCCAACAACCGTAAGCTTTGCCATCGAGACTCTCGGCGGAGTTCACATCGGGGCCACCGGCATCCACGAGATAGATCACGTGCATCGGTCCGCTCAAACGGGAATCTTTATTGGCGACAAGGAGTATTGGGGTCAGGGGTATGGCCTTGACGTCGTGCGTACTCGAACACGCTATTGCTTCGAGCAACTTGGGTTGCAACTCCTACGAAGCAGCCATCTCGAAGGAAACTTGCGAAGTCGACGAATGCTCGAGAAGGCCGGTTACCGTGAGGTCGGCGTTTGGCCAAAGCGGTATTGGCGTGATGGCCAATACCGCGATGAGCACCTCTTTGCCCTCTTACGCGAGGACTGGGAAGCTTAACTCTTCTTCCTTCGACGAGAGACTAGTCCAATAAGGGCCAGCCCCATGGCCGCCATTGATGCTGGCTCCGGCACGGCCTGAAGATCCGCTCGAATCTCTCCGCCCGGGAACGCGCTGGTGTGAATATTGTGATAGGCACGCCCTTGTCGCAACGCATTCAATAGTGCGTTGAAAGCGCTACTTACGGTTCCGCCATTTCCAGCGATATAGGACGCGTTGTAACTCGAAGCTTGCGCCATATCAAAGGTGTGATCGTACGTGCCCGATGTGACACCCAGTGGGAAGCCAACGAAAGACGGCGTTTGAGATGCGACACCGCCATTTGTACCAGGACCTCCGCCCACGTGGATGTGAGAAGCTGTAGTGGTTCCAATCAGGCCACTAAAGGATGACTGGACCCTCATCGTGATAAGATCGAGGTCGACGGTAACGGTCGTAACGCCCGATGCGGGCGAAGCATTTGGCGGAACTTCGCTGAGGCCCGAAAAGACACCCGAAAAGATCTCGACATGAGCCATTGAAAATGCAGACATTCCCATGGCGGTGGCCAAACTCCAGAATCGTAGTTTCATAGTTTCTCCAAAAACCAGCCCGGTAATGCACCGAGCTGATAGCAATACTATATGTCAACTTTCTCAAATTTGTTGCCTACTTACATACAATTTGCACAAAAAGAAATTAGAATTAACTCGGGCCTAACATGAAACTTGCTCACCTCGCTCAACTATGCTTGATTGCTGCCGCACCATCCGTCCGTGCGACAGAACTTTTGGTTAATGGCGACTTCGAGAGTCAGCCAAATTACGGTAGCGGAGTTGCCGGTGATTCAGGCTTTAGCGCTCTCACCGGCTCTCAGATTCCTGGTTGGACAGTCGAGCCAGGCCACGCAATGACCGTGCACAACACGGTCCTCTATCCGACGATTTCTGGCAATTACAGCCTCAATATGGATGGCGAAGGCTGGGGCGGTGTCAACGGCAACATCTATCAAGACTTTGAATCTGTCGACGGACGTTGGATGACGCTGCTTTACCAGTGGCAGCGATGGACGACCACAACAACAACTCAATTTCGAGTTACTGTGACTGACCTCGAAACCAATCAAGTGGTGGGAAGCCTCTTGCACACGCCTTTCGGATTTGGACACAGTGAAATCATAGAGTTCATGGGAAATGGCCACACGTTTCGTCTTCGCGCGGAGGAGTTTCCCGAGTCGCACTATAACGACAATACGTTTATCGTTGATAATTTCAGCGTCACGCCATATCAGCACATCACTGCCTCGTTCGAGTTTGCCAACACCATTGCCGACTTCGCCCTTCCAAGGCAGATTGACTTCACGCTCACGCAAGGCACGACCACATTCGATTCCAGTTTCGTCGAATCTTACAATTCAACGTTTGCGTTTACGTACCCCCAGCCAACCCTAGCTCTGGGCCCGCGCACGCTCACTTTTGATGGCTCATCTTTCCTGAAGCGCAAATTCGACTTCACCCTTTCTGGAGGAGATGTCGACCTAGGAACGGTGCTGTTCGCAAATGGCGACTGCGACAACTCTGGCGAAGTAGACGCCGCGGATATCGACTTGATTATCCAAGAGTTTGGCGAGGTGCCCACGAGCGACCTTTTCCCGCCCTATGTGGATGTGGATGCGTCGGGTGAAGTCGACGCCGCTGACATCGATGTCGTCATTGCGAACTTTGGCGCCGTCGACGACTAAGTCACTTCGGTGGCGCTTGCTTCATCATGCCTTCCGCCTTCTCTTGGGCCTTGGGGTCGAACCGAAACTCCATCACGCTGCCATTACCCATGTCCCACCGAATAAAGCTTCGGTCGGGCGAGGGCTTGAGGAGCATCTTCGTCGGAGGCTCTGTCTTGCCGGCGGGCCCCTCAAATTGTAGTAATGACAGCGAGAGGTCGGGCTTCAACACCCAAGTACCACTGTAACCGACGAGTGCGTCCTGCATCGTCCAACTCTTGTCTTCTTTCATCGTCAAGACGAGCTGAAGGGGGCCACTCTTTCCGTTGGCGACCGCCGAAACGGAATACGTGCCCACGTAATGTGCCTCTGTATCCGGGCCGGACTCGGTGCTTTGGCAACCTATGCAAACTAGGCAAAGCAAGATAAGACCAAGGAGTTTCACGTTCCTATACTAGCCCGTAATGCAACAAAAGAGCCCAGCCGAAGCCGGGCCCTTGCGACTTCCCTTCCCCCCGGAAGGAAACTTTATGCAGCGATTGAGAGCGAAACGGAGCTTTCGCCCGAACCCACCCAGAAGCTGAAGGCATCCGTTGGGTCTGCCGAATCGTTACCCTTTCGAGCCACCACGCGGTACGTGATGAACTGCCCCGGCGTCGCCTGAAGCGTCGCCTTCGTGCTGTTCGTAATCGTGGCAAGAGTCCATGGACCCGCGTCGCTGGTGGCGCTTTCCACGATGAACTGGGTCGACGAGGTATTGCCCTCGCGCTTCCACTTCAGGGTGATTTGGCCATTCGCGGTGGCGCTGCCGGTAAAGCCGGTCGGCGTCACGGGCGCATTGAAGCTGCGCGTCGGAATGTGCGGCGCAACCGCCAACTCGGCCAAAAGCGCATCCGGAATGCCATTATCGGCGCGGAAAAGCTTGGCGAAGCTGTCGATCAACGCCTTCGTGTCGGCGAAAGTCTCGTCTTTCGTCACCAAAACCGCCTTAGCGGAGGCAACGGCCGTCGTCCAACTTTCATAGGCGCTGGCAATTTCAGCTGCCGCCGCCGTGATCTGGGCTACCTGCGGTTCCGAAAGCCCAAGGGCCGCGGCATTCGCAGTAGCAACGTTTTTGAAGTTCTCCACCGCAGCGATATAGTCCGTTTCCGGCATACCCTGGGTGATATATTTACTACTCGGTTTCATAGTTATCAACCCGGCGCACACGATCGTGAGCCTTATGAATCTTTCGGCTCACACGGCAAATTTGCTTAGGTTTCGCGCCCAAACCTAAAGTCGATTGCAAAGTTCTCGGTCGTGAATCCAGATACTCCCCTCCCAAGCCTGGGAGGGGCTGGGGGAGGGTTGATGGCATACGGATACTTTCCATCAAAGGGTCTCCGTCCAAGGGTTGATCGTATACGCTAACCTAAACAAATGAAGCGCGACGCTACGCCGAGTGCCAAGACATTCGCCAGAGCGAATCGAAGGCAAATGCCGAAGGCCGAGGTCTATCTCTGGCAGCGCTTTCGAAGAATGCGCGACAACGGAATCGTCATTCGCCGGCAGCACGCCATTGGGCCGTTCATCGTGGATTTCGCATGCATCAAAGCGAAAATTATCGTCGAGGTGGATGGCCAGTCCCACGAAGGCCGCGAGGACTACGACAAAGAACGTGAAGCCTGGCTGGTTTCTCAAGGTTGGGAAGTCATTCGACTCAGCAACGAAGCCACCTGGAAAGACCCCAACAGTGCGGCTGACTTTGTTTGTCAGAAGATCATGGTCAAGCTCGGCATGGACATCTAAGTCCGCGTACACCATCAACCCTCCCCCAACCCCTCCCAAGCTTGGGAGGGGAGAGTAGTGCGCCCTCAATAGTAGAAGCATCGATAACGAGCGACAACCTAAAACTCCCCTCCCGAGATCGGGAGGGGCCGGGGGAGGGTTGATCGCCTACGGAAGCTTTTCAAGCAAAAGGAGAAATACAAGGAATTCCCAGCGGTTTGTGCGATGGTCTTGGCGGTCAATGCGATATTTCTGTGGGTCTGTTCGATTTGCTTGCCAGTCAATGCGATGAACCCGCCAACTCATACGCACTGCTCGGCATTCCAACACAACAGATTGCCAAACCATCCCCTCTCCCCCGCGATCAATGCCCACCACCCGGAGCAAACTGGCCACTCCCCCGCCCTAACGAAGCCCCGCCAGCACGCCGATACCTAAACCATAGGGTCGCCGCATGAGTGTCGGAGGAGAACTCCGGACCGGTTTTGTAATGGCTGCATGAAACAAAGGCGACCCGAGCCTTTACTCCGTCTCTGAGAAGATGTCTTCCACGGGGTAACCCGCTAACTCGCCCGCCTTGGGCACGTGATTCGGAGCATGAACGACAAAGGCCAAGACTCCTTCTCTTAACTGCTCGTCGGTGAATCGCTCTGGAAATAGGTGGAGAGCGACGATGAATGCTGCATCGGCTGACCAATCCGAAAGGTGAAAGGCAATATCCCAAGCGTTCTCTTTGTGCTCCTTGGCGAGCGCCTTTTCAATTCGGGCCTTTATCGCTTCCGCCCCTCTGCCAGCATCTATGTTCTCCAACCTTCCGCCCGTGACCGCGAAGATCGCCTCGGTCACTTCTCTAAAGTCATCCATGTGGCAAGTTTAGCGTATGCCGCCCGCGTGCTGAGATGTTCCTGAGGAACCGGGGTGAATGAAGCTAAACCAAATTCTCGGGCAAGCGAACCCCATTCACCCCGGCCACCCAAAGTGGGCTCCCCGACTCCCCTCAAGGGACTGAGGGGACAGAAGAGACGAAAACTAGATTGCAATCTCTGAACCAAACTACGCTCCGGCATAATGGCCTTGTGCTGGAAACCGATCCGGAGAGAAGAGAGTTGCCGCTTGAACGGGCGGTTGCCCAAGAGATCATATCAAGGATAATTGGACAACCGCTCACGTGGTTGCGGCGACCGCTTTGGCAGATGTTCGAGTTTGGCGCGCAACAGCCTTATAAGTGTTCATGGCCAGTGGGCCATCGTCAAGGACGGGCTCGTGGTCTTCGGCGAAGACGACTTCCCTAGGAAGGGTCGACGGTTCTTCAACCGAAAGACGCCACCACGCGATCCTGAAGCACGGCAAAGATGGAAGCGTGCAAATCAGTTTTTTGACGCAGTTAAGTCAGAGCAGTTGATGGTGACGGCAGCCATTGTGACACCGGAAGTGAATCTCAGGATTGAATTCACGGAGGGCCATTGCCTCCTAACTCTTGCTGCTTACGCAAGCATGGTCGAAAACTGGGTTTTGACTGATCAAGAGTCAGATCAGAGTTGGTACGTTTACACGGATTCGATTTGGCATAACTATCGATTAAGTTCCTAGGAGGGTGTCAAGGGACGGAAGGGGCATTGGTGACTTAAGGGTGGCTAGTCTCCTCTCCAAAAAGTGCTAACCTCGCCTCATGTCCGAGGGGTTCATTCCTAAGCACGGCGGCTACAAGAATCTTCTCTCATACCAGCGGTCGCAGTGGGTTTACGACGCCACGGTGCGATTCTGCGACAGGTTCGTGCCACGTGGCGACCGGACGCGCGATCAGATGGTGCAGGCGGCGCGATCTGGAAAGCAGAACATTATCGAGGGAAGCCAGGTTTCGGGAACTTCGAAGGAGTTGGAACTCAAGCTGACCAACGTCGCACGGGCGAGTCTGGAGGAGTTGATCGAGGACTATCGGGATTTCCTTCGGCTGCGTGGTGTCGAGGAGTGGGGCCGTGACCACGCCCATGCTCGTCAGCTTTCCAAGCGGCTACGGATGGCGGATTGCTCTTATGAGACTTTTAAGGGCGGTTTGGAGCACGAAGACGCTGCGATCAGCGCGAATGCGATTCTGGGGTTGACCAAGGTGACATGCTATTTGCTGGATCAGCAGATCAAGCAGTTGGAGCAAGCGTTTTTAAAAGAGGGCGGCCTGCGCGAGGCCATGACGCGGGCCCGGCTTGATGCGCGGCGGAAGCGGGACGCAAGCGAAGGGACGGAAGGGACCTAAGAGACAAAAGAGACCCAAGTGACAGCTCTGAGAGGCTGCGGCTATCTACAAGAGCATCTTAGGTCCCTTTGGTCCCTTATGTCCCTTCGATCACCACAGCCTACTCGCCCTTAGCGCCCCAAGGGCTGCTGTAGTTCGGGGGTTCCTTCGTGATCGTCACGTCGTGAGGGTGGGACTCCAATAAACCGGCGTTGGTGATCTTGACGAACTCGGCGTTCTTTCTTAGAGACTCGAGTGAACCGGCGCCGCAGTAGCCCATGCCGCTGCGCAGGCCGCCCATGATTTGCGCCATGGTGTCGGCGACCATGCCCTTATACGGCACGCGGCCCTCGACGCCCTCGGGCACCAGCGCGGCGGGGTTGTCTTTGATCTGGAAATAGCGGTCGCTGCTTCCCTCTTTCATCGCGCCGATGCTGCCCATGCCGCGATAGACCTTGTAGGCGCGGTTGCGATAGATTTCGGTCTCGCCGGGGGATTCGTCGCAGCCGGCAAACATATTGCCCATCATGACGCTGCTGCCGCCCGCGGCCAGGCTCTTGACGACGTCGCCGCTGCTGCGGATGCCGCCATCGGCGATGGTGGGAATGCCGTGCTTGGCGGCCTCTTCGGCGCACTCCATGACCGCGCTAAACTGCGGAACGCCGATTCCCGCCACCACGCGCGTGGTGCAGATGCTGCCCGCCCCGATGCCGATGCGCAGGGCGTCTGCCCCTAAGCTTATGAGGTCCTTCGCGCCTTGCTTGGTGGCGACACTGCCCGCGACGACTTTGAGGTCGGGGAGCTTGGACTTGAGCATCTTGAGGCAGTTCATGACGCCATCGGAATGGCCATGCGCGGCGTCGATCATGATGAAATCCACGCCGGCATCTTGAAGGGCTTTGGCTCGTTCGTAAGGGTCTCTTAGCGCGCCAATCGCCGCGCCGACGATGAGGCGGCCCTTATCGTCCTTGGTCGCGTTCGGGTGGCGCTTCACCTTCATGATGTCTTTGATCGTGATGAGGCCCATGAGATGGCCTGCGCCATCAACGACGGGGAGCTTTTCGATGCGGTGGTCGGCGAGAATGGCCTGGGCTTCTTCTAGGCTGGTGCCGACGACAGTGGTGACGAGATTGCCGGCCGTCATGCGCTCTTTGATCGGGCGCTCGAAGTTGGTTTCGAACCTAATATCGCGGTTGGTGAGGATGCCGACGAGTTTGTTGTCGGTGTCTACGATGGGGACACCGCTGATGTGATAGCGGTCCATGAGCGCGATAGCCTCGCTGATGCTGTTATCGGGGCCGAGCTTGATCGGGTTGGTAATGACGCCGTGCTCGGAGCGCTTGACGCGGTCGACCTCTTCGGCCTGCCGCTCGATGCTCATGTTGCGGTGGATTACGCCGACGCCGCCTTCTCGCGCGATCGCAACGGCGAGCCTGGATTCGGTGACGGTGTCCATCGGCGCGCTGCAGATGGGGCTAGTAAGGCGGATGCCTTTGAGGAACTCAGTGCTGGTGTCGACTTCGCTGGGGAGGACGGAGGTTTGTTTGGGGATGAGGAGTACGTCGTCGAAACTGAGCCCTTCGCGGAAGTCCATGACCTATTTTACCGCCGGCAAAGTGTTTGATTTTGATGATGGGTGTTCCGATTTTCCGGCACAAAGTGGAACTTCGGGGGGTTGATTCGTCTATAGTGAAGTTATGGGCGTTCTATCGTATCTAACCAGCGTCACGCTGCTCACTTCATTTTCGGCACTCACTGCGCAGCAAGCCATTGAGGGCTTCACCAAGGAGTACCAAGCTCTTCAGACAGCTAAGAACCTGACCGAGGAAACCTACTACGGCGCGGCTGAGAAGTTTGGCGCGCAGGTTGACTTCAATGCTATCTCGGTTGATGAAGGCATTCAGCTTTCTGGGCATGCGATTGGCATGTCGCCAAGTGGATACGCCGGTTTGGTTGGCTTTGCTAATAAGCAGAACGTGACTAATGACGAAGGCGGCCTGAAGGCGGCGACGCTCAAGGCGATGGTCAGCGTCATCGAGAGCCGCGACGGCAAGACCATGTCTTCGGCTGACGTAAACAAATCTTTTGGCACTTTGCTTGGTCACTCCATGGTCGCGCCAAATCGCCAAGTCATCATGGCTGTTTACAATGGCTCATCCAAGCTCGATTCCAAGAACTTCAGCCTCTATGGCGACCTCGTTTCCAGGGGCGTCGACCCGACCTTGGCTTCAATGGCCTTTGGTTCGTGGCAAGAGTGGGTGGATGCAAACCCAGGCCACAAAGACACTGACAAACTGTGGACCAAGTTCCACGATGGCGCGGTCCTCACCTTAACCAATGCTGAAAAGATGGAAAAGCCCGATGCGCGAGTGGTGTCTGGTCTAAAGCGCACGATTTCTGGCATGGAATCGCCTGCCGGCAAGGGCAAACTCGTTGGCTTCCCTGCTCCGGAGATCACTTTCAAGTGGGATAGCGGCGGTAAGACCAAGCTTAGCGATTACAAGGGAAATGTCGTTGTTCTCGACTTCTGGGCCACGTGGTGCGGCCCGTGCCTCGCCTCAATGCCTCACATTCGCGAACTGGCAAATCACTACAAGGGCAAGAAAGTTGTAATCCTTGGCGTGACGAGCATTCAAGATGGCTTCTGGGAAGATGGCAAGAAGCAAGACCTCAAGGGCAAGCCCAATGAGGAAATCGCACTCTATCCGGAATACATGAAGAGAAAAGACATCAACTGGACGATCGCAGTTGGTGACCAAAATGTGTTTAACCCGGATTACGGCGTGAACGGTATTCCACACATGGCGATTCTCGATGCACAGGGCAAGATCCGATATCGCGGTCTGCACCCAAGCGGTGTTTCACTTGCCGAGAAGATCAAGATGATCGATCCGCTCCTGGCCGAAATCAAGTAAGCGACGAAGTACGAACGACGAAGCACGAACGACGAAGTACAAACGACGAAGTACAAACGACGAAGTACAAACGACGAAAGCAGGACTGGCTAGCCGCCTTCCTGCTTTCTTTGTCTAGCTGTCTTGATGGAAGCTACAACGATTGCAGTGATCTCATTTGCTTCCTTAGAGAGCGCAGTCGTGTCCTTCTTTGGCATTAATCCGGCTCGCTGGATGATCTCGAGCCATCCACAGGTTTCGTCAGCCTCTTCCTCAACGATCTTCAGTTTCTTAATGAAGTCCGCAGTCGATTGGGCCCGTTGTGCGGCGCGATAATTCATCGCCACTGAAGTCGCGCATCTCACCAATTGTGAAGCCACCACCCTCCTTGTTAGGCCGGGTTCAGAACTTTCGACCAGTCGAATGACTTCCAAGGCGAACAACATCGTTCGTTCTTTGAGGGGTTCGTATTTCTTCATTCCCCCTTCCTCAGTTCGTAGCTCGTCGCTCGTACTTTGTCGATTGGTTACTTGCCTGCCATGAGAAAGCTCTTCAGGTCTTCCTCGTTAACCAGTGGTTCGCCGGGCGCAACATTGTCGAGCTTGCCCTCTTTCATCCACGTCTCTAGCTCGTCCACTAGCGAGAATAGATGGTCGAAGGAGTCCACAACGAACAACAGTGGCTGATACTTATCGATTTCGAAATACTGATTAACGACCCACTCCAACTGCACCGGATAGCGCTGGACATCGGGTGACTCAATGCAGTATTCGATCTCACCAAAAGAACTGAGCAAACCGCTTCCGTACACTTTGTTCTCGCCATTCATCCCGCGCATCAGTCCGAACTCGATGGTAAACCAGAAGAACCGGGCCATCGCCTTGATGATGTTTGCGACCTTGTGAGCTCGCTCGTCTTCGTTCTTAATGCTTTGAGCGATATCGGCCGCTGTGTGAGCTGCTTCCCCGAACCGGACCAAAGTATCGGCAAACGCCCTGTCGGTATGCATCGGCACGTGGCCCGCAATGTCGTGGAAGATGTCGGGCTCAGGCAAGTAGTCGAGTTTGTCAGCTCTGCGAATCGTGATCGTGGTTGGGAATTCGCGATTGCGCAAGCAATCGAAAAACTGGAAGGCGGGAACGTAGCCACTCACGGCCTTTGCCTTAAAACCGGTGAGGGGATTCAAAAACTGGTTGACGTCGGCCAAGCGCGGAACAGCATTCGGGTCAAGAGCCAGATTCTGGATGCCCTTCATGAAGTGCTCGTTTGCGTACTTTTCCCACCGAGGCTGCATCCGCGCATAGAGCTTTCGCCAGGCTTCATGATTCGCCTCGCTGTAGAGCTCGTACGGTTGCTCGATGTAGATATTGCCATGAGCGACCGCATCTTCAATGAAGGGGGCTTCAGTCGTCGTTAGGCCACTACCGGGTTCAAACTTCGTCGGTTGAACAGATGCCATTAGCTAGATTGTACTAGCTGAAAGCGATTCAGAGAATATCCGAAACTTGGTTTTCTGATCGGCGATCGAGGAAAAAGCCGATCGCTGACAGCAACAAGCCGAAGACGAGCGCGATGAAGGGTGCTGCCTTGTAGAGGCCAATCTGGCTCGAATTCATGGTGAGCGCTTCCGTGTTGAAGCTATCTGTGGCAAACCTAAAATAGTCCAGCATCATCCAAATGCCAGCGATAACCGGTAGCCAACCAAAGACGTGCTTTAACCACTTGCGCTTGTTGCCCTTTCGAAGCTGGCTGAGATATCCAAGAACAAAAAATATGACCGCGACAGTGAAGAATAGAAACAGCTTTAGGACAATATCTTTGCCTGTGTCCACTCCGGCTTGGGCATACGTGTTCAGGATCATTGGGTTAAGCATCTTCTCTCACCTTCTTGCAAATGATGTGCCATTGTACCGTCCAACAAGACCGAACAAGGGCTCGGAACCTGGATGACGCTTTAGCCAGCGCACCATTGATTGTGTCAAACTCTCGGCACCCCATCGATGGAACCACAGGTTTTTGCTTACAGTGACCTTGCGAAAATTCTCCTGTTGGTAGGCCTTGAAATTCTTCTGTCCGCCGACAATGCGATTGTCATGGCTATCTTGGTTCGGCACCTACCCCATGATCAACAGAAGCGAGCTCTCTTCTACGGACTAGCCGGCGCCTTCTTTTTCCGAGCGATTGCGATCCTCGCGGCCACTTGGCTCATCGGCCTTTGGTGGGTCCAGCTTCTGGGTGCGCTCTACCTGATCTACCTTGGGGCAAAGCACTTCATGGTGCATCACGCCGGAGATAGGGCTGTCGCGCCCAAAAAGGCCGGATTTTGGCTCACAGTGCTCTATGTCGAGCTTACGGATATTGCCTTTGCTATTGACTCAGTACTTGTGGCAGTTGCTACAGAGCCTGCGAAGAACAAGATTTGGGTTGTTTATGTCGGTGCCATGGCGGGTGTTCTCGCCCTTCGCTGGGCCGCGCGGGTGTTCTTAGTGCTTCTCAAGCGCTACCCAGTTCTGGAGCATATGGCTTACTTGCTGGTTGCCTGGGCGGGCGTTAAGTTACTCTGCCTAGGAGGGCATACACTCGAAAAGTGGATGGGCGATCGCTGGACCATGGGTTTCCATGTCTCGGAAATGCAACCGCTGATTTTTTGGATAGGCGTCGGCATCATCTGCGCTTGGGGAGTCCTCCGATGTGTTCAAACAGGACCGAACATCGACGAAACGCCAGCCTTCGAGACGGAAGTCGAGCAACTCGGCGAAGAAGACCTCCCCTGAAAGCCTATAGGGGTCAAGTTTGCCTTTCTACTTCTTTGGAAAGAGATAGATCATCATCTCGCCTAGTCTTCTGGCCCAAGCTCGCTCGTTATGCTCGCCACCGATTTCCTGCACGTACACGAGATCCTTCCCCAAAATCCATCCCTTCCTTACCAACACATCACGCAACGCACGTGCATCAGGTGCGGCATCGCGGCTCTCTGAAGTTCCGATATCGAGCCAAACCTTGGGTCTTGTTCCCTTAAAGGTCGCGGCGGTCTTCAGCAAGTGACGATCACCCCACCATACGGATGGAGAAACACCGCCGATACGACCAAAGTGGGCTGGACGCGTAAGTCCCAGGTGTAACGAAATCAGCCCACCAAGGCTTGCCCCAGCGATACCGAGATTCGCTGCACCAGTCTTGGTTCGAAAGCTCTTGTGAATGACTGGCATGAGCTCGTCGGTCAGGAACCGACCAAAAGCGTCACCCTTCCCGGCCCCCCGCTCGGTCTTGATCGTTGTGTACTCGTCCATTCGGCTTGCCCCGGTGTTGTCGACACCGACGATGATAAACGGCTCAGCAAGCTTTGCTTCAATCAGCATTGCGGCTGTTTCATCTGCTCTCCATTCTTCTCCGGGAATGAAGCTCTTTGCCCCATCGAAGAGGTTCTGCCCATCGAGCATGATGAGTACGGGATACCTTGCTGTCGATGTCTGGTACCCAGGCGGTAGCCAAGTGGTGATCGTGCGCTTGTTGCCGAGAATCTTGCTTTCGAAATCCGGCAATTGCCGAACGGTGCCCGTAAGGGTGGACGGTCGTTCCTGTGATAGTAGAAGAGTAACAATGGCTGCAGCGACCATGAAATCTAGCTTACCGCCGGCTCTAGCAAGCGCAAAGTCCTCGTTACCGCGTCCATTTCGACTCTCACTCCAATCGGCATCACCACCTGGTCGGCGATATGCCCAGCTGGAAAGCCGGTGAATGCGGGCAAGCCGATGGCCAGCGCCCTATCCCGTAGGACATCGAGCATCGTCCAGTCTTTTGGATCAGCGCTGGGCGCTTGGTTTGAGCGTAGCCGCATTCCCCCAAAGATAATGCCCTTGGCCCTCTTAAAGGCCCCCGCTAGGAGTAGCTGGGTCAGCATACGGTCGACCCGATAAGGCTCCTCACCCACTTCCTCAATGAAAACCATCGCTCCTTCAGTATCGGGGGCAAACTGGCTACCGCCGACCGCCGACAACAGCGACAGATTTCCACCAACCAAGCGTCCCTGGGCCGTGCCGGGAATTAGTGTTACAGCCTCTGGGACGGGGTCGCCGACATAGTCAGGAAGCGCGGTCCCATAATCGGCTTCAAGGATGATCGACTTCATCGAAGCCAAATCGTACTCACCCCAATTTGAAGCGGCTGTTGGCGCGTGAAACGTAATGACGCCGGTCTTTTTCGTCAACGCATTCAATAAGCCTGTGATGTCGCTAAATCCCCAGACAACCTTAGGATGAGCCCGAAATGACGCGTAATCTACCAAGTGGAGTATGCGTGTGGTCCCATAGCCCCCTCTGAGGCAACAAATTCCCTGGACGGACGGGTCATTAACCATTCGGTTAAAGTCATCTGCCCTTTGTTGATCGGTTCCCGCCAACGGGCCGTAACGCTCCAGGGCATTCTGTCCGACCTTGATCTTGAGGCCTAGTTTGCCGAGGTTTTCACGAACAATGTCGATGTCGAGTGGATCACTTGTAAAACCAGCAGGACTCACGATGCCAACCGTGTCTCCAGGCTTCAAGCGTGGCGGCCGAATGGCTTTGGTACCCGTCAAGCTCGCTTTGCTCAGGCTTGGGGCTCCCAGAGTAGCTGCAACTCCGATTGCCAATACCTCCCTCCTCGACAAGTCACTCATGGCGTTGATCGCAAGATAATTTGTCCGTTCCGTCGGCCAGTTGCCTTTCCCCGTTGCAAAGTGATCGTCCCGCTCACAAAAACGAGTTGAACTCCGGTGCTTAGCTTCTGTGGTTCTTCGGGAGTCGCATGGTCACTGATCGTGGCGGCATCAAAGACCACTAGGTCAGCGATCGCATGTTGCCGAATGACTCCTCGATCCTTGAAGCCAAAAGTCCGTGCTGGTAGCGAAGTCATTTTGCGAATCGCCTCGGTAAGGGTGAGGGTTTTTCGATCACGGACATAGCGTCCTAAAATGCGAGGAAAGCTTCCGGCTCCGCGAGGGTGACTTCCCCGAACGGCGCCGTCGGAGCAAAACATTGTTGTCGGGTTTTTGATGAACACCTCCAGGTCGCGTTCGGTCATCGAGGTCACGACCACACTTTGTGAACCAGTTCCTTGCGGACCCTCCGTCTTACTCAGAATCTCTTGAATGAGTTCAACTGGATCTCGACCAGTCAGCTTAGAAATCTGATTGAAGTCCTTGCCGACCCAAGTCGGCTCGTGGGTGTAGCTTGAAAGTCGAACATTCTGTGGCCCACCAACATCTGCAAATGCCTTTACCCAGATTTCGCGCTTATCCCAGTCACGGCTCGGTGTCAGGGCTGCCGCCGTCGATTGCCAGTAAAGGTAGGGATAGACATCGGCCGTCACACCTGGGATCTTGTACACCTCGCCGGCTTTGCCCCAAGAGCCCGCAGTGCACAGCTTCACGTGGGAAATTTGAGCTTTAATGCCGGCTTGCTTGCCAATCTCAGCGACTTCACGAAAGGCCTCAAGCGCCTTATCACCTTCATCTCGCGAGTGGCTGATGTACATTCCATCCCAGATCTTTGCTTCCTTGGCGATTGCAACCAACTCCTCGGTATTGGAGTAATAGCCAGGGTCGTATTCTAGGCCGCTGCTGAGGCCGAGCGCGCCTTGAACCATGTCCGCTCGGAAGAGGGCCTTCATGCGTTCGATTTCTTCGTTGGTCGCCAACCTCTTGTAGTCCTCGCCCATTACAGAGCCTCGAATCCCGCCGTGTCCACTAAATGCCGCAAAATTGATCGCAGGTCTGGCCGCCTTGATTCGCCCAAATTGCGACCTAATCGGCCCCCTCCAGGCGCCATCCTGCCCAACGACAGCCGTTGTAATTCCCTGTGTTAGCTGAGTAATCGGGATGGGTTCATCAACGATTCCACCATCGGCGTGCGAATGAGCGTCGATGAATCCGGGAGCGACAATCAAACCCGCAACAGGCAAAACCCGATCATTTGGCCCAGCTGACAGATTCCCGATGGCCTCAATTCTGTCATTGACAATAAGCAAGTCTGCAACATACGGTTCGCCGCCGAGGCCGTCGACTATAGTGCCGCCTTGAAGCAGAACGCCGGGAATGGCTAGAAAAGTAATGAGGCTTGTGATCATCGGTGTGTCGTGGGAGTGGGAGTCGTTGGATCGAACGGATCATCCAGGTCGTAAATCTCGTGGCCGCCAATATTTACAGCATCCCAGTCTACAGCGTATCGCCGAGATTTTGAGTCTATGATGCGGCGCACAATCTCGGCTCGGGCTAAGGCACGAGTGTTCTTGGGAGGGTCTGTCATCGCGATCGTAACATCAAGATCGTCGACGAACCTAAAGGTCTCCCCCATCTGTTGCAGGGCATAAAACAAGCCTCGGTCTTCGTCGACGTTGTGATATTCGAGATCAATACTGTGTAGCGCATCGTCATCGGGCTCCAGGCCTTCTGAGGCGATGTATTCCCCAACGATCTTCTTCTTGGCAACCCAGTCCAATCGGTCGCAAAGCTTCATCGGATCCGCCCCGAGTAGATCGAGGGTGGTAGCCCATTGCTCAAGTATCCAGTCCGTCTGTTCGCTTTGCCCCCGAAACACTTGGCACCGCTCCAGATAGAAGTTCTGAATTTCGAGCGCGGTTGAACTTTCCCCGCCGATGAGCGAGCATTCCCACTTCATCGAAGGATCTCGGCTAATGTCCCGAAGTGCATAAAGCGGGCCGCTAATGATTGGCGCATCCTCGAGCAAGTTATCTTCAAGGGCTTGAAGTACCAAGGACGTCGTGCCGACCTTTAGCGCGAAAGCAAACTCCATCATATTGCTTTCTCCAAAGAGCATGTGAAGCCGATGACGCCCCTCGTAATCGTAAAAAGACTCCCACTTTGGATTGATCATCGACCGATTGAAGCGGACTCGCGAAGCTACAGTCTTTAGAATATGGTCGGCTCGCTGACTCAGTTGAAAACTCACTGTCGGATCAGGAGCCACTAAGTAAGCATTGCTTACCCAAATTGTGTCGATCGGATTCGAGCGAGGGAGTTCCTCACCCCGAGCTGGAACGAGCGCATGACCACCAACGCGACCGGCACCTGCAAAAACCTGCCGGGTAATCAGAAAGGCCAACAATCTTGGAACTTGGTCAGTATAGAAGTCCTCGCCCATTTGTACGAGATAGTTCTCATGGCATCCAAAGGTGTGCCCACCAAAGTGATCAACACTATTGTTGTAAACAGAAATGCTCTTTGTAGCCTCAAGTTCTCGAATCGCACGGGTAATCAGCCGGTGGCCAGCCCGGTCGTGAGCGATGAGAGTTTTGATGTCGCGAGTCTCAGCCGTCGCGTACTCCAGGTGGCTCCCGACCGCATCGATATAGAGCCTCCCGCCGTTTATGAGGAATCCACCGCTCTGTGCTGGCTCAAAGACCTCGTCTCGCGCAAATTGGTCGAGCGCCCCGAGCTCCTGTCGGTAGAACACATGATCTTTGATTGCTTCTACCGCGGCTTCCGAACTCGCAAACTGATCGCCCTCCACCAAGCAACCGAATTCGGTCTCAATGCCGATGATTCGCTCACCTGGCCGGGAAGGAGGCATGGCCTATTCTACGCTAATCCTCTGGGCCCACTCAGCAAATGCACGATGCGCATTCTCAAGCTTGATCGCCCTCTTCTGACCCTTGTCTCTCGTCGGAGGTTCTGGATCGGGAAGCAAGCCCCAATTGATGTTCATCGGAGCAAACTCACGCTGACTATCGTCTTGCAGATGGGCAAAAAGGGACCCTAGGGCCGTCGGCCTTGGCGGCAATTCAAGATCGGGTGTGAGGGTAAGGAGCCCGGCCATGATGCCCATCGCTGCGCTCTCAACATATCCTTCGACGCCGGTCAATTGACCACTCAGATACAGATTTGGCCGTCCCTTCACTTGTAGGTTACGCTCCAGAACTGAAGGGGCATCAACAAAAGTATTCCGGTGGATCACTCCGTAGCGCACAAACTCTGCATTCTGCAGGCCGGGAACCATTTGAAACACTCGCTTCTGCTCTCCCCATTTGAGGCGAGTCTGGCAGGCCACAAGGCTGTACATCGACTTCTCGCGGTTTTCGGGCCGAAGTTGCAAGGCCGCATAGGGGCGTCGGCCTGTCCTCGGATCGGTCAAGCCTACCGGCTTGAAGTTCCCAAAGGCCAAGGACCGGGCGCCTTTCTCGGCGATGGCCTCGATGGGTGAGCAGCCACTAAAGTACTTGATCTTCTCAAGAAACTCAACCTCCACTTCCGCAGGCGAAGCATCGCGCTTGCCACCTGCCTCAAAGGCATGAATTGGCGCCCGGTCTGCCGCGACCAACGCCTCGACAAAAGCCTCGTATTCTTCACGCCCAAAGGGGCAATTTAGGTAGTCGTCCCCTTCCCCTTTGTCATAGCGACTCTGAGCGAAGATAATGCTTCGATCAAGCGATTCTGCCGTCACTGTCGGCGCGACGGCGTCATAAAAATATAGGTGCTTCCTGCCCGTCCATTCCGCGAGTTTGGAGCTAAGACTTGGTGACGTGAGCGGACCAGTCGCGAGGATCACCGGTCCGTCGGCGAGAAGCCCATCGATCTGGTCGCCAGTGGCTTCCTCTCGGACCACCGAAACGTTGGGGTGAGATGAAAGGCGATCAGTAATCGCTTCGGAGAACTTTGTCCGATCGACCGCTAGTGCTTCCCCGCCCGGCACCGCATGTTCGGCGGCAACGGCAAGCACGAGTGAGCCGAGCGCCTGCATCTCAGCCTTAAGCAGTCCTGCGGGAGATGTTGGGGACTTCGACTTGAACGAGTTGGAGCAGACTAGCTCAGCGAACCAACTCGTCTCATGGGCCGGCGTATTTGCGCTCGGGCGCATTTCAAACAACCGAACGTGATGCCCCCGACTGGCAATCGCCCACGCTGCTTCGACCCCCGCGAATCCCGCGCCGACGACACTGATCATCCGAGTTCTGCGATGATGGCGTCACCCATTTCACGGGTCCCGACAGCCGACGCACCGCCGCCAATGTCAGCGGTGCGAACGCCTGAATCTAGCACCCGTTCGATCGCCATTTCGATGCGCTGTGCCGATGCCGTGTCCTCGCAGGTGTATTGAAGCAGCATCGCGGCACTCATAATCGCGGCAATTGGGTTCGCGCAGTTTTGACCGGCAATATCGGGGGCGGAACCATGAATCGGCTCGTACATTCCAAAGACGGTGCCCTCCTTTGGATCACTCAAGCTCGCACTGGGGAGTAAACCCAGCGATCCCGTGATCATGGCGGCTTCATCGCTCAGGATGTCGCCAAACATGTTCTCAGTCAGGATGACGTCGAACTGCCCAGGATCGCGTACGAGTTGCATGGCACAGTTATCGACGAGCATATGGCTCACCGAAATGTCGGAGTTTGCCTTCGCCATTTCATCGACAACTTCTCGCCAAAGGCGGCTCGTTTCGAGAACATTGGCCTTATCGACACTGACGATCCGTTTTGACCGCGTTCGTGCGACCTCGATGGCTCGCTCGGTGATTCGTTCGACCTCACTACGGTGGTAGACCATGGAATCCAGGGCCAGGTTGCCATTGTCGCGGCGTTCTCGCGGCTGACCGAAGTAGATTCCACCGGTCAGTTCGCGCATCACAATCAGATCAATGCCATTGGGACCGAGTTTCACTGGCGACGAGTCGACGAGCGCTTTGAACGCCTTTGCTGGTCGGACATTGGCATAGAGGTTCAGTTCGCTCCTTAGCGGCAGCAATGCGCCAACTTCGGGGCGGAGTTTGGGGTCCGGAATCTGGTCCCACTTTGGGCCGCCGACTGCCCCAAGTAAAACCGCATCGGCGCTTCGGCACAAATCAAGCGTTTGTGTCGGTAAGGGGTGCCCTGTCGCATCGTACGCCGCTCCGCCAACCAGGGCATGCTCAAACTCAATATCGGCCCGAACATGCCGTAAAACTCGAACGGCTTGCTCGGTAACTTCGGGTCCGATCCCATCGCCTGCGATAACCGCAACCTTAAACGCCATAGGGCCTTAATTATGCCGCCGGAAACAGTTGGTACGCCTTATGCGTTCTTGAATTGGATGGTTTCAACAATCTTGACGAAGCTCCTTATCGCTGGACATGCTCTCTCCGCGCCAGTCGATGAGATACCGGCATCGCGCTGGCAACGAATGTTCAGCGGCACAAATGTCCCCCATGGCTTCACCCTACTTGAAAACCAGACCATCGCCAAGCAGCGGATGTTTCTCAGCAGGCAGGAGATTCGCATCATGCGTCAAATGGGGATTCGGAATGTCCGCCTGCCCTTCGTTCCGGAAGCGATAACAACATCTTACGATCCGCCAATCCTTGACCCTGCAAAGGTCGCAAATCTCCGCCGCGTTCTCGAAGACTTTAAGGACGAAGGCATCCTCGTGCAGCTCGACCTGCACGATGGCACTCGGCTGGCCAAGGGTATGGGGACGAGCACGGAGCCAGTGAAACGGCTAAAAGCGTTCTGGAGAGTCGTTGCGACTGAGCTTAAAGACTTCGATCCCGAGTTTCTTGCTTTCGAAGTGCTCAGCGAACCAGTGGTCGAGGACGGCGAGTTATGGTGGAGCATTCAGAAGGCCGTCATCTCCGAAATCCGATCCATTGCTCCAAAGCACACGATCATTGCCCAAGCGGCAAAGTGGGCGGCCATCGACGAAACGCGACCTCGCGCGCCTTACTCAGACAAAAACGTCATCTACACCTTTCACTTTTACGATCCTTTCATATTCACCCACCAAGGAGCCAAGTGGGTAGGTTATGAACAGGGAGCATGGCGAGGCATCCTGTATCCAACGAGAGAAGACAACCTGCTGAGCCTTCGCAACCAAATCACGAGCCCAAACAAGCAGCGCGCATACGATGACTTTGCGGCAAAGCCTTGGAATGCGGCTCGAATTCGTGATCGAATCAAATTGATGGCTGATTGGGCCAAAAAGTATGATGCCAAAATCACCTGCAACGAGTTTGGAACCCTTCGCGAATCCGTGGATTCGATGAGCCGTGCGACATGGCTCCGGGACGTGCGTAACGCCTTCGAGGAATTTGGAATCGGGTGGTCGGTTTACGAATGGCGGGGCGGAATGGGAATGCACTATGGCGAGATTACAGCTCCGGGTGCCCGAAGCACCGTGGACTGGCGCTTCATCGACGCCCTAGGGTGGAAACGCCCAAATCTCCGCTAAGCCAAAATAGGCTATGGATTGGTGGGGGCTTGATCGCGAGCTTTTTCGGGCGCTCCATCTAGGTTACAAGGCACCGTGGCTCGACCCGGTCATGCTGTTCATCAGCTTTACAGGCGTCGGCATTGTCCATGCAGGTGCGCTCTTGTGCGTCGCGTTGCGCGATCTCCGAAGCTACTTCATCGGAGCGCTTCTACTTATTTCAGTTGCCGTCTATTACGTCGGCTTTAAGACAGGCGACTCATGGGTTGAGCTGGGGGTCTTTGCATTACTCCTTGCTATCTTTTGGCGCCTTGAACGCCGAACCTGCATCGAAGGGATTGCTGCCTTTCTGCTCAGCGGAGGGATACACCTGATCCTCAAAGCCGTTAGCCAGCGAGATCGACCAAGCAACTTCCTATGGTCGGGCCCGATGGAGAGTGTTTACACGACACATAGCTTTCCAAGTGGTCACGCAACGACCGCGGTTGCGATAGGCGTCATCTTTTTATTTTCTCTCGAGAACCGTGCCCTTGGATGGTTCGCTCTGCTTTGGGCCGCTCTCGTTTGCTTGAGCCGCGTTTATGTTGGAGTCCATTGGCCAAGCGACGTACTGGCTGCTGCAGGGCTTGGCGCCTCGGTCGCGGCCGCGATCAAGCTCTATTCCCTCAAGAAGTGGCCCGTACTTGTGTCCGAGTACAATTAGGTATGCGAATGCGATTGCCCTATTTCGCAATCCCGTGTAGCTTAGTCATTGCGGCTGGTGGCTTTTGGCTGATGCATGTTTCTAGTTCGGCAAAGACAGCCGGCGCTTCGCAATACAGCATTCCATCGCGGCACCCGGTCACCAAGGAAATGGAAGCGGCTGCCGCGTCATTAAGGCGCACGCCCGTCCCTTCATTCATGCTGGTCGATCAAGACAGCAATCAGGTCGGCACCCCAAATCTTAAGACCGGTAAGCCAAGCGTTCTCTTCTTCATTAAGGAAGGCTGCCCATGCAGCATTGAGGCCCAACCGCTGTTCAATAATGTCGCGAAAGCCTTTGGCGGCGACGCTCATTTTTTTGGCGTCATCGATGCTGAACCAAAGGTGGCCTCCCTTTACGCTCAGGCCAATGTCGTGACGTTCCCAATTATCTGCGACCCCAAGAAGGGCCTCCCCACGAGTTTTAAGATGACTGCTTCGGCCAGCATTGCACTTGTCGACGGCTCCGGGAGCATTGTCAAAGCGTGGCCCGGCTACAACCGCGATGTCCTCCGCCAGCTGAATTTCTTATTGGGAACGCTCAGCAAAGCGGGTCCTAAGGAGTTTGACGATTCCGATGCACCCACGGAACTGACCGCGGGCTGTGCCTTCTTCTAGTGCCGCTTCAACTCGTCTAGCAAGACGCGTTGATTGATCGTCAAAGTGAGGTCACTTCGCGTCCTTTCCAGTACAGCACGTAGGGCATCGCACGTTCGTCTGAGGCCGCCAGTCAAGGCATCGGGAAAATCGAAACTGATCAGTTCCTCATAAATTTCTTCCATCCAGATCATCATCCGTTCGGCTTCGGCAATTGACCCATGCCTCAATTCGTCTAAGACTGTCCGTCTGCACTCGCTTGCCGCTTCTGCAAGGCCATTTAAGTACGGCGCAATATCGATGCCGAGGTCTTCGCAGGTCGGGACTGGCTGATCGAGGACAGCCGCTAAGACTGCGGCGGCTTCGACCAGTTCCTTCTCGGCATCCTGAATGTAACCGGCGTACAAAATGCCAGGGGCGTCTTGGACCTCCGCTCGCAGTGTGCGAGATTGCTGGATTCCTTGTTCCAGCAGACCCTTTGCCTCATCGAATTGTTTTCGATGAACGTGCCGGATGCACTTGCTCGCCGTTTGAATGATCTTTCGAGAACCAGACAGGGCGAGTTCCCTGCGCTTGTGTTGGGCGTCCATATCATCCCGTAGCTTTGCCACGTTTTCCTTCCAAGTCATAACATTTTTTTCTCCGCAAAACTAAAGTAGCTATGATGCCCGATGATGATGTGATCGACAATATCCACTTCGATTAGCTTGCCCCCTTCGCTGAGCTTCTTGGTGGTTGCAATATCTTCCGGACTTGGTGAGGGGTCGCCGCTTGGATGGTTGTGTACAACCACGACCCCCGAAGCACCAAGGCGCAATGCCTCTCGAAAAACGTCACGCGCGCTTACGACGGTCATGGTTAAGGTGCCGATATGAATTGTCTTCGTTCCGAGCCGCCCATTCTGAGAGTCCAGAAAGACAGCGCACAAGTGTTCCTGGTTTTCGTCTCGAAGGTACTCGAAGTCGCGGGCAATATCTGAAGCCCGACTCGCCTTCTTCTTCTGCCCCTTGTTACTGCCCCCAGCTCGTCGGCCAAGTTCGAAGGCCGCGAGAATTCTGCCGATCTCTTCGGCATTGGTTAGCCCGAGTTCTTCTAAGTCGCCTCGGCTGAGGTCTTGGATTCCGTTGATTCCTCTCGTTCTTAGGAAGTTTGTTGCCTTCTTCAGCGTCACGTCCGAGACGTCGTTTCCACTCGCGACCAGCGCCGCTATGAGCATCGGCGCACCAAGGCTCTCATAGTCGCTCATTTCAACATTTCTATAAACTGCGTGAAGTACTTCCGCGAATCCCAGGGGCCGGGGGCGGCTTCGGGGTGATACTGGATGCTCACTGCCTGATGCTTAACATGGCGTAGCCCTTCCACCGTGTTGTCATTAAGATTAATCTGCGTAATCTCTGCACCAGTACCCTCCAGCGTCTCGGGATTAACTGCATAGCCATGGTTCTGGCTCGTAATCGTTACGGTCCCATCGAGCAGATCTTTGACCGGATGGTTCGCACCACGATGCCCGTACTTGAGCTTATAGGTCTCGCCACCCAGCGCTCGGCAGAGGAGTTGATTACCCAGGCAAATTCCGAAGATCGGGCGTTCGCCCAGCAGAGCCTTCACGGTCTCGATTACGGATCCGAGTCTCGCTGGATCGCCTGGCCCCGGAGAAAGGAGGATGCCGTCCGGATTCCATGCAAGAACTTCGTCCGCTGTACTCGTCGCTGGTAACACAATCGTTCGCGCGCCCAGCGAAGCGAGGCGATTGAGAATGTTATGTTTCAGCCCACAGTCGAGGGCAACAACTTTGTAAGGGAGTACGTCACTCGGGCTATCGACTGCCTCCCTTCCCTCTCGACCCCATGCATATGGGGCCCGTGTCGTCACCTTGTAGACGAAGTCCTCGTCATCATAGGAATCAGTCTCTGCCAGCTTCTGAGCGGCCGATGACGGGTCGCTCGTTAGGATGCCCATCGTGACGCCAGCGCTACGAATGTGTCTGGTCAGAGCCCGAGTGTCAATTCCTTGAATAGCCACCATACCGCGCTCTTTCAGCAGTTCGTCGAGAGTCATGGTTGAACGCCAATTCGAAGGCTTCGCGCAAGCCTCGCGCACAATCAAGCCAACTGGCTGCAAGCGATCCGACTGAAAGTCATCGCGGTTGATTCCGTAGTTTCCGATGAGCGGATACGTGAGTGTCACCAATTGGCCAGCGTAGCTTGGATCGGTGAGTATCTCTTGGTAACCGGTCATTCCTGTGTTGAAGACCACTTCGCCAATGGCATCGCCCTCAGCTCCGAGTCGTCGCCCGGAGAAGGCAGTTCCATCGCTGAGAACAAGGTACACGGCTCCCGCCAGTTTACCGGCCCGGGTCGATGCGCTGGGCAACTGCCCGAACATTAGCATCGGGGTCATTGCGTAATGCGACAAGTGTGAGGCGGCGCTCTTCCGGGCACTTCCCGTTTAGTGCGATCAGGCACTGGATGCGGATGCCAGGAGACGGATCGAGTAAACGATCCGCAACTAGGTTTAAGGACTCTGGACTAGAGATAAGTCCGAGTAGCTCGATACCCAATCGGGCTCGCCGCTCGACCCGGTCACCCAAAAGCCGGCGACCTACGTCGAGTCCTTGCAACGGGTATCGAGCGAGGACTTGGAATGCAGCCTTCCTTATCGGCAGATTGGGAGAATTGAGCCAGCTTTCGGCCGTACCAACCGCCCGTTCATCGCCGATTTGCGCCAATGAAACGGCAGCGGCAACTGCGACATTATCTGTCCCCAGCGTTAGGGGTAACAGAGCGACCACGCTCTCTCTGCTGGCCAATGCCCCGGCGGCTCGGATCGCCTGTAGCCGTAATTCTGGCTGAGCAATCAAAGCGGGCACCACTGGGGCCAATTCGGAAACACGTCCATCAACGGCGATGCTGAGCGCATTGCGTTTCTCATTGAGGCTTCCAGTCGCGGCCTTGGCCGCCAGCGCGTTACGCGCTGGAGATCCGACTGCCCCGATAACGGCAGTGAAGGCGCGAATCTGCAGTCGGTCCGCGCTTCCCAGTTTGTTCAGCAGCATCCATTCCACCGCAGGTAAGCCAATGCCGATCAATTGACCAATGCTCTGCTCGACTTCCGACTGCGCGCTACCGACTCCCCACTGCGTCGCCTTACGATAAATAGTCTCAAGCTCGGTGTCGGTGGGGCGAGCGATGGTTCCAGGCTGAGGTCGCTCGGTTGGGGCTGTTGCGTTACCGACGACTCGAGCTGATTCAATGTCAAATCCAATTCCCCAAGAATCGGTAATGACAGCTGTCGCATCCCCCAAGCCCTCTCGGTACTTGTCCTGCCCATTCATATCAATGAAAATTCCGAGCGACCCGGTGCCACGTGCCGCGTTTCCGCGCCCGGGAGGTCCCGCATAGCGGTCGTCACCGGCTGAATCCACAAATAGTCCAAGACCATTCGCGTTCCCCGTGCTCGGGTTGCTGTCGCGAGCGGCATAGACATCGTTACCAGCGCGATCGAGGAGGACGGCAACGCCATAGTCGTGCCCAATGGCATGCCCGGCACCAAACTTCAAACTGTAAGCGTCGTCACCTGCCAAATCAAAGAGGTAGGCTGCTGTTAGGTGCATTGCGCTTGATTGAGCGTAATGATAAGCGCTATATTGATCGTGACCACTTCGGTCCCACAGGACACCTAATCCAAACCAGTAGGAGGCCGCCTGTGCATAAGTCTCGGCAAGATAGGCATCGTCACCGCCTCCATCGAGCAGCATGCCAATACCTCCGCTGGTGCCACCCGTATCCTCCCGAAAGCCCATGCCTATGCCTTGGGCAAAGCTGTAATGTACATCGGTGAATAGGGGTGAGTTCAAGGCGGAGCCGCCTGCTCGATAAACATCTCTGCCGCTACGATCGACGAGTACAGCGAACCCTTGCGTTCGGGCCATGCCCTGCCCATAAACCGGTAAATCATAAAAGTCATCGCCTTTGGCGTCGATCATCAATCCGATCCCAAAAGCTGCGTAGGCTTGGCTCATTGCCTTGCTTTGATAGAGGTCACTTCCGTGCGCATCGCTAAACACGCCGACGCCAGCCACTCCAACTCCTAGCGAAAGGGCACCCGTGCGGTAGACATCATTTCCGCCTTCATCTCGGGCAATACCGATACCTAGAAGCCCAGCGCCTAAACTAAGATCCTTTGTTTGGTAGAGATCGTCGCCAGCTCCAATATCGAGCAACACGCCACTCGCGGCCATGCCTGATCCCGCCCGGCCCAGATAACGATCATCTCCTCCCAGGTCAATCACTAAGTCGCCATCGACTTCGCGGTGGACATCATCGCCTCGGCCAAACAGATAGACTTTTCGTCCAAGAACAGTTTGCGTTACCGGCTTTTGAACATCGCCGTTAAACTTCTCGATCTGGCGCATTGCGCCCTCCGTATCTTCGGCCAACTTTATTGATGCTCGCATAATTCGTCGGTGGTCCACCTTTGTCAGCAAGCCAAGCGCAGCCGAAAGCGAGATGGGTTTGCTCTTTGTAAAGTCGAAGCTGGGTGCAAATTCCTCTCCCATGATCGCAGGCAACGAGGCCAACAATTGCTGTCTCTCAGCGTCCGTCAGCCCCTTCAAGGCTGCTTTGATCTCTTCATCCGCTCGGACAATACTGGATACCAACGCAACGATTGGTGATCGCAAAGCAGCGGGCTCAAAAGAGGCGGCCGATGTGTCGGGAAAAATGCTCACCAAACTGTTCCACTGCGGGTACGTACCATCAAGCAATCGCAAGGCGTTCGGTACCGACGAACTGGCCAATTGGCTACTTAGACTCATCAGCGCGTCCGAACTTGCCAGCGGATGATCGATACCCTCGTCGATGAACGGATGTCGCCAGTTGTCCGTGAAGGGGCGTCGATCCCAGAAGAGGTCGGCTTCGACGAGGTTGCCTAGCGAAAGCGTGTCGGTAATCGCCTTTCTTTCGGCAACTGTCCATTGCCCCCAAGACACACTTGAAAACACAACCAAAGCTACAAAACCAAAAAGGAAACGCACTAGGGTTTACGGTACCCGCTATCCCTTGCGCTGACGCCAGATATAGAGAGAAACAAACGTAGCCGCACCAATCATATCGATTAAGAAGTCCTCAAGTCGCCCACTTCGACCAGGTGTCATGAATTGACGTAGCTCATCAAAAGCAGCGTGACCGGCAACCCAAAGAGCGGTTACCGCGAGCTGGCGTCGATCCGTCAAATCTGCCGCCGATCGGAAAAGAGTCAGGGCGATGAGGCCATAAGCAGTGAAATGAATGGTGCGACGAATCCCGATAACCGCTAGATCGGCTTGAGCGAAGGTCAAATTGAACCACGACATCAAGGTCTCTTGCCAACCATTGGCTGAGCCCGTTCCCCCAGAGAGCGCAGCAATTGGTAATGCCACAATCAGTGCCAATATGAAAGGGCGCGTGGGCCCACGAATGAAGCACCAAGCAACTAATGGAACCGTCATTCCAGCAGCGAGATAAAAGAAACTGACACTCGACCAAGCCGCAAAAGCAAACAAGCCGAGATGCACGCCTCCGTAAAGGGAAAACCTCGGCCACAGCATAATCATTGCGAGTACGCAAGTCCCCAAAACTGCACAAGCCAGGGGATAGAGCCAGTGAAAGCCCGTAAAGCTCCATGCAAAAAGGACCAAGGCTGATGGCAAGAGCGCGCGCCACAATTCTCCGCCCGACATAATCTTCTGCATGCGCATTCTCCTCACCAATGACGATGGTATCCATGCTCCAGGCCTTCTTGCTTTAGCCGATGCCATTAGAGACTTTGGCGAGGTGAAGGTTTCGGCGCCAGATCGAGAGCGAAGCGCTTGCGCCCATGCAATGACGCTCCGCGATCCTCTCCGAGTAAAGGAAGTGGACTTTCACGGCTTGGCAGGCTACGAAGTGAACGGTTTCCCTGTGGATTGCGTGAATGTCGCCCTTACCATTGCTTATCCGGAGGGCTGCGATCTCGTGCTCAGCGGCATCAATAATGGCCCAAATCTCGGTTACGATGTCACTTACTCCGGTACCGTCGGCGGGGCGATGGAAGGCTGCATCAATGGCATTTCAAGTATCGCGATCAGCATGGCGACTTTTGTCGACGGTGCCCCTTTTCACTTCGAAACCGGCACCCGGTGGCTAAAGGAGAACTTTGAAATGCTGGTTGCTATCAAGAGAGACCGCACCCTTCTCAACGTTAATGTGCCGGCGATTGCCTTCGATGAACTGGCGGGACACAGGATCACCAGCATGGGCCGACGGGTTTATGAGGATCGTGTGGAGGAGCGCGCCGATCCTTGGGGACGACGTTACTTCTGGCAAGGCGGAATCGCCGTGATGAGGTCCGAGGACGAAACGACGGACGTCCACGCCGTGTCGAATGGCTTCGTCAGCATCACGCCGGTAAGTTTAGATTGGACGGACCACGCCTTCGCAGCAGAATTGCGCGAAGGCTCCGCAATTCCCAATTCCTAATTCGAGATTACCAATTGGTTTTTGGTGGGGCCGGCGGGACTTGAACCCGCGACCGATCGGTTATGAGCCGACAGCTCTAACCACTGAGCTACAGCCCCACGCTCGTACGAGTCTACCAAGTTTGAGTTAGGGTCTATGGCCTCATAGCTGAAACTGAACACTGAAAAACGAAACACCCAACACGATCGCCCGGTATCCTAGCGCACATGAGCACCGAGGCTCTTACCGCTCGCGGCGGGGACTTTTTCTGCCGCACTCCCGACCGAATCTTCACCGCCGAGGATTTTCGCGGCGATGATGCGCTGATGGTGCGCACGGCGGAGGAATTTAGCCGCAAGGAGGTGCTGCCGATTCAGGAGCGGCTCGACGCGCAGGAGGAGCCCCTGATGCGCGATTTGGTGCGCAAGGCGGGCGAGCTGGGATTCTGCGGCGCCGATACGAGCGAGGACTATGGCGGGCTCGGACTGCCCAAAAACCTTGCCGCGCGGATGCTGGAGATGCTCTCTTTGAACGCGTCGTTTAGCGTGACGATTGGCATTACGAGCGGCATTAGCCAGGTCGGGCTGAACCTCTTCGGCACGCCCGAACAGAAGGCGCAATACCTGCCTTCACTGACCAGCGGCGAGCAGATCGGCGCATATGCCCTGAGCGAACCGAACAGCGGCAGCGACGCCCTCAGCATGACCACGCGCGCCGATGAGAAGGGCGACAAATACATCTTGACGGGGACGAAGATGTGGATCAGCAACGCGAAATGGGCCGATCAATTTTTGGTGATGGCGAAGGTGGGCGGCGAGAAAGTGAGCGCATTTATCGTGGAGCGCGACTTTCCTGGCGTCTCGGTCGCTCGCGAGGAGCACAAGATGGGCCTGAAGGGCTCCTCGACCGCGCGGCTTGTTTTGGAGAACGCGGAGGTTCCTGCTGCTAACTTGTTGCACGAGGTTGGGAAGGGGCACCAGGTTGCCTTCAATGCGCTGAACCTTGGGCGATTCAAGCTTTCTTCGATGTCGATTGGCCCTGCGCGGGAGGCTTTGCGCGTCGCAGCCGACTATGCGCAAGATCGGCGGCAATTCGGCGTTCCGATCTCTTCTTTTGGCCTCATCGAGAAGAAGTTCGCCGACATGGCGGCCTGGTTCTACGCGGCGGAAAGCATGATCTACCGCTGCGGCGCGGATATTGATTCGGCTTTCTCTGCACTGGGCGGGACGCCGGACGGCAACCGATTGGCCGCTGAGGAGTTCGCGGTCGAATGCTCAGCGTGCAAGGTGCTCTCGACGGAGCTTGAGTCCTTAATCGTGGACGAGGCGCTGCAAGTCTACGGCGGCTATGGCTTTACCGAAGAGTTCCCGGTTGCCCGCATTTACCGCGACGCACGGATCAGCAGGATTTACGAAGGCACGAACGAGATCAACCGCATCTTCATGGCGGATCGACATGTTCGCCGCGCTGTCGAGGGCAAGACTTCGCTAAGTGGCCGGGCTGATTCCTTTATCTCGGATCTTTGCAACAAGGCTTTCACCGCGTTTGTCGAGACTTACGGCACCGACGGCTTCGGCAAGAAGGTGTCGCAGGTTCATCTTGGGGCCCTGAGCGATCTCCTTGCTCTCAACTATGCCGAGCAATCGGCCCGATTGCGAGCATCCCAAACGGGCGGGATCAACGAGTCATTAGCGGCACATTTCACCAATTGGGCCACTGGTCAAGCAGCGCGGGCCTATCAAGTTGCGATCGGCGAGAGCGTCATGCTCCCCGAATGGGCACGCGTTGATATCTCCGACCTGGCCCGCGCGGTCTATGATCGCCGAATTCCAATCGTGGCCCATTGATGACCAAAGAAACGGTCTTTCTGGGAATTGCTGGCGGCTCGGGATCGGGAAAGACCTACCTTGCTCGGCAAGTGTGCACCATGGCGGGGCAGGAAAATGCAGCCGTCATTTCCATGGATCAGTATTTTCGGTCCAGCGAATACCGCAGTGTCCAGGACCTCAATTTCGATCACCCTAATCACCTCGATCTCGATCTGCTAGTGGATCACTTGAAACAGTTGAAGTCGGGGGAGGCGGTCATGACGCCCAGCTACGACTTTGCCAAACGGACTCAGCAGGTCGAGGCGATTCGAATAACTCCAAAACCGGTGATCATCATCGAGGGGCTCTTCGTTCTCTCTTCACCCGTCGTCGACCTGATGGACATGGCCTGTTTCCTCGATGTTGCCGATGATCAGAGACTTCTGGGGCGCATTCTGCGGGATGTCAGCGAACGCGAACATGGCGTCAACGAGATTGTTGACCGCTACCAGCGGTTCGTCCGCCCGAGCTATCACATTTTTGTCGCGCCATCTCGGCAGAATGCAGACGTCGTCGTTGACTTCACCTACCGGAGAGCCCTCTTCACGCGCATGCTGGCCCACTTGGTTTCCGATTACTCTTCCGGATTCTTGGACCTCCCGTCTCTTATCGATGAATTAAAGCGTGAAAACTACACGCTTGGCTATCAGGCTGACGAGAGCATCATGCCTATTGGAATCGACATCCGTAAGCTAGCATCAGCTTATCCCGAATATGCCTTCCCGGGGAGTACAGATGCCGGCACACTTCCAAAGCTCTTCGTCGCGGACGAGCATGCCTAGCGATCACAGAAAGTTCTGTGCCGCTTCAATATCAGGTTGCCCCAGTCCATGCCCGCCGGGTACAGCAGCGAATATGACTTCGGCACCGAAGCTTTCGAGCATACGCGCCAGCTCTTCCCCGCCCTCAAATGGCGTTATTTGGTCCGTTGGCGAGGCGCAAATTAGCACGCGCCTTCCGGTAAGGTCCGGCGCGACCTCGGGCACGAACGGAACCATCGGGCGAAGAAGGATGACTTGATCGAGCAGGTCAGGATAAAGCAGGAGCAAGGCCGAAGAGATCGTAGCCCCATTGGAGTAACCCACCGATGTTCTCGGGCGGCTATCCATATCGAGCTTTTCCAACGCGCCAGGCAGCCACTCTGCCAATTCCGCGGCCTTCTCCATGAGGTCGGGAATATCAAGAACCCCCTCCTCGAAACGACGGAAGTAGCGAGCGTGAACGCCGCCCTCGAGGGCCTTGCCTCGAGGGGAAAAGTAGGCCGCATTGGGATCTATGGCGCGGACGATGCCGAGCATTTGCAACTCGTCGCCGCCCGTGCCATGAAAGCCGAGAATAATGCGCCCATCGGTCCGTTCCGCATGCGTGATAAAGCTCATACCGGGAACGATACTCCGTTTGGCAACTCGAAGTGAACCAGGCTCTTCTCGAGCAACGACCTTCGCGCCTCCAGCCATGGCGGCAGGATGAGCTTCTCGCCGAGCTTTTCGGCGTGCTCGTCTACATCGAACCCCGGCGTGTCGGTTGCGAGCTCAAACAGCACCCCGCCCGGCTCACGGAAGTACACGCTCTTGAACCAGAAGCGGTCTATCACCTCAGTTGGCTGCAAACCGCTGGCGACGACGGCCTCGCGCGTGGCGATTTCGTTCTCGGGCGTCGGAGTTCGGAACGCGACATGGTGCACGGTGCCAACGCCCATGTGCCCACTAGGTCGGCCCGGCAACTCGATGACGTCCACGACTTGCCCCGGCAATCCATCGCCAAACACGAAGCGCGTCCGGTCGCCATCTTGCTCGGCTTGGGTCGCCTTGAAAACATTGGTCAAGAACTCCCGGGTTGGCCCGACCTCCTTCTCCCAGAGGTCAACTCTGTGGAAGCCATGAATGCCATGTTCTTGCGGCACATGGCTCTCGGCCCAAGCGGGACGTGGGTCATTCGTCGTACCGACGATCTCGAGCAACAGGCTATCCGGGTCGGAAAAGAGAAGCACCGGGTCACCGAAGCGCTCTTCCTGCTGAGGGTGGAGGCCAGCTTCCTCAAGACGCGTCTTCCAAAACGGAATGGAGGTCTTGGGGACGCTAAACGCTGTGACACCAACCTGACGTGCACCGACGTAGCCGGGGCGCATGTTCATCCACGGGAAGAATGTGATCGCCGAGCCAGGCGTGCCCTTGCCGTCGCCGTAGAAAAGGTGATAAGTGTCCGGGTCGTCCTGATTCACCGAGACCTTGACGAGTCGCAGGCCGAGGACGCCGTGGTAGAAGTCCACGTTTCGCTGCGGATGGCTGCTCATGGCCGTCACGTGGTGAAGTCCAGTCACATTTTGTTGCATATGCAAATAAACAAATTTGTCTCTAGCTTTGTTCCCGACGATGCAAACATGCGACGATGGCTCGCCGCACTTCAAAGCAAAGGCCCCCTGCAGTTGCAGGAGGCCCTCATTTTGATCGATAAGCCTTAGCTTTGGGCTTCGGTCTCGGCCTTGACGCTTGCCATACCCGAGGCGAGGCTGCCCTTCTTGCTCACGTAGAACGCGAAGTAGAGGGCGACCAAGGAGACGCCGGCGCCAACATAGCGGACGGTGTCGTTACCTGGGAAGATCACGTAAGGAGCGAGAAGCAGGGCAATGAGGTTCATCACCTTGATCAGCGGGTTAAGCGCTGGGCCAGCCGTATCCTTGAACGGATCGCCGACGGTGTCGCAAACGACACCTGCCTTGTGAGCTTCGGTTCCCTTGCCTCCGTGAAGACCATCTTCGATGATCTTCTTGGCGTTATCCCAAATGCCGCCCGAGTTAGCAAGCAGCACGGCCATAAGCTGACCTGAGAGGATTGTTCCGGCAAGGAAGCCACCCAGTGCTTGCGCACCGGCGAGGTTGTATTCTTGTCCACCGACGTTCACTGTCTCGGCTCCAATGGCCAGGCCGAAAACGACCAGCAATGGAAGCGCGATGGCGAGGATACCGGGACCGATGAGTTCGCGCTGAGCCGCTCGTGTCACGATCGCAACGCATGCGCCGTAATCGGGCTTGCTTTCGCGCTTCATGATGCCAGGATCGGCAGCGAATTGGCGTCGGACTTCACCGATCAACTCGAACGAAGCTCGACCGACGGCGTTAATCAAGAACGCACAGAACAGGAACGGTGCCGCGCCACCGATCAGAAGACCGATGAAGATGTGCGGCAGTTCGAGCGGCATTCCCGACGAAGTGAGCATCGAAGCTTCGATGTAGCTGTGGAACAGAGCAACCGCAGCAACCACGGCTGTCGCGATAGCGAAGCCCTTGGTAAGCGCCTTGGTCGTGTTACCGGCTGCATCGAGTCGCTGAACAGCAAGCGCTGCTTCAGGATGCGTGTGGCCAGCGCCAGACATCTCAAAGACGCCTTGCGCATTATCGCTAATCGGACCAAAGGTATCCATCGCGAGGATGTAACCAGTCGTCGTCAACAGGCCAAGGCCGACCAGTGCGATGCCATAGAAGCTCAGCACATAGCCACCATATTCTGCCGGCGGGAAGATCCAGATCGGCATCATTAGCGAGATTACGATCGCAAAGACCGAGAACACGCTCGACTCAGCACCAAGGGCGAAGCCTTGGATGATCATCGGGGCAGGGCCAGCGGAAGCGACATCGGCAACTTCTTGCGTCGGCTTGCGGTGGGTACTCACATAGTAATCAGTGAGTTGCTCAAAGGCAAAGGCCATGAGAATGCCGAAGAAGATGCAAGCGAAGAATTTCCACCAGTCGGCCGTTTGAGTTTGGCTAATTCCAAACTCAGCGGTCTGCGGACGGATGCCAGAAGCCGGGTTTGCTTGTGCGGCCTCGACGACCGACTTTGCTTCCTTGTAGTACTGGAGGCCGGCAAAGCCGCTGATGCGTTGAGGATTCGTCATATTGACGGTTCCCTGCTCCACTACTCCGGCTACTCCGGACTTAGACTTGGTAACCACGCCCAGCGCCAGCTTTCCGTCCTTGTTGATTAGGAACTCAGTTGGGAACAGGGCGAGCTTTTCAACTTTAAGATTCTGACCTTGCTGCTGAACAGCTTGGTTGATCTGATCATCAGCCGCCTTCTTTCCGATCGGGCCGTAGTAGATGGTTTGAACCATTGCCTTTGGCTTTTCGGGGCCTGTCGCAGCTGGGGTCTGAGTGATTTTCAGCTTGTAAACGACGAATTCGTCTTCAGGCTTCGGATTCTTGTACTTAGTGACAAAGCTGTCCAAGGTTGGCGGGGCGCCAAAGCCGGAAGTAATCGCCACCGTGTAGTCCTTGATTCGCGGATCGTTCCAGTCTAGCTTGGAGTAGCCGTCCATCTTTGGGATGTCGGGCTGCGGAACTGAGGGATCGATCGCGACAGCTTGGGAAACAACACCCTCGCGGAACTGATCGATCGGCATCTCCTGCGACTTAGCCATCTCGATGATGCGCGGATCTTCAGCGACGAGTTCCTTAGTCACGTCTTGAGCGGTTGCAACAACCTTATCGCCGGCCTTGATTTCTTTTCCGACAACACTGGCAACAACGCCGGTCTTAAACTCTTCCGGCGTGAAGAATTGCTCCTTCTGCTCAGCGGTTTCTGCACCCTTGACTGCGCTAGCAGCAAGCGTATTGAATCCGAATTGGCTCATAAGACCAGCGGTTCGGCTGTCCTTCATGACATCGTCTGCCGTAACCAACTTGGTGTCGCCCTTGTAGGACTTCTTGGCGATGTCCACGATGATGGTGTTCAGTTCAGTCTTGACCGAACTGAGCTTGCCAGCCAATTCGTTCTGAACCGATCGGATGGGGCCTTGCTCGGCTCGCTGGTACTTCTGAACCGATGTCAGCGTCGAGGCTTGAATCTCCGGTGACATCGATGGCATGCCGCCCATCATCATATAAGCGACGACAGCCGTTAAGACCGCAGCGGCAACAGCCGAAGCCTTGAAGCCCTTCTGAATTGGCTTCAAAGGATCAGCATCGACGTCATCCGTACCCTTGACCATAGCAATGCCAAAGATCGAGGCAATGACTCCAACTCCGCGCGCCATTAGGGCAAACAGAATGAGTTTCATCCAAACCGCAGTCGGGAAGATTGCGGCCGTCGCGGCACCAAGAACAATGGCAGCGACGAGGGTTACTTCGTACGATTCGAAAACGTCGGCGGCCATGCCAGCGCAGTCGCCAACATTGTCACCAACGTTGTCGGCGATCACAGCTGGGTTCCGCTCGTCGTCCTCGGGGATACCGGCTTCGACCTTACCTACGAGGTCAGCACCGACGTCGGCAGCCTTGGTGTAGATACCGCCACCAACACGCATGAAGAGCGCGGCGAGCGATCCACCGAAGCCGAAGCCAACAAGCAGCTTCATAGCGTTCTGCGGTGAAGCGATGAAAATAAGGGTGGCGCCAAGGAGACCCATGCCAACGGTCAATAGACCAGCAACCGCACCTGCGTGGAATGCAACCTCCGTAGCCTTCTTGTAGCTCGTCAGAGCCGAGGCAGCGGTTCGCATGTTTGCCTTGACCGCCATGTCCATGCCGACATAGCCAGCAATATAGCTTGCGGCCACGCCGAGAACAAAGCAGACAACCAAGGCAAGCGCCACCATCGGTTCATACTTCGGTGCATAAAGCGCATAAAGGCCAGCACCCAAAAGCAGGATAAAGATCGCAATCGTCTTTCCTTGCGTTTGCAGGTAGGCCAAGGCGCCATCGCGGATCGCCTTGCCAACTTCCTGCATCTTCTCATCACCAGGATCAACGGCAGTGACCTTGGCGCGGTAGTAGAAACCAGCGGCAACGGCGATAATGCCAAAAAGAAGCGACGCATACAAGAAGTACATGTCGCTTGGAGCAAATTCTAGGTGAACATTCTCTCCGCCCGATGCGAATGCCATCGAAGGCACGAGCATTGCAGCGAAAGCGAGAAGCACACTGAACAGCCGCCCGATTCCTTGGGCTGGCTTATAGTCGTTCTTTTGTTTCGAAATCATTCCGGTTTTGGGGACCCCCTAAATTGCAGGCGCGCCAATCGGCGCGTCAGCAAACGCGCATAAGATACCAGAATTGCAACCTTTCAGCGTTGGAGAGCGTAGGGCTGACCTAGGATGAGCCGGTTTCCAATCCAGATGAAGTGGCACGACCTGCTCTTTGCGCATTGGCCAATCGGTGTCTCGGATTTACGTCCTCTCATTCCAGAGCCTCTGGAAATCGACACGTACGATGGCCAGGCTTGGATTGCAATCGTCCCGTTTCACATGACGGGCGTCAAGCATCCACTCTTCCCGAAGGCGATGTCGTTTCCCGAACTCAACGTTCGCACGTACGTTAAGCATCATGACAAGAGGGGTGTATGGTTTTTCAGCCTCGATGCCGAAAGCTGGCTCACGGTACGGGGCGCCCGCTTCACTTTTGGGCTACCCTACTTCGATGCCGTCATGGCTGTCGCCCATTGTGAAGATGCGATTGGGTACTCAAGCACTCGTTATCATCGAGGAGCTCCACACGCGAAACTCGAAATCGGATACCGGCCCACCAGTGAACCATTTCGGGCCTTAGCAGGAAGTTTAGAGGAGTTTCTAACGGAGCGCTACTGTCTCTTCTCACAAAGGCGCGGCCGCGTACTTAGGGGCGATATTCAGCATGATCCTTGGCCACTGCAACTAGCCGTTGCCGAGATAGAGCACAACTCCATGTTAGATGCGATCGGACTCCAGCTTCCAAACATAGAACCCCTCCTGCACTTCGCGAAGTTTCTCGACGTACGGGCTGCCAATCCTGTACCTATCTGAAAAAGGAGCCCAACTACTTTAGTAAGCCGTCGATTACCTTTCTAAGCTTTGCCTCATTGGCGGGATCAAACCCGAGATAGAAATTGCGGATCACACCCTTCTTATCCATCACAACGAGTGTCGGGATGCCTTGGATTTTTAACTTAGTCGCGAGGGCCTCATTGCCTATAGTCATCGGATACGTGTACTTGTGCTCCTTGGAATAGGCCTTGGCCTTAGCACCAGTCTTGTCGCCGCGCTCCCAGACATTTGCACCAAAGATGGCAACTGGCTTGCCCTTGTAGGCCTTGTGCAACTTCTCGATCATTGGCGAAATGGCCTTGCACGGCCCGCACCAAGTGGCCCAGAAGTCAAGAACAACAACTTTGCCTTTTAGGGTCGCGTTCGAGTGCGTTTTGCCATCAAGTCCCTTCATCGTGAAGGCCGGCATCGGCTTGCCGACGAATTCGCTGGCCGGTGGGGTTTGCGCCATGGCGGGCGCGATGAGCAGAGCGGCGAGGGCAAACAATGGGGCTTTCATAGCTTTACGTTAATACGACCAGCAAAACCAGGTCGTTCCGAACGGATGGTCGGGGCGACAGGATTCGAACCTGCGGCCTCATGCTCCCAAAGCACGCGCTCTACCAAGCTGAGCTACACCCCGACGGAGCAAGAATTGTACCTTAGCGCGTCTTGCTTATGAGTCTTGGTCTTCCGTGCGAATCGGGTGTCCCTCGCCGCGGAGCCGCTCCCAACTCACATGTTGGGCATTCCCTTTGTCATCGATGCCGGGCGGAAACTCCGCTGGCGTTTTGTAATCCTCGGGTAATCCAATGTCCATTGCATGATCTTCTGAAACCACTCTACCGTCACCCACACGAGCCTTCATCCCGCGATCGGCGTCAAGTAGTTCCTTCATCAGCTCGGGATTACGCAATGGCTCCCTAGCTTTGATCGCAACCCAGATCACTCCTACCATAGCGAGGCCCAAGATGACTAGCAATGCATTTGCCATCGGACTCAATCGCCGCCACCTCCGTCTCCGCCGCAATCCCCACTTGAGCTTTCACAACCCTCGGAACTCTCGCAACCCGTTCCAGAATTGTCATCGACGGTCGTCGAACTGGTATCCGACCAAGAGTTCATCGAATTCCAGTCATCACGACCCCGACCGGCGTTCGCAGCGATGAATACAAAGAATCCAAGAATAAATAGGGCGAACAAAACGAGGATGAAAACTAGCATGATCTTGTCAAGTGATTAAACTCTAGTCGGCGCCGCACCCACCACCATCACCGCCGCCGTCAACGTAGTGATCACCTCCTGAGCAACCCCACCCAGTTGGGTCCGTATCCGAACTATTCGATCCGCCAGCTTTTCGAGCTTTGAACAAAACGAGAAAGACGACTAGTATCGCACCGACTAACGCTCCCGCTATCAGTTCCATCTAACTAGGTGACGCTTCAAGACGAATTCAGGTTGCGCATGCCGTAAACTGCCCAACGTGAACTATCTAGAAGCCATGGAGGCCGTCACCGCGCTGGCACCGCGTGGGTGGAGGATGGGGCTTGACCGTATGCAGAAGTTCGTCGAGCTCGCCGGGCTCGATAAACCGACAGCAAAGTTCATTCACGTAGCCGGCACCAATGGCAAAGGCAGCGTTACCGCGACTGTGCAGAGCATTCTTATCGAGCAGGGCTACAAGACCGGCGCGTACTTCAGCCCGTTCGTTTACGACCCAATGGAGCGCATCCAGATCGGGCGCGAGTACATCTCGCCGCAAGACTTCGCACGTCACGCGACGAGGCTATTCAAAGTCGCCGAGGAATTCGAGGGGACAGAGTACGGAGGCATCACTGAGTTCGAAATGAAGACCGCCATCGGGTTCGCGGCTTGGCAAGAAGCCGAGTGCGAATGGGTCGCGCTCGAAGTCGGTCTCGGCGGCCGCCTCGACGCGACCAACGTCATCACCGGTGAGGTCGCCGTCATCACCAGTATCGGCCTCGACCACACCTCGGTCCTCGGCAATACTCTCGCGGAAATCGCGTTCGAGAAGGCGGGGATCATCAAGCCGGGCAAGCCGGTCGTCGTTGGCGCCGTGCCGGAGGAGGCCGAGGCGACCATTCTGAAGGAGGCTGAATCAAAGGGAGCGAGTGCAGTTTGGCGTCTTGGCGAGGAAGTTAACTTCATTGGTCGGGTCGGAGACCATATCATCGAAACGCCAGTTGCGAAGCACCATGTCGGGCCTCCAGTTCTCGCCGGCCCGCATCAGAGTGCAAATATGGCCGTCGCGATCGCCGCTTGCGAGGTGGCAGGGGCGATTCGCGACCCCGTTCTCATCAATGACGGTGTTCAAAATGTGCGTTTGCCCGGTCGGATGGAGCAGCGCCAAGTCGCAGGGCACCGTGTCATCCTCGATGGCGCGCACAATCACGACGCGGCCGTTGCGCTCGGTTATGCGCTACTCGGGTTCGGTGACAAATTCACTGTCGTCGCTGGCATGGTCGCGGGTCACGATCCGATCGCGTTCTTCGAGCCTCTTAAGGAAATCATTGCCGAGCTTCACCTCGTGCCGATCAACTTCCATCGCGCGGTGCCGCCGGAGGAAATTGCGACCAAAATCGCCCATCTCGGCATCCCAACGACTGTTCACCAAACGGTTAAAGATGGTCTCGACGCGGCGCTTCAGTCGAATCGCGCCGTCGTTGTCACGGGCAGCTTCTACCTCGTCGGCGAGGCGGGATTGCTCCTAAATTAGCCTTCGCCGCGAATGACGCAATCAATCACGACATCGCGAAACTCGCCCCGGCTCCGCAGCGCCTTTGAGATATGGTCCAGCATCGCTTGCATAGGCTCGGCGGAACCCTTCATCGGCTTCAAAACGCCCCGCACATAAGCAACACCATGCGAAACGCGAAGGTCGGCCTGCGAAATGTCAATCGGCTTGCGCGCGAACTCGCGGCGGAGTAACTTCGTAGCGGCAACATCATTCGGGTCAGCCATGCCTTAGTATACGACGCACCAGGAACGTTATCACAAGAGTTGCGGTAGTCTTTGATGACTTATGCCAACTGCTTTAGACGAACTAAAAACCAAGCTCTTCGATGTCAATGCTCTTCATGCTGCGATGAGCATGCTGGACTGGGATCAACAGACCTACATGCCCAAGGGAGGCGCCAATGCCCGAGCGGAGCACAGTAGCATCCTTGCTCGCATGGCCCACGAGACCTTTGTCAGCGACGAAACCCAACGTGCCCTTGAAAATGCGGCGAAAGAAGTCGCTCCAGACTCCGATGAAGCCGCCTTGGTCCGAAACACCCAGCGCGACATGAAGCTACGCACGAAGTTTCCAGCCGAACTCGTGGCGCGAAAGAGCAAGTTGAGCGCCGAGGGCCACGAAGCCTGGGTTACTGCACGCGCCAACAACGATTTCAAGACCTTTGCACCGATTCTCGCCGAACTGTTCGAGATCACCAAGGAAGAGGCGAATCTCCTGGGCTACCAGAACCACATTTACGATGCTCTCATCGATATGTACGAGGAAGGCGCGACCCACGCTCAATGCCAAGCGATCTTCGACGAGATTCGTGGCCCTATTGTCCAATTGGTTAGGGACATTAAGGATTCACCAAATCAACCTGATGACAGCTTCCTGTATGGCGATTGGGCGAACGACAAGCAACGAGAATTTACCGAGTGGCTATTGAATCAGATTGGTTTCGACATGGACCGAGGACGGCAAGACACGGCTCCCCACCCGTTCTGCACCGGCTGGTCGGTTGGTGACATTCGCCTTACAACAAGGTTCAAAGACTATCTACCGAGCGCGCTCTTTGGAACTCTTCATGAGGCTGGGCATGGTATGTACGAACAGGGTAGCCCGATGTCATGGGACCGAACCCCGCTGGCTGGCGGAGTCTCACTTGGCATTCACGAAAGCCAAAGCCGCCTATGGGAAAACATCGTGGGGCGAAGCGAGGCGTTTGTCACCTGGATGCTTCCAAAGCTTTCGTCTTACTTCCCTTCGCTCGCCGGAGTCGCTCCTGCCACGATGTACCGAGCGATCAACAAAGTGGAGCCATCCTATATCCGCGTCGAAGCCGACGAAGTGACCTACAACCTACATATCATGGTGCGCTTCGAAGTCGAGTGCGCCGTCCTCGAAGGCAAGTTGAATGTGAATGACATGCCGGAGTTCTGGAACAGTAAGTACGAGGAATATCTCGGTATCACACCCAGGACAGATAGTGAAGGTTGCCTTCAAGACGTCCACTGGAGCATGGGAAGCATTGGTTACTTCCCTACTTACACGATGGGCAACCTGCTGAGCTACCAGTTCTGGAACTGCCTTGAGAGGGACCTTGGAGATACAAATGCTCTTATCGCGAGCGGCAATTTCAAGCCAATTCTTGACTGGCTGGTCGAAAAGATCTATCGCCACGGCTCAAAGTTCCCGCCGCAGACGCTCGTCCCTATGGTCACGGGCAAGCCAATGGGGGCCTCCGACTACCTCGCTCGATTGGGCGAAAAGTATCGCGGCGTATACGGAATCTAGCTTGCCGGCGCCGAGACCTTGAACTTCTCGAGGTACTTGCCGCAGCAAGCGCGAATTCGTCCGCGAATGCGGTTGATGTAAGCGGCGCGCTCGGTCACACTGATCGCGCCGCGTGCGTCGAGGATGTTGAAGATGTGCGAACATTTCAACGCCAAATCCAGCGCCGGATAGACCAACGCACCCTTCTTTTCGCTCGCTTCCCGAGTCGTGAGGATGTCCAGTTCTTCGTCCCAGAAGACCGGCGTCTCAATCACGCGCTTGCTTTCCGCCTCGTACAGATCAAAGACCTGCAACAGCATCTCGGTCGAAGCAACCTCGAAGTTGTACACGTTGTGTTGCATCTCCAGGTCGTATTCGGTGTCCTTGTAGCTCATCGCCTCATTCCATTGGAGGTCCGTCCAGAACGAATTCTGGTTATTGAGCATCAGGCACAGCCGCTCGGGCCCGTAGGTGATCTCGGCGCAGACCGGATCGCAATCGTAACCGCCCATCTGCTGAAAAAACGTGAACTGAGTGACCTCGGTGCCGTCTACCCAAACTTCCCAGCCCACGCCCGCCGCGCCCGCCGCCTGGCTCTCCCAATCGTCCTCGACGAGGCGAATGTCGTTTTTCTTCGTGTCAAAGCCGATCGCGTTCAGGCTCTCCATGTAGAGGTCCACGATATTGTCCGGGCTTGGCTTCATCACCACTTGGTATTGGTAGTAGCGTTGGTTGCGCATCGGGTTGCGCGTGTAGCGGCCATCTGCCGGTCGGCGGCTCGGCTGCACATAGGCGACATTCCAACTTTCCGGCCCAAGGCAGCGCAGCGTCGTCGCTGGGTGCATCGTCCCCGCCCCGACCTCGACGTCATACCCTTGCAAGATCGCGCACCCCTGCGCGGCCCAGTACTCGTCGAGTCGGCGGATGATTTCTTGGAAGGTGACCATGGGTTACGGTGAGAGGATACCGGGACGGAGCGAGGCTGGACAATTGAGGGATGTGGCTGGACATGGAGGGATGTTGTCAGCCATTGTCCCTCAACGGTCACTCAATATCCCTCTACTGTCCCTCTATCGTTGAAGATCCGGCACCCAGGCAGTCGTCCGACCGCCCACCTGCTCACGAATAATGTCGTGCCCATCGAACTGCGGAATGCCCTTCTTGCCGCCCCAGCGCACATGGAACAGCCAGTCTGCCGGGAACTGATCCTTATCCGCGCCCTTCTCGACAGCCAGGCTAATCACATCTTCGATCGCCTTCTTCAAGGCTCCGGCCTCCTTTTCCGTCAAAGAAGTCCCTAGCCGGTGAGGCGATAGGCGCGCTTCCAGCATCACTTCGTCGGCGATCCAATTGCCGACTCCGGCGAACAGCGCCTGATCAAGCAGGATCGCCTTCAGCGGCGCCTTTCGCTTCTTTAGCAACGCGTGCAATTCAGAAGAAGAAGGCAAGCCCTTCCAAGAATCAAAGCCCAATGCCCCGACTCGCTTGTCTTTCTCGGGCGAGTCGCTCAGCCACAGGCGGGCCAGTCGCCGACCGTCGGTCATCGCGATGCGCCTTCCCTCTTCGGTGGTCAGCATTAGCTTTAGAAACCGCGGGCGGCCCTCCTCGTCATCGAGCGGCATGTTGCCCATCTCGCGGATGCGGATCGTCGGCTCTCCCATCTCGCGAATCCAGCCGGCCATGCCGAGGTGCCCGAAGAGCCAGGGCTTCTTATCGAGCTCGATCCACCAATACTTCCCTTTGCGCCCGACCCCGGCCACCTTCGCGCCCTTCAGATGCTCCTCCATCGCCTTGTTCGGGAACCGCCCCAGCACGATCTCGTCCGGCGCAACCTCGACTTCCTTGATCGTATGCCCCACCAGCGCCCGCTCCATCACGCGGCGGACGGTTTCAACTTCGGGCAATTCAGGCATGATAGGATTATGAAGGGTGAACCGGACGAGGATGAGAAGATCGAGCCCATGGCTTCGCCTTATCCAAGGCTCTTCCCGGCTACAGGAAAGAAATGGCTAGAGACCGTCGACGTCGCGTGTTATGTGGTCTCTTGGTTTGCGATCCTGCCACTCTTTTTCTTTATGGGCGCCTTAGTCCTGCCTTTTCTCTTCATCTTCGTGCCAGTTCTTAATCGCAGTAACTCCGGACTCTGGCGGGTTCAAGGGTGGTATCTCGCGATCGGGACGGTCCTATTAGTTATTTCTGCCTCGTCGCTTCTTCTGATATCCAACCGCCACACCCGATCCAGCTTGTCTTCGTACTTCTAATCGTTATCTTGTGGCGAAGCACCGCCCACGCCTTCGGAGTCGCCCGCAACTTAGACCGCGACAAACTAAGAACCTAAGGGGCCGGCCTTGCGACCAGCCCCACTAAGATTAGCCGCCGCAGCAAGAGCACTTGCCACAGCAACCATTTCCGCAGCATACGCAACCGCATCCGCAGGAGTTGTTGTTTTCCATAGTTTTCTTCTCCTTTTTCAGCCGGTGAAGGCCAAAACCTGTCACTTTGTGTTCACCAAGAAGCTCGCGACCTTCGCCAGCGCCGCGCCATTGATCTGCACATAAACCTGCCTACCGCGCCGATCAGTCTCAATAATCCCGGCGTCGCGAAGCACGTTCAGGTGATGCGTCAGCGTGCTGGGCGAGCACGGCACCTGGCATTTCACATCGCAAAGCGCCACGGCCCCCGGCTCGGTCGCATCGCAGCAGCCGGTCTCGGTGTCATAAGCCGTCTCGCCGCCGCACCCGCGAATGCACTGAAACACCGCGAGCCGCGTCGAATCGCTCAGCGCCTGAAAGATCTTAAGGGCCTCGTCCACAATGACATTATACTTCGATACTCATCGAATAGTTTGATGATTGTCGAATTATTTGAAAATGTCTCTTCAGTGACTCAAGCCGAGGCCAATGCTGCCGCCCCAAGAATGCCGGCGTCGTCCATGAGGCGAGCTTCGACGATGTTGCAATCGGCAAAAAGGGTTGGGATCGCGGTGTTGCGGGCGGAGCGCTTTAGAGGGTCCATGAGGAAGCGGCCGGCTTTGGCGATTTGGCCGCCAATGGCGAGCTTATCGGGCGCAAAAACATTGATGAACGAGCCCACGCCGACGCCGAGATAGGTGCCGACCTCCTCGAAGGTCTCGATAGCGAGTTCGTCGCCCTGCTCAGCGGCGGCGGCGATGATCTGCGGCGTGATGCGGCCGAGGTTGCCCTCGACGAGCGACCACATCTTGGAATCGCGCGGGCTGACGGTGCGCTGGAGCTTGTACTGCGCGCGCCGGACGATCCCATCGCGCTGGCAATAGGCTTCGAGCGAGCCATAGGTTCCGGCGGAGGCATCAAGGCCGCCCGCCTGGATGATCACATGGCCGAGCTCGGCGCCGCCGGCATTGCTGCCAATGAGCACGAGCGGGCCGTCGGCCTTCCCCATCACCGAGGACGGCGCCATGACCACGCCGCCGCCGATGCCGGTGCCGATCGTGATGAGCACGAGGCACTTAGCGGTGTTCTCGCCGACGCCATAGCGGTACTCGCCGAGAGCGGCGAGGTTGGCGTCATTGCCCATGCGGACGGGCAAATCAATCTGGGCTTGGATGAGTTTCTTGAGCGGGATGTCTTTCCAGGAGATGAACACATCGTCCACCTCGCGGCCGAAGTTGGGCGCCCAGCGGACGAGACCGGCTTCGTCATCAATATGACCCGGCACGGCGAGCCCAATCGCGGTGACCTCGCCCTGCGCGACGGCGATGGCCTCGCGGATGGTGTTGGCGACGGCGTCTATGATGGCGTCGGTGCCTTGCTGGGCGAAGGAGGAATTCTTCTTGTACTCGCCGGCGGGGGAGCCGTCGGGATAGATAGCCTGGGCGCGGACATTCGTGCCGCCAAGATCAACCCCGATTACGCAACTCGCCACGGGGAGAGTATGACTCCCACTTTTGCGGATGTGTTGTTAGACTAGTTGAACGTGCAATGCTAATGAAGACTCTTATTCTCTCCTCGTTTGCGGTTTGTATTGCGGGTGTTGCCTCGGCTCAGTCCGTTGTTTTGATGCCGGACAGCACAAACAATCGTATCGTCACTTTTAGCCCGGTTGATGGCAGTTTAATTAATTCAAGCCTTTTCCCAATCCCATCCGGAACCACACCAATCTCTGCCATTGCTGTCGGAAGTGAGATTTGGGTGAGCGAGCAAATTGGCGACAAGATCTCCCGATACGACGGCACCGGCACTTTGCTCGGCACCGTTGGGGTTGGTGTGCTCGATAACTGCCGCGGGCTTACGCTAATCGATGGCGTCATCTATGCTCCTCAAGATGGCACACAGTTCGGCTCGGCAGATACGATCGCCCGGTTTGATACCAGCGGCAATCACCTTGGAAACTATTCGACCGCGGGTTTCAACACGGGACCGTTCTACGTGATGGAGCTGAATGGTACTTTGCTCACTTCATCGGCCAACCCAAACAACGATGTGCATCGCTTCAACATGGACGGATCGAGCGCAGGCGTGTTCTACAATGGTGCCTATAGCTTTGCAGAGCAGATGGCTATTGATCCAAGCGGTAATGTTCTCGTCGGCTGGTTCACTTCAGATCGCATTTCTGTGCACAACCCAACTACCGGTGCTGAACTCACGGCGTACGTTGTAAATGATTGCCGAGGGGTGTACCAATTGTCGAACGGCAACATCTTGTGGTCGAATAGCGCAGGCGCGCACGTTTACAACGTCGCGACGGCGACCTCAACGCAGGTTTACACAGGCGGCGGGCGATTCTTCTCCCTTCAAGGCTCGGCTGCGACGCAGCAACTCAATGGAGACTTGGTTCTAAGTGACACGGTCGCGCCATTTGCAGCCGCTCGCACGATGTCTTTCGCTGTGATGCAAGGAAATACGACCGTTGCTTCTGGCACGATTTCAGCAAGTAGCCAGTCGACCCCGTTTAGCATAGCATTGCCAACGTCTCTTGCGGGTGCTACTCAGCTCATTTTCGACGGTTCTTCGTTCTTGAAGAAGACGACGAATTTGAATCTAAATGGCACGAGCCAAAACATGGGAGCCATCGCCGTGCAGAACGGAGACGTTGATAACTCAGGCGAAGCCGATGCTGCTGATATTGACCTCGTCATTGCCGACTTTGGATCTGTTGCCGTTAGCGCGACCGATGCTGATGTTAGTGGCGAAGTCGATGCCGCCGATATTGACATTATCATTGCGAACTTTGGCGGAGTTGACGGCTAGTCTTTAGTCCAACTAATCCTTATTGACCGCTGGCTGGTTGCAGACAGCGGTCAATTTGCGTATCAATAAACAGCGATCAACTTTCATGATAGCTTTTCGCGTCCAAGGCTCAAAACATCTATGGAAATCTCTGCTGTCGCCAAATTCGCTCAGGCCATTGCGGGCCAACTCAATCATGTGATTGCTGGCAAGTCAGACGCCACGCGTGACGCGGTGATTATTCTGCTTTGCGAAGGGCACCTGCTGGTCGAGGATGTTCCCGGCGTTGGCAAAACGACCCTTGCCAAGGCGCTTGCCAAGTCCATTGGCGGAAGTTTCTCGCGAATTCAATTTACGCCGGACCTGTTGCCCGCCGATGTGACGGGCAGCCCACTTTACAATCAAAAGGAGATGACCTTTGAGTTCCGGCCGGGGCCAGTTTTTGCTAACGTACTTTTGGCTGATGAAATCAACCGAGCGACGCCAAAAACTCAGAGTGCTCTTTTGGAAGCCATGGAAGAGCGGACGGTGACTGCTGACGGCGAAGAGCGGCCTCTTCCTTCACCATTTATGGTGGTGGCAACCCAAAACAATGTTGAAATGAGCGGAACGTACCCCCTACCCGAAGCACAAATGGATCGGTTCTTCGGGCGCATCTCCCTGGGGTACCCAGATCGTGAAGCTGAGACCCAAATGCTCGAGCAGCAACGCGAAACAAGGCCAGTCGACCACTTGTCGCCGGTCGTCACTACTCAAGAATTGGTGGACGCTCAGAAGGCTGTTCGAAGCATCCACGTCGACCAAAAACTGCAGGACTACATCGTTTCGCTCGTGAGGGCTACTCGTGATCATAGCCACGTCGGATTGGGCGCATCGCCTCGCGCTTCGCTGCACCTTCAACATGCCGCCCAAGCCCATGCGGCGTGGCAAGGCATGGACTACGTCGTTCCCGACGATGTCAAGGCGGTTGCCACGATGGTACTTGCCCATCGCATCATCCCACGGGGAGAGAGTCGAAGCCGTGGCGACGCGGCCAGCGACATTATTACCAGCGTTCTGAACTCCGTTCCCACTCCGCTTCCTGTCCGTTAAACTAAGATCGTGAGGAACACCGCCAGCCTAACGCTGATCCTTGCCAGTTTCTTTCTGGCGGTCGTTGCGGTGCTCGTGAATTCGCCCGCCCTCTTTTACATGGGAACTGCGCTCATTGGGACGATTGTGGCGGCGAAATTTCAGGCTCGATATGCGGTTCGCAATCTCAAACTCTCGCGAACAGCTCCGGCGATGTCCGTCATTGGCGAGCCGATCACGGTGTCTTTAGCTATCGAAAGCGAAAATCGGTTCACGCGACCGCTTTTACTCATCGAAGACCAATTGCCGAACCGAATGGTGAGAGACTGGATACGACACCCGGTACCCGTCGCACCCAGCTACCAGCAACCCGTACAAATCAAGTATCAAATCAAGCCATTGCGTCGCGGGATATTCAAGTGGAGCGACGTGAGTGTTATGGGCACCGATGCCCTTGGGCTCAGCTCAGCCGAACTTGTGCACTCTGCCGGTCAAACTGAACTCAAAGTTCTTCCTGCACCGATTCCATTTGAGCTGGACATGACGATGTTGCATGGCGCTGGCTATGAAGACTCGGCTTCCGTCCGCAGCCCAGCGAACTCGCTCGACGCGCGCGGCGTGCGCGAATTCTCTACCGGTGATCAAGTGCGGCATATTCACTGGCCAAGCACCGCGCGCTCGAACCGGCTCATGGTCAGGGATTTTGAGTCTCAGGCTGGATCGCGGGCGACCGTCTTGGTCCAGCGCACTCCCGGTTCCGACATTGGCGAAGGCCATTCTTCGCTCGACCAAATGTGCGGGCACGCGGCCTTCCTTATTGAACAGCTTCTACCACGTTGCAGCCATGTCAGCCTGAACGTCCAGCCCGAGTTTCATTCTCCTTCAAATCCTCTTCTTCCCTACCTAAACTCGCTTGCAGAACTCCGAGCGAATGGCCCAAGCCTCGCCAGTGAACTTGCGCACGCCCTTCAGGACCCAGATGGAGCAGGCCGAGTATTCATTTTCCTCGCTGTCGGCGAAGCCGAGCTACTTGAGGCAATTCGATTGGCACCCGTCAATTCGATTCATGCCTTTGTTTACGATGCCAAAGCCTTTCAACCTACGTTTAGAGGCCAATCAGCAGGAGGCCGCGACCATATTCGCACGCTCGAAGAAGCCGGAGTAAGAGTCCAAGTCCTTGAGAGTGGAGTCCTAAAATGAGGCAGAAGTCGCTCGATCTTGGTTGGCTCGACTACTTTTTGAGCGCCATTGCGACCGTTTCCGTTCTGCTTTCGGCGGGATTCAGCGTCCGAAACAGTGAATCAGGATTTATCTTCGCAAGCGTCGCCTTAGTTGGCCACCTTGTTTCTGCTGTTGGGCCGCGCATCGAGAAAGCCTGGAACCGCGTATCTCCCGATACGATCGTCTTCGCCTTGGCGGCTGCAATCTCAATTGCTTTCGCTGGCGAACTGAATCGCATCTTGCCCAATGAGGGATTCCCTCCCCAGCTCCTCTATACGGCTGGTCTGTGCTGGGCAATCGCCTTCGCCAGCTTCTTCGCCTGGCGAGATTCGACATTACTCTTTCTCGGTGTACCGGCAATCGCTCTCTACGGCTTAGTTGGCGCGTTCGATACCTTCCCGGCGGCGCCATTCATGTTCTTCTTGTTCCTAGTCTCGACTGGGATGCTCTTCGCCCGAAGCCACCTTCGGGGGATGTTACGGATGGCCTCGGCAGCCGGAGAATCAGACCTTCAACGGCTGAGAAGATATGAATGGAAAGGACTAGCCGGTCCTGAATGGGCCCTAGCTTCTGCCGTAGGTATTGTCATTTTTAGCGCCATCGGTGCTCCGTTCATTCGGGCAAGCGTCCAAGGGGCCACCGCGCCGCTGAGAGTTCCCGTTAGATCAAACCCGGCCAATTCACCAACTGCACTATCCTCACTTGGCTCCGGGACTCCTAACCCAAATCGAGATAATTTACGAGTGGGTTCTGGCCCATTTGGACGGCCAAGCAAGAATGTGATTCTGCACGCGGTCATGGACAAAGCACGATACTTGCGGGGAGAGGCGTACTACCGATTCTCAGATAACCGCTGGTGGTCTAGCGACTTGGATTCAACTCGGCTGCCTCGCGAGTCAGGCGTCTCAAATCTCGTCACATTGAACTCCGAGGCCCGGCTCCCCGGCCTCACCAGCTTTAGCTACGAACTGACTTCGATGTCCCGCAATCTCCCTGGCCCCTATTTCCCGGGGATTCCAGCTCAGGTCCAACTCGGCGGACGGGGACGCGCCTCGATTCGAGAGGACGGGATCGTACGTGCATCTGCCGAAAGCGTCGGCTCCAGTGCTCGTGGACTTTCCTATGAAGTCGACCATGACAATGTAGGCAAGGCGGTTGCGCCTGATTATTGGCAGCAGTCATACGGCGTGGTTGAAATCTCAAACGAAGCCAAAGTCCTTGTGAATCAAACGCTGCGCGGGGCCGAAACCGATCTTGAAAAGGCCGACCGTCTACGATCCCTAGTGGCGAGAACCGTTACTTACAATTTGCAAGCGGCAATGGTGCCGGATGGCACCAGCGTGGTCGAAAACGCCCTCTTCGGAACTAAGGAAGGCTATTGCGATGTCTTTGCGACCACGCTTGCGATCCTTGCTCGCTATGCAGGCTTACCTTCACGAGTAGCGTCGGGTTACCTTGTGAGCGAGACGAGTCGCCGCCGCGGAAACCTCTATCAAGTGCGCGAATCCGATTATCACATCTGGACCGAAATCTACTTCGAGAATGCCGGATGGGTTAAGTTCGACGCGACGGACGGGGCCGACGAGGTGGACGGCTTCGGACGCGGTGACGAATGGCGACCTCTGCCATCGTGGTGGCAAACATCTTGGGGCAGTACGGCTGCTAATGGACTCATTGGCCTTTGCCTTATCGGGTTGGTCAGTGCATTCTTCTGGGACCTCATTCGAAAGCGAAAGCCTCGCCTAGCGGGTAAACACCAGATGATCGCGGACGCGCGGACTGCCGCAGCCGCTAGCACCCTCGAGGCGTTAGAAAGATATAGCCGCATTCCGCGCCGCTTTGAAGAAACCACGATGGAATATGCGACAAGATTGAATCAGATGATTCCAGAAGCTGGCGTGGACCAAGTTACCTTTGCTTCGGCGATCGACCGTTTACTCTTTGCCCCTGCTGGTCCAAAAGACGGCGAAGCGATCAAGTTCCTTGATCAGGTCAAGGAGGCATTTCGACAGGTGAAAAAGCGATCATGAGGCTTCAGATTGACGAAGCACTCAAGCATTCCGTGGTTCTCATCGAGGGCCCAGAAGACATGCTGAGGCGACGAGCCCTGAAGGAACTGCTTGAAGCCAGTGGCATCGATGGCGACGATTACGACTCTGAAACCGTTAATGCCGATGAGCAAGCCCTCATCGAATGGGTTGGCGCCGCCTCTACCATCCCATTTCTTTCCGAGCGAAGAACGGTGATTGTTCGAAACCTTCTTCGGTACCTACCAGAGGATACGGCGAAACTGAGAATGCTAAGTGACGTGCCAGAGACGGGGCGTTTGATCCTCGTTACCGACGAGGATCCCGCGAATGCTGACAAAACCAAGAAGGTCAAGGCCGCCTGGGCGAAAGCCGTAAAAGATGCAAAGGGGATGACGATCACATGCGAGATCGACCAAGCGAAACTTGCCGGAGAGTTCATTGCTCATGCAGCGTCGCTGGGCAAGTCCATGTCACGCCCGGCAGCCGCGTTGCTTACCGAAATGATGAGCGGTAGCTATTCGCGCGGCATTGGCGAAGTTGAAAAGCTGGCGATGTACGCTGGTGACGAGGCTGAAATTCGTGAAGAGCATGTCCGGGCTTCCGTTGTAGCTAACCCAGAGTGGAACATTTGGGCACTCCTCGATGCCGTACGCGAGAAGAGAGTTGGAGAAGCGGTTCGGCAACTTCGTATCGTTGTTGCATCCAACAAGAAGATGTCCGAAGTCGCCATCGTGAACGTGCTTCCGCAGTTTTCGCGATACTTCAGACTGCTTTGGCAAGCAAGGGTTGCCATTGAGGCAGGCGCGAATCCAACTGCAGTTCCGGAGGCTATCGCCAGCCAGTTTCCAAACAAGCCTCGGTGGACCGACGAAAAGTCAGGAACAACCAACCGGATCATTCCGCAAGCTAAGAAGGTCACCCTGGCTCAGATTGAACAGTGCTTCCAAGAAATTCGCCTCGCGGACAGTCGACTCAAGGGAGTCGAGCCCGCCGCAAGCGACGAGGACACGATGGAGCGCCTCATCATGCGATTAGCTGAAATCTTAAATGAAAAGTCCCGCTAGGCATTCTAGCGGGACTCATTCATCATTCGGAGATCAGGAAACTTCAGCGGGCTCTTCTGCCTTCACTTCTGCTTCGGCAGGAGCATCAACTTCTGCAGCTACCTCTTCGGCTACAGCCTCGGCGGGCGCGGCCGCAACTACTTCCTCGTCGAACTCAGGGAAAGCAGCGTTCCAAACGTGAACGGTGATGTGGGCGTCCACTTCGCGGTGGAGATCAACCAAAACCTTAGTTCGGCCGAGCCGCTTGATCGGGTCGTGAAGCACAACTTGTTTCTTTTCGACATCGATCTTGAGATCCTTCTTGATGACGTCAACGATGTCTTGCGAAGTAATCGCACCGAATAACTTTCCGTGGTCGCGTCCAACTTTGCCTTCGATCTTAACAGTGACGCCGTCCAATTTCTCTTTCAGCGATTCGGCGGAGGCCTTTGATTCAGCTTGCTTGGCGGCCATTCTCGCGTTAAGTTTCTCGAGAGCGCTGATCTGATTTCGCTCAGCAACGGTGGCGAGCCCCTTGGGGAACAAGTAGTTTCGAGCGTAGCCGTCTTTTACATTGACAACTTGGCCGGACTTCCCAAGATTAGGGACGGTTTCCTTCAAAATGACCTTCATTGACGCAAATCCTTCAGCGCCGGATACTAAACCCAATGGTTGGGTACGGATCGTCGAAGATGTTTTCGACTCCAAACCATCCGCTTATCTCCTTGTTGAAGTCGATCCTTGCTCGCGCATTGAACCGCGGATTGTTTATGTCGAAAAGATCACCTCGAAGAATTGCCCCGGGCGCGAGGCGATATGATACCCCAAGGCCCGGCTTTCCTGCATAAACTCCGTATCTCAGGTCACTTCTCGCCGAAATCGGTCGACCAATCTGTGCGATCAAACCGTTTGTCTCAAATGCATCGTACAGACCCAAGTACAGCCGGCTACCCCCCAATACAGTTGAGGCTTCGAAATCGGTCCTGAGTTCGCGGGGCTCAGATTCATAAGTTAATCCAAACTCCGTGTCGATCTTGCCAACGCCTTTACCACCGCTGGCAAGCCCAGCAACCCCGCCCAGGGTTTCGTTGAACTTCTTCAGTACTTCGCTCAATTCGTCGGCAAGCTTGCTGGCCTTGTCCATCACCGTAATGGCTTGCTCGCTAACCGTCACCCCATTCTTAGCCATCAACTCTGCGTCGGCAGCGATTTTCGTTCCCGAATCAGACATCGCCTTCGTGTTGGCAAGGATGTCCTTCATGGGGTCCCTTAGTTCGGGGTCATTGACGGTCTTGCGTAGATCGGCAATCAGTAGGTTACTCTCACGCATTGTTGCGTTCATCTCAGCGATCAAACCGTTCATCTGCGCTTCGAGCTTGCCGTCGCCAGCGATTCTGGCGATTGATTTAGTGGCTACTTGAAGGTCGCTCATCATCGCAACGGCCTTCTTCATGGCCAGTTGCACTTGCGCCTGATTCGCGCCAACCATTTGGTTAATCTGGCTCGCCAGAGCACCAAACTGTGTAATGGTCTTGTTGCTCGACACTAGCAAAGTGTCCACACGCGACCGCAACTTTTCGTCTTCGATCAGGTTCTTCGTGGCAATCAAGGTCTGATTGAGGGCCTTGATTGTCTCTTCCCCTTCGGGGCCGAGCGCACCCAAGGCACCTTGCGTGACACCTTCCAATTGGGCACCAGGTGGTGCCATTTCGCCAATTGTTGCGGGTGGTCGCAGATCGAGAGGACGATCACCAATTCCTATGAGCGACCCAGCGATAACAGCTTTGGTCCCCACGGGAATTTTTGTTCCCTTCTTCACTTCCAGAGTCATGATTGCGCGGCCGGGACTCTCCAACTCGATGCTTGCAATTCGACCCACTCGTACACCGCTAAGGGTGACGTCTGAACCAGCGACCATCCCAGATGCATCCTTAAACGTCGCCGAATACAAATCGATCTTTTCCGCGAAAATACTACGACCAAGGACGGCATAGGCTGCCAGCAAAGCAGCAATGAACCCGACAACCAACATCCCGACCTTGACCGCACCCTGCATAACCTACTCCTAGTTACGTTCGAAACTGGTTCAAAGGATGAACCTCGTAACATTATGGGCTGATGGAATCGCGGGCCACAGCCAATTATCCCAGTACGGCAGAACTCACGGCAGGTATCCTGACTAGCAAAGGTCCTAGTAGGGCGTAAGCTCAAAACAAGGCTTGATATCGTGGCGTAGAACCGACGATGACAGTTCAGTGGTCTAAATCACGGAGGGAAACCGAAAGGTCAGCAGGAGGCTGAAAACAAAACAAAATGTGGCAACGCTTTACAGAAAGAGCTCGCAAAGTCGTCTTCTACGCGCAAGAAGAAGCGCAGAAGTTCGGTGAAGGCTATGTTTCGACGGAACACCTACTCTTAGGATTGGTCCGCGAGTCAGATAGCGTCGCGGCACGGGTCCTTGAGCGACTCGGGGTTTCCCTGAGCCGAATTCGGGCTGAGGTCGAAAAGCAACTTCCCCGTGGCGATGCCCGGCCTTCCCAGGATATGACTCTTACCCCTCGTGCCAAGCGCGTGATCGACTTGGCCTACGACGAGGCTCGTAACCTGAACAACAATTACATCGGAACCGAGCACCTCTTATTGGGCCTGATTCGCGAAGGCGATGGTTTGGCGGGCCGTGTTTTGGCCAAGCTCGGCGTGGATATTGAGCGTGCTCGCCGCGAGGTTGGAGCACTCCAAGATAACGAATCGTCGACCGGTAAGGCGTCTGGCGGAAGCAGTTCGCGCGGTAGCTCGAACAGCGGCCAAGTCAAGACAGCCACCTTGGATGAATTCGGTCGGGACCTAACCGAGTTAGCTCGCGAAGGCAAACTTGACCCCGTAGTCGGTCGTGCTCAAGAAATTGAGCGAGTCATGCAGATTCTCAGCCGACGAACCAAGAACAATCCTTGCCTAGTTGGCGATCCCGGCGTCGGAAAGACCGCCATTGCCGAAGGGCTTGCCTTGCGTATCGTTTCGGGCGACGTCCCTAACCTCTTGAAAGACAAGCGCTTGATCGCCTTAGATCTCGCCGGCCTCGTTGCCGGAACTAAGTATCGTGGCGAGTTTGAGGAGCGTATGAAGAAGGTCATGGAAGAGGTGCGCCGTAGCGAAGGCTCGATCATCCTCTTCGTCGATGAACTTCACACCTTGGTAGGTGCTGGAGCCGCCGAAGGAGCTATCGATGCTAGCAACATCATGAAGCCAGCATTGGCTCGTGGCGAATTGCAGTGCATCGGCGCAACGACGCAAGACGAATTCCGCAAGTACATCGAGCGCGATGCGGCCCTTGAGCGACGCTTCCAATCCGTCAAGGTGAGGGAACCGAACCAAGACGAAGCGATCGACATCTTAAAGGGTCTGCGGGAACGCTACGAAGCCCACCACAACGTTGAGATTACGGATGCCGCCATTGCAGCTGCTGTTAGCCTCAGCAATCGCTATATCACGGATCGCACGTTGCCGGACAAGGCCATCGACCTCATCGATGAGGCTGCGAGCCGAGCACGATTGCAACTCAGCATGCCACCCGCCGATGTACGAGCGGACAAGGTCAAGGTAACCAAGCTTCGCGCCGACCTTGATCACCTTAATCGTCGAAACAAAGAAGAAGATGCTGACCAAATTGGCAAGCTGAACAACGAAATTGACGAACTCGAAGATTCCATCGGTACCCGCGAAGATGCCTGGGAGTCCGAAATCAAGCCTGACGCGGTCGTTGGCGAAGATGAAATCGCCTTGATCGTTCAGAGTTGGACCGGTATTCCAGTCACTCGATTGGTTGCGACGGAAAGCGAGAAGCTTCTTCACATGGAGGACGATCTTCATAAGCGGATCATTGGTCAGAAGGACGCGGTCAGCGCCGTTTCTCGAGCAATTCGCCGAAGCCGTTCCGGTCTTAAGGATCCGAATCGCCCAATGGGTAGCTTCATCTTCCTTGGGCCAACCGGTGTTGGTAAAACGGAGCTTGCCAAGGCGCTCGCTGCCTACCTCTATGAGAAAGACAGCAACATCGTCCGGATCGACATGTCCGAGTACATGGAGCGGTTTGCGGTCAGCCGCTTGGTAGGCGCGCCTCCCGGATACGTCGGATACGATGAGGGTGGTCAGCTCACAGAACAGGTTCGTCGCAATCCCTATTGCGTGGTCCTGCTCGACGAAATCGAAAAGGCTCACCCAGAAGTCTTCAACATTCTCTTGCAAGTCCTTGAAGACGGCCACTTGACGGATAGTCAGGGCCGAACTGTGGACTTCCGCAATACGCTCATCATCATGACCTCCAACGTCGGCGTTCGACCAATCGAACTCGATAAGGGTCTCGGCTTCCGAGAAACCAAGGAAGATCCCAACGATCCTAAGGTCTATGAAGCGATGAAGAAGCGGATGCAAGACGAGATGAAGAAGCTCTTCCGGCCCGAATTCCTCAACCGTGTGGATGAAGTGATCGTATTCGAGCACCTTCGACGCGAAGAGATTCTCCAGGTTGCCGATCTCTATCTCAAACGGGTCAACAACCAGGCCGGAGAATTGGGCATTACCATCGAACTCAGCGACAAGGTGAAGGACTTGCTCGTTAGTTCTGGCTACGATCCTAATCTTGGTGCCCGACCATTGCGTCGCGCAGTTCAACGATTCATCGAAGATCCGCTCAGCGAGGATTTCCTACTTGGCAAGTTCAAGGAAGGTGACCACATCTTGGCCGACATTTCACCCGATGATTCTGAAAAGGTGATCTTCATCAAGAAGACTGCCAAAAAAGAAAAGAAGGAACTAGTCAAGAACTAGGCATCGACACTACAAGGAAAAGCGGGGCACTCTTTGAGTGCCCCGCTTTGTTAAGTTCAGCAATCTACTTGGGCTTAGCCGCAATCCCTTTGCGCTCGATAATCGTCTGCGGGGTGATCGTAACCTTGATGCTACTAATGAGCTCCCTCTTAACCAAAAGGTTAACCACAACCGACCCTTCATCATTGCTCACCAAGAAGTAGGCCGGCCGGATGTCACGCATCCGCTCCATTCCCTGCCCGCTTGGTCTTTGACCGGGTGTCATTTGAGGCATGGCCGTCGGCTTGCCATCCTTGTCGACGAGAGTGAAGGCCTTACCGTCCTTGCCCACCAACTGCAGTGAGAATGGGGCTCTTGGCAATCCGGCCTTCAAAAACACAAGGTGCCCGGTGGGTTTCGCATCACCCATTCCGCCCCGCCGTCGTTCATCACCCTCACCTTGTGGCTCGGGAGCTGGCTGATCGCTCAGGGATTGCAACGTGATCGTTCCCGTGCCCAACTTGGCAGATGATCCCTCCTTGAAGGCCAACGTACCTGTCATTGGTGCTTGTTCCTCGATTCGATAACGAATCGAGACCGTACTTGCGCCCTCTTGAACATTCGCGAAGGAGAAAATCTTATTAGCGGCATCTCCGCCGAAAAGGCGGCCGAGCCCGCCACCCATGCCGCCGAATTCCGATTGGACCATGTTTGGGCGTTTACTCCCCGTGACTTGACTAACGACAAAGACGACATTGCCGCTGGGGCCCTGCCCAATTCGGTCCAGCATTCCCTCTGGGAGCTTGTCGAGCTGCGCTTCAACTTCGGTCTTGAGCGACGGATTCGCGCTGCCGTCTGCCTTCCATGCCACGATCTTCCCATCATTGAGCTTGAATGCTCCTGTGACCGCCACTTTGGCGCCGGCGACCGTAAAGTCACCACTCTCCACACGATCAGCTTCGCGACGCGGCATTTGCGGTCGACCACTGCCGCCGCCATTCGGTCGAGGATTCCCGTTGGGGCGATTTGGCCTCGTTGCGTTCGCCTCGACATCGGGATTAACGCCCAAACCTCCTCCACCTGGACGGCCCGGGTTCGCCGGTGACGACTGCGCTGAGCTTGGCGGCATGTTCGGCTCGCCGTCAGAATCTGGGCCCGGTTGACCAGGGGCATCTGAAACTGGATTGTCGGGGTTGCCGGGTTGAGAACCCTCAGGTGGAGGGCCACCGGGATTTTGTGGATTAGTCGATCCCTCCTTGAAGCTCTTTAACTCTTCGTCGCTAAGGACAACGCTTTGTTGCTTGCATCCCACTAAGGCCAACAGGATCAAACCACAACAAAACAAACCATGTCGGCGTACCATTGTATTTGCCATCTTACTACAGTACGTGATATTGCCCATAATGGAACCCGATGGGTTTGAATGTGGCGATTTTTGAGCCGGAAGCCGATGGTCATCACCTCGCCCTCTACACCCGAACGATTATCCGTACGCTTAATCAACGTGGGCATAGAGTCCACTTGGTTACGACCGAGCGGTCGACCAAGCACGAAGCTTTTCAGGCACTCGTCGACGATGGTTTGGCTTTTGAGACGCACTTGATGCCAGACTCGCCGACCAAACCCGAGGAAGGTGATGCAGCGCGGCTTATCGCACAGTTCCGACGGCGGTGGAATTACCACCAGGGTTATCTGGATTTGGTCCGCAGGGAGAAGATCGACTCTATCTATATGGTGAATATCGATCAAGCTGATCTCGCGATTGCAGTTAAGGGGAGCCCATTTGGTAAGACTCCGTTTGCCGGAATGTTGATTGGGCGTCAATTCCACGCTGGCAACAAGCTGAGGGATCGGATATTTCGCCCAGTCTTTCGGCGATTATTGAAGCTACCAAGGCTACGCAAGCTACTCATCCTCGATGGCCAGTTGGTCGAGTACGTGCGGTCTTGGAAGGGTGCCGAAAAGGTCGTTCATTCACCCGATGTGGGTTACCTGGCAAACACCGGTCCCAACACCGACCCACGCTCAGAGTTGGGCCTGCCCAAGGATGCCTTCTTGGTCCTTGCCTACGGCGCACTAAGTCTGCGCAAGGGTGTGGCTGAGGTGCTAGCAGGTACGAGCTTGAGTGAAAAGGCTTGCGTTGTCCTTGCCGGAAGGCGAGACACCGAAGTCGAAGCGCTGCTACAGGGCGAAACTGCCACCAGCTTACGATCGAAGGGGCGCCTTTGCGAGATTAAGGGATTTCTGGATGACCGCCAAGAGAGCCTCGCCTTCCATGCCTGCGATGTCGTTTGGCTTGGCTATAGGAACTGGCTTGGGATGAGCGGGGTTTTGATTCTGGCCGCCATTGCGCGCAAGCCAGTAATTTGCCATTGCGAGGGTCTCATCCCAAGCCTTGTCAAAAAGTACAATCTGGGACTCGTCATAGACATATCTGATTCATCAGCAGTCAAAGAAGCAATTGACCTTATCAGTTCAAATGTAGTTCTGAAACAAGAATTCGCACAGGCGGGACCTGAGTTCGCTAACCTCCATACACCTCAAAGGTTTGGCGACTGCATCGCCGATGCCATCGAATCAGCCGCCAACCCCAATTCGTCAGACCAACAATGAACGATCCGGAAGCCCTCGATCCTCGAAAGCGCATCATTTTGCGTGCAGTGATTTTCGAGTACGTCGCCGAAGGCGAGCCGGTTGGTTCGGAGCTTATCGCCCAGAAGTATGAGCTCGGTGTTCGAAGCGCAACTATTCGGAACGAGCTTGCTGAAATGAGCGAACTGGGATACCTGGAGCAGCCCCATACGAGCGCCGGGAGAGTTCCTAGCGATGCCGGCTATCGCTACTATGTCGATCACATGGTCGAGAGTTCGACGCCAGACCGAGTCCAGCAACAGCGCGTAAACGACGCGACCCAGCGCTCAGAGTTTCTTAAGGCAGTGCTGCAAGACACGACAAAGACCCTGAGCCGCCTGACACATCAATTGGCTGCTGCAACAACATCCGCCGGGGCGTCCGTAAAGGTCCACAGCGCCATCGTAACGGCTCTCGGCCCGACACGAGCGATGCTTGTCGTGGCTCTCAACAACAATGATGCGCAGAGCCGAATCCTTGAGTTTCCATCTGGACTCAGCTTAGAGGACTTCGGTCGTCTAAACGAGCTTCTTCCCGGGCTGCTGGTGAATCTCAGCGCCCGCGGACTAACCCGACTCAAAACCCCGGCCACAACTGGAAAGGCGGCCTATGACAAGTTTGTTGCGAGCGTCTTCGCGACCCTTCGGTCCATTGGCAAGGACTTGTCGCGAGGCCACCTGGTGATGGAGGGCGAGGAATACATCTTGGCTCAGCCAGAGTTGCAACGAGATACTGGCCTCCTCAAAGAGGTACTCGACAACCTTGAGAATGAGGACCTGCTTTCCTCTGCGATTCAGAACGCAAGTGGGCAGCCAATGCTAATCACGATTGGCCGCGAAAACGATGCCCCGGGAATGCACAAGCTCAGCATCCTGCGTCACTCCTTCTATTTAGGTTCCGAAGAAGCGGGCACCCTCGCGATCATCGGCACCACGCGACAAGATTATCAGTCGGGGATTGCCCTATTACGATTCACCGCCGAAGCGATTGGGCAATCCTTGACAAAATTACTTCCGGGCGAGTCTATTTGAGCGCAAACAACGAATCGGCGAGGCCCGTGTTAACCTTCATATTGGTATAGCTCAGGGACCCGGCTCGCTTGTTGTCAGCATTGTTCACCACCGCGGAAGTGGCTAAAGAAACCGACCCGACCTTTTTGATGTTCGAGTAAATAAATGTCGCCATAAGACGACCATTGTTTCGGCGCTGGGCGTACCATTCACGCTTGGTAATGACCTTAGTTTGAGGATCGACCCAGATACGATGGCGACTAGAATCCATGAGATGCGAGGCGTACGTGAGGTCAAAGACCGCATCGCCACTGGCTCTGTCCATCCGGACAAAATCCGCAACAAAGTAGTTGTTAACGAGAGCTGGAGTCAAAATGCCAAAGTCAAATGCGGTTTGACGCTTGCCTGGAGCCTTGCTGATGTCATCGGTTTGCGACAGTCCACTGCGTGGGATCTTATACATTCGTTTGCCGCCATTAACGACGTAGAGGATCGTTGAATCATCGACCTCCGACATCATTCGGAGCTTGAATGGCTCTTTTATCCACACTTGCGAGGACTTGAAACGGTAGCTCTGAGAGAAGTCTTTACTGATCTTGGCCAGCTCAGAAATCGAGTGTTCTCCGGTAACGACCGTGAACTGAGCATCTTCGAAGGACCCCTGGACGTAGTTCTTGATATCTTGGCTTTGCGGGGTAGCCACCAAACTCATTGCCGCAAGGGCAGATAATGTCAACATAACTGATAGTACAAACGATGAATTCTCCCCTAAGATTCATCGAATTGGGTCCTATGCCTTTCGAAGAAGAAGACATCTATACCCCCGCAATGCACCGAGTCCAACGAATGGAGTCGTTGCGGCCGATGACGTCTGGAGAAATCCTGAATCTGACGACCATGGCATTTCGCGAAATTGGCATGGCGATTCTTCGACCCACCTTCAGCGCCGCAACCCTGGTCTATGTTGCGTTCATGATGATGACTCAGCTGATCTTGCCCCAGATGTTCACGACACGGGCACCACACAGCGTTTCAAGTCAGGTATCTGAAGTCGCGACCACGGTCGTTCTAGGCATCTTTACGGCCCTTCCGATCTTGGTTATCGGTTTATCAATCATCATCACACACTCCGTGCATGCCACTGCGGACTACGTTTCAAACCGTTGGGTGCACGAAGGCGAAAGGCAGGCTCGGTCTGATCAGAGCCTCAAATTGACGATGTGGCTGACCTTACGAACGTTGGTCTTCGCCTGCAGCGGACTCCTCATCACTTTGTTTCTTCTGCTCGCGAGTGCTTTGTTGAACGACATTCGTCCGGATTTGTCGGCAGTTGCCGGAGGAATTGCCATTTTCTCAAGCGTCGTTGCACTAGCGATTTTTCTCTATGTGTTGGTACGTCACAGCCTGGCGCCAGCTGCGGCGCTACTCGAGAATGCACCGAATCACGAAGCACCGCGGCGCAGTATCCAACTGTTGCGCACCTACCGTGGAGCCGGTTCTGGAGACGATTCCATCGTTGCGATTGGGCTATCCCTTACGCTGCTTGGCCTCTGCTTTTGGGGTGGAATCGAAGCCATTTACGGAACCTTGGGAGTCATTCCGTGGCTCACGAACGTGCTGGGACGCCATTGGTGGGGGGAAATCGCGATGTCACTCGCTACCGGGCTTCCCTATCTCTTTGCCTTTTGGGTAATCGTGCCGATCTATAGCGTAGGCACGACACTCGTCTTTTTCGAGCGCAAGATACGCCTTGAGGGCTACGATATCAGCCTGCTCCACGACGAACTGAGGGTGAAGCGATGAGACCCATTGTGATTTGCCTGCTCTTTGTTTTTGTTAGAGTTGTCCTCGCGATCGACTACGCCCAGTTGCATTCTGACCTTGACAAGGCGAAGGGCCACCAATCGGTACAACGGGTGTTAAGAGAACACAACGTTGCCAATGAAGCCGACGCCGTTTTGGCCGACAAAGCCGGACAGGCGGTCGCAGTTCCGCTACCAAGCTCCGAGCTAATCAAGGAGATTCGTGCTGATGTGCGGCTTCGAGCGTTTGCAAGCGAAGCCACCAGTGTTGGAAAGGCAGATGTGAGCAAGCTTAAGCGGGCGAAGTCGTCTCCCATCTACAACGACCCAGGAACGCGAACCGAGGCAAACTGGCTGCAGAAGAGCCTCGAATCCTTGGGCGAATGGCTAGGAAGTTTGTTCAAGCCGAAAGAGCGGCAGACCCCAACGGCCGCACCCCCAAACTTTGGCATTCTTCCCGAAGTGCTGACGACGATTGTTTGGATAGTCGTAGGGGTAATTGCCATTGCCGCCGGTGCCTTAGCGATTCACTTAATCGCACGCTCCCGAAGGGCGGTTTCCCGTGCAAAGGGCATTATGTCCGACGAGGAAGCAACATTGACACTCGACGAATGGCTTGCCAAGGCCGATGCGCTGATCGCAAAAGGTGAATTCCGGGAGGCCGTGCGCTGCCTTTATGTGGCGTGCCTGCTCCGTCTCGACCAAGCAAAGGCCCTCGATTTTCGAAGACATGAGACGAATTGGGAACACTACAACCGATACGCAACGGGCATCGGCCAACCTGCCTTCGACTTAAAGCCTCCAACCCAAGAGTTCGACACCATTTGGTACGGAAATCGCACTCGCGGGCTCGAAGATGCAGAACGATTTAGAGGCTATTACAACCAGTTGCTCACCGCGCTCGGAGATCGGAGGCCGGCATGACTGGTGCAACTCTCCGTCGAATCACGGTCTGGCTCTGCATCGCGCTCAGCTTTACAACCTTACTGGTGGTTTTGGGGCGAACCGCGAACGAGGTCATGCCCTCAGTCACGAGTAGCAAGCCCAGCGGAATCCGGCTGGCGGGAGACATCCTGGAGTCAAACGGATTCAAAGTTCGGCAAGACTTAAACCAGTCGCCGCAAATCGGCACCGACGAACTCATTGTCGCCTTCGTGGTTGCCGATCGCCGCTGGGGCAACCCATGGGGTGGCGGGAGCCGTATTCGGCTCAATCTTAAGAAGGCCGTTGCCAGTGGTCGAAACTTGGTGTTGATTCGCTTGGGCCCAGATTTTAACCTTGCGTCTAGAGCGGCTGTTGTCGACACTTTCAATCGCTCATTTGCCAGATCGAAACCCTATAACGTTCACGCGAACCTCGATTCCGTGGACGGATTGGGTAGCGGACTTGGCGATGGGGAGCCAATTAATGTCTGGATCGGCGGTAAATCCAATTCTGCCCTCGTGAGCTACGAGAGTCTCGGTTCCGGGGTGATCGCCCAGGTCCACGATGGCGTAGCCTTTACGAACCGTTTCATTGACCAAGCTGACAATGCAGCCTTCTTCGCCACCTTGATCTCATCGATGGCAGGAACAAACCGAAAGGTCGTGTTTACCGAAGCCAGCTTCGGCAACATCTCTGATGAAGGCATGATCTCAGCTTTGGGAGGCTGGGCTAGGGCCTCGGTTTGGCAAGGCTACTTGCTCTTCGGAGTCATTGCATGGACTTCGGCGATCACCTTCGGTCTTCCCTACGCTAGAAGGCGACGGCAGGCTGGAGTTCGCGACCTCATGGAAGCGCTTGCAAAGATGCTGGGCCGAACGAAAAGCAACCGCATGGCTCAAGGCTTGATGGTTTCTGCTTTGCGGCGAGATTTGCTGAGATTAGCATCGCTGCCGGCCAAAGCCACCGACTCCCAACTGGAAGCGCGCTTAGCGCCCGAGTTGATGAGCGACCTTATTGCCGCCAGAGGCGACATTAGTCATCCTTCCACACTTGCTGCCATTTCGCGGCTTAGGAAAGCAATCAGCGAGCATCGGAGTGCAAAATAGGCGCATGAGAACTTCGATTGGTTTCGCGCTTGCGGTGCTTTCGGCATTGGCGATCGCACAGAAGCCAAACCCTGACCAGTTGAAGCTACAGAGGGCCGAGAAGGCTTATTCTGTGACCAAGCTTGCCTGGGGCAAGGACAAAGCGAATAAGACGAAGCGCAAGGCTTACATCAATGCCACCGTGAGTCTCGGCACGATCGTTATGAATTCGCCAATCTTGGCGCCAAGAGCCAAGTACCCAAGAGCGTTGAGCCTATACCGAGAGGCCCTTAAACTGGATCCGGCAAATAAGGAAGCCAAGGCCAACAAGGCGATGATCGAGGATATTTATCGCTCGATGGGACGACCCATCCCCAAATAAATCGTGAACGAATCTCGAGATGCGCTGCTCAAGCCGTTTGTCCTAAAGCTCGCGATCGCTGCCACATTACTGGCGCTCTTGCCGGCCCTCTTTGCCTTTGCAATTCAGCAAGACGGCATCCAGTACCTCGGCACCCCATTCAACACCGATGACCATATGGTCTACGCGGCTTGGATGAAGCAGGCCCAAGACGGAGCGTTCTTTTTTGATAATCGATTTACGACCGATCCGCAGCCTCGCCAGACCGTCCATTTGTACTTTTGGCTTCTTGGAATCATTAGCAAAGCCTTTGGGATTGTTGGAGCGACGACCCTCGCTCGCGTTGCCCTTTCCTTTCTATTCGTAATCCTTCTCGCCAAGTTGGTTCAAAGAACCACTTGGGATCTCTTTACTAGCAAGTTCGCGCTTGTTCTTGCGACCTTTGGTGGCGGGCTAGGCTTCCTCGTCTGGCACAATTTTGGACGAGCGATTGTCAATGGCCCTGCACGGCTCTTTGCACCCCTTTTTGGGAATCACCTGCCCATCGACGTTTGGCAGGCCGAGGCATTTGTCTTTCCATCCATGCTCACCAACGGTCTGTTCATGGCTAGTTTGTGCCTCGTTTTGGGGATTGTCTTGACGGTCTTGGATGCTAAGGATTCTTGGCAACCCGTAATTTGGGGAGTTCCCTGCATGGGCTTGCTGATGAACATCCATAGCTACGATGTCCTGCTTCTGGGTTTGATCTTCTTCGGCCTGCTGGTCACTGCCACCGCGACAAGGACCCTGAGCTGGCAATGGATGGCTCGGGTTCTCACCATTTGCCTAGGGATCGTGCCAAGTGCGCTCTGGTTTATGCACGTTTTGCGGGTCGACCCGGTCTTCCAGTCTAGGGCCGCTACGCCGACCTACACCAGTGGAATGCCCACGCTTCTTGGTGGCATTGCCTCTTGCCTCGTCGTGGTCGCCATTGCGTTCTACACTTCACCCGATTCTGGCCAAAGGCGACGAATGGCCACTATTGCGTGGACGATCGTAGTCGCCATTGCTGGATTCGCCACGTATCACTCAGAAAATCGGTTCTTGATGAGCTGGGCGACCTGGGCGGTATTCACCATTGCAGGGCTAACATTTTGCTGGGTCATGGCCCGCAAAGATATGGTCTGGAATCTTCTGTTGGCTTGGGCGAGCCTTGGCTTGTTTGCCCCGTTCGTGCCCGAGATGTTTCAGCGGAAACTTACCGCCGGGCTCATCATTCCCTATGGACTCTTGGGTGCTATTGGGCTCAGCGAGCTACTGAAGAGATTCGAGCGGCAACAGCGAAATATGGTCGCGGGCTTCTTTATCGTCTTGATCTGCTCATCGAGCGTGCTCTGGCTTAGGCGCGAGTTCGAGCTGATTCGTGACAATGTCTCAACCACCACAAACCTGCCAGCCTTTCTATCCGCCGATGGATCCGAGATCGTTCGCCTTCTTAGCAAAGAGAATGCTCCGATTGTGGTCGCCGTACCCGGCGTGCGCAATCCTGTCGCAAATGAGCAAGACCGCTTTGCGTCGCCGGCCATTCCCGACCTCAATCCGATCGTGTCTGGGCTCGCCGGTGCCTACACTTATGCCGGCCATTGGAGCGAAACACCAGACTATGGTCGCCGCCACGATGATAGTATCGTGAGTCTCTTCGCGAACACCGCGACTCCAAAGACGCAAGGGGAGTTTCTTGCCCGATCCAAGGCCGACTTTGTCGTCTCGATCAACGTCGAGAACTACCCAAATTGGCCTTATGCCGATCTCAGTGCACTTGGCGAGGTCGTTTACAAAGGCAATCAACTGATCCTAGTTCGAGTTAATCGGAATTAGGATCCGGCGTGATCGGGGCCGGAGCGGCTTCAGGAGCCGAAGCGGGCGACTTCGCGGCTGGCTTCGCACTCATGTTCTTTCCATACAGCCTTGGCGAGCCGGGATATTGGCTCACGTGCAATAGCTCACGCTTCACAACCTTTCCATTCTGCTTGTAGATTCTGTAAGTCGTGGCCTTATGACCTGCACCACCAGCGTCGATAAGTCGCACCTTTCCGTATGGAAGCGAAGGATCGTGCTGGTACTTTACGCCTCGCCCCCACGAACTGACTCCGGTTCGCTCTATGCTGATCTCTTGGGTCTTATCTTTGATTCCTAGCACCGTAAAGGTCAACTGGCCCTTTTGGTACACAGAGTCCAAGGCGATCGGAAAATCAAAATTGTTGATGAATTTGAGGTCGGGATTGGGGAAACTGACCGCAGCATCTCGCCCGATTGGAACATAGGTGACTGCCATGCTGTGGTTGCTACGCTGGACGATCTTGAGACCAGATAACGCGAGCGCATTATAGAGAGTCGTGCTCACCTGACAAATTCCACCGCCGACGCCAACATCGTGCCGACCATTGGCAAACACTCCGGCGATCTTATAGCCTTTGGCGGTTGTCCTCGGTCCAAGGAACTCATTGAAAGAGAAAGTCTGTCCTGGCATGAGCACAGTACCATCGATCGTTTTTGCCGCAAGCTCGATGTTTTGGCAACGCGTCACTTTGTAAGTTGGGAACTTCGTTGAGAAAGTCGCCATAGGCTCCTTAATCTTCTCTAGCTCCTCGTTAGCCACCGATTTCTTGTCCTCTGTCGTAGGCATACTAAGTGATGTCGCCTGAGCAAACCATGCTTCCTTGACCGCTTCTCCCAGTCCGGTCTTATCCAAAGTCATGGGGGCAATTTCGTAGCTATAAAGAACTTGCTTTCCATTCCATTGCGCCTTGGCGGGCTTTCGATCGATCGAGGCCTTTTGAATCACGATCGCAAATTTTTCGTACCTACCTTCATCAAGGGAAAAGATTGGAGGAACCTTTTGCGGCTCGGATCTGATCCCTATTGTCCGCGATGCAGAACCCCAAAATGACTCAAGAGTGAGTTGCGCTACCGATGCTTGGTCATCGATTCTCAGCCCCAGTTCCGCCCAATTGGCTCGATTGGGCATGCCCTCAATCTTGGGATTTTCAATCGCTACGGTGAGGAGACGGGCTCCATCCCACCATATTCGCAAACGCCTGGCGGCTCCTTCGGCATCAAGGCCTCCGACCGGAACCTGACCAATCATGGTGCCCGGCGGATATGTTGGAGAGTACTGAGACGCGCCGATTCCAACAGCGCCCCCAGCGGCACCAACAAAAAGAGCAGACAATACGGCGACCTTTTTCACAAGAAAGCTCAACAATTTCGACGGATATTGTACCGAGAAGGGATCACATCAGGTAATCCGGTAAACTATTCATCATGCCCAAGCTGGTTTGGCTTAATGGTGTCGTCTCTCCACTTGAATCGGCCACCGTCCACGTTTCCGATCACGCCCACCTCTACGGTGATGGCCTCTTTGAGGGCATCCGGATGTACAGCAAGAAGGTCTTTAAGCTCGACGAGCACGTCGCGCGCCTCTTTCATGGCGCAAAGCACATGGGCTTCGAGCAAATGCCCACAGAGCAGTTCGTGAAGGATGTCGTCGTTGAAATGTGTGCCAAGTCGGAGTTCGATGACGCGTATATTCGTGTCAATCTAACTCGGGGCACCGGTCTGGGGCTGGACCCCAAAAATATCGATCGTAGGCCCAACTTGATGGTTATGATCAACAGCTTGGCGCTGTACCGGCCTGAGGACTATGAAGTCGGGCTAAATGTGGTCAGCACCTCATATCGCGTCATTCCAGCGGACGCACTCGATCCCAGAATCAAGTGCATCGGTCGTTACGCTAGCAACATCATGGCGAAGGCCGAGGCCAATTCTAAAGGCGCAGGAGAAGGCCTTATGCTGAATCATCAGGGGCACATCGCCGAATGCACCGGAGACAACATTTTCTTGGTCAAGGACGGCGTCATCCGAACTCCCCACACATCCTCTGGCATTCTCTGCGGAATTACCAGAAATACGGTAATTGAGATTGCTCGAAGGGCAGGCTACACCGTTGAAGAAACTTTCCTTACCATTTATGATGTTCACTCATGTGATGAAGCGTTCTTGACGGGAACCGCTGCGGAAGTCATCGCAATGGTATCACTCGACGATCGCCCAATTGGGAACGGAAAGCCTGGCAAGGTCACCGAACAAATGACGACTTTGTTTCGTGAGGAAACGAAGATCGGGACTCCGGTACCTACCGTGGTCAACGCTTCTGCGTAAGGCAAATGGCCCAGTTTTGCGTTCGCAGGGAGTTTGAAGACCCGGTAAGTACGAACAAACCCGATGTCATCGATGGTCTTACGGGCGTGGACGGCCTTGGCGTCTTCCTCGACTCTCTATCAAGTTATGAGAGATTGCCGAGGGAACGGTGCCCAGCGTGCGAGTTCTCCGTCCATGAATTAGTGGCAACTGGTTTGCTCGGTTGTCCCGTGTGTTACGAGGCGTTCGCCGACACGATCCGGCGCCAACTCGACAAAGCAGATTTGGTATTGTAGCGAAGGAAAAAGCATGAAGAAGCTAGGGATGCGATTCACGGTGGCGTTAGGAGTATTGGCCACCACGTTGTTGGTTGGTTGCGGTGGCGGTGGGGGCGGCGGTTCGCAGAACCTGCCAGATCCGGAAGTCCAGTTCATCAACGCCTCACCAGACAATACGGGCATCGACTTCTTGCTCAACGACGTTGTCGAGGCAAACAATGTCCCGTTTAATGGTGCGTCGCCCGACTTCCAAACCATTGATTACATCGACGGTACGGACGATGGCTACGACATCAGCATCCGGCCCAATGGCGGCGAAGAACTTGACCGATTTGGAACCATCTTTAACAGAGACACAGATACTCTAATTGTTGCGTTAGGCCTTCACGACCCGGGCACCGAGTTCGACAAGCGCTGCCAGATTTTCACCTTCCCAATTCTCCGCACAGCTCCAACTGGAAATCGGGCGCGAGTCTATGTGATAAACGGATTTATTCGAGCAACCGGGTTTATCACTCCAAATGTGACCTTCCAAAGCGTGGACGCGGGCGATCCTTCTCCATTCAACAACCCTTCGGTCGTCACGCGTGATATGCCGTTCGGAACTATTCGAGCATTAACTGTCGATGCCACCTCGTTCCAATTCATCGCCCGCCGGGCGGACACTGATGCCCTCGTTCAGTACGCGTCTACCAATACGACGCTTGGCTCAGGAAAGATCTATGCGGCGATCATTACGGGGCAGGAAGGTCAAGCTGACCCTGATCTGCAGCCGCAAATCACATTTATCGAACTCACCACTTCTCTCTAAGTCACCAGTTTTCAACCAGCTGGCGACTGACCTCAAACTCAAAGTCAGGCGGCGGTAGCGCAAAGAACGCTACCGCCGTTTCTGTTTCGGGGTGCTTGAATCCCAAATAGGCGGCATGCAGTTGAAGTGGACCGTCGGACCATGGTGCCTTTGCGTAGATCGTATCGCCTTTCAATGGGTGACCGCTCGCCGACAAATGGACCCGAATTTGGTGCGTACGGCCTGTTTCGAGTCGCGCCGCAATGAGCGAATCACCACCAGACTCTTGGAGGACCTTTACGTGCGTGACAGCTGGCTTGCCATGAGGATCGACAGCCATCTTACGCCGGTCTTGTCTGTCTCGCCCAATTGGCGCCTCGATCTTCAGTCGAGAGTGCCCGAGGACACCTTGCGCCAAGCCAACATAGCGGCGCTCGGCCGACTTCTCGGCAATCTGTGCCGCGAGGTGCCGATGAGCAGCATCGGTCTTCGCCACCACCATTAGGCCGGTTGTTTCTTTGTCGAGACGGTGGACGATACCTGGGCGATACTCGGCCGACCCGGCACTCAAGCTTCCCCACCGGGCCAAGAGTCCATTTACCAACGTCGGTTCGCGAAGCCCGGGAGCTGGGTGTGAAGCCAAGCCTCTGGGCTTATTGATCACGATGAAACTGGAGTCCTCAAATACGACATCGAGATCCATTGGGACGGGTGTCAAGTCATGTGCTGGCGTCGCCTCGACTTCGTCGAGCGACACGACCATTCCGGGCTCAACTCGAAAACTTGGCTTACGCAAGATGCCATCGACCCAGACTCCTTCATGCTCGATGAGAACGACCAGCTTCGTCCGGCTAAAGCCCTGGAGCTGCTCCGCGAGGAACTTATCAAGGCGGGTTGGTGACTCGACTCGGAACTCCATCCGTTCATCGTACCGGGTACAACCTTCCCATGCCCACCCTCGTTCTCGTTCGACACGGTCAGTCGATTTGGAATCTGCAAAATAGATTCACTGGTTGGGTAGACGTGCCGTTGAGCGAGCAAGGGGTTCAGGAAGCACGCCAGGCCGGACAGCTTTTAGCTGGCATGAGCTTCGATGTTGCCTACACCAGCGCGCTTACTCGGGCCCAACACACCCTTGCGCTCATTCAAGAGGGTATGGCAATAACCATTCCCGTGATACGCGACGAGGCCCTAAACGAGCGACACTACGGCGACCTTCAGGGACTAAACAAGGCTGACACCGCGGCCAAATATGGTGATGCACAAGTCCACATTTGGAGACGTAGTTTCGATGTTCCGCCTCCTAATGGAGAAGCCTTGAAGCAGACCAGCGAGCGAACGATTCCCTTTTATGATCGCTGTATTTTTGGCGATTTGAAGCAGGGCCGAAATGTACTCGTCGTTGCGCATGGCAATAGTAATCGAAGCATCGTGATGGCACTGGAGAAGCTCACTGGGGAAGAAATCATGCAAGTCGAACTGGCCACCGGCATTCCAATCGTGTACGAGTTGGACCTTTCAGGTGAGATTCTCGCCAAGCGTATTCTCGAATCGCCTTAATCCCCAAGTTTTCCACTTCCCAAGGCCAGTGCCACTGGTTATACTGGGATCAGTTCTTTATGCCAGCAGAACCAACCGAAGAAACCGTCTTAGAACGCAGGTATCTCAGCGCCCTCGCGGCGGGAGACAATAGTGCGCTCGGCGGCCTATATGATCTTTATGCCGAGCGGATCTTTCGGTATGCGTTTCGCATGCTCGGTAACCGTAGCGATGCGGAAGACGCGACGGCAGAGACTTTTGTGCGTGTTCTGCGCAGGGCAAGCGAGCTACGAGCCGATGGAGCCTTTCGCACGTGGCTTTTTAGAATCACTCGGAATCTTTGCATCGACAAGATGCGTCAGCATAAATTACTGGAGCTTCCCGCCGATGCCCAATACGGGTCGCCAGAAGACAGAACGACGCTCCGAGTCACGGTCCAGCAGGCGCTTGCCGACTTGCCGCAGGACTATCGAGAGCCGCTGATTCTTTGCGATCTGGAAGACGTTTCGGCGAAGGAAGCAGCCGAGATTCTAAAAATCACGGTGCCCGCACTCAAGTCGAGGCTCTACCGAGGACGACGAGCCCTTCGAGACAAACTGGGCGGTGCGCTGGAGAGGAAGTGATGACACAAGACGAGCTTTATCAAAAATTGGTCGACCTCTATGTTGGAGATGAACTGCCTGAGGACTTGGCGGAAGATCTCCAAGCGCGAGCATTTGCGAATCCTGCGCTCGCGAAGGATATTCGATCCATGCGACACACCATGAGCGCGCTGCAAAGCGTGTCAGCACCAGTATTCGGTAAAGAATCCTATCAACGCGTTCTTTACCGCTTGTATCTTGAGGGCGCTACCCCCGAAACGCGACGAGCGTTTGCGGCCTCGCAGTACCAACTGCCAATGTCGGGATAAAAGAGAGAACCACACTGTGAAATTCGAATGTTCCCGTAAAGATCTTGTCGACGCGATCAACCTCGTCGCTCCAATCGCGAGCCAGCGCTCGCCTCAACCCTTGTTCCAGACCATTCGAATGGAAGCCGCCGATAGCGGACTTCGAATGACGGCTTGCGACGGCGAAATCTGGGGCGATCGCACCATTCTTGCTAGCGTCGATGAAGTCGGCACGGCCTGCGTTCAAGCCAAGATCTTGCAAGAGTTGGTCGCCCGTCTACCCGATGGCCCGATCTCGATGGAGCGCGCTCCGGGTGGGCAAATTTTCGTTCGCGCCGGCGCTTCAGATTGGCGGCTCATGGCTCTCAACACCGAAGACTTCCCTCTCCCGCCCAGTATCACCGCGGCGAGCGATCTCACCCTCAAGATGGGCGAATTACGCGAAGCCATCGACGGCGTGATTTATGCGGTCGCGAGCGAGAATGCCCGGGCAGTGCTGACTGGTGTCCTCTTTAGTTACGATGGCGAAAAGCTCACTTTGGTCGCGACCGACACCCATCGCCTCGCCGTGCTGCGCCTTGGTAAGGAAGGCATTGGCTCCTCTGTCAGCGCGGTGGTTCCCGAAAAGGCACTTCGTGCAATCAAGAACCTCCCCATCGGTGACGAGGAAGAGATCAAACTTGAGTTCGACGAAACAAGGCTCTCCGTCGATGCGGGCAGCGCAAAGGTTGTCTCCCAACTGCTCGCCGGTCAGTATCCGGCATGGGAGCGCGTCGTGCCAGCTGAATTCACCAGAACTTGGAAACTCGACCGTCAAGAGATGATCGAGAATCTCGATCGAACCCTAATTCTGGCTCGCGACAGCGCGCACCGAGTACGCTTCGGCGGCACCGGGATCCAGCTCGTCATGTCTTCACGCAGCGAAGAGAAAGGCGAAGCAAAAGAAGAAATCCCCGCCGTCATGGAGAATGGCGAGATCGAGATTGCCTTCAACGGCAAGTACGTCATGGACGCCCTCAAGGCCATGAAGAGCGACAGCATCGTCGCCCAAATGACCGAGCCCTCCCGCCCCGCCCTCTTCAAGCCCATCGAAGAAGGCGGCGACCGGTTCTGCGTCATCATGCCGATGGCTCTCAACTAAGTACCATCGGATTCCAGCCGATGATTTGCCGCTTTGAGTAGTTCATCGGCTGGAAGCCGATGGTACGTTTAATCCCTAGGATGCGCTTTGCGATAATTCTTCGCGACCTCGTCCATGTCGAGGTGCGTGTAGACCTGAGTCGTTTCGATGCTAGAGTGACCAAGGAGTTCCTGCACCGCCCTCAAATCTGCGCCGCCTTTCAAGAGATGAACCGCATAGGAGTGGCGCAGGACGTGCGGGCTCACGTGCGCCTCGATGCCCGCGATGCGCTCGTACTTCTCTAGGTTCGCGTAGGCGACGGCGCGATTCATGGCATTGCCGCGATCGCTGAGGATGAGCAATGCCGAGGCCCGCTTCATCAGCTTCGGCCGCGATTCATCGAGGTAGCGCGCGATCCAGCGACCGGTCTCGCTGGGTATTGGCGTCCACCGGGTCTTTTCGCGCTTGCCGGTCACGGTCAACGCATGCTCCTCCAGGTTCACCTGCTCGATTCGCAAGGTGAGGGCCTCCGTGATGCGCAAGCCCGCGCCGTAAAGAAGCTCAAACAAAGCTCGGTCTCGAAGGCCCGATGGGGTGCGAACATCCATGGCTCCCAGGAGGCGCGTCATCTGCGATTCGCTGAGTGCCTTGGGCAAGATGCGGCGGCGCTTGAACCCGCCCGTCGAGGGCAATTCCTCAATCCCCCTTCCCTTCTTCTTGAGGAACTTGAGCAACGACCGCAAGGCCGAGAGCTTTCGCTGCGCCGTGCTGGGCGCAAGGGGCGGGCCGAGCGACGCCTGATACCGCAATGTCACCTCGTCGCCAAACTCTTGCCACGAAGCCACGCCGTGCCCTTCCGCGAACTCGACGGCCTGCAAAAGGTCCGTGCGATAAGCCGCAACCGTGTGCTCGCTCGCACCCCGGACGCCCGCTAAGGTGTCGAGGAACTCGTCGATTTCCTCTTCCATATCTGAACCTTAGGACGAATGTACATGAGGTCGTGCACCTCGGGCAGTCCGCTGCCCAATAGGGATAAATCCAGATAAGCGTAGTCGCGGTTGAGCGCAATCCAGAATTCGGTGTAGCGTTGCTTCTCGGGCGAACCATCGGGCATACGCTCGTAGCCTTCTTGTTCGAACGAGCTAAACACGATTGAATCGGGCTTGAGTTCGTCGATAAGGCGGACGTCCCAATCCACTCGCTCATCCGGATTTGTGGGGATATATCTGAGGACTCTCGGCGCAGTTTGAGCAAGGCGAGCCCTTTCTCTTTCTGCGAAAGGAATGGGGCGTGGCGCAACGGTTTCGGGGTAGAGGCTCGCGGTGTAAAACCACGGGTCGGCAACTAGTCCAACGCTGGCATCTTTCTTGACGATGAGCGCTGCAAGATCACGGGGATCAGTACCTAACATACAGAAGGTAGCTGTTGTCGTATCCGCCAAACCGCCTCTTCCCATTCCAGCAATTGCACACATGGCAAGGGCAACACCCCAGGACCACTTTCGACGATCGGGATGCGCTTGCATGCGACCGACGAGCCAACCAAATCCGATGGCCAACACCGGAATCAATGGAAACACATAGCGCATGAACTTCACTTCTGCCTTGCCAATAAGCAAGAAGTAAAGAACGAAGAACAATAGCAGCCCAAACACCCATGGCACTCGCCGATAGGCGAGCCGACCTAAACCGACCAGCCCCATGCAGGTGAGTAACAAGCCCATTGCCACGAACAGATTTGACCAATGGTAGAAAAAGCCTGGTGATGTCCCGGCGAACACCAGGCCATGCCCCGCCCCGGTGTGCCACATCTCGTACTTGAAATCACGCATGAACGCCTCGGATTCCAAGAACACGCCAGGGACGCAAGCGACAAAAGTGACCACCGCCGTGCCGAGGGCGGCGGCTCCCACCTTTAGCCTCTCTTTTGAAAGCCAGACAGCAGGCAGCACCGCAGCAAGAGCGAGAATCCCGTTGTACTTCGCCCCCGCGGCGAGGCCAGCGAAGAGCCCAGCCAGGATGAAAGGCCTCATTGTCTCGCTCTCAAGTGCCTCGCACGCCCAGTAGAGCGACAACGCAATGAACAGCGTCGCCATTACGTCCACGGTCATGAACCGCGAGTGCACGACCATTCCCGGCGAGAGCATCGCGGCCAAAGCCCCAGCAAGCGCGCCTACCCAATGAACGCGCTTGAACAAGAACGACCACACAACCCAAACAACGCCCGCTCCAGCTAAAGCGCTCATTAACCGTCCGGTTAAAAATTCCTGAGCAAGACCGGCTGTCGTGCCGCTTCCATCAGCCGAGACCCCCAGACCGAGAAGGTGCAACAACCCCAACGCAAGGTTCTGAATCGTGAAGAACAGGGTGCCGTAGTTGTAGAAATTCGGCGTGAGATCGGCCGCTTGCCGCGTCACCATCCAATTGATAGGCTCATCGGGGTGCAGGCTCGTGATGCGCAATGGCCCCGGCAAACCCCAATCGATGCCGACTAGGCGAATCGCCAAGGCGGCAAGGAAGAGAAGGATGCCGAACTTAAGCGCTTGCGACACGATCGGATGGTAGCACTCGGAAGCATGCCTCGACCACGTGGGGGTCGAGGGCTTCTCCCTTTTGTTGGTCGAGGAGAGTTCTCGCCACGAGACTTCCCTGTTGGCGGTCACAGACGACGTACGTATCGACAACTGCGATGATCCTCGCCGCTAGCGGAACATCGGCGGCGTTGAATGGGGCATGGTGATGCCGAACAATTGCCGCTAGATCTGAAAGTGACGGCACCATTTCCAGCATTGCCCCGCTCACCTCGCTGTGCCGGTCGTAAGTAGCTCGCTCCGCCTGCGTCCAGTCGCTTTGCGGCCGTTCATTGACTAGCTTCCAAGGAATCGCGCAAAGGCCGATGTCGCGAAGCCGTGCCGCCTGTTCGAGTTGTCGGAGTCCTTGCTCACACAATCCGAGTTCCCGACCTACCTCCACGCAAAGATTGGCTACCCGGTCGGTCATACCCTCATGTCCGGGGAATCTCAGCTCGACAGCGGCTCCAAAGACCTTCAGTAAGCTGGTCTGCTGATCCTGTTGCCGTTTCGGCAGAACTACCAAGACGATCCAGAGCATCAGCGCTGAGCAACCGATGATTGCCGCAAGAACGATGATCGCCCCCAGGCTCATGCGACACCTCCCCGCAACGCCTCGATAAACACCTCAACAACGCGCCGATCGAATTGCGTGCCAGAGCACCTTTCCAACTCAGCAATAGCCTCTTCGGGCGTCATGGAGTCTCGATAGGAGCGCTTTTCCGTACCCGCCATCGCGTCGTAGGCGTCGCTCACTGCGATTACCTTACTCTCCAGCGGAATCTCCTTATCACCTAACCGCGAAGGATAACCATTGCCGTCCGGACGCTCGTGATGATGCTTGATCCAAGGGACAATCGCCTGAAACCGGTCGCTGTGGCTCAGAATTCTTGCCCCAAACTCAGAGTGCTGCTTCACGTGCTCGTACTCGGCTTCGGTCAGCTTTGTCGGTTTGTCGAGAACTTCTTCATCGATGCCGATCTTGCCAATGTCATGAAGAACCGCCGCTTTTCGCAGAAGAGTGGCGCGAGTTGCCGGAAGCCCGAGGCGCCGCCCGACGTCTTCTGCAAGCCGCCCCACTCTCTCCAAGTGCCCATGTGTGTAGGGATGGGCCCGTTGCAGCATCACGGTGAGCGCGACCATCGTCTCGTAAGCCTGGTCATCCATTAGCTTGTGCTCCGAGATAATCCGTCTCAGGAGCTCAATGGGGATTAGGATCATTGGAACGATCCAAAGAGCATCTCCACGCAACGAGACACCGATGCCTATCGCTGTGAGTAGGTAGACCCCAAAGCAAAGAACCGCAGATCGCAATCCGTCGAGCGCATGACTCCCGAAGTGTTGAGCGCCCATCTGTCGGTTCATCCAGTTTACGAGCAAGTAGTTCACAACCAAGTAACTACCGAAGAAGGCGGCCATTCTCAGCGACCAATGCTGCCCGCCTAGCGCCCACCAGCTTAGTCCACCAAGGGCAGAAGAAGTCATCACAATGGGGAGATTTAGTCCCAGCCAAAACACCTTGCGGCGTCCTGGCCGGACTACTGTCGCAAGCAACAAGACGACGACCTCGCCAACCAGCGAAGCCAGGGGACCACCGGTAAAAAGTAAGCCCGCCAAGAACGGAAGCGAAAGCGACAGAAAGACACCCTCTCGCAAAAAGTGAACCGGGCGCATCTCGGCAAAGAGTGCGCAGAAGAACAAGACTGCGGCGGCGGGCCAGAGGATTTGACCAACTGGTGAAAGCCAACCTATCGCGGCAATCGCGACCAGCGCGGTCAGAGAGAGCCCAATTCGAACTCGGTTATCGGGCTCGGCTTTGACGCCCGCCTCCTGAGGCAGGCACCTTAACTATCTTCGTCCCGGCGAGCTCAAAGTTCGATTCTCCCGTCCACTTGCGCTCCGCGAAGGTCCCCTCCTCTCCTTTCCAATCCAGCTTGACGGTTCCGTTCGAGAGCGCTTGGCCCCGGAGCGTCTTGAAGGTCTTGGGTTCCAAATCAAATGTAATGTCGGACTTGAAAGTCAATCGCATACCCTTGATTGGGCTCGTGCTCGCCGACATTCCAAACTGACTATTGATGAAGGATGTTAGCTCGCTATCGAGGCTTAAGGTCGCGCTGACACGCTCGACCTTCTTGTTTCCAACCGTTTTTGGGCCATCGTAGCGATACTTCATGTCGAGTCGCTGCACCATGGTTTGGCTGCTTGCGCCCGTCTTTTGCGGCTGGTAGCTCACGGTCGTCAGCCACGTGTCACCCACCTTCACCGGATCATCCGGAAGCTTGGGGCTGAAGTCAAAGGCGCTGTCCAGAGAGCCAATAAAGAGCGATAGGCGATAAAGCTCCATGATGTAGCTACCCGCCAAAATCTGCGTGATCGTCGTAGGCGAGACTTCCTGCTGCGGCCGCATCGCCATTAGCTTCGGCGCAGGCTTGGTTGGTGCCTTCACTTCCTTTACTTCGATGAAGTGGTTGATTGGGCTCAAAATCATATCGAGCTTAAAGGGATCGCTTTCTTTGACCTTTTTCGTTCCCAGGTTTTCGCTATCACTGTCGATACGATAGGTCGGGCCACGCTCATAGCGCATGCTCGCGTTACCGTCCTCATCGAGCGACTTCACGGTCGTATTAAAGCTGTACTCGTAGCCAACTTCCGATGGCAAGAAGGTATCGAGGCCCTTCTCCTTGATCTCCACGACCAACAACGCGTTCATCTTGTAGAAGTTGTATTCGCCCTTGACGAATTTTCGGTTCAACAAGATAGCGGTATTGGATGGCGCTGGGCTGGCCTGGCCCACAATGGCGGTCGATAGCAGGAGGGCGGTTAGCATGAATCTTATTCTCAGTTTATTCAGTTCTAAGACGGATTGCCTGGACTTTTATTACGCAGGCAAACTCTTGATCACTTGTTTCGCGATGACCATGCGCTGAATCTCGCTGCAACCTTCACCGATTTCGGTCAGTTTCGCGTCGCGCCAGAGCTTCTCTACGAGGTACTCGAAGGTCATTCCGCGGCCGCCGTGAATCTGAATCGCATTGTTCGTCACCATGTTCGCCACTTCGCTCGCGTAAAGCTTAGCCATCGAGCTCGCCTTCACCACGTCCTTGCCCTGATCATAAAGCGTCGCGCCCTTTTGCAAGAGCAGCCGCGCGGCTTCGATCTCCATTTCGCTGTCCGCGATCATGTTCTGCACGCTCTGCATGTCGCACAGCTTGCGGTTGAACTGCTCGCGCTCGGTCGAGTAAGCCGAAGAAAGCTCGTGCGCCTTCTCGGCGATTCCCAGCGCCATCGCGGCGATACCAAGCCGTCCGCGGTACAAAAGCCCGATCGCTTCCGTGAACGTACAGGGCGTGTGCCAGGCCTCGGCGTTGGTCATCTTGAAGCGCACGGTGTTGCTGGCGCGCACGCCGATCGTGTGGATGCGCTCCAGAAGCTCCCAGCCCGGTTGGTTGGTTTCCATCAGCCAGGCGCTCTTGCCGTCAGCGCTAATCGAAGGATCGCAGTTCGCGGCGATGATGATCAGATCGGCCTTGCCGCCATTGGTAATGAACATCTTCTCGCCGTTCAGGTGGAACCAGCCATCACGACCACTAATTGCGGTAGCAGCAGAGCGAACGCGCCGTGCGTCGGAACCGGCGTCGGGCTCGGTAAGGCCCCATGCCAGCTTGATGTCGCCCTTCGCGATGCCGGGCAGGTACTTGTCCTTCTGCTCGGGCGTGCCAAAGACCACGATGTGCCCGATGCAAAGCGCATTGATCGCGGCGATGTTCATGCTCAGCGCGGGGTCGCCCTTGGCCAGCTCGCGGCAGGCCTCCACATAGGCCGAGCAAGAGTACTCGCGCCCGCCCCATTGCTTGGGCATGGTCATGCCGAGGAGCCCAAGCTCGCCCAGCCGCGGCCAGATGTCGTCCGGAAACGCCGTATTCGTCTCCCACTCGCGCGTGTTGGGCAAAACCTCGTTGGCTACGAAGTCGCGAACCTGGTCGAGAAACTGAATCTCCTCGTCGGTGAGGTTCAAAAACATGGATTCGTCTCGGCGCTGAGACTGGCTAAGCGTTGGCACGGCGCTATTTTAGCTCAGAACGGGGCTCGAGCTCAACCGATCAGATTGAGTCGTCTACTCCACTGGCGGTGGGAAGGTTGCATCCTCGGCCCCAAAGTTTGCGATAATGACATCGTTATCGGCCGCATCAACCTCTCCCGAGTAGTCAACATCGGCCCAAAACGGCACAATTCGTGAAGTGGGATCATATTTCCCCCAATCGGCGTCACCGACCGACTTACCAAAAGCCGCAATTGCGGCATCAAGGTCCGCCGCATCAATCTCGCCACTACTATCAATGTCACCAGGGATTAGTTCCACCTCTATCGGGGTTTGCCGACCTCCACCAACGACTACTTCATCGGGTACCAATACCGAAATGTACCTGGGAGTCGAGAAGATGACATTATAAGATCCGCCGGTAAAGAAAGGGGTTGGGAAGTCCACAGGCTTATCTGGTACAAAAGTTGTGCCTGTGTTGGAAACTGATCCTCCAGATGTTGGTCGAATCGTAACACCTCCTTCCAGCGGTGGAACCGTAGCGCCTGGCAGGCTGGGAATTATGGGCACTACGGTACCAGATGCGGACGTACTCGTGCCTGAAGCACCCGTGAAAGTCGAGAACTCGAATTCATGCTCTCCAAAAGACAACGCCGTTTGACCAACGAAGGGTAGGGACAGATTCATTCCCTGTGCAAGATTAAAAATGAATGTGGCGGAACGTCCACCATTTGGAGTTGCGCCCCAACGGGAAGACTCGATCCGACGATATTGATAGCGGCCGGATTGCGGCTTTCTTTGTGCTGGAGTTCCGGCCCCAGCTACGCTTGCGGCAATAGTTCCATCAAGAGGGATCGGGCTGTTTGCAGGATGATCGATAAACCTTGGCATTGTAAGCCAGGAACGAGTAACTGATGAGCTTCCACCAGGAGTATCAGTCTCAACATTGTGCTGTGCCTCCACATACATGAAATTCCAACCTTCCAAGTGGACCGGCTTGTTAATCGGATCATCCCCAGTTGGAGGAGGAAGAACAAGGTTGACAGAGACTGTATATCCAAATAGCGCGGCCATGCCCGGGAACTGTGTGTAGACGAGCGGCAGTGGGCCCGTTGCCACTTGCTTTCGGCGGGTAATCACTCGGTAAATACTTGGATTTGTTGAAGTGCTGACGGGATTGCTAATTGCGACCAAATCCTCCCAGCCGGAGGGAGGTACAGGAATAACCGAAATCGTGACCGTTGGATCGGTCAAGAGAGTTGCAAGCGCAAGGTTAGCGAGAACCATGTAATGCAATGTTACATCAATCGGTTCACAAGCACCAAACTTTTGTAGACATTTCTGAGCCGTCGCCAAAGATATCCCAATCTGCCAAGCGAGAAGTACTCAAGCGACCTGCCTCAGTTCATCGCAGGTCGCATCCTTCCTCCGGCCTTCAACTCAAACCATCTCCCTGCTTGCGTAACACTTTTCCCTGCCCGCGCACAACATTTGCCAGCCCGAGAAACAAAATTCCCTGCCCGCGCAAGAGTTTTTCCTGCACGCGGAAAGAATTTGCGTGACCGCGGAACCAATTTGCGTGCTCGCAAATGTCTTGCGCGGGCAGGGAAATGTCTTCGTTTTTCACGCAATTCTTCTGCGAGACTCCAGTTTTTGCGCTAGTGTGCCAATAAATTCAATGAAGGGCCGTCAAATGCAGCTCTGGAGAACAGCAATCATGCCGTTTATAACTGAAACACGAAGCGATGTTGCCCTGAAGGCGCAACTTCCAACATTTCTGGCCAACGCCACCGCCAACGCGGACGACCTCGGCCTCACTGCCCCCGAGATTGAAGCTTTGGGCGAGCTCTTCGACACGTTTACGCTGGACATGGACAGCGTCGATGCCGCGAAGCTAGCCTCGAAGGCCGCCGTATCGGCCAAAAACGAATCGGCTTCAGTTGTTCGCGAGCAAATCGCCCAGTACGCGAAGACTTGGCGTGCTAACCCAGCGATCAAGGACTCGGTTCTTGCCGATATGAACGTGCCTCCGCACCAAACTCAGGGCTCGCAGACTCCGGCTGTCCCGCCGACGAACCTCTCGTTCAGCTTCAGCGGAACCGGTCTTATCGACCTCACCTGGAAGCGAGGCGGCAACAAGAGCGGCACGGTTTACAACATTCAAACCCGCGAGGGCACGACCGGCGCTTGGTCGGTTGCCTTTACGACCACCAAGACCAAGGCGACGATCTCGGGCAACCCCGGCACGCCGCTTTACATCCGCGTGGTCGCGATCCGCGGCGCCTCGGTCTCCGCGCCGAGCAATGGCATCGACATCTGGGCCGACGGCGGCTCGGGCGAGGTCATCCAACTGGCCGCGTAACGACTTCTATCTGGGGTTTCATGTCGGGCGGGCTTCGGCTCGCCCCTTTTTTCGCAGAATCGTCATCCCGGACGGGCTACTTTACGCGCGTGTAGCGCAGGTGCCAGTTGAGCTTCCAGGTCTTGCCCTCGTCGGTGCTCGACTCCCAATTCCAGTCGAACGACTCCTTCTTGATGTTCTCGAACACCATGCGGCTGGCGACCTTGGGCTGCAGGGGGTTGGGGATCGTTTGCAGGATCATCTTCCCCGCCTCGAACTTGCCGGTGAGCGCGATGTAGCTGCCCTGGTTGTCTACCCACGTCTGCCGCCACAGCTTCGCGGTTGGGTCGTAGGTTGAGTAGCTTCGCCCGATGAAGCTGCCCATCTTGAAGTTCTCCTCGACGACCTTTGAATCTAAGATCTTCGCGATACGATTAGTCGCCTCGGTCTTGGTGGCCTTTCCGGCGGCATCATACGAGTCGCCGGCGCACTTCCATTCTCCGATCCAGAAGTCGAAGTCTTTTGCGGGATCGGGGGCGGGCTGGGCGACTGCCATGATCGTGCTTAGGACAAGTGAAACGGCGAACATGATTGAATGGCAGACGGCATAGCTAGTCCGAACGTTCTACTCGCTGCGCATCGCCTCGACAGGGTTCTTGCGCGCCGCGTTCATGGCCGGGACGAGGCCAAACACAATTCCGACAGCGGTCGAGATTCCCAACGAGAACAGAACCAGAGTATTCGAGATCTCTGGCTTCACGGCCGTGTAAGTTGCAAGCACCCAGCTCACGCCCATCGAGAGCAAGAGGCCGGCTCCACCGCCAACCAGCGAGATGATGATCGCCTCGAACAGGAAGAGTACAAAGACATCGGCCCGGCGCGCGCCGTAGGTCTTGCGGATGCCGATCTCGCGGCTGCGCTCATTGACCGCCATCAGCATGATCGCCATGATGCCCACGCCACCGACAAAGAGCGCGATGCTCGTGAGACCGGTGACAAGGATCTCGAGGATGCTCATCATGCGGTAAATAAGGCCGAGGAGTTGATCCTGCGTGAAGACGCTGTACTGCTGCTCGTCGAGGCGCTGGCCTAGGGTGGTTTCAATCTGCTTTGTGAGAGCTTTGGGTTCGGCATTTGGCTCGGTCTGCACCATGATGCGGTCGATCTGCGCCTGCGGGTTGAGCTTCTTGAACCCCGCCCAAGGCACGTAGGCCACGTTCTGGAAACTGAATTCGCTGAAAAGGCTCTTCTCATCGGCGAGATCTTCAGTGATTCCGATGATCTGGTAGGGCTTGCCATTAATCGTGACCTCCTTGCCGAGTGCCGAACCCTTGCCGAAAAGCTCTTCGGCGGCGATGCTGCCGAGGACGGCGACCGCCTGACTCTCGTTCTCGGATGTGAACAGTTTGCCCTCTTTCAGCGTGACGGGACGAATGCTAAACCAATCCGGCTCGGCGGCGATGTTGATTGGGTACGCCTCCTTTTCACCGGCGCGTACGCCGCCACCGGTAAAGCTCAGCACCGATGCTCGCACGACGCCTTGCACTCGCTCGATTCGTTGCGAATCCTCGTGCTTGAGATAACTCATGCCACCCATGTTTGGGTTGAAGGCGAGGGCGCTTGGGTCGATTCGAGCCGGGAAAACCACAAGCAGATTAACGCCCAGGTCCTTCACCTGCTGGGTCATGTCGGCTCGCACGCCGCGACCAATGCCAATGAGCAAGGTGATCGCGACGACGCCGACCATGACCCCCAGTGCGGTGAGTACCGCGCGTTGCCATTGCTCACGCGCATTTCGGAATGCCTCACCGAGGTTGCGGAGTATCACCAGACAGATTCAACGAGCGCGGCAGGAATTTGTCGCATGGTCTAGGGAATTTGACCACCCACGTAAGGGTTAAAGCCCCAGTGGTCGCTCTCCTTCATAACGGCTTCGAATTCATCAACGCAGGCTAATTGATCGGCCGTAAAGCAAGCCCAGTAGTTGCCGATGACCGATTCGTCATCCCAAACTAGAAATATGAATGGAAAGGAAGTACTCAGCTGCAGGCGATAACCAGGTCGGTTGATAATGTCGCCTTGAGGTTGTTTGTGTCGTTTGTCTAGATAGAAATCGAGGGCCCTTTCTTCGCGCCCTTTCAGCTCCCTGATCATGGTCGGAACCATGTAATATCGAAACCCGATCGAGTCCAGAAAGCTGAAGCCACGGATAGGGTTGAAATTTGGATCATCGATTAGGTCGTGCCAGCTCTTTTCTTTATCTTTTGCTCGAACCTTGAGGCGATCTGCCATCTTGCGTGGCGGCCCATCGAGGTACTCCGCCTCGCTCCAAGAAACCCCGCCTTCTCGTGTGACGGCGGCAAACACTGAATAGAGTTTCGCGATGAGTTGTTCTCGCCGCTCCCTATGCGCAGCAAGCTTTTCCTGGAACTCCTCGTCCGAAATGTTCACGAGCCCATTGTGCTACAGAAAAAGACCCTAGGACTAATCAGCCCGAGGGTCTTTGTGATTGCGAAACGTCCTAGCTGGTCGCTTCTTTCACGAACGCGGTAAACGCCTTCGGATCGGCGATTGCGAGCTCGCTCAGCATCTTTCGGTTGACCTGAATGCCCTTCTTGTTGACGGCACTCATGAGGTCGCTGTAGCGAACGCCATTAGCGCGGCAAGCCGCACCGATACGAACGATCCAGAGTTGTCGGAAATCGCGCTTCTTTTGGCGACGATCGCGGAAGGCATATTGCCCCGACTTCATCACCTGCTCGTGAGCGCGCTGGAAGACATTCTTCTTCCGGCCGAAGTAGCCGGATGCCTTACCGATTATTTTCTTGTGGCGCTTGTGGCGCATTAATCCACGCTTAACGCGGGCCATAGTTTATTTTTCTCCTTTGTTTTGTCGGGCCGCACCGGGTCCCAGCCATTTGGCGGTAGCGGTAGGTTTTGCGGCGATGATAAGACTAAATGACGAGCAGTCGGCGGATTCGCGGCTTTTCACCCTTAAAGAGTTCGGGCTCGCCTTCCAGCCTACGTCGCTGGCTCTTGCTCTTGTGGAAGAACATGTGATTGTTCGCGCTCTTGCGCCGGGTGATTTTCCCCGTTCCCGTGATCTTGAACCGCTTCGCTGCCGTCTTGTGCGTTTTGATCTTCGGCATCTTTCTTCTTACCTTCGTTGGGTTTGGCCTTTGGCTTTGGAATCAATACCATTACCATCTGCCGCCCATCGAGCGAGGCTTGCTTTTCGACGATCGCAAGGTCTGCGAGCGCTTCGGCAATCTTCGCCATTTGCTTCAATCCCATCTCGGGATGCGCGATCTCTCGGGCTCGAAACTGGCAGACTGCTCGCACTTTGTCACCTTCTTCAAGGAACTTGCGGGCCCTGCGCAGGAGCGTGTTGAGATCGTTTTCTCCCGTATGCGGACGTAACTTTATACCCTTTACGTCCTGAACTTTGCGCTTCCCTTCCTTGTCGCGCTTCTCGGTCTCGTACTTGTACTTGCCGTAATCGACGATTCGGCAAACCGGCGGAACCGCATTGGGGGCCACCATGAGAAGGTCAAGGCCCTGCTCCTTAGCATCGGCGAGAGCCTGTCGGCTTTGCATGATGCCAAGGGCCTCGCCCTCAGCTCCAATAACACGGACTTCTCTGAAACGCAGAACGCGCTCGTTAACTGGGGGACCTTCGTCCCGAGGTTGGTACCTTCGGAAGCCTTGCTTTATCGGCTTTCACCTCGACATAGGGTCGAATCAATTGTCATCATTCGCATTATATCTTCGGTTGACTAGAGCAGACACAAGAATGTTGCGGCCACGAAATTTTAACAGTTCCTGAAATCGTTCCGTATAATGTAGGCTAGTTTGTGAGGCCCATGTTGAATTCCAAATCTCTTTTCTTTTTGGCTGGTCTTTTTGCCGTTTCAGCCACTAGTTCAGCCCAAGTCATTACGTCACGCTATTCAAAGCTGAACTACAACTATGTTTATGGAGCCGGCGGGGATACTCACACCGGAGGCGATTTGTGGGAAAGCTTCCTTGTTGAGCCAAGCAGCACACACGGTTTATCTTTCATAGATTCGACTTCTGGCACTCTTCCCGGAGACCCTCCCCGACCATATTTTGCTGAATCATCTTGTGATCTTTCCTTTACAACACAGATTACAGGCGCCCTGCCCAGTTTTACGGGTCTTTCGTCGGTTCACAATACTCAATGTACTGGCAATGTTTCGGGCTTCGGATCAGCGTTGATGTATTCGAATAACCCTGGAAATCTGACCGAACTTCAGTTCACGCTTGCTCGACCGCGGCGGTATTCTATGACCGGTAACGCCGCGCAGGTAGGCGGGGGATTTGCTGATGTTACGGTCCGCAAGTGGGACGGATTTACGTGGGGGATTTTCCAAACGTCGCTTTTTCTGCCCGGCTCTGTTGGCAATTTTAATTGGGCCGGCACAATGCCGCTTGGCAACTACAAGTTAGCTTCATCTTCGGGCGCAAATGCCTTCGACGACTCTCGGTCTGCTCACGCAGATTACAACTTACAGATACTTCCCTCGCCTGTAGTGATTAACGGTCGGGTTACTTTGGGCGATTATCTGCCTTCAATGAGTAATGAGACGATCACGGTCCAGCTTAAGAACAATTTTGGCGTTGTGGACACTATCACCAATGTTCCTCTGGATGCAAGCGGAAATTTTTCGGTTACTACGGCTCTTGCTGGTTGGCATTGGCTACGCGTTCGTGGGCTTACCTGGGTTGCTCACAATACGGTTTGGTACAACCTCGTCGACGGGGTCAACAATACTACTGCCATTACATTAATGAACGGAGATGTCGATGGATCCAACGAAGTCGATGCGGCGGACATCGATCTGGTCATTCAGCACTTCGGCGAAAACACGGGAAGTGGCCCGTACTTCAGGCCGGCTGATTTGGATGGCTCGACGGAAGTCGACGCTAGCGATATCGACGTCGCAATTCTGAACTTTGGCGCGACTGAAAACTAGTTAATCGGATCAGGATCGGCATCCGGGAAGCGAATACGTGAGCCAAAAGCTTGGAATAGTTCCATGCTTGCTCTATACTGGACTTCTGAGGTGCAATTTAGAACGACCATGAGTTTAAGAATCTACTCTCTTTTCGGCTGTCTTCTTGCGGGGCATTCTTTGGCGACTGCACAAACGCTGACTAGTCGCGCGTCCCACATGAATTACAACTATGTCTATGGAGCCGGAGCCGATTCGCACACTGGTTCTGATGTGTTTGATCAGGGAGACCTGCTTGCAACCGATATGGATGAGTTGCACTACGAGGGGAGCACGTCCGGTAGCCTGCCCGGCAATCCGGGCACACCCTATACCGCTGGAGTAGACATTGATCTCTATCAAAGCTATTACACAATCGGCCCGCTCAATAATCTCTCCACCATCACCAGCACAAACACCACTAACTTGTTGGCCAATGCCACGGGAGCCGGAGTTTCAGCGGCTTATTCAACGACTTCCGGAAACTCGCACCAGTTTGAGTTCACGCTCGCCCGACCTCGACGCTACTCACTGAATGGTACAGTCTCATCCTCCGTTAACTACGGAGGCGAAGTGACCTTGAGGCGCTGGGACGGATTTACATGGACCATTTGGGACACGTCACTTTTTGGCCCTGGTGGCCTTGGCCCCTTCGGCTTCAATAGAACGATGCTTAGCGGAACCTATCGCTTCTACACGGCGGCCGGTATCAACAGCACGGGCGGTTTTCACCACGCGCAAGCTTATGGTGACTTGACCTTCCTTTCGAACCACGTAACAATCACAGGGACGGTATCGCTTGGCGACTTCATTGGAAATGTCGCGAACGAGGTGGTCAAAGTTGAATTGGTTACAAATAGTGGAAGTATCCTGGATTCGATTCCAAATGTGCCGCTCAACGGTAGCGGGACGTTCACTTGCTCCACACCAATTGATGGCTGGACCCGCGTGCGCGTTCGTGGACGAACCTGGCTTTCGAAGACCTGGGGACAATTCCTATTGGCGGCAGGTACCAATAACGTCACTTTGGGTGGCCTGAAGAACGGTGATGCAGATCATTCGGGCGAAGTTGACGCAGCCGATATCGACCAGGTGATCGCTGGCTTCGGCGGCGTGGCGAATCAACCGGGATACGATATCGACGCCGACCTCGATGGCTCCGGTGAAGTCGACGCGGCCGACATCGACGTCGCCATTGCGAACTTTGGCGAAACCGACGGCTAACGTTGGCAACAACTACAATCGCGGTGCGATTTGAGGGAGTTCCAGACGTGGAACACGATCAGACAAATCGCACCGACGACCGACATCCACGTCGCCGCAGGCGGAACAGCATGGAATCCTTCATCGGCGTGAGCATGCGGATGCCCAAAAAAGACATGACGCACGATAAGGAGGCCCATGCCGGCCACAAAAAGGGGCGCTAGTCTCCAGTCGCCGTGCTTCCGAAGGCCGTTCCTTATTGCAAGGGCACCAGCGAGTATGGCGATCACAAAAAAGGCGAGTTCAAGAGCATCGGATGCAATAAACTCTAGTCCAAAAGAAGAAATGAAGCCCATTGCCAAGCCGGTGAGGATGCAATGAACTGCACACAGACTGCTCGCAGTTCCACCAACCTTGTCCCAGTTCACGGATCGCGTCGGCTTCATTGCCGAATTATGGCAGATCGCCCATAATGATCCCTGATGGATGAGGCCATTGCCAGGTCTGAAATTTGCCGAATCGGACACCTTCTTTGGGGCCGCGGCCACATAGGTGCCGCCGAGGGCAATGTTTCTTGGCGACTCGACACCACAACGCTATTGTGCACGCCAGCGGGCCGCAACAAGGGAGAACTGACCCCAGCAGAAATCGTGCTGATCGACCGTCAAGGGCGGTCGCTTGGCGAGGGTCGGCCCAGCAGCGAAGTTCAACTGCATCTTGAGTGCTATGATGGTCGACCAGATTGCTTGGCCGTCGTCCATGCCCATCCGCCGTACGCTACCGCGTTCGCCCTCGCGGGCGAGCCCATTCCGGAGAACCTCTTGCCAGAGGCGGCTGTTTTCTTGGGGCGAATCGCCATGGTTCCTTTTGCGATGCCGGGGACGACCGCGATGCGAGATGCGATTCGACCCTATCTGACGAAGCACAAGACCTTCTTGCTCCAAAACCATGGTGCCGTTACCCTCGGGAAAACTCTAGAAGATGCGTTTGCTCGCATGGACACGCTGGAGCGGGTCGCAGCGGCGATCTACCGCGCGAACAAGATTGGGGAGCCATTGTCATTGCCGGCTAGCGCCATGACCGAACTTCGCGAGAAGTACTTCAACCCCGATCTCTGAACGGCTAAACTCTATCGTTCCATGAAGTATCAGGCTCCCCGCGGCACCCACGACATCTTGCCCAACGAGGCAGTTGTTTGGCGTGACCTGGAAGGCTATTTTCGCCATGTTGTGGGGCTTTACGGCTACGGCGAAGTAAGGACGCCCGCTTTCGAGGATACGGAACTCTTCAAACGCACGTCGGGTGAGACCAGCGACATCGTCACCAAACAAATGTATGAGTTCACCGACAAGGGTGGCCGTAGCATCACTCTAAAGGCGGAAGGCACCGCTCCAGCGGTCCGGGCATACCTCGAACATGGCTTAGGAGGACAGGGTCAGACCACTCGCCTTTGGTACCAAACGCCCGTCTTTCGCTACGAACGTCCGCAGAAGGGCCGCTATCGCCAGCACCATCAGTTTGGCATCGAGTGTTTGGGCTCAGCGTCTCCACAAGCAGATGCCGAAGTGATTGAAGTGGCCTACCGGTTCCTGAATATGATCGGGATTTCAGATGTCAAGGTATCCGTAAATTCCATTGGTCGAGAAGCAACTCGGTCTTCCTATCGCCAAGCTGTTTTGAGTCATGCCGCTGGCTACCTTGCAGACCTTGAGGCTGATGAACGGGCCAGGGCTGAAAAGAACCCTCTGCGTCTGCTCGACAGCAAGGATCCAAAAGCCATCGAGGTCATGAAGGCGGCGCCATCGATTCTAGACTATCTCGAGGACGAGAGCCGAATGAGGTTCGACACCCTTTGCGGCATCCTCGCCGACATTGACATTCCCTTTGAGGTCCGTCCAGAGATCGTCAGAGGACTGGACTACTACACCGACACCGTGTTCGAGGTTCTCAGTGATCAACTGGGAGCGCAAAGCGCGCTTTGTGGCGGCGGTCGTTATGACGGCCTCGTGAGGGCTCTCGGCGGTCCCGATACGCCAGCGGTCGGCTTTGGTATGGGCATCGAGCGGCTTGCCCTCGTACTCGAGAGCTTGAGGTTCAACTCTGGCGAGTCGATCCAAGCTTACGTCGTCGCGGCAACGGAATCGGCACGGTCGGAAGTCTCAAGAATTTGTCGCCTCCTTCGTAGCAAGGACGTCAGCGCGCAATGCGACGTCGATGGTAAGGACTTGCGACGACAAATGAAGCAAGCAGATGCCATGAAAGCGGAAGCAGCGGTGATCATCGGCGACGACGAATTGGCCAGCGGAAACGCGACGGTTCGCTATCTTGAATCGGGAGATCAAAGGGCCGTGCCCTTCTCTGAACTGGCCTCGCACATCGGGCGACTATACGACTAATGCGCGCCATCGCCCTTTCCATGCTCTTTGCTTGCGCCCTTGCTCACGCGCAAATGCCTGACTTCAGTATCTACACCGACCTGAGAATGCAGGTTCATTCCAGCGAAGGAGATGTTCGGCCCAGACTCTTTGATCCGTTTGCCAGGATCAGTACAGTGCGCCTCGCCATGATCTTCGAAGGCTTCTACCGCTTGAGCCTCAGTGAGCGGTTCACCAGGATTCCAAGCGACAATTCTAGTAATCAACTTGAGCACTTCTATGTCGAACTGCCAGGCGTGTGGCGACTTGGGCACTTGGATACAAAGTTTGGCCGCGGATGGCTTATTCGTGAATATGGCCTTGGCGGCGAGTTCAACACAAATTTGCTCATCGATAACCTTCCCATTACCATCGCAGCTATTGACGACGGGGGTAGTCGTTCACGCGGAGTCATTGGGCGCGTCGGCGGCAAGGTTGGCCTTAGTTTTGGGTCAGGCCACCATCTTGCCGCCAGCGGTACTTCGCTGGCCGCTATCCGTCGTCCCGAAGAAGCACCTGGCCTCGGCAGGGGCTACGATTTGCTGTTTGGGCTCGACGCTGCCGCCTCTTGGCGCGACTTTCGGGTTCTCTTCGAATACGCCGGTCTGCGCCGAGGATCATCCCCTCTTGATGAAGATGAAGACGTGCTGGACCTGGAGTTCGCCTACCGTAAGAACGAGCGAACCCCAGAGTTCAAACTCGGTTATGCGCGGGCGCTTCAAGCCCGAACCGACCACTTGCGTGCTGAGGTCGAGATGCCAATCGACGACAAGCTTAGTCTCACAGGTCAGTTTCGAGTCGATCGCGGTAGCAAATTGTTAGCCTTTGGCGTCCACTTTCGCTTCTAGGGCCACCAACGTATAATCAAGAGCATGAGTGAGTTCCAGCGCGCGGTCGGAATCATCAAGGGATACGTTAATCAGCAGTGGGAGCGAATCAACTCCGTCGAGATTCTGGATGCGCGTGACGAACTTGATTCCATTTCACCCCGTCCCGAACCAACGACCACCCCTAAGGTGATCGTTCGCGACGCCGCACATGCTCGCCGGATCCTCGATGTAGCCGAAGGCGCGAGCCTGCAAACAGTGAAAAAGGCCTACGAGGAGCTTCGCGAAAAGTCTAAGCCCGAACAATTCACGACCGGGAGCGAAGAGCACACTCGGGCGATACGAATTCAGCGCAGCATCCATACGGCATACACGATTCTGAGCGAGGAATTCAGCATCACCGAAAAGCGCTTTCAGTCGCTTGAGATCGACTGAGTTAACTTGACCGCTGGGCGCATCACACTCGATGCCTGATTCGGCTGGGCGACAAATCGTATTTGTGTCACTTGCGAAACATCGCTTTCACAATGAACCACATGTTTGCGGGACGCTCGGCGAGGCGTCTTGTGAAATACGGATACCAGCTGTCGCCAAACGGAATATAAACGCGAACGTTATAGCCCTCCTCGTGGAGCGATGACTGCAGGTCCCGGCGAATGCCATAGAGCATCTGCCATTCAAACTTCTCCTTGCCGATTCCCTGTTCGGCGGCCCACTGTTTAAGTTCCAAAATGATCTTCTCGTCATGCGTTGCAATGGCAGGGTAATTCCCTTCTTGCATCAGGAGCTTCGCCATCTCGACATACTGCCTGTCCGTGGCGGCCTTATCGGGGACGGTCAGTTGTTCGGGTTCGAGATAGGCTCCTTTGACCACACGAACGCGGGCGCCAAGGGTGATCATCCGGCGGGTGTCGTCCATGGAGCGCTTGAGATAGCTTTGCAGAACGGTACCAGTGTTCTTGAAATCCTGAAAGACTCTTTCGATGAGGCTAACGGTCCGCTCTGTGTAGTCGGTCGACTCCATATCGACGCGCACAAACGTGTTGCTCTCGGCGGCGAGCCAAAGGAGCCGGCGGTAATTGTCCTCTGCCCATGCGGGGTCAATGTCTAGTCCGCATTGAGTGAGTTTGATGCTAATGTTAATCTTGTCTCGGTGGGGACTAGCGGCGATCGCACGAACGATCTCCATAAACATCGAAGTTGCCTGCTCGGCCTCTTCGCGTTTGGTTGTGTTCTCGCCCAAATAGTCCAGCGAGATGTTCATGCCCCTTGCAGCAAGCTCTTCGGCCACTTGCATTGCCTCGGCAAGCGTATCGCCGGCAATGAACCGCTTGACGACGCCTCTAAAAAGGAACGACCGCCGGACCAAGCGCTCGATGGGCTTGAGGGCGGCGGTTTTGAGAATGATGGCGCGACCGAACGACATTGTTCAGGGTCAATTGTACTTCCCCCAACCGGAGGATAGGCTCAGCCTGTCAAATGGAGGTTAGGCTTTAGCCTGACGGGACGCCAACCCACACTGGATGGGCTTCAGCCTATCCCCCGGACTAGGACTTGCAACGAGCGCGGGGTACGCTACGTCGGTCTTTGCAAAGGGGAAATGCTCCCGAATCGCCTTCAGTTTCGTGCCGTATTCATTTCCGATCTCCACTTGGGATCGGTGACTTGCAATGCCGAAGCCATCCAAACCTTTCTGGTGAATACGGATTGCGAGCACTTGTATCTGGTTGGCGACATTATGGATATGTGGGTGAGCCGCAAGAAGGGCAAGTGGCGGCAGGAGCACACCGACATCGTTAGTAGCATTTTCGACAAAGCGCGGCGCGGCACAGAAGTCTATTTAACTCCTGGCAACCACGATAGCGAGTTTCGGCGACTCAATGGAATCGGGTTTGGCAATATCCACGTCGAACACGAGTTTGTTCATACGACGCTCGAAGGCAAGCGGCTTTGGGTGATTCATGGTGACTACCTGGATCGAAGCGTGACGACGCTGAAATGGCTCGCCTACCTGGGTGCGTGGGTGCACGAGGGGCTAGGCGGTTATAACGTGTTTTGGAACCGCTGGGCCAAGCGATTTGGACGGCCACCGAGCGACTTTAGTGGCCTCGCCAAGAAGCGCGTCAAGGACTTTATTCAATACTTCACGAACTTCGACGACCGCATTACGGTGGACGCGAAGAACGCCGGGTACGACGGCGTGGTGTGCGGACATATTCATAAGCCTGAGTTCCGCGAGCACGAAGCTGGCGCCCTTTATATCAACACAGGGGATTGGATGAAGCATTGCTCTGCGCTGGTCGAACACCTAGACGGGCGGCTTGAACTTGTGCACTGGTGCGATTTGCGCGGGGCTTTTGAGCCTACGGAATCGTCTCAACCTGAACCGAGTCTGCCGTTTCCGTCCTAATGCGTGGCCTCTTCCCTGCATTCATCCGTTGGTATCTACGCCTTTTCCCTTGGGAGAGGAGCGGACGCATTTACGAACTAACGGGAATTCGCTGGATCGATCGTCAGCTCGCATCGGTGTTTCATGAGCCCCCCGTAGAGCGATTTTCGCCTGAAGATCGCCTGCCACGAGCGTACGTTCTCAAGCGAATCCTCCGTGGACAGTACAGCGAGGTGGTGAATGCGATGTGCGCCCTCATCTACTTCGGGCTCGCCGTGATCTGCCAAGTTGGGAACTTCCCCGCTCTGGCCTTTTTTGCCATGCTGATTACGGCACACCACTTCTTGATCGTCCCGATTGAACGCTACAAGCGCGGATTACTGGAAGAGTGGCTGAGCCATCCCGAAGCTCTGACCGATGGCCCCGCCGACCTTGAGCCCCCTTATCTTCGTACGCGAAAGGAACTTGTGCACTGGTATTTCCGCCCCCTTGGCTTTGAGAGCGAGAAGTTTTACGACCGAATCGGAGTCAATAGCTATCGGGTCTTCGTTTACTGGCTCACTGGCCTTATCGAATCTGGGGCAACCGAGGAGGCAAAGGAACAGGCGCCGAATTACCTTAAAAACCCAACGGCTGAGCAACTCGATGAGTTTGAAAAGGGAACGCGAACAAGCGAAACCGTGCATCTTCTCGGCATCTTGGAGCATCTTCCCTTTGCCTGGGTTTTTCTTTCGAAGCCATATTGGCTCGGGCTCCTCGCCATGCTAGTGATCGGGTACTTAAACGTGTACGCGATCTTCCTGCAGCGCCAACATCGAACGAGGCTCTTCAAATTGCTTTTGCGTAGAGCCGATAAAATGGAGGCCAAGAAAGCACAAGTATGAGAATCCTCATCCTCTCTGCAAGCACCGGGAACGGACACATTAGTGCGGCCAAAGCAATTGAAGCCGTTTGTAAGGAGCGGGGTATCCATGGGCGCTATGTCGACGCTCTGAAATATGCGCCCAAGCCGTTTCAGATGTGGTACGGCGGCGGCTACGAAATGGTGGTTCGCAGGGCTCCTTCTTCGTGGGGAGTGCTTTACAAGGTTAGTGATGAGCCCAACATATCGTACAAAGTGCAGACTCGGATGGACTATGGGTTTCTGTTTAAGCTGCGAAAGCTCTTGTCCGAAGAGAAACCGGATTGGGTGGTCTGTACGCACAGCCTGCCCCAACCACGCCTAGCAGAGCTTCGCAAGGAGTTCGGCTTCAAGATGGCCATCGTCGTGACCGACCTCTATCCCCACCTGATGTGGCTCCGCGGCGAACCAGACCACTTCTTTGTGCCAAGTGAATGGTCAAAGAAGATCCTCGATGATCGCCAGCCGGGTTCTGCCGAAATCACCACGATCACCGGCATCCCAATCCATCCAGTTTTTTCAAAGACCTTTAAGCCCGATGACATCCAGAAGAGCCTGGGCTGCAAGCCCGGCGCGAAGATCATTACGATCACCAGTGGCGGAATTGGGGGTGGGCCCTTTGCCGCAGCACTACGGGCGCTGTTCTCGCTCGACCGAGAGGTCCATCTGGAGGTCATTTGCGGCAGGAACGAAGCACGACGCCGAGATATCGAGAAGCGGGTGAAGAAGATGCCGTTTAACAGCAAAGTCTCGGTCAAGGTACGCGGCCACATCAGCCAAGAGGAGATGGCTTTGCGAATGCAGGCAAGCGAATTTCTGATCAGTAAGCCTGGGGGACTTACGACGAGCGAATGCCTCGCTGTAGGATGCCCAATGCTCGTCTTCCATCCATTTCTCATTCCCGGACAAGAAGAAGGCAATGCCGAGTTCTTGGTAAAAGAAGGGGCTGGGGCCGAGGCATCAAACATTGACCAATTGGTCAGTGTCGCGCGTGACCTTCTCGATCACCCAGAAAAACTCGCCGCCATGAGAGCGAAGGCGCGGTCTTTCGGTCTTCCCAACGCCGCCAACGATATCGTCAGCACTCTTCTATCGCTTGATCGAGAGTCGGCGAGTACTTCCGTGCCAGCACTCTAGCGTGTCGCTCGTAAAGATCACCGAGTAACCGCAAAGTTGTTGTCTGGATAAACACGGCTTCGGCTCCGCTCACGACCAGCCCAAGGGGAATGTATCGAATCCCCTGAGGGAAAAGCCACGTCATCACCGCGGCAATGATCCACGTGAGCGGAAGCAAAAAGAGGTTCATCACGAGCGCAATCTTGATACTCTGCCACTGCATGGGCCAAAGATCCTCGAGCATTGCCTTCCAGCGGGCCATGAGGCCGTAGTGTCGGCGTGCATAGAATGCCCGATTGGTGGTCGCCCATACCACCTGAAACGCGAGTAGTCCGAGGCAGTTGGCGAGGAGAACGCCTGAGTAGATTCCGATCAGCGGGTTTCCAGTTGCAATTTGAATACCGTAACCAATTGGCGCTCCAAAGCCGGCGATCGGCGTTCCGGCCAGGAAAGTCGCGAACAACTTCCCTCGGATCGCCTTCCTTAGTTCACCTTCTGACTTAGCCTTATCGAGTTGCCACATACTGAGGCCAGCTTTTGCCGACTTCACATCCTCGACGAGTTTTCGCCAGTGGTACTTCGGACTCAAATACCGAGAAAACCGCGCAATGCGCACACTGGCGCGCTTGCGTTTGTGGCGCTCGGCTCGGCGAAGATGCTGCATGAAACTTAGATGAACTCTCCGGCAATCGCGACGCGCTCTGGCATCACATCTCCAATCCAGTACGCGATCTCGCGGTAATCCTTATACGGCCAGATCACAAAATCGGCGTCAAAACCCGGTGAGATTGAGCCCTTTCGGTCACCCAATCCAAGGGTTTGACTTGGGATCGAAGTGCAGGCGACTAGGGCTTGGGCGGGCGTCATGCCCATGTACCGGCACGCGAGTCCCATCACAAACGGAAGGCTCGGTGTCGGCGAGCTGCCTGGGTTGTAATCCGTGGCGAGGCAGAAGGGGAGGCCAGCTTTCATCATTGCCTTGGCATCAGGGTACTTCGTCTTTCCCAAACCATAAACCGATGCTGGAAGCAACACAGGAGTTACACCAGCCACGAAAAGCGCGCGAATGCCCTCTTCATCGGTGTACTCAAGATGATCAGCCGTGGTCGCCTTCATTTCGGCCGCGAACTGAGCTCCCTTCTGTGGACCAAGCTGATCCACGTGCAGGTGAACCTCCATGCCGAGTTTCTTGGCCGTTTGCAGGTAAAGGCGGGTGACTTCGGGGGTGAAGTAGCCAGCTTCGATGAATGCATCAACCGCGCTAGCGCCCAGCTTTTTTGCCTCTGGGAGTATCTCAATGAGCGCATTGATGTATCCCTCGAGATTGCCTTCAAATTCTGGCGGCAGCGCATGGGCACCGAGAAAGGTCTTCTTCACCGTGGCGACTCCGGCGTCGGCGACTTCCAGGTGTTGCAGTTCTAATTCCGGTTTTAGACCGTAACCGGTCTTAGTCTCAAAAGTCGTCGTGCCATTGCGAACGAGCCTGAGTTGATGCTTCTTGACTTGAGTCTTCAGGTCTTCGCAATCACGCGTCGCATTCATCGTCGAGCGTATACCGCCGCCATTTTCTGCGATCTCTTGGTAAGTCGCGCCCTTCGACCGCCACTCGAATTCATCGAGCCGGTTGCCCGCAAAGACTGTGTGCGTGTGCGCGTCGACGAGACCCGGGGTCACCACCATGCCTTGGGCATCGAACTCCTCTAAGCCCTTCGGCACTTCATCGGTCTTCCCCACCCAATCGACTTTGCCGCCCCGAATGACGAAGGCCCCATCTTCGACAATGGGCCCAGATACCGGGACAAGCTGTCCGCAGTGAACGACGGCGATCTCAGTCATTGCGCTTGCTGACTCCCGATATGAAGAACAGCATGGCCTTAGCGCATGTCAATGCCGTGACCTTGTTAATGTCGAGTCGTGGGTCAAATTCAACGATGTCCATGGCTCGGACTCTCGGCTCGAGCCCAACAAAATATGCGAAATCGAAAACTTCTTCGGGGCGCATTCCACCGGGCCGCGCACCGGGTGCTCCGGGGCAGTGAGCGCGATCGAGAACATCAATGTCTAGATCGATATAGAAGGCTTCTACGTCAGTTCCGTCTAACGCCTCCTTCAGTGTCGGGACGATCTGTTGATAGTAGAGGTCATCGATGGTGACCACGTTGATTCCGGCCTCGGCGGCGACATTTGCATAGGCGGGGGAATTGGCGAAACTCTGGATTCCCAATTGAGTGATGTTCTTGCCCGGCATTCCATCGCGAAGGAGTGCACTGATAGGATTTCCGTTATGAAGTCCGTTGTCGAGATGGCGCAGATCAAAATGCGCGTCGAGCGTGATCAGCCCAATGCGATCGAGCGGCAAACCCATGGCGTGAACGCCGTGATAGGTGACCCCGTTGTCTCCTCCGAGCAAAATCGTCGGAAGCTCGTATGGCTCGATGTCCAAACTGTCGCCGAGGTCGCGCACTCCAAACTCATCTAGGCTCGAAAAGTACTCAACGTCGGCAAGGCTGTAGTACATCAGAGCATCCCGCACGGCAGCAGGGGCTTCGTCGCAGTGCCCAGGTGTGATGCTCTTATTGAGTGGAACGCCTTGCACCTGTACAATTGCGTTTTCAGAAGACGACTTCAGCCATTCCCCCGCTCGGGGCCAGTGGGGATCGTGGTGCATTATCCTTCCTGCATCGGGACGCGAACGCCTTTGGCCTTCGCAGTTTCGTCGGCTTCAGGATAGCCAGCATCAACGTGGCGAATAACACCCATGCCAGGGTCGCAGGTCAGAACGCGCTCTAGACGGCGATCCATCATTTCAGTGCCATCCGCCACAACGACCATGCCGGCGTGCTGCGAGTAACCAATTCCCACGCCGCCGCCATTGTGAAGGCTAACCCAACTTGCACCCGCCGCCGTGTTCACCATGGCATTCAGCAGGGCCCAGTCGGCAACGGCATCAGTGCCGTCCTTCATGGCTTCAGTTTCTCGGTTTGGAGAGGCGACTGAGCCGCAATCAAGGTGATCGCGACCAATGACGATCGGTGCCTTAACCTCGCCTCTCTTAACCAATTGGTTCATGGCGAGACCAAACTCGGCCCGCTCGCCATAGCCGAGCCAGCAGATTCGGGCGGGCAGACCTTGGAAATGAATGCGGGATTTGGCGAGCCCAAACCACCGCTGGAGCGCCGCGTTGTGGGGGAACATCTCCATGGCGAGGCGATCGGTTCGATCAATATCTTCGGGATCGCCACTCAACGCGACCCAACGGAACGGCCCCTTGCCTTCGCAGAAGAGCGGGCGAATGTACTCGGGCACGAAGCCAGGGATGTTGTAGGCATTTGCGACACCGGCGTCGACCGCGTTGGCGCGAATGTTGTTGCCGTAGTCGAAGGTGATCGCCCCGGCCTTTTGCAGATCAAGCATTGCCTGCACGTGAACACCCATGCTTGCGACGCTACGCCGGACATATTCCTCGGGATTGCTTTGGCGAAGCTCAGCGGCCGCGGCAAGATCGAAGCCGACAGGGACATAGCCAACCAAAGGATCATGGGCGCTGGTTTGATCGGTCAGAACATCAGGAACGATGCCCCGGCGAACCATTTCGGGCAAAATTTCGGCACAGTTACCCACCAAGCCGACGCTTTGCGCGGGCCGATCCTTGAGGATTGCAAGGGCTTCGTCAAGTGTCCACGCGATATGGTCGCAGTAGCCAGTCTGCAATCTCTTTTCAATTCGAGATGGATCAACATCGATGCCCAGGAAGCTGGCCCCGTTGAGAACAGCCGCGAGAGGCTGAGCACCACCCATGCCTCCCATGCCGCCAGAGACCACCAACTTCCCTTCGAGCGAGCCATCAAAATGCTGGTCAGCGCAGGCCGCGAAGGTTTCAAATGTGCCTTGGACAATGCCCTGAGAACCAATGTAAATCCATGAGCCGGCGGTCATCTGGCCGTACATCATCAGGCCCTTTTGCTCGAGCTCTCGAAAGACTTCCCAGTTCGACCAGCGGCCCACAAGGTTTGAGTTCGCGAGAAGTACTCGCGGGGCTTCATCGTGAGTTCGGAACACGCCGACTGGCTTGCCGCTTTGGATCAGCAGAGTTTCATCGTTTTTGAGACTCTTGAGCGTACGTATTGTGGCGTCGAAGGCTTCCCAAGACCGAATTGCTTTACCCGTGCCGCCGTAGACCACGAGATCGTCGGGACGCTCGGCAACCTCGGGGTCAAGGTTGTTCATCAGCATCCGCATTGCGGCCTCTTGGTGCCAGCCTTGGCAACTCAGTTGATTGCCCCGTGGAGCTCGAATCGCTGTTGTCGGCATAGTATTAATTATAGTGGGTCGGTGCGACGGTCAGTCGGTGGGTCAGTTCTTCAGCAGCGCCTTCGCTACGCGGCTGATGGGTTCGCCGAGCGGCTCATCTTGTAGCGTTGGCGGGACGAGCGCCCTTACCCACGTGTAGGCTTCTTCGACGCCATTACCGGCCTTGAGCGGCCGACGAAACTCCAAGCCCTGGGCAGCTGTGACGAGCTCCGTTGCGACAATATGCGCGGCAAGCGCAACGATTTGCTTGAACTTTAGGGCACTGGTCATGCCCATCGAAACATGATCTTCCTTGCTCGCTGACGTCGTACAATTGTCGACACAAGCTGGGTGGGAGAGAACCCTCGCTTCATTCAAGGCCGCAACAGCCGCGACATGGGCGATCATGAACCCTGATTCGAGGCCGGGATTGTGGGCCAGGAATGGCGGCAATCCATCGCTAAGGTCAGGATTGAGTAGCCGGTCTATCCGCCTCTCTGTAATGCTGAGGAGCATAGTCAGCGCGACGCTCGCATTGTCCAGCGCAAGCGCCAGAGGCGCGCCATGAAAATTGCCGCCCGAGATTATGTCGCCTTGCTCTGCGAAGACAAGGGGATTGTCGGTCGCGGCCCCGGATTCGACCTCAAAGGTCTTGATCGCCGAGTTCAGATTGTCGACAACCGGCCCATGGACTTGAGGCATGCAACGTAGGCAATAGGCATCTTGAACTCGCGGATCATTATCCCGGTGCGACTCTCTAATCTCGCTTCCCTCGAGCAACTCGATCAGTTTGCTCGCAACCAATTTCTGGCCCGCGTGAGCACGCGCCTCGTGAATCCGAGAATCGAAGGCTGCTGGGGTACCTAAGAGAGCCTCCAACGACATTGCACCAGCGACAGTAGCCCACTCTACCAAGGACTTGGCCCTTCCGAGAGCGACTAACCCGACCGCGCCAATGGCCTGTGTTCCATTCAGCAAAGCCAGCCCCTCTTTGGCCTCAAGGGTGATCGGCTCGAGGCCCACCGACCGTAGCGCTTCTCCGCCAGGCATCCAACTCCCCGCACCAATCTTGGCCTTGCCTTCGCCAATGAGCACCTGGGCCAGATGCGCGAGTGGCGCCAGGTCTCCGCTCGCCCCCACTGAGCCTCGACTCGGTACCCAGGGCACCAGATTAGCGGTGATCATCTCGCAGAGGAGGTCAACAACCTCGCGGCGCGCCCCGCTATTCCCCTTTGCAATAACATTTGCCCGGAGTAGCATGAGGATTCGGGCTTCATCATCATCGAGCGGCTCTCCAAAGCCGCAAGCATGCGAACGAACGAGATTTGTCTGGAGTTGCTGCACTTGATCTGCAGGAATCTCAACGTCCGAGAGCTTTCCGAAGCCAGTGTTGATTCCATAGACAACCCTCCCCTCTGCTAAGACTTGCTCGACTGCGCGCCGCGCCCCATCGACCCGAGGAAGTGCCGTCTTGCTGAGAGCGACATGATCGACTCCTTTCCCAACAGAAAGGATTTGCGACATTGAAAGCGCTTGCCCAGCCAGTTCAATCATTTCGTTGAGGGTACCAAATGATCGGCTCAAGGATTTTGCAAGCGGGTCGGGCCTCTGGTCCTCTTGCCCTACCCTGTCACGCACCGCAACGCATTCGCGTAAACTAACAATGTCATGGGCTATGCAGAACCAACAAGGGGTAAGAACACCCTCCTTTGGGTCATCCTCGGTCTAGCGGGGTTTTGTATCCTGCTTTGCGTTTTAGGTGGATTCTTCGGGGTAAGGGCCTTTCAAGGGGTAGCTGGCCAAGCGATTAATATGGTGGCTTGTGGAGTGGATTTGCAGGCAGCAAGAGCCTCAATAAAGCGATACGCCTCGGAAAACGATGGCAAATTGCCTCCTGCTGGTTCTTGGCAAGATGCAACCAAGAAATACTTCAAAGAAGAGCGAAGTAAGCTTGAAGATGGTGACATCGAAGAAGCCAGTCGCATTGGCATCGACGTAAAGCTGAGCGAAGTCGATGGCGTTTGGGGTTGTCGCGTATCTGGGGGCAAAACCCACGCCTTTGTTTTTAACGAAGAACTGAGCGGCAAGAGGATCTCTGAAGTGAAGAACGCGGTTGACACCGTTCTCCTTTGGGAAGACAGCCAATCGGGCAGGAATCTTAAGGGCAAGTACAGCTACAAGAAGCCCACTTCAGACATGGCAATCGCTGGTGAAAAGCGTGAATTTCTTAAGATCACTCTCGACGGTGAGTTTCAATTGGAAGGTGGAAACACCAAGCGAAAGCGAGTTAAGGTCGAAGTTAACGGCGAATGAGCGTAATTGGCAAGGCGCTCATCTTTATCGCCGTAGGTTGCGGACTGCTGTGCCTGACCGCCGTCTTTTTCTCGGTCAACAAGATTCAAGAAGGCGTAGCCGCCATGCGCCCCATCGCCGGCTGCATGCTTGAGGCCAACGCGCTGAGGGATTCCATTCTTCACTACGCCAATCGCCACGATGGCAAGCTGCCCGGCGCAGAAACCTGGGCGGACGACGTTCGAGCCGAGTTCTTACGGCGGCGTAGCGAGTTGATCGCCCTCGACCTCCAACTTCGTGATAAGAGCGCGACACCAGCCATTAGATGGTCAGCCGATAGAGGTCCGTGGGGTTGCGTTATCGACGGCCAAATGCAGGCTTTTCAATATAATGCCGACCTTGCCGGGAAAGAGCTCAAGTCGATCAAGGATCCTATGAAGACTGTCCTTGTGTTTGAAACTCCCGCTCTCCAAAACGCAGCTGTGAAGTACGAGAGGCGCGGCGACCGTACCAAGCCAGAAGTCCTTGGTCAGTTGCGGGATTGGATCGTTGTTCCCGTATCTGGAAAGATGCAAGACCTCGTCGGTACAGGCCAAGGGTCACCGGCAAGCCGCTAAATGAGCCTTTCGCGCGTATAATCTTATAGGCGATGCTTATTTTCAACTCATTCGCATTTTTTGGATTGCCCGGCGGCTCGGAATGGTTCCTTGTCTTCTTGGTTATCCTGCTTCTCTTTGGCGGTGCAAAGATTCCTCAACTCATGCGAGGCGTTGGCCGAGGCATGGGAGAACTGCAAAAGGGCCTCGAAGAAGGTAAGCGAGCGCTGAATACTTCCGTCGCAGAAGCCGAGGAAGAAGCAGCTAAGAAGTCTGCCCAGCCTTAATCGAAATCCGCATAGACGACCGTGTGGTCGCTCGGCCTAGTACCGGCCCGAGGACCCTTGTCGATTTCGCATCCTACACATCGCTCGGCCATTGGGAACGAGGCATAAATGTGGTCGATACGCCATCCTAAATTCCTCTCGAAGATCTGCGGCCGAAACATCTCCCAGAAAGTGAATTGACCGGCCTCCTGGTTGAACTTGCGAAAGCAATCGGTGAGCCCCAGTTCAGAAACGATCTTCTCGAGCACTGAGAACTCGCTCGGATGGTGCCCAACGCTACCCAATAGTCTTGGACTATCGTGGACATCTTCTGGCTTTGGAGCAATATTAATGTCGCCGAGCCAAATGGTGTTAGGATGGGCCCGCATTTCTGAGGCGAGCAGGGTGCCGAATCGTTCCAACCATCGCAACTTGTATTCAAATTTGTCTGAGCCCACTTTCGTTCCATTTGGAACATAGGTGTTCACAATTCGGACGCCATCGTATGTAGCACACAGAATACGCTTGTCGTCGGGCCAAGCCGAATCGCCAATGCCATAGCTCACATCGAGCGGTGGCATCTTACTGATCGTCGCGACTCCATAGTGGGTCTTCTGCCCGTGAAAGGCGACGTGATAGCCATATTCTTCGATCGCCAGTCGAGGAAAGTTGTCGTCATCGACCTTTGTCTCCTGGATGGCCATGACATCTGCGTTGTGACTCGCCATCCACTCCAAAATCGTTTCAAGCCTCAATCGAATGGAGTTGGCGTTGAACGTCGCAATGCGCATTGCTGAAGTGTACACTCAGGTATAGATGGACCGAGTGAACTCTGAGGGCCTGAATCGTGGGGCATTGGCTTGGGCGCTCACTCGGCGAGACATTGTCATGCGAGCTCGGAGGACAAATTCGTGCTTGCTCTGCTGCCAAGGCCCGGTCAATGAGGCCGGGCTGTGCGACGTGTGTTCGGTGATGCTCAGCGAAGCCGAGCAAAAACTGGTCGAGCGGTGGATGGCGGGAGTTGGCCCCTAACCGTGGCTTGGCTGATACCGGCTTTCATAATCTTGGTCGTCGTGGGGTTGGTGGCTATCAGGCGTAAACGAGCGTCGAAAGGTCCATTAACACTGTGCGAATATTGGATCTATCTGCCAGAGGCTGTACTTCCACCCATGGAGAGAATCATGGACGGAATGCTCGCCGCTAATCCCCACAATCGCCCATATTCGCCATGCATCGGCAAGCGGGAGGGGCTTTTGTTTACGGACATCCGGCTGCACATTGCATCCTTGCGGCGCGAGCGTAACCCCCACGTCTTCCGCCCGGACGTCATGTTCGATTCATGCGCTTACTCGGCTGAAGTGCTGCCTTTGCTTGCCCAATCGAAAGGCTTGATTCAGGCCAGGTACGTGTCCGAGGAACCGCTCCCAGATCGTCGGCATCTCCAATTCATGCCCCATCTCGCTGATGCGATTTCTCGAATAGGCGGTGGGCTGGCGGTTCTCGATGTTGCTTCAGAAACGCTTCTGACCGCCGACCTATTTTGTCAGAAGCTAGCAGAATCTCCCAATCAAGAAGCCGAGCACGGCGTTCGGCTAGCCTGGGTGCTTGTCCCCACCGGTGGCGAACTCCGCACATGCGGACTACGAAAAATCGGATTGCCTGAGCTACGTTCGGACCCAATCCCCGACGATGAACGCACGGCTTTGGAATCAGTTTGGGATGAGGTGGTTAGCTCAATGTGGAATGGCGACATCAGATCAACTTATGAGGTTGAGAGGTTCGGTCAGAGATTCCGGCTAGACGTCGGTGAGCAAGTTCGGGGTGAATCCAAGGTAACCAGCGCTAGGGTCCTAGGCCAATAGCTCGTATTTCCGCTCGTTTCTGCCGCCGGACTCGTTCCCTGGCATGCTACTCGCGTCAATCAAGAAGTGGTCAGTGGCCCTCGTGGCATCGACCCTATAGTTGAGGAGAGGCTTAGATAACTTGCAATCAGCCCCATGTTGTACATGGGGCCTTTTTAGATTCCTGGAAGGGCAAGGAGGGTCTGCCACTCATGCTCCGTGACGGGCATCACGCTGAGCCGTTGCCCCTTTCGGCATACCCACATGTCCTTCAGAACAGGATGCTCCTTGAGTTCCGCCAAAGGGACGATGCGATCGAACTTTCGTACAAACTCCATGTCCACAACAAGCCACCGCGGCCTTTCGGGCCTGGAGCTGGGGTCGTAATAATGCGATTCCGGATCAAACTGAGTTGGATCCGGATAGGGTTCGCTAACGCACTTCATGACTCCGATAACCCCCGATGGCTTCGCATTAGAGTGGTGGAAGAATGCCAAATCCCCAATGCGGAAATCATTCTTGAAGAAGTTACGCACCGTGTAGTTACGACACCCTTCCCACATACCCCTTTCCTGCGCGATCAAATCATCGATCCCATAGGTATCGGGCTCGGACTTCATGAGCCAGTAGCTCATTGCGAGTCGACCAGCCTCACGTGGATATCACCATTGATTGTGCTGATATCCAATGCGCCGGTGCCCGTACCCATGCGACCAGTGACCCGGCGATCTTCACGCACTTCCTCTTCAAGGGGAAGGCTACAAATCACTTCTCCTCGAAGTGCCGACGCCTGCAATCTGAAGTCGCTATTGCCAGGGACTTCCATAGAGATTAGGCCATTTACCGTCCGTAAGTTCGCCGAACCTAGAACTGGGTCATCGACCTGCACCTGAATGTCGCCACTGACTCCGTCGATGGATAGGCTAGGTCCGCCGCACTTTTCCAACTTGACGTCGCCGCTGGCAGTTCGAACAGTCGTTGCAGCATGAACGTGCTTGAGCGATACATGGCCGCTCTTGTTCTCAACGTTAAGGAGCGACAGTTTAGACTCATCGATCGCGATGTTTCCGCTCACGCCCTCGACCTCTAAGGATCCTTCGAGCCGGGAAAGAGTCACATCGCCACTAGTGGCTTTGACCTTGTTTGCACCCTTGGCTCCGGTAACGGATGTATCTCCGCTTGTCGATCGAACTTCCACCGGAACTGAGTTGGGTAGTTTGACGACGAAATCCACCGAGAGTCCAGCTTGATCCGGCTGGCGGATCAACACAAAATGATCACTCTCCTCAATGACGAGGCTGAATTCACTGAGCTTTTGCTTTAGCGTTTCCCGGTCATCGCCGCGAAAGGTAGCGGTCGCCGCCACTGAGCCCGCTTCGGTTGGATCGCAGATAATTTTGATGTCACCACTAATCGTTTCGACCCGCAGGATCTTGCCGTCGGGCACGACTAGAGGCTGCATGAATTCGCCAATTTCGGCCTCATAGAAGCTGAACTTGCCCTCTTTGAGATCGCTCGCCGCCTTCTTAACAGCTTCGGCTCCTTGATGAACACCCTTGCGAAGTTGCTCTCCAACCTCACTCCAGTTGATGCCTTTGGTCACGTCCTTTCCAATCTTTTCGATGGCCTCAAAGAATCCACTGAAGCTTGGTGGCGCCGGTGGTGGTGGGGGTGGAGGCGGGGGCGGAGGAGCTCCTCCTCCTGCCGTCACAGGCTCTTCCTGATACGTTGGTGACTGCATCGCGTCCAGGAGTTCGGTCGCGTCTTCGGGGCTAAGCTTGCCCTCTTTAACCAAGCGCATGATTCGTTCAATATCTTCTCTCATCGTGTTTCTCGTATTCTCGCTTTTGCTTCGTCGATGGAAATCTCGCCACTCTCCAGTTGGTCGAGAATGCGGCGCTTTCCTTCAATGTCTTCTTTTGGCTCGGGAGCAGGGGGCAGGTCCAGGGCGCTCAGCAACTGGTCTAGCCGGTTCCGCACCGTCGGATAACTCAGGCCCATTTCTTTTTCAACAGAGCTGAGCACTCCCCTGCACCGCAAGAAAGTCTCCAGGAAGTGGCTTTGCTCGTCGGTGAGCTTCGCAAATCGGGGAACGGCGAATCGGCCACGCAGGCTAATCCCACTTTCTTCCGAGGTCAACTCGGTCACGATAAGCGGCTGCCCCGAAATGGGATCATAAGCAGGCAACCGATGCATCGGGTTCGACTTCATACATGGCTCTTACGCAACGAGATGCAAAAGGGTTTTGAATTCTTAAAAATTGCTTTGACTTTCCTGCATTTGAGGTCTTCTGGAATGAATAAATCCAAAGGATGCTCCTCAGATTCTACAATATTCGAGTGGAACTTTATCTTCTCAGCAATAGCCGTATGCCGGGTGGTGAACCGTTCGATTGGGCAATCGAACACTTGCTCTCGCAATGGAACGGGCGAATTCGATCAGCGGCGATGGTCCCCTTTGCTGGCGTTAGCCTGAGTTGGGACGAGTATGCGGCTTGGGTTGGGAATGCCCTAGCACCCCATGGTATTGAGATCACGAGTGTTCACCTCGATCCGACCAGCGTTGAATCGGCTGACGCAATCTTCGTCGGCGGCGGCAACACATTCCACCTTACTTATCACCTGCACGAAACCGGGTTAATGAGTCGGATTCGAGAGCAAGTGCGAAACGGCAAGCCTTACATGGGCTGGAGTGCGGGCGCCAACGTCGCCGCCCCGACTTTACGAACTACGAACGATATGCCGATTATCGAGCCAGCTTCCTTCCAAACTCTTGGGTGCGTTCCGTTTCAGATCAATCCGCACTATTCCAGCATCGTGCCCCTTGGTCACCAAGGCGAAACCCGCGACCAACGACTCCATGAGTTTGTAACCGCGAACCCCACTGAGAAAGTGATTGGCTTGCCCGAAGGGGCCATGATCAAGGCGCGAGACGGAGTCTATTCAGCATGGGGGCAAGGTCCGCTACGAATCTTCACTGCGGACAACCCAACCGGACTCGGCACTCCGATTGAGAGCTTCGCGGGCTAGCCGATCAGGCTTGTGGACATCTCCAGCGCAGCGATAGCACGCGCAACGTCGGACTCCGTTGTGAGAATATCCGGCCCGAATCTGACCATTCCCTGCCGGGCGTCCACGTTGACATTCTGCTCCTTGAGCGAACGAACAAGGGCGTCCGCACGATCGCATGGGAGCAGAGCAAAGCCGCCCCATTCGGAATCGATTTGAGGCAGAAAGCCTCCGAAACGGGCTAAGCCTTCGCGGAGACTTTGCAGATGGTCCAGTGTTTGGCGTCGAATCTCCCCAACGCCAATCTCCAGCGTGAACTCCAACCCGCTTCGAGCCTGATACAGCGGCAGTGGTGCTGGAGTTGACTCCCACCAACCCTTCCCGCCTTTAGCCCTCTGCCCGCTTTTGTCAAACCCAAAAGTGTCTTCCTTAGCGAACCAGCCCGTGTCTAATGTCTCAAGTGACAGATTCCTGGAATGGATGGCAAGCCAGCACGCTCCCGGCCCGCCTCGCAGGTACTTGTAGCAGCCGCCAGCGACAAAGTCCGCATCGGGATGCGACCACGGGTACACGCCGGCCGCGTGATATGTATCCAAAAAGACTCGAGCACCATTGGAGTGGGCCTTTGCAATGATCTCGTCGACGTTGGGGACAATCTGCCCGGTTGTGAAAATTACCAAGCTGATGATGACGAGGCCCACGCCGGGAACGATCGCATTCAGATAATCGTCGGCGGTGAACTTCGGAACGCCGGATTCGCTCGCGCTGGGCTCAACCCAATGCACGTCGACCTGTCCGCGCTTCTGATACTCGCGGAGGATGAAGTCCACGCTATCAAACTCGGTCGCGCTGGCAACGACACGAACCGGAATGGGAAGTGCATTGAGCACCGCGCGCAAACCCTGACCAACGCTGTTCTTGTGAACTACTGCGCCTTCTGTCGGCCAGTTGATCAAGGACTTGATGTTTCGCTCGAACCGCCCGAACTCGGCCATCCAAGGATTCCACGCAGAGTCCATACCCATGAGCCATGCCTCAATTCCTTCTTGAACGTCTGCCGCAACTTGGTCCAAGGGGCGGCCCAAGGAGTGATTGGCGAGATAGACCTCGTCTCGCGACAGAACCTTGGAGAAACGCTCTCTCAAACGCCGATCTCCGTCCGCACGTCCCAGAGTTCTGGGAAGAGTCTCGTGTCGAGGGCGGCCTTCAAGAAATTCACGCCGCTTGATCCTCCGGTTCCCTTCTTGAACCCGATAATGCGCTCAACCGTTTTCATATGCCGGAAGCGCCACAGTAGGAATTGCTCTTCGACGTCCACAAGCTTTTCGCACATTTCGTATGGCCCCCAGAGCCGAGCCGGGTTATCGTAGATGCGCTTAAAGACCTTGATGAGGTCCTGATTCTCGACATACGGCAGCGACCAATCACGATTGATACATTCGTCGGGAACGGCGTGCCCGTGGCGATGAAGGTAAGCGAGAAACTCGTCGTAAACTGAACGCGATTCGAGCGCATTTTTGAGGACAGCTTGAACCTCGGGCTTGTGCTCGAACACGCCGATTGCTTGGGGATCTTTGTTGCCAAGAAGAAACTCGATATGGCGATAGTAGGCGCTTTGGAAGCCACTGGCCCGCCCAAGGGCACCACGGAATTGCGCGTATTCCGTTGGTGTGAGGGTCTCAAGCACAGCCCACTGTTCGAAAAGCATACGCTGGATGTGCTTCACGCGGGCGAGAATCTTGAAGCAGGGCTCAAGTTCGTCCTTCTGAACATGTTCGATCGCGGCCGTGAGTTCGTGGACGATTAACTTCATCCAGAGCTCGGAGGTCTGATGCTGAATGATGAACAGCATCTCATCGTGATGCTCGCTGAGCGGCTTCTGGGCACCGAGGACCATGTCGAGCTGAAGGTATCCGGCGTAATCCATCCGGTCGTTGAAGTCGGTATGGATCGATGTTTCGTAAGGCCGCGCTGCCATGCCGACATTGTATTTGGTTTTGGCGGGTGGCGGGTAGCGGGGAGCGGGTGGCGTCGAAATGACGAAATCGACGCCATAACGGAATTTGTTACTCTCCCCCGTTTTGTTCTTTGTCGGTTGAGTTGATTACTCACTCCACCCCTAAGTGCCCGGTAGGGGCGATTGTCAACCTAGGTCTTAACCGCCACCCGCTTACCGCTCCCCGCCACCCGCAAAACTGCTAACAGGTTTTCTAACAAAACTCGCCACTTTCACCCGTCTTCCCTTACAATATGCTTATGAAGCGGGCTTTTACGCTTATCGAACTTTTGGTTGTTATCGCAATCATCGCGATTCTGGCGGCGATTCTCTTTCCGGTCTTGGCTCAAGCGCGTGAAGCGGCGAAGAAAACCCAGTGCCTTAGCAACGCCAAGCAGATCGCGCTCGCCAGCGTGATGTACACGAGCGACAATGATGATTGCTGGATGGCATGGGCGATGAGGCAGCCTGCCGTGAATGGTGGCAATACGAACCTAACCGCGCCAGATGCGCAGGTCATGCCGTACGCCAAGAATAATCAAATCTTTCGGTGCCCAAGCGATAGCCAAAAGCGGATTAGCCCCAACTCGCTTCGGTTCCAAGATGGCAAGTATCGAACGATGGCCCTGCTCCGTTCTTACAACTACACGGGCAACATCAACACCGTTGAGAAGGCAGGCTTTGATCGAAACACGGGCATGGGTGAGGAGATGGGGGCAAACGCGAATGCTTGGAACTACAGGGGGCGCAATAACAGCGAAATCGACGAAGTTGTGAACATGGTTGCGTGGCTGGAAATCTGGCCGATTGATGTTAATGATCCGTACGTCGGCGGCATTGATGGTTCTGGCTTCATCCAATGCGACGCGAAGAAGATCGCTGGTCGCAAGTATCCTTCCACCGCACCCGCCGATCAGATGCCACCAGGTTGTACGGATTCCAACACAATGGGTTCCAAGGTAACACCAGGTCACCTGAGGATGCAAACCATGACCGCATTTGCCGACGGGCACGTGCGACCCATGCTTTGGGGTCAGCTTCGCAACAACGACTTCTACATGTTCAAGGCCGCGAAGCCAGCGACTCAGTACTCGCCCTAGTTTTTCAAGAGGTGAGCGAACTGCTCGCGGAACTTGATGATCTTGGGTGAGACTACGTAGCTGCAATAGCCAGCGTTCATTTGCGCCTTCTCGGATTCGGACGCCTTCTCGAACTTGGCGAAGTAGTTCTGATGGTATTCCTCGGCCCGAGTAAAGGCGCCTAGCGGTTCGATGGTAGTCACGATTTTGCCCGGGAATAACTTCTCGGCGATCATTTCGGCCTTGATCTTCTCCAGCAAAGCCTTTTCTTCGTCGTTGCGATAGAACGTTGCCGAGCGATACTGCGTGCCTACATCCGGCCCCTGGCGGTTAAGCTGCGTTGGGTCGTGACTCACGAAGAAGATGCGTAGGATGTCCTCGGCTTTAATGACGCCAGGATCAAAAGTCACTTCAACGACCTCGGCATGGCCGGTGGTGCCGCTCATCACGTCCTTGTAGGTTGGATTCTTGGTTCGGCCGCCAGCATAACCACTCACGGCGGTAGTTACGCCCTTCAGCATGTCCATCTGCCCTTCGATGCACCAGAAGCAACCGGCCGCTACATAGAGCTTTTCGGTCTTGCCGCTGGGTTTGCCGGGTTCGAGAGGAAGTTTGCTTGGCATTTTGTGATCCTGGTCGACAGAGGCGCATGCGGACAGGATCAGTCCTATCGCACCCAACAGTAGTGTCGGTATTCGCATACTCTTGGTAATACGATTCTTAGGTCAATAGTTTCTCAATGGCATCCCAAAGCGGCGGGTTAACCTTGCGATCGATGTGGCTTAGGAGATCCTTTGTCTTGACTTTGTACTTCCGGAGCTTTTCTGGGGGTTCGATTTCGATCCGCTCATGCAGGTTCGCTAATCGGTCGGCGAGTTTGATCTGCTTGGCGTCTTCGCTCATGACGGCTATGTCAGCCATGAGGAGTTTGTGCCGGAGCTTCAAGAGCTCCTTCCGGCTGTAATCCTTGGGATTGTCGGGCTCAGTGCGGGTTAGCTGCTTGACCAGGTTCGCGACGCGCTCGCCAAATTGCTCATTGAGTTCCGTCAGGTCGCCACTTCCCCACTCGAGGGTGTCGTGTAACAAAGCTGTTGCGAGGAGTTCGTCGTCGGTCACTCTGCCAATCTCACGCAAGTTCTCCATGACCTGTACTGGGTGCGGCAGGTAATCCGGGTCGTGGACTCGGTTGGCATAAAGAAGTGCCTTTTCGAGCATTACGGCTAAACGCTCAACTAGCCACCCTTGGCACTCAAGGTCACTGTGGTGGGAGCGTCAAGAACCATCTTCTCCAGCCCATGCCCAGGGTCAAACTCGACCTGTCCGTCCGTTAAGTTCAACACGAGCATCCCCGAATCCGGATCAAATTTCAGCGAGAACTCAGTTCCTCGAGATGAGGTGACGGCTGTATTTGTCCGGATCATAAAGTCTCCCTTTACGACGTTTGCGGCGGCATTCCGTGTATGGCGATACAAGATTTCGCCGAACATCAGCCGCACCATAACTCGTGCCTGCCCGCCCGATGGCGTTAGTTCCTCGACCATCATCTGGGTGCCACCGCGGAGCGTCAGAGTGGCTCCATTTGGCAATGTAAACGTAGCCGACGAGTCGGGATCAACGTCGATCATCGTCTTTGGCGGAAGAACCATGCCTGGCTTAAGGGGCTCATAGTCAACCTTGCCCGGTAGCCGAACTCCAACATCCCCCTTCACGGTCCCCGCGCTTAGCTGGGAAGGGTGGGTCGGGGGTTTCGGCGTTGTTGTCGTTGTGGTTGGTGGTTTTGAAGTCGTGTTGGCCGGTGGCTTAGGAGTTATTGAATTTGTGCCTGACCCAGAGTTAACGACTCCAACTAGCCGCTCGTATTCTCCGCGCTTCATCTGCTGAAGCTTGAAGTAGACCGTGACAAACTCGGCGCTCGAATTCTGAAAGTAGATTCCTTGCATATCGAAGCCATCCTTGATGTTCCAAGTGATGGACTTCCGGAAAATCCTCTCACTACCGCGACCCATTTCGAAATCAATGTAAGGGCTAGGAGCCGACTTGTCAATGTAAGTAGCCGACATCTTAAACCCTCGGGATGCTTCTTTAGGCACCGCGCTCGCATCGAGCCAAAACTCCCATACGGTCCCAAACGCAACGGCCTTTGGCACCGGACTAAAACGAATTGGGTACGGCTTTTCTGCTTCATTACCAACTGAAGCTCCGATCGTTCCGGTTCCTTTGTCGAAGTCAATCGCCATATGTTTGTTGCCCGGAGACGCGTATGTCTTGGTCCTGACATAAACCGGGATCAGCTCATTAGGGTCCTTAGTGTCCTGGCGATCACATCGAAACTGAACACCCTTAAGGACCTTTGCTTTCGGGTCCATGATTGCGCATACCATCGTAACCGACTGGGCACCTGCCCCTATGGTGCCATTGACTGGCTGCTCAAACTTCGACGTGCCAGTTCCCCGCCGCGCGAACCCTCTGATCTTTCCGGTTTTGTAGTAGCCGGTCCCGGACAGAGTGTATTGCCCATCCTCAGACTTTATCGTTCCTGCGAGAGTGTAGTTGCTTGTCGAATTTGGCCGCGCTAACGTGCAAGTTAGCAACAGCTGACTACTTTGCAAATCGAAAGTGCCCTGAAACTTCAACTGTTCAGCAAATGCAACACCGCAGACAAGCAAGAGAGCGAAAATTACTTGGGCGAACTTAACCATGGCAACAAACCTAAATCAGAGACTAGAGATTTTTATGATTTTTGTCAAGTGTTGTTGAGATTGGCCATAAAACCCTGCCTGTGTTTTCCCATTGCTCCCTGCCATACTTGCATAATGCCGCGCCGATTTGCTGCCGCTGATATTGGGAGCAATACGGTTCATCTTTTGGTGGGCGAGATTACGAACCGAGGCACAATCCGGCGCGTAGTGAATGTGAGCGAATGGCTCTCGCTCGGCGAAATCGTCAGCAAAACCGGCACGATTCCTTCGCTCGACGCGACAAAGCTATTCGAGACGCTACGCCGCTATAAGCGAATTGCCGACGATGCTGGCGTCGAGCGATTCTACGTCTTCGCGACCGAGGCGATGCGAGTTGCGGAAAATCACGATAAGCTGATCACGGAGATTCGGAAGGAGATCGGGATAAAAGTCGATCTCATCACGAGTAGCCGCGAAGCTGAACTCAGTCTATTGGGAATCGGGCTCGACACTCATGTTCACGACAACACCGTGCTGGTCGAGGTTGGTGGCGGAAGCGCCCAGGTGGCGCTTTGCCAAGGCAAGAATATTGTCGAGCAAGCCTCGCTTCCCATCGGGACCGGGCGGCTGATCGGCGAACATGGCTTACGTCAACCCGCGCCTCAAGACCATTTGACCGCGCTTCGGTCGGCAGTGCAACCGCACTGGCAGCAGTGTGCCAAGCCAAAGCAAGGAGGGGTTATTGTGGCTAGCGGCGGAGTCGCGCGCGGAATCATGCGCGCCCTCCATCCAGATGGCGAACGAATGATCCAATTCTTTGAATTGGAGTATTTGATGCGATCCGTTGCTGGGCTGCCAATCGATGAGATTGTTCGGCGATTTAGAGTGAAAGAAAAGCGTGCCGGGAGTCTGTTGCCGGGCAGCGTTGTTTTCTATGAAATGCTGGAGCATTATCAGCAGAAACAGTTTTTAGTCAGCGAATTTGGCGTTCGTGAAGGCGCAATCCTCGAGATGACGATGGCGGAGGTAGCAAAGTGAGCCTTTCACGCAAGCCATCGGGGCGGCGTGGCGGACAGCGCAGCGATCGCTACATTAACCGCGAGTTCAGTTGGATTCAATTTAACCGCCGCGTCTTGGCCGAAGCCGAGAACAAGGACAACCCGCTCCTGGAGCGACTGAGGTTCCTTGCGATCTTCGAATCGAACCTTGATGAGTTCTACATGGTCCGCGTGTCGGGCTTGATCGAGCAGGTTGAGGGCGGAGTCATGACATTAACGCCCGACGGGCTGACGCCAGCCGACCAATTGGCGATGATTGCCGAGATCGTCGAGCCTTTGCGCCAAGAGGCGGCTGAGTTATGGACTCACCAGCTTCTCCCAGAGATGGAGCGAGTCGGAATCGAGCTCCGAACTTGGAAAGACTTGAGCGACCGCCAGCAGACGCGTTTGGCCGAGTATTTTCGGACCGATATCTTCCCTCTCTGCACGCCGATTCTCGTTTATCCGACGCAAGGCGTGCCATTCATCTCCAATCTGTCGCTCAATCTAGCGGTACTGCTTCGCGATGGGGTCGACGGCGTCAAGTTAGCGCGAGTAAAAATTCCAACCGGCACTCCACGAGCCATCGCCGTTGAAAAGGGTCAAAGGCAATTCATTTTGCTGGAAGATCTGATTCAAGCTAATCTCCAGACATTCTTTTCGGGCGTCGAGATTCTTGGCTCTTATCGGTTCCGAGTCATCCGCGATGCCGATGTGGAGATCAAGGAACTTGAGGCCCCCGACCTCAGAAGCGCCATCGAACAGTCACTCTTTGAACGACGAATGGGTGACCCGGTCCTGATGGAAGTCGAAGCGGGGACGCCGCCGGAGATTCTCGAAATCTTGAAGGAACTTCTGGTCCTCGAAGAGGATGATGTGTTGGAGGTGAAGGGTTTGCTGGGCATGGACGTTTTGCACCAATTAGCCAAGATCGACGAACCCGCACTTCGCTATCCCACCTTTGCGCCCTACGTGGCCGAGCCACTGAACCACACCAACACATTGTTCGAGGCCATCGCACATGAGGACGTGCTGGTCCACCACCCATTCGACAGTTTTTTGAGCGTTGAGAAGTTCGTCGCCGCTGCCGCCCACGATCCGGCTGTTTTGGGCATTAAGCAAACACTTTATCGGGTTGGCGCCCAATCACCGATCGTAGAATCTCTGCTGGAGGCCGCCGAAGCCGGCAAGCAAGTCGCGGTACTCGTCGAGCTCAAGGCGCGTTTCGATGAAAGCAATAACCTCGCCTGGGCCCGAGAATTGGAGCGAAAGGGGGTGCACGTTAGTTATGGGTTCCCAGACATGAAGGTGCACTGCAAGCTTTGCTCGGTTGTACGAAGAGAGGGTGGCAGACTAAAAACCTATGCCCATGTTGGAACTGGCAATTATAATCCGGTGACGGCCCGCCTTTATACCGACCTTGGTCTGTTCACTGCCGACCCCGACATCACCCAAGATATCAACGAGGTGTTCAATTACCTCACCGGATTCTCAAAGCAAACCGAGTACCGCGAATTGCTCGTCGCGCCACACACACTTCGCGATCAAGTGATTGAACGTATCGAGCGAGAGGCCCAACACCATTCCCAGACTGGAAATGGTCGGATCATTATTAAGCTAAATGCACTCGTAGATCCGGAGACAATTGATGCCTTATACGCCGCATCACAGGTTGGCGTAGAAATCGACCTGATTGTCCGGGGCGCATGCTGCTTACGGCCAGGTGTGGCCGGTATGAGCGAGCGCATTCGAGTCCGTAGCGTAGTTGGACGATTCTTGGAGCATTCGCGAGTGTATTTCTTTGGTAATGGCGATTCTTCAGAAGCCCTGATTGGATCGAGCGATCTCATGCGCCGAAACCTTGATAGGAGAATTGAGGTCCTCGTTCCCATCAAGAACAAGACGCTAATTTCCTTGCTCCGAAACAAGCTTCTCGAAACCTACTTGAGCGATAACACCAATTCTTGGATCGAACAGCCGAATGGAGAGTACGAGCGCGTTGCGCCCAAGCCCAATGAGCAGAACCAATCAGCGCAAGCGGCTCTGATGAAGATGCCTTTCACTCGATTGCAGTTTGAAGCTAGGAAAGAACAGAACTGAACGCATTGGCAAAGTGGTCAATTTGAGCCTTATTCCTTACTTCGGTGACCGCAACGAGGAGACAATTTCGAAGTTCTGGGTAGAAGCTTCCGAGTGGGAGCCCCGCCATGATTCCTTTGTCAATCAACGCATCGCGCACCTCAGTGGCGTCCTTTCCAACATCTAGAACAAATTCGCCAAACACCCGGCCGGGGAATCTCTGCCGCGTGCCTGCCTCGGTTAACTTCTGAATCGCATACTGCGTGTTTCGAACCGATGTCTCGGCAACAGAACGCATCCCATTCTTGCCCATCGCTGCCGTATAAACCGTGGCAGCCAGTGCCATCAGGGCTTCATTCGTGCAGATATTCGATGTCGCCTTTTCCCGACGGATGTCCTGCTCACGGGTACGTAGCGTCATCGTAAACCCAGGCCTTCCTTGACTGTCTTGCGTCTTGCCTACGATCCGTCCTGGGATCCTGCGGACGTACTCAGTCTTCGTCGCAAAGAGCCCAACCATCGGGCCACCAAATCCCATGGCAATACCCAAAGGCTGACCCTCACCCACGACAATGTCGGCGCCAAACTCTCCTGGCGGCTTAAGCAAGGCACAAGCGAATGGATCGGAGACAACCACCAGTTCGGTGCCCTCTGAGGCCGCGTTTCGGGCGACTTCTAGGTCCTCGATGATGCCAAAGAAATTCGGGTACTGGACGATGATGCAAGCCGCTCCCTGCGTCTCGCCCCACAGTGTGATCCCGCCCTCTGTGGGAGCCATAACAACCTCGATGTTGCTGGCCCAGCAGTACGTGCTGAGAACTTCGCGATAGTGCGGATGGACAGCTTGGCTGACGATCACCTTGGCTCGCCCGGTGATATTGCATGCCATCAGCGCCGCTTCTGCCATCGCGGTCGCCCCGTCATACATGCTCGCGTTGGCGAGATCCATGCCGTATAGCTCGGCCACCATGGACTGAAATTCGTAGATCGTCTGCAGGTAGCCCTGACTCATTTCGGGCTGGTAAGGAGTGTAAGCGGTCAGAAACTCGCCGCGACTAATAACGGCGCCCACGCTAGCCGGAATGTAGCGGTCATAGAGGCCCGCGCCAAGGAACCAATCAAGCTTTGAACTGTTGAGATTGCGGCTTGCAAGCTCGCCCATGTATCGCGCTAGGGTGTACTCGTCTTTTGCTTCGGGAACGTTTAGTTCGCGCTTGAACTTAAGGTTCTCTGGAATCTCGACGAAAAGGTCGTCGATGCTGCTCACCCCGATCGTGGCGAGCATTTGCTTGATGTCTTCTTCGGTATGCGGGATGTACGGCACTTAGTGCGCGGACTCCTGCTCGTAGGCCTCAGCGTTCATGAGATCGCCATCCGCTTTGCCAGTCATCTTGACTTTGATTAACCAGCCATCGCCATAGGGATCGCTATTCACATTTTCTGGCGACATCTTGGCGATTTCGTTAATATCGGTTACCTCGCCGGAGATAGGGGCGTAAACATCGCTAACGGTCTTCACGCTTTCGATCGAACCCAGGATTTCGCCAGCGCGAAGCGCTCTTCCAACGTTCGGAAGGTCGAGGTAAACGATGTCGCCTAACTCGCTTTGCGCATGATCCGTGATGCCAATAGTGGCCACGTCGCCATCGATTTTCACCCACTCGTGGGACTTGGTGTACAAGAGGTCTGCCGGAACGTTCACTGCACCAGTGAGTGTACCTTTGCTACAATCCCGCCCATGGACTTCTCGTGGATCAATGATGGCAATGCGTGGGCCGGCCTCGTCGCCCTCCTCCTGCTCGAAGTAGTTTTAGGCATCGATAACATCGTTTTCCTCTCGATCCTCACCGGAAAGCTGCCGGAAGCCGAGCGACCCAAGGCGCGCACCCTCGGTCTTGGACTCGCGCTCGTGATGCGCCTCGGCCTCCTCTTCTGCATCACCTGGATCATGAGTCTCAAGGCGGGAATCCTGCCCATCGGCTCCTGGATCACGCTCAGTTGGAAGGACATCATCCTCATCGTCGGCGGTTTGTTTCTCATCTATAAAGCCGTCCACGAGATTCACAACAAGCTCGAAGGCAAGGAGCACGGTGGCGACGGCCCAGTTAAGTCCGCCTTCGCCGCTGTCATCGCGCAGATCGTCGTTATTGACCTCGTTTTCAGCCTCGACAGCGTCATCACCGCCGTCGGCATGGTGAAGCACCTCTCGATCATGGTGATCTCCGTCATCGGCTCGGTCGCGTTCATGCTCGCCTTCGCGGGCAAGGTCAGCGCGTTCATCGAGAAGCACCCAACAGTCAAAATGCTCGCCCTCGCGTTCCTGGTGCTCATCGGCGTCAACCTACTCGCCGAAGGATTCCACCAGCACATCGAGAAAGGCTTCACCTACTTCGCGATGGCCTTCAGCATCGGCGTCGAAATGCTGAACCTCAAGATGAACGCGGGCAAAGCGGTCAAGCTGCATTCAAACGAACCGCAGTAGCTTCGCGCAGGTGCGGGTAGCGGGCGGCGGAGTTCGGAGTGGGCGTCATCGTTACTCCTCTCCCGAGATCGGGAGGGGAGCGTGGTGAGCCTTTGATTGGCTCAACACTGGAAACGAGCGGCACTTAAGCTCCCCTCCCAAGCTTGGGAGGGGCAGGGGGAGGGTTGATGGCATACGAAAGCCTTCCGGAGAGGATTCCCAGCACGCGTAACAATTTTTCCTGCACGCGCAGAACATTTGCCAGCCCGCGCAACAAAGTTCCCTGCCCGCGCAAGAGTTTTCCGTGCTCGCGGAAACAATTTGCGTGCTCGCAAATGTTTTGCGCGGGCTCGCAAATGTTTTGCGCGGGCAGGGAAATGTCTTCGTTTTCCACGCAATTCTTCTGCGGGAGAACGGAATTCCACCGCTGTAGATTGAGTGTAAGATGATGTTTGTGACGCCGACCGAGATTTTCTTACTCGTCGCCTGCTTGATGACGCTAGGCGGGTTGTTTCGGTTTTACAAACGCTATTGGGAGATGAAATGACCGTCCTCGCCACGATGCTTTGTAGCGCCAGCGTCGTGCTCCTTCTTATCACTGCATTCAAGGCTCTCGCATATTGGCAGCCGATGCTGGCCGCATCCTTCCTACTCCTTGCCCGCTATGCTATGGGAGTCCTCAAATCCGACAACTTGACCTGGGAACGCCCCGCCGTGGCCTTTGCATTCATAGGTATGTGTGTACTTTTAAACTATCGCCTCGCGGCATCCGAGCCTAAGCCCTTCAAACAACTAAAGAGCTAGCCAGTGGCCCGATCTTTTACGGTGGACGATGGTTATCACTTCCCAACTCTCTCGAACGTCATCCCGGCCCTCCTACGCGGGTTGATGGTGGATCACATGCAGAGAGCCGGGACCCAGGTGTGTGGCGTGGTTCGTGCTCCCTGCGCGGTTGGTTTTCGCGTGGAGGTCACGGCGGGAATGCCCTACACCTGGGTCCCGGATCGTTGGTTCGGGTGAATTTGAGGGCGAGGGGTGTGCGGTCCGGGATGACGAGCTTTAGAGTGCGGGCTGCTTGCTGCCGCTTTGGATTGGCCCCGTTTGGCGGCTTCGCAGCTTGCTGCACCTTAAGCTCACACCCTCCTACCGTCAACCCTCCCCCGGCCCCTCCCAAGCTTGGGAGGGGAGAAAAAAGGCCTGAGCAATGAGAACCGCTACCCTTAGTAGCGATTGCCGCTGGTTTCGAACTCGACGATCTCGTAATTGCCGCGACTTTCGCGCAAGATGAAGGTCATGTAGACGTTTCGATTTTGGCGCCAGGCGTCTTCGTAGATGTGCTGAGCATAAATACGAACGTAATCGCCTCTCGTCTGAACTCTCGAAATATAGAAGTCGCGCGTTCGCGTATTCGAGACAAGATCAGCCATGAGATCATAGAAGTCCTCGCTGCGAACGCGGTAATTTCGGTACGACCGATCATTGACGGTGATCTGGCTTCGTCGAGGGATCAGGCGATCGAGGCTTCGGTAATCCCGGGAGAGGAAGGCATCCTCAAGGTCGTAAATGGCGTCATCAATCGCATTTCGCGATCGATAGTCGTCATCGCCGTACCAATCATAGCGGTCGTTCCGGTCATTACTGCGGTACCGATAATCGCGCCAGTCGTTAAAGCGGATGCAATCGTCAGTCCAGATGATTCGGCTCAAGAAGATGTAAGCCGGCAAGTTTGAATACCAATAGAACGGGCCGACGATGCAGTGCTGCGACGGCGTATAGCCGTAATACGGATACCAGAAGTTGCAGTCCTGCCAATAGTTGTTGTATTGGTAATAGCCATGTCGATAGTTGGCATATGCGCGGTCTTCGCGCGTGGCTTGTTGGCCTATCGAGCCGTAGCCATTGTTGCCAAACCGAGTATCACGCGACGGAACCGAATTAACGATGATCGGCGATCGCGCATCTCTTACATTGTTTGTCTTAGTGGTAGCGGTGTTTCGTCCACTTCGTCCGGTTCGGGTGTTCTGAATCAGCGGGGTTTGGTTGCGATCATCACGCGACGGGACGATGCGCGGTCCCGAAGAACTGCCGGTTCGACCTCCGCCAGGATTCGAAGGGCCGCTACCTGAATCTGATCCGCCACTTCCCTTCGATGGTCCGGAGCCGCCGCTCCCCTTGCTTGGGCCCGAGTCGCTACCGCCCGATCCTTTGCCGGGGCCAGAGCCGCCCCCGGAGCCTTTACTTGGTCCAGAACCTCCGCCGGATCCCTTGCCGGGGCCTGATCCGCCACCAGAGCCGCCTGATCCGCCGCCTGATCCACCAGAGCCACCATTGCCTTTGCCGCCACCGAGAAGACCATCACCCATTGCCATTCCGCCCAATGCGAGCGAGGCAATCATTAAGCTGAGTAACCGAACTTTCATCTTTAAACCTATTCTATACACCAATACGCCCAAAAGGGGGCCCGGTTACCACGAAAATCCTGCAGAGCCCGCCTTCAATCAGCCACCATTGAGGGAATGAGCAAGCAACGCATTGCCGTCATCCCCGGCGACGGCATTGGACCCGAAATCACGGAAGCCACAATCTCTATTCTCGAAGCCGCTGGATTCCAAGCCGAGTGGGTCTACTTAGAAGCAGGACTGGGCGCCGTGGACAAGGGCAAACCACCCGTTCCCCAAGAAACGATCGATGCCATTCGCGACATAGGCACGGCCCTCAAAGGCCCGACCACCACTCCATCGGGAGGCGGTCATAGCAGCGCGAACGTAACCCTGCGAAAGGCGCTCGATCTGTTTGCGAATGTTCGGCCCGCGCGAGTACTTCCCGGAGTGAAGACTGTTTTTGGCGATCGCAATCTTGACTTGATCATTGTCCGCGAGAACACTGAAGATCTTTACGCTGGCATCGAGTTCATGCCGCAAAAAGACACCGCCCTAGCAATCAAGGTTATCACCCGCGAAGGCAGCGAAAGGCTTTGTAAGTACGCTCTGGTCATGGCACGCGAACAAGGTCGCAAGCGTGTGACCGCCGTTCACAAGGCCAACATCATGAAGATGGCCGATGGCATGTTCTTAGACAGCTTCTATCGCGTGGCGAAGGAGTTCCCTGAGATTAAATGTGACGACATCATCGTTGACAACTGCTGTATGCAACTTGTGACCAAGCCCGAGCAGTTCGATGTTCTGGTGACAGAGAATCTGTACGGCGACATCATCAGCGATCTGTGCGCTGGTTTGGTGGGCGGATTAGGTTTGGCTCCGGGCGCGAATATCGGCGAGAACTGCGCCGTCTTCGAAGCTGTTCATGGCTCCGCTCCAGATATTGCGGGCAAGGGCGTCGCAAACCCGACGGCTCTGCTCATGTCGTCGATCATGATGCTGCGCCATCTTGGACGGCACGACATCGCCGATAAGATCGCGAACTCGATCATGCGAGTCTGCAGCGATGGCAAGTGCCTGACCATCGACCTCGGCGGCAAGGCGAGCACGAATGAATACAAGGTTGAAGTTATCGGTCAACTTGCGTGAAAGTCGGCGCGTTTACCTGGCGAGTAGAGCTTCTCACTTCTGAGTCGGAGTTCTGGGCGAAGCTCGATAACGTCGGGGTTGAGGCTGAGCGACTGGGCTTAGAGCATGTGGTTCTGCCTGAATCCATCGTTCTGGAACTAGCTGCCTTGTTTCCCGAGCTTTCTGGGCCGGGGCTTGTTGCTCGATTGAGTGAGGTCGCACCTGAGTTTCGCTCGCGATCAATCGCGCTCAGTCAACGCCATGGGTTCTCATTAGTCGCCGGTTCTCATTTCGAAGAACGAGACGGCCAGGTCTTCAATACGAGCTTGTTCATTCGAGACGGCCAAGTTATCGAGCAATCGAAGAACGCCATGACTCAATTCGAGAAGGTCGAGTGGGGCGTCTTAGCGGGGTCTGGGTTGCAAGTTGCCGACGAGATGGCAACGCTGATTTGCTACGACTGCGAGTTCCCTGCCGGCGCGCGGCGGGTTTGCGAAGAGGGGGCATTGGTTTTGAATGTGCCTGCCTTCACCGAAACAAGGCGAGGCTTTCAAAGAGTCCGCTGGTGCGCTCAGGCTCGCGCGGTCGAAAATCAAGTCTTCGTCATCCATGCATCCCTAGCCGGTGGATTAGGGAGAGAACCCGTGCCCAGTACGTACGGAACAAGCGCGATTCTATGCCCTTCGGTCACGCCGTTTCCAGAGAGCGCGATACTGGCGGAGAGCAAAAGCGGCTTCGCCGTCGCAGACTTAGACTTCGAGGTCCTGCTCGCTTGTCGCGAGCAGGACGATGTTCGGAATTGGCACGATCGCCAGGTGTTTGACTAGCTCGGCTTTTTCTTACGCCGTTCGACCGCCTCCCTGAGGAGAACCTCGATCTGGGCGTTCACCGAGCGCATATCGGCGGCGGCAAGGCGTTGGATTTCCTTCCAAAGCTCCTCCGAAATGCGCAGCGGGTAGGCCTTACGTTCAGACATCTTAGGTGTACAGCGTTCCGGTGTTTAGCACGGGCTGGGCGGCTTGTTCGCTGCAGAGCACGACCATCAAATTGGTCACCATTGTCGCCTTGCGTTCTTCGTCGAGTTTCACGACACCTTCGCGCTCGATGCGCTCAAGGGCGAGCTCGACCATTCCGACTGCCCCATCGACGATAATCTGCCGCGCGGCGATCACCGCGGATGCCTGCTGCCTTCTCAACATTGCGCCGGCGATTTCAGGCGCGTAGGCGAGGTGCGAGAGGCGAGCCTCGAGAATCTTGACGCCGCTGATTTCAAGGCGCTCTGCGAGCTCATCCTTCAAGTGGTCAGCAATCTCCGAGGTGTTTCGGCGCAGGGAGATCGTCTCCTCATCCGCATCATAAGGAAAGATGCTTGCGGTGTGTCGGAGTGCGGTCTCGCTTTGCAGCGCGACATATTGCTCGTAGGCATCGACTCTGAAGGTCGAGTCATACGTGTCTTCCACCTGCCAGACGATGACAGCCGCAATCTCAATTGGGTTGCCAACACTGTCGTTGACCTTAAGCCGCTCACCATTAAGAGTTCGCGCTCGGAGCGAGATGTCGCGCCGAATGGTGAATGGGTTCACCCAGTGAAAGCCCGGATCCTTGCAAGTCCCCTTATAGCTTCCAAAGAGGATGACCACTTTACTGCCGTTAGGTTCGACGACAAAGAACCCGCACGACACCAGTGAGGCGACAATCAGCCCGGTCACACCCGCGATGATCGCCCAGGGAATCTCGTTCTTGCCTCCGTATGTAATCAGAACCGGCGAGCCGATCCAAAGCACAATTGCAACGAAGAGCATGAGCGCTCCCGAAAACGTAGTTGCCTTTCTTTCGTTCATTTCATTTCCATGATATCTTGGTGATATCACTTTGATATACGTCGGCAGATTGCTGGAGGTTTCATAATATTTCTGTGGCGATTTGGGGAGTGGTAAATCAGAAGGGGGGAGTTGGTAAGACAACGACCGCCGTGAACCTCGCCGCCGGCCTCGCCGCTAAGGGGCAGAAGGTGCTACTGGTAGATGCCGACCCCCAAGGAAACGCGACCAGCGGCCTCGGCATCGAGAAGTCTCATATCAAGAAGACTTTGCTCGACGTCTTCGAGGATTTCATTGACGCGCCGGATGGTTCAGTGATCGGAAGCGACACGATCATTTCGATCAACGAAACCCTCGACTTGATTCCTGCGACCCTAGACCTCGCTGGCGCTGAGCCTGTTTTGTTGAATGCAGTCGGCAAGGAACTCGTTCTGCGTGATGCCATTGATACCGTTCAAGATCGCTACGACTGGGTGATCATCGACGCGCCGCCTTCTTTGGGCATCCTCACGGTCAATATTCTCGCCGCTTGCCATGGCGTTTTGGTGCCAATGCAGTGCGAGTTCTATGCGCTTGAGGGGCTCAGCCAGCTGATGAAGACGATCGACGTGGTGCGGCGGCGTATCAATCCACGGCTTGAGATCGCGAAAGTGCTTTTGACCATGTACGATGCCCGCAACAAGCTCACGCAGCAGGTGAGCGAAGAGGTCACGGCATTCTTTGGTGATAAAGTTTCGAAGGTGGTAATTCCGCGAAACGTCAGGCTGAGCGAAGCCCCGGGTTTTGGTTCGCCAGCGGTCAGCCTGTTCCCCGACTCCAAAGGCGCGGAGGCCTACATGCGCTTTGTCGACGAGGTGCTCGCGTAGGTACGATGTTGCCATGAGAAGAGCGCTTGGCAAGGGATTGGCACAGCTACTGGGGGAGCAGTCGGATGTTCAGCCGAACGAACTCGAACTCAGCCAGATCGTCGCCAACAAGGATCAGCCTCGAAAGACTTTTGACGACGATGCCCTAGCCGAACTCGCCGATTCAATCAAGTCGGTTGGCTTGCTCCAGCCAATTGTTGTCCGCCCCATCTCAGAGAATAAGTACGAAATCATCGCTGGCGAGCGGCGGTACCGAGCGGCGAAGAAAGCCGGGCTAACTTCGGTGCCGGTGCATGTCAGGTCGGCGACAGATTCTTCGGTCTTGCAATTGGCGCTCATCGAGAACATTCAGCGCGAGGACATCACTCCCGTCGAACTCGCGAAGGCCTACCGAGAGTTGGTTGACCAGTTTAATCTGACTCAGGAGCAGGTCGCCCAGCGCGTCGGCAAGAGCCGCGTTGGGATTGCAAACTCGCTCCGGCTTCTCAAGTTGCCCGATGAAGTGCTCGATGCCCTCAGTGCGGGGCTGATCACGGAAGGTCACGCCAAAGCCCTTCTGTCTTGCGACAACGAGCGACGTCTACGCGAGCTTTTCTTTAGGATCATTGATCAGGGCCTGACCGTTCGTGAAGCCGAAAAGGTGGCCCGAGCGGTCGAGAAATCAGCTCCGACCAAGGCAAAGTCAAAGCGACTATCGCCGGATTGGCGTGCTTTAGAGGATTTACTTACGGAGTACTTTGGATCGCCGGTCAAGATCGAGAAAGGCGGAAAGGGTGGCAAGCTCAAGGTCGATTTCTACTCGGATGACGACCTGCAGCGAATTCTCGATCTTCTTGGCGTCTCGCTGTGATCCAAGTTCGCCCCATGGTCGCGGACGATATTCCGGGAGTCGTTGCGCTCCAAAGGCTCTGCTTTCCTCCGCCCTTCCGCGTCGACCAACTTTGGACCGTCGAACACTTGACTTCTCACCTTGGTATCTTTGCGCCCGGCCAGTTCGTTGCCATTGATGAAGGCACGATCCTAGGGTCAGCCAGCGCTGCCCTAGTTTGCGAACAAGTTTGGAACGAGCATCGAAGTTGGGAGGGCACCCTCGTGTCATTCTACTTAGAAGGGCACGATCCTACCGGCACTACGCTTTACGGCGCCGATATCAGCGTCCATCCCTTGTCCCGTGGAAAGGGAGTCGGCCGCGCCCTATATCATGCGAGATTTAACTTGGTCCAAAAGCTGGGCATAGCACGGTTTGGAACGGGGTGCCGCTTGCCTGGATTGAAAGCGTCGGGCCTTGATCCAGAAGTTTATATATCCCAGGTTCAAGCCAATGATCGCACCGACCTCACACTAACTCCGCTGCTACGCTACGGCCTAACTCTCCACGGTGTGATCGAGAACTACATGAATGACGAAGAATCGCTGAACTGCGCTGCTCTACTTTCTTACGAACGCTCATGAGCGGCTAAAATCAGCCTATGCACTCCCTCTTAGCTTCGGCGGCGTTCGCCTTTCATTGCAATAACATCGTGCTCGAGCCTAGAAAGGACCTGACTTGGGAGAAGAACACGTGGGTCTCGCGAGAAATCGAGCCAGGCATTGATTGGGTAGACGTCGTGCCCAGCTGGGACGTTGAAGGAAGCGAGCAAGGCGGCTCAATCGAGGTGTTGGTGGAACGGCAAGGCAAGCGATTGAGCTTTGGCAGTTGGTCACTAGCCGAACGCTCCAGTCTCAAAGATCAAGCGTCCGAGATTGGCAAGGTCTACACCGACACCTTTGTTCCCGCCGAGCCGGGCGGCAAAGTTAGGTTTCTGGTTCAAATGAAGGCTGGCAAGGACGGCGCACTTCCTCGCTTACGTTGGCTTCGTCTCGCGTTCTCAGGTGGTCCGGCGCCCCTCGACGATTGGCGGGGACCTGAGCCCATAGCGCCTCTCGGTGTCCCCCTGCGGGCTCAAGGGGATTACCCGGGCGGGAATGTCCTTTGCAGTCCAACCAGCGTAAGCATGGTGCTGAACTATTGGGCCAATCAACTTGGCAAACCACTCCTTGATGCCGACGTACCGGAAGTCCAGGCTTGCGTGACCGACCCAGCTTGGGGTGGAACGGGCAATTGGTCCTTTAACACGGCTTTTGCCACGACTCGCCCCGGTCTTTCGGCCTATGTGGCCCGTCTTCGGGACGTATCTGCAATTGAGGACTGGCTTAATAAGGGGGTACCTGTCGTCGCGAGCGTGAGCTACGGCCTGCTGAAAGGCAAACCGGAGCGCGACGAGAATGATGGGCACTTGGTGGTCGTTGTAGGGGTCGATTCCGATGGAAACTTCATTTTCAACGATCCTGGCAAAAAGCCCATCCGCTTGGTGTACGATCGCGAGTCGTTTCAGCGAGCATGGGCAGTGTCAAATCACACGGCCTATTTGATCCACCCTCAGTACTGGGATGTCCCTGTCCTGCCATAAATCTCTCTAGCACCTGAACGATGAAAAAGCGTCTGCCCCTTATCGGCCTTGTTTTGCTCGTCGCGGTATGCGGCGGTGGCATGGTTGCCCTGAACGGATTCCGCACGGCTCAAATGATGGCCGCCAAACCCAAGGTGAGCGATACTACCAAGGTAGAACGTGGCCCTATCTTGGTGCAAGTCGTCGAGAGCGGCGCAATCGAGGCTGTTCGCGTCGTCGAGCTCAAGAGCCGAGCCGCGGGAAGGCTCGCAAAGCTCGTCCGGGGCGAGGGAGACCAAGTCGCTTCCGGTGAATTAATCGCCATCATCGACCCCACTGAAACTCGCCTCCAAGTGGAGCAGAATTCGGCCCAACTTCGAGGCGCCGAGGCCGGCGTCGCCCGGCAAGACATTGAGATTCGGCAGCGCCGCGTCACGGCGGCAACAAGCTTGGAGAGGGCACGACAGCGTGTGGCTCAGCTGGAGCGCGAGGCCAAAGTGCAGCCCACCTTGACCAAGTCTGGAATCGCAGCAGCTCAAGCCGCACTCGCGACCGCAGAAAAGCAACTCGACCTACTCGTTAAAACAACTCAGCCGAATGAGCGAACCACGACGCAGAGCGAATTTGACCAAACCCAACTAAATCTTGACAACGCGCTTCGCGAATTGGGCAGGCTGGAGAGCCTGCTCAAGCAGGACTACGTGAGCCAGCGGGAGGTAGATACCCAGCGTCTGAGTGTCGAAATTGCTCGCAATCGCCGAGATGCGGCGCGTGCCCGCCTCAGTCGGCTCGCCGAGCAGCAACTTAACGAAAGGCGTCAAGCCGAAGAGCGAGTGCGGCAATCCAAAGCCGATCTTGATCGGGCGCGTGCTAATGGAGTCCAGGATTCCGCGAAGCTCACCGAGCTTCGTGAAGCACGCATCGCCTTGCGTGAAGCTGAAGTGGCTTTGAGCGACGTCGATGCACTTTTTGCATCCCGTCGACAAGGTCAAGCGAGTGTCGATCAGATACGATCAAGCCTCAGCGATAGCCAGCGCCAACTTGGAGAGACAAGCATCCGGGCTCCGTACGCCGGTGTCATAACCAAGCGGCTAGTTCAAGAGGGAGAACTGGTCAGCAGTTTGAGCAGCTTTAGCAGTGGTACGCCCATTGTACGGCTAGAAGATCGCTCCAAGATGATCGTAAAGCTCAACATAAATGAGATCGATGTGGCGAAGCTGAAGGAAGGTATGAAAGCTACGATCCTCATCGATGCGCTACCCAAGGAAACTTTTGAAGGAGAAGTGACTCGCGTCGCCCCGGCAAAGAACCAGACCAGTACGGATCAGGTTGTCCGATACGAAGTCGAAGTGCGGCTCGACAATCCCAACGGGCTAATCAAGAGTGGCATGACCGCGAAATGTACGATGGATGTGGTCAATCTCTCCAAAACATTGCGGGTTCCGATCGACTATGTGATCAAAGAAGGTGCCAAGCGATTTGTTATGGTGCTTCCTGAAAAGCCAAAGGAACAGGACCAAGGCAAGAAGACCGAAGTGAAGACCGGCGCGGAATCCGCTTCCTACATTGAAGTCATCAGCGGCGTGGGTGAAGGCTCAGTATTGAAGCGACCTTCGTACTCGGGACCGAAACGCGGTGGCGCAGCGATACGAGTCGAGGACTAATGAACTTCTGGGACGCCTTCAAAGTCGCGATCGACATGCTCCGCGTCCACAAGCTTCGAGCATTTCTCACGATGCTCGGCGTGATCATTGGCGTGATGAGCGTCTCGCTGATTGTCCTCGCCATGTCGGCCTTTCAAACCTACGTTAGCGACCAGTTCTCTCGGATTGGCAGCGACACCATCTTTGTTATGTTTCGCCCGGGAAGAGAGGGGCAGTTCCAAGGCGACGTGGATGCCCTTAATGTCTCCGACATCGACTTTATTCGTGCTCGCGTTCCAGAGATAGAAATCGCGAGCGGATACCGCGAAGCAGGAAAGCACGACCTTCGATCTGGGATCACCAAACTCGAGGACGCCAGTGTCAAGGGAATCGACCAGAACTTTGTGGCTCTAAACACCGTGGAGTTGCTTGAAGGCCGCCACATTAGCGAACAGGATCAAACCGCTAAAGCAAGTGTAGCGGTCATCAGCGAAGATGTACGAAATGGCCTGTTTCCCGATGGGCACGCAATTGGGAAGATCGTTCAACTCGACGGCCTGACCGTTGAGATCATCGGCGTCGCGAAAAACCTCGAGCTCATGGGCGAGCGTGACACCAAAGTTATGTTCATTCCCCTTGCAACGGCGAATTCAAAGTGGCTTGGGGGCGACAAAGTGGATCTGATTTTGATGCGGGCCAAAAAGGGGCTCACGATTAACAAAGTCATGGATAAGATTTGGGAGTCGCTCATGCTCCGCTCAGGCGGGCGCCCAATCTACAATGTCGAGTCCAGCGAAAATATTCTCAAGATCTTTCAGAACATCCTTGGTGTCATTGGAATGATTCTCTCGGGCATTGCCGCTCTGTCATTGCTCGTAGGCGGCATCGGCGTGATGAACATCATGTTGGTCTCGGTTACGGAAAGAACACGAGAAATCGGCCTACGAAAGGCGGTCGGGGCAAAGCCAATCGCGATCATGACCCAGTTTTTGATCGAGTCGGCAAGTCTGACGTTGATGGGCGGATTGATTGGGATGGCCATTGCCTGGGGCTTCGGAAATGTTCTCACGGTCGTCACCATGATGTCGAAGTGGCCCCGCGAAGGCGGCTTAGCAGCCCCCTTCCCAATGGGTGCGGCGATTGGTTCGATGATTTTTTCAGCCCTGATCGGCGTGGTTTTCGGCTTCTATCCAGCGGCTCGGGCCGCAAAGCTGCATCCAATCGAGGCCCTTCGAAGCGAATAAGAATGTCTATCTGTCACGTCCCTCCGAGCGACAAAAGAGGCTTCATCGACCAGGTAGGTCAAGAACTCACGGCTCGCTACGGCAAGAAGAAGCAATACTCTCAACCCCAAATCGCGAGAGCCGTCGAGGCTCGTGGCTATCAACCCGACTACGCCTGCTGGGCTTACTCCGTGTTCATGGATGGATCCGACTTCGTGCACTTTCACCAGCAGATTGGTGAACTCTGCAATTACGACCTGATGCGCACGACCATGCTGGAGGACATCGCCCCTTCCCTAGGCTTTTCGCTTCCAGACTTTGGGGGGCTCAATTTCGACTGGTCAACATTCGACTTCTCGTCTTTTGAATGGCCGTCATTTGATTGGCCCGATATCGACCTCAGCGGCTTCTTCGATTGGAGCCCCTAAACTATTCCTTCGACCGTCTTCACTCCTTGTGGATGGTATTCGGCAGGCGACGGAGGCAATCGAGGCGCAAACCCTAAGCCCTCATGCCTGCTTGGCTTCCCAATCGGCCGGCCGCGAACGGTCGGAGGCACCCGACGAAATCCGGACTTGCTTCCAACGTGACCGCGACCGAATCCTTCACAGCAAGGCCTTCCGTCGCCTCAAGCGCAAGACTCAGGTTTTTATCGCGCCCGCTGGCGACCACTACCGGACTCGACTCACCCACACCCTCGAGGTCGCTCAAATCGCCCGAACAATCAGCCGGGCCCTCCGGCTAAATGAAGACTTGACGGAGGCCATCGCACTGGGGCACGATACCGGACACCCCCCTTTTGGGCACGCTGGAGAGGCAGCGCTGGATGAAGCCGTTCGCGAGAGGGGAGGCGACGGCTTTCGGCACTACGACCAAAGTATTCGCGTCCTCACCTTCTTGGAACCTCTTAACTTGAGCGTTGAAGTGCTTGACGGGATTCGGGGTCACAGCAAGGGCGAGCGAGACCTAGCTCTGGACGAAGGAGACCATGCACCAAGTTGGGAATCAGCTGTCGTTCGGATCAGTGACCGTATCGCCTACTTGAATCATGATCTGGAGGACGCGATTCGCAGCGGCATGATTGAAGGCGTTCCTGGTTCATTCTCACACCTAGGCGCAACCAGTGGCCCAAGGATTGGAAAAATGGTTCTGGATGTCGTGCGCAATAGCAATGAGAGTGTCAGATTAAGCTCCGACATGCTTGCCGACATGAACGGCCTTAAGGACTGGATGTTCGAAAACGTCTACTTCCGCTATCCGGCTCTAGTGCCCGAGATAGAGAAGTCGAAACTTCTCGTTCGCGAGCTCTTTGCCCACTTCGCGCAGACAAAGCCGATCCAAGAAGCCGTCGATTACGTGGCTGGAATGACGGACACATTTGCAATCGCCGAGTTCGATCGGTTGAGAGTGCCCAAGGGTTTTGCATCTCTCGGTGGATTGCCCTAATAAGAGCGGCCAAAAGTCCCGACTTAATACTTGGCTACTTCTGCCAACAGCGGTGGAATTTTCCCTGTAATCATGCTGAATCGTGCTCTTACACTTTCGATTCTGGGCGTCATGGCGTCCATTTCGTCGGCAGCTTTGGTCCTCGATGCGCCAAAGGCACGCAAAGATCTTGTGCAAGAAGTCCTTCAGCTGACTAATGCGGAAAGGGCTAAGTTCAAGTTGCGTCCGCTCACCTATGAGACTCGCCTAGAAAAGGCTGCCCAGTGGATGGCGGAAGACATGGCGAATAACAACTATTTCGCTCACGTTGATTCGCTTGATCGAAGCATTGGTCAACGCGTGCCCACATTTGGCTACAACAACTACCAAACCCTTCGCGAGAACATTGCTGCAGGCTATCCAACCGCGGCGCAGGTCGTCGAAGGTTGGATGAACTCACCGAGCCACCGCAAGGCGATTCTCTGCGATAAGGTCGAGCACCTTGGCGTTGGGTTCTACTTCGACGAAAACTCCAAGTACAAGTGGTATTGGGTCCAAGAGTTTGGCCGCGAAATGTAAGCTAAACCGAGAGGCTTTTGGAGTGGTTCAGCAAATTCGCTGAACCACTTTTCCACATAGGTGATGCAAAATAGAAACACATGGCACGACCGATTTGGAAGGGACAGATATCATTTGGCCTCGTGGCCATTCCTGTGTTGCTTTTTGGCGGCGAGGAAACTAGCGAGGGCGCGGTTCGCTTTAACTTGCTCGACAAAGCCAACAATGCGCGCGTTCGCAACCAGCGGATCAACGAAAAGACCGGCAAGCCGGTCGAGAAGGAGAATATCGTCAAGGGCTATGAGCTTGAGGACGGGAGCTATATCACATTTAGCGAAGAAGACCTGGCGAGCCTAGCCGCAGAATCCAACCAGAGCGTCGAGATCACGGACTTTGTTGATGCCGAGGCGATCACACCATCCTTCTTCGATAAACCGTACTTCCTGTTGCCGGAGAAGCGCGGCAAGAAGGCTTACGTCATCCTTCGCGATGCGCTCAAAGAGAAGAACAAAGTTGGCATCGCAAAGGTAGTCATCCGAACCCGACAATATCTTTGCGCGGTCTGGCCCGAGGGGAACGGCATCAAGCTGTACCTTCTGCGTTATCCAAACGAACTTCGCGAGCCCAAGGCTGACGATCTGCCCGGCACCGCGGAGGAAGTCGGTGCAACCAAGGCTGAACTCGACATGGCGCAGCAACTCATCGCGACGATGACGCACGACTTTGAGCCCGAAAAGTACAAAGACGAGTACAAGGAGCGATTCCTCAAGTGGGTCGAGGAGCGATCGAAAGAAGGCGGCAAGCGCGCGGTCGAAGTGGCTTCTGACGCCGATGAAAGCGAAGTCATCGACATCATGTCGCTCCTCAAAGAGAGCATGGCTAAAGCCAAGAAAGCGTGAAAAAAAAGCTCTCTGAGTACAAAGCCAAGCGCGATTTTACGAAGACTTCCGAGCCCGAGGGGGAGGAGCCTTCCGATTCGCATGGCACTTTTTGTATTCAGAAGCACGACGCGACCCGGCTCCACTACGATTTAAGGCTTGAGATCGACGGCGTTCTAAAAAGCTGGGCGATGCCCAAAGGCCCCAGCCTCGATCCAGGCAACAAACGGCTTGCCGTTCAGGTCGAGGACCATCCGCTGGAATATGGCGGCTTCGAGGGCACCATTCCCAAGGCCGAATACGGCGGCGGAACTGTGATGCTTTGGGATCGCGGGACTTTCACTTGCGACACCGACCCCGAGGCTGAGCTAACCAAGGGCGAAATGAAGGTCACCTTTCATGGCGAGCGCATGAAGGGCAAATGGGCGCTGATTCGTATGAAGCCGAAGGATGGCGAAACGCAGATTCCCTGGCTCTTTCTTAAGGAGAAGGACGCGGCAGTTCGAAAGGACGGTGAAGACTTGCCCGAGCAATTCACGACGAGCGTAATGAGCGGTCGGACGATGGAAGAAATCGCGCGCGGCGCGAAAGAGAAACAGACTACGCCAATGCCAAAAGAGATGCGCCCGCAACTCGCGACTCTGGGCACCGATCCGCCTCAAGGCGAAGACTGGATCCACGAAATTAAGTTCGACGGCTACCGAATCCTCGCATTCTTGAAGGATGGCAAAGCTCGGCTCCTCTCTCGAAATGGAGTGGATTACACGAAGACTTTTCGGACAGTTGCCAAATCTATCGAAGAACTCCCAGTTGGTGAAGCGATCCTGGACGGCGAGGTCGTGATTCTCAATGAAAAAGGCATCAGTGACTTCGGCGCGCTCCAGAACTACGTCGAGGGCACCCCAGGCAAGCTCACGTACTTCGTGTTCGATCTGACATTTCTCGAGGGACACGACCTGACCGAGAGACCTCTTCTGGAGCGAAAGACGCTTCTGAAGGAGCTCGTGAAGGATCAGGAGATCAGCTTCAGCGACCACATTCTTGGGCATGGCAACGAGGTCTTTCGCCAAGCCGCCGAGCAGGGACTTGAGGGCATTGTCAGCAAGAAGATCGATGCCAAATACCGACAAGCGCGTACCCGCGATTGGGTGAAAATCAAGGCGATTCAGCGGCAAGAGTTTGTCGTTGGTGGCTACACAGAGCCCAGCGGCTCGCGATCGGGCTTTGGGTCATTGGCAGTGGGCTTCTATCAAGACGGAGGTCTCGTTTTCGCCGGACGTGTTGGTTCTGGGTTCGACGAAAAGAGGCTCAACGCGACTTTAACGAAACTGCTCTCCCATGAGCGAATGGACTCGCCTTTCCTACCTGGAATGACAAAAGAGGAAATGAAGGGCATGACGTACGTTGAGCCTGAACTGGTCTGCGAAGTCGAATTCACGGCTTGGACCGCCGAGGGTCGGCTGCGACACCCCGTATTCAAGGGTTTTCGAGATGATAAGAAGCCAACTGAGGTCACGATCGAGAGGCCGGCTCCCGCCGAGATTAAGGTCACAAATCCCGATCGGGTTATCTATCCCAAGGATGGTGTCACCAAGCTACAGCTAGCCGAGTATCTGGTTGACGTTTCACCGTGGCTACTTCCCCACCTCGAAGGCCGCGCCTTAAGCATCGTGCGGGCACCCTCGGGCCTAGCGGGTGAGTTGTTCTTCCAAAAGAACTATGTCGAGTCGCTGCCAGATGACCTGCACCCGGTGCCGATTGATGACGGCTACGGGATCGGGTTGGATGGCGTCGCCGGTCTGATCGCCTTGGCCCAGTTTGGCGTCATGGAGATTCACCCTTGGGGGAGCCGAGCCAACGATATCGAGAGGCCCGACCGAATCACGTTCGACCTCGACCCAGACAAGGAACTCGACTGGACGGAAATCGTGCGCGCGGCAGCGAATGTTCGGGCTGTCTTGGAGCACCTCGGCCTCAAGAGCTGGGTGAAAACCACCGGCGGCAAGGGGCTTCACGTGTGCATCCCGCTCCTCCCCGACCTCGAATGGAAAGAAGTCAAGGAGTTCTGCCATGGCATCGCGATCATGATGGAGCGCATGTCGCCGAAGGAATACACATCGAGCATCGCAATGGCGAAGCGAGACGGGCGAGTCTTCATCGATTACCTTCGCAATGGCCGCGGCGCGACCTCGATTTCCGCGTATTCGCCGCGCGCGAGGGATGGGGCGGCGGTTTCGCTCCCAGTTCACTGGGAAGAGCTTTCCGACTTACCCGGCGCGGCGGTGTTCACGATAAAGAATGCGATGGAACGGCTGAAAACCCAGCGCATGGACCCGTGGAAGGACTTCGCTGACGAGCCGCAAGACCTTCGCGCCGCCGTCGAGAAGTTAGGTTAAGCTCTGCAGGACGGCTTTGGTAGCTGGCAGGTCGCGCCCGGCGTGGTGTTCCCAGAAGCGAGCGAGAATCTTCATGCATTCGTCCGCTCGCTTTAAGTTCGCTGGAGGTTCTTCCAACTCGGCGAGCTTCGACAAAGCGATCAACGCCTCCGAGCTACCCAAGAAGCGGTCCACGTAGTCATCGGCGACGCCTGGCGAGAGGTAGCCGCCTGCGGTCGGCGAGAGCCAAGCCGGATCCTCGTTCATTTTCTTACCCGACGAGCTACAAGACAGCCAGTTCGGCAAAGTCCCTTCGACCTTCATGAGCATCAGTTGCGACCAGAGCGAGGCGGCGAGCGGATTGCTGGCGGTCTCGATGGTCTTTAAAGCAATGATCGCGGTGTCGAAGAGGTCTGGGTTCGGGTGTTCGAGGGGCGCGACCGCCGACACCAACTCAGCAAAGCTCAAACCCAGAATCAGGCGGTCGTAATCGGACCGCAGTTTGCCAAAGCCGGCGTGGGTTTGGGCTTGGGTGATGAAGTTATTGACCTTCCCGCTCGCGATTTGAAAAGAAGCAAGGGCCAACGGCTCAGAGCAAGAAGCCAGGCGCGAGCCGGACTTGCGCGCGCCCTTCGCCGTGACCAAGATGCGGCCTTTCTCGCGCGTCAGCACGCTCAGGCGGCGGTCGCTTTCGCCCTGATCCCAGCGGCGCAGCACCAATCCAGTGAGCGAAACCTCGCCGCTCACGCGAGCATGGCCAGCAGTTCGCCGGTCTCGACGACAGCCTCTTCGAACACTCGCACCGCTTCGTCGACCTGCGCCTCTGAGATAATTAGTGGCGGCTCGATTCGGATTACGCGCGGGTTGTTCAAGGTGTACGCAGCGATCACGCCGCGCTTGGTCATCTGCGCGATGACGAGTTCGCCGACTTCGTCCATCGAGAACTCGACGCCGATCATGAGACCGATGCCGCGCACCTCTGAAACGAGGTCAGAATGCCGCGATTGCATGTCGCGCAGACCCGCCATCATGCGATCGCCCATGATCGTTGCGCGTTCGCAAAGGCCTTCGTCCTGGATTACGTCTAGAGTCGCGATTCCGGCCGCGCAAGCGAGCGGATTGCCCCCAAAAGTCGAGGTGTGCATCAAGGGATTCTCGCCGAAGATCGCGGTGCCAACCGACTCGGTAAACAGAGTCGCACCGATGGGCATGACGCCGCCGCCGAGCGCCTTGGCGAGGGTCATAATGTCGGGCTCGATGCCCTCGTGGTCGCAGCCGAAGAGCCGCCCGGTGCGGCCCATGCCAGTCTGCACTTCGTCCAGGATCATCAGCGCGCCGACCTCCCTAGTTCGAGCTCGGATCGCGGCCAAACTACCCGGCGCGGCGAGGTGGATTCCGCCTTCGCCCTGCACGGTTTCGATGATGACCGCGGCCGTGTCAGAGTCGATGGCGTCGAGAATTTCGCTCCAAGCAACCCCTCTCCTGTTCGAGCTTGTCTCACTGTCGCTCAACACTCCTCGAACTTCCTCTCCCGCGAGGGGAGAGGAGGGGGCACTCGGGAACGGAACGAACTCCGCGCCGGGCATGAGGGGGCCGAACTTCTTTCTATATTTCTCGCGGCCGGTGACGCTTAGGCCGCCGATAGTCTTGCCGTGGTAGCCGCCTTCGGTCGCGATGATCTTGCTGCGACCCGTAGCGCCCTTGGCGAACTTCAGCGCCGCTTCAACAGATTCTGCACCGGAGTTGCTAAAGAAGGTGAACTCCAACCCATTTGGTGAGACTTCGGACAAGCGCGTTGCCAGCTCCGCCTGCCGCGGGTTGAAAAAGACCTTGCCCGACATCGGTAGTCGCCCTAGTTGGGCGATCACGGCCTCGACGACCTTTGGATGTCGGTGGCCGAGGGCAAATACGCCATACGACCCAAGGCAATCAAGAAAAGCGCGGCCCTCGTGGTCGTAGAGATAGCAGCCCTCGCCACGCATCTCGACGCCGAAGCCGGCAAAATTCATCAGCTTCGCCAAAGCGGGGTTGATGTGGCGGGAATATTGATCCACTACTTGCGCGTGAAAGGCATCGGCGTCCATACGCCTATTTTAACGGAGGAAACACATTGCCGGATTCGATGCGTTGCATCTGCAATTGTACGGGGATTTCACGTTGATGATACTTTTAGCTTTGGTCGAACCAATTCTTGCGCTAACATAAAGGAGCATCAGCCACTGGGTTGATGCTAAGGAAACCTTATGAAGAATATTCTTACGTTGGCCTTCGTGACGATCGCGTCGGCCTCATTCGCAGCCACGTGGACTGAAGTCGGCGATGCCGGCTACCTTGCTAGCACCGCACAAGCGACAGGCACCCTCCACGCTTCGCTAACTTCGATCACCGGTACGCGCGCTGGCGCAACCGCCAACGAGCGCGCTGACCTCTATCTGATCGAGATCAAAGACGCTAACTCCTTCATCGCATCTACGGACGCAGCCGACGGCGGAGCCGCCACGTTTGATACGCGCCTTATGCTGTTCCGATTGGATGGCACTGGCGTCGTCTTCAACGATGACACTCCGGCCGGCGTTGGCCCCTCGAGAATCAACAACTCCACCAGTTTGATCACTGCTGGCTATTACCTTCTCGGCATCGACGCCTACAGCGGCAGCGCTGGTCCATCCTCCGCTGGGGGCCTGATTTGGGGCCTCGGCTCTCCTTGGACCACCATCAAGGCTCCAGACGGCGCAGGTGCTGCTGGCGCACTGACTGGCTGGGGAACCGGTGCCGGTGGCGGCACGGGAACCTACACGATCGCTCTCACGGGCGCATCGGCTGTTCCTGAGCCAACCACGATGGCTGCTCTTGGCCTCGGCCTCGCCGCCGTCGTTCGACGACGACGCAACAAGAAGTAAGAAACTAGTTTAAGTTTCTTCAAAGAGCCGCCGACTTTCGGGTCGGCGGTTCATTTTTTTGCATGTTCAAAATCCCCTGCACGTATGATTACCGGGATTTGCGTTTTGTGAAGTGTTTGGTCATACCAATTTGGTCACTACGCTTTATAATAGGAACACGGATTCTCTGGATCCGCCAAATAAGGTTTGTCGGAAGACAATTTTTGGCTCTGGTGAGCCTTTTTGGGAGTTGGAAAATATGAAGAAACTTTTATTACTTTCGGCGTTGGCTGTTGGTCCTGCTGCTTCATTTGGTCACTTTGAGACTGAGGCGAACGACACGTGGCTTACCCCCAACAATATCAGCATGGCTATTGGCGATGTGGTTCAGGGCACGACGAGTGGCACGAGCCTTACCGTCCCAGGCCTTGGCTCTGCCGACCACTTCAAGCTGAACTTTGGCGCGCAGGCCATGGGCGTCTATCGCAACCGAATGGCGCTTGATCTTGCGGGCTTCACCGGATCGCTCGTTGGTCGAACGACGACGTCGGCAACTAGCTCAACATCCATTCAGTCGATGTTCTCACTAGCCGGCGGCATTCAACGAATGAACCAATGGTACAGCTTTGGTGCCGCTCACTCGGTCGACTACAAAGTTACTGGCGTTTCCTCGACATCAACTTTGACCTATACGGCGACCCACTCACAATCAGCTGTGTCTGTTACAGGACTCGGAACGGTTAGTGCTGGCGTCCACGTTATCGATACGTTTGAACCCTCAATGGACACCGAGATTTACCTTCTCGACATGAATGGTAACACTCTTGAGTGGAACGACGAAACGACCGATGCAGCCACGGACTCAGCAATCAGCTACAACTTTGTTGCTGGTCAGTCCTATTACATCGCCGTCGGCCGATATAATACAGCGGCTAACGTTGGTGCGTCGGATGTCGGAGTTGTTGAGGCAGGCGAGTGGCTGACAGCCTCGTATTTCGCGAATGGCAACATGCTTGCTACAAGCAGCAATACGGCTGGGACCTATGCGCTTCGACTGGACGGTGCTAATGTCGCCAATGGTGCATATGTAGCCGGTACTGAAGCATACGACATCCATTTCTATGGAGTCCGAGCTGTTCCAGAACCAGGTTCGATGGCCGCTCTCGGCCTCGGCCTCGCTGCTCTTGCACGACGACGACGCAACAAGAAGTAAAAGCTTCTCCAATGCGAGAATCCGGCCCTCAGCCTAGGCTGGGGGTCTGTTCTTTTTGGGTCGAGGGCTGATAGTCGATGGTCGATGGCTGATGGACTATGAGCCGGTTGCCCCTCAGCCCTCAGCCCTCAGCCCTCAGCCCTCAGCCCTCAGCCCTCAGCCATAGACCATAGACCCGCTGCCATGCTATAATCTCTTTTCGCGCTAAGCGCGGCACGCAGATCGAGGCAAGTCACCTGAAAAGCTCTGCGCACTGGATCCTTCCGGTGGTGACGAGACCGATTCGATCTCACGAGAAATATATGGCAACCTATCGAGGACGAAAAACAGACATCTGCCGCACTGTCGGCTTCAACATTTGGGGCAAGGCAAAGTGCCCAAGCAACAAGCGCCCCTACGCCGCCGGTCAGCACGGCCCGAACAACAAGGATCGCATCCGCCGCAGCGAGTATGGCGAGCAGCTTTTGGCCAAGCAGGTCATCCGCCGCTACTACAACGTGATGGAGAAGCAGTTCTACCGCACGTTCCAAACCGCCAGCAACATGCGCGGCAACACCGGTTTGAACTTCCTTCGCCTGCTTGAGTTCCGACTCGCCACGATCGTTTACCGCCTCGGATATGCCAAGAGCATTTTCCATGCCCGACAAATGGTGAGCCACTGCCACATCACGGTTAATGGCAACATGGTCAATATCCCGAGCTACCAAGTCAAGCTCGGTGACGTGATCGGAGTTCGCAACCGCGACAGCAGCAAGAACATCGCGCGGCTAAGTTCATACGAAGGTGCCGCAGTTCCAGCTTACATCGAGGCCGACGTGCCAAACATGACGGGCAAGATCATCGCGCTTCCAGAGCCAGAGGACTTTCCCAAGTTCTTCAAAGTAACCCAAGTCGTCGAATTCTACGCTCGCTGATTCGAGTCGGTAGTCAGAAAAGTCGGTGAGTCGGTTTTGGCTCACCGACTTTTTGTTGCGCTTTATGCTGATGGCCCCGCCCTCTAGCTCCGGGGCCTGGTTCCGGGCTTCGAGATCGGAATCTTGGCGAGCCATTCGGGCACTTCATCGGCGGCGAACGATGTTGCTTCGACTTTGTGGGCGGCATAAACCGGCGCCCCTAGTTCTAGACTGTCGGAAGACCGGTCGATGAGCACACCAATGCCCACAATTTCCGCTTGGTCCTTCAGGAGCTCCACAACTTCCCTCACGCTCGTGCCAGTCGTGAGCACATCATCCACAACCAGCACTTTGGCTCCCTCTGGCACGCTGGCTCCCCGGCGGAGCTTCTTTCGGCCATCCTCGCTTTCTACATAGAGCGCCGGAAGCCCCATGAGACGAGCGACCTCGAAGGCGATGATGATTCCGCCGGTAGTGGGGCCAGCGACTAGCGTGATCCCCTTCCCCGCAAAATGGGCCGCGATTTCGGCGCAGAGGGCGGACAGGACTTCGGGACGTTCTAGGACACGGAACTTCTCAAAGTAGACATCGCTATGCCTTCCGCTAGTGAGCAAGAAGTGCCCCCGCAGGATCGCACCGGATGACTCAAGAAGGTCGTTTAGGTTCAACTCGCTTTCTCCTTCCGGTCTGCATCGCGATTGTTCCGGCGGCGGTACAAGAAGCTCACGAATCCACCAAGTAGCATGATGCCCGTACCCCACCAGACTAGTGAAGGCAAGGGCTTGTAAAAGAGTTCCATTGGCACCACGGGATTGGCGTAGTAGAGCTTGATCGTCGCCGACTGATCAGCGGCGTCCAGGCGAGATAGCTCGTAGGCAAAGTCCCCATGTTCGGCGACCTCAAACCTTGGGCGACCTTGCTCGATCCGCATAGATGGCCGAACCTCGAACTTGTGTCCGTTTGGATCGGTGACCTCGAGCAATGCAGAAAACCGCGTTCCGGACATGCCAGCCTCACCTTGCCTCTCCATCTTCACATATCGGATCTCGTGGCCTTCGAATCGGCTGCGCTGCCCCACCTTAAATTCAGTCGGCTCGGTCGCATCGAGAACCAATGGATAGGCGGTCAAATACAGATCGTGCATCGGCCGATGGAAGATGAATGGCCGGACGGTTGGGCTCGGTTCCTCGGCGTTTCCGCTTTCGGTGTAGAAAAGCGTTGGGTGGGCATTCAGCTTCTCGCCTCGCCCTTCTAGCGTGACGTGGAGCTTGTTTTCGCGCTCCATATAGTTTTTGCCTGAGATTCCGATGACGTCGACGGTGTAGCCCAGCGCCTGACCGGGCTTGTTCATTTGGGCGCTGAACTCCACTTTCTTCTCGAATCCTCGGCTTACGATAAGGCCAAGAACCGCGATGACCACGCCAATGTGGGATAGAAAAGCACCGGCTTGCATCGGTGCCTTGCGTAGCACTTCGACCAAGCGAATGACATTCGAGAGCACTCCAAACAAGCAAAGCCAACCAAGAAACAGGATCCAAGGAATCAAGGGTAGCGTTCCCCAAGGAACCTTGATGGTTTGGGCTGGCTCCGGTGCCATGCCAAACGGCACTGTGCGCATGAGGAACATTCCGATCCCCAAGAAGCCGAGGCTCAGAGCGAGCGGGGTATTGATCTTCGCCCAAAGCTCCTTTGGACTCGACCCTCGCCACGAGAGCAGCGGCCCAATACCCATCAAGACAACAATTGGGACAAAGAGCCACGGAGATACTTGGTTGTATAGATGTTCTTCGACGACGCTGGGCTTTTTGCCTTGAAGCGACATGATTAGCGGGACGCTCATTCCGATGCCGCTGGCAATTGCGAGGAGGAGCAAAGATGTGATTCCGAAGGAATAGGCGGCTCCACGGTCGAACCCGGCGCTCTCCGACGGTCCAGCTGAATGACTTCGATCAATGCGATAGCGACGCACTCCGCAAACGACAACTGAGAGAAGGCACGCCAGGCTCAGGCCGATGAGGATGTACAGCGCGCCTCGATCCATGCTGGCAAAACTATGCACACTCGTGTCACCAAGGAACCCTGAACGCGTCAGGAACGTGCCGTACATGAACGAAAGAAGAGTCGACGCGCCGAGGACGGCATTAGCGATGCGCCAAGTGCCGCGCGCGATCTGTATGAAGATGCCATGGATGAAGGCGATCATGACGAGCCATGGGATAAGAGCGGCATTTTCGACTGGATCCCACATCCAGAATCCTCCCCACCCTAAGGTCTCGTAGGCCCAGAATCCGCCCATGCATAAGCCGACACCCATTAGTGTGGCCGAAAGGATTGCCCAAGGCCGTACGACCTTGAGCCAACTCTTCATGTCGCCGTGGATGAGGGCGGCAACGGCGATGGAAAACACGACCGTAAGACCGCCAAATCCAGCGAAGATGGTCGGCGGGTGAATCTGCATCCAGTAGTTAATTAGCGCAGGCGTGAGCCCAGCCCCATCCGGCGGCATCTTTCCTGCCGCCGCCTTGGCCAGTTCTTCTGGGGCCTGCCAGAGCGCGAAAGGCGATTCATAGGCGAGAATGCCCGTCAAGCCCGCCATAAAGGTCGCAAATATGACCGTATACCACCGGCGGTAGACACTGGTTGAGCGCACGGACAAGACACCAAACAGCCCGCTCGTGACCGCCCAGAGCAAAAAGCTTCCCTCTTGCCCACCCCAAATGGCCGCAAAGCGGCTACCGATGGGTAACCAGTTATCGCTGTGCGAAAAAACGTACTGAAACTGGTACTGCCGGTTGATGACGAGGTAGCCCACAAGACCGAAGGCCAGAAATACACCGAAGCACCCCGCAACGAAGGTTCCTCGGGCAAAGCACTCTCCTCTCGATCCTGGCTTGGTCAAGAGATGGCACAGAATTGAAAGTACGAAGAGAGTTGCGGCAAGAATGATCAGCCCGCGTCCAGCGAATTCCAGCAGGCCAGTATTGGCCGGCAGTGGGGCCCAATCGATCGTCGGATGGGGTTCCAGGTCAGGCGCCTCCGAAGGTCAAGACTTCCCTGCCTCGTACCGCGAAGGACACTTGAGGAGCATTCGATCTGCTTCGAAGACATCCCCCTGCATCTTGCCAATTACGACCACCTTGGTCGCCTCGCCCATGTTTGCAGGAGGGCTCCCTTTGTAAACCACCGGGACCTTGGCTCCGGTTTCATCCACAAGAACGAAGCTTACGATCCGCTCCCTAGCCGACACCTGAACGGTGGACTTCACCATCTCGCCGGGCAAATGCATGCTATCGTTGGTGCTCTTCTTCGCCTCGGCAATGTTCACATAGGGGCTAGCTTGGGATACAAAGGTGAACACCATTCCCGTGATTGCGATCGACCCCAAAACAAGCGGCAGAATTAGCTTCAGGTTCATTGCCTTAATGTCTATTGTACTTGGAATGCTCGGCTTCAGATACAATGGTTCCAGCCCGAAATGAAGCATGCCGTTCTGATCTTGATGCTCCTTGGACTTTGGCAAGCCGCCCTTGCCCAACCCGCCACTCCTGCCCAGCGCGCCGGTGTAACCCCGAAGCCCGACTTCGGCACGTTGCATCTGGCAACCAAGATCGGAAGCTGCAAGTTTTACAATGGCCAAGGCCGGCTTGAAATCAGTTATTCGGGCTCGTTGCTCCTCCACGGATTCAAGGGCAAGTACACCATTAGCGGTAACTTGGTCCGCCAATATCATGCCCCAAATCGGGAGCGAGAACTCTATTACGGCAAAGGCAAGATTGTCTTAGTTGGCACTTTCAAGGCCCTACAGTGGTTTGGTCGCGACTTTTCGGCCGTGTGGTACGGCGCGGGTCGCGTCCGACTGACAGGCGAATACTATGAGAGCGCTACCAAACCAGGAACTTTCGAATCTGGCTGGCTTTGGTACGACGATCCGGCAAAGAGGATGGCGTGGCCAGCGACTGGCTCGTTCGAATACCCTCTGCCAGAACGGAAGGCTCCACCGGTTCCGCAACCCCAGCGACGCGAGACGCCAAAGACAAGAACCTAATTTGCTCACTCGTACGTTCTCGCATATCCAAGGAATTGGCCGGCAAACCGAAGCCGCCCTTTGGGCACACGGATGCGAGACATGGGACGACTTTTTGGCAGAGCCGGATCGCTATTCCGTCGGCGGGGCTTCCAGGTCGCTCGTTATCGAGCAGATCCGACAATCGAAGCAGGCCCTCGAAGCCAAGCACCACCAGTATTTTGCGAAGACACTAGGGCTTGCTGAATCTTGGCGAGCATGGCAAGAGTTCAAAGACTCTTGCCTCTACCTCGATATCGAGACCGACGGCACGAACTCATCAGACTCGATTACAACCATCGGCGCCTACGACGGATCTCAGTTTGTAGCCTTAATCAAGGGGCACGATCTTGAGCGATTTCGAGACCTAATCACGAACTATTCCATGATCGTCTCGTTCAATGGGTTCTCATTCGACGTTCCCGTGCTGCAACGCCGTTTTCGGGATGTCGTTTTCGATCATATCCATTTGGACCTGATGCTCCCATTGAAGAGGCTAGGTTATCGCGGAGGCCTCAAGAAGATCGAAGCACACCTTGGAATCCAGAGGTCGCCTGAGACGGCTGGACTAACGGGCCGCGATGCGATCTGGCTGTGGCGGCGGTACCTGCGCGGCGACGAGAGCGCTATGGAGACGCTCATCGCCTACAACCGAGAAGATTGCGTCAACATGGAGCGGCTGGCCGAAGTCGCCTACGATGGCATGAAGCGCTATTGCCTTGGTCCAACGCCATCCCTATTCAGTAAGAGCGCTCAATGATTGTCGATTTACGAAGCGATACCGTCACTCAACCCACTCCCGAAATGTGGGAGGCAATGCGTTCGGCAGCATTAGGCGATGACGTTCTCGGTGATGATCCGACGGTGATGGAGCTTGAGGCCTTTTCGGCTGACCTGCTGGGCAAAGAGGCCGCTGTCTTCGTTCCGAGTGGCACGATGGGTAATCAACTCGCCCTTGCCTCCGCAACCGAACGTGGTGATTGTGCCCTTTTCGAAGAGGAGGCCCACATGCTTTACTATGAAGTTGGGGCCCCGGGGGTCATTGCGCAAGTCACCACGCGTACGTGTCCTGCCGACAACGGCGTGATGGATCCGGGCGAAGTCGAATCACGCATTCAGGTCACCAGCTTGCACACTCCTGGGACGACGTTTATTGGAGTCGAAAACACAAACAACCGGGCCGGTGGATCGGTCGTTCCGATTTCCGTGACCCAAGAATACCGACGAATCGCCGATGAGTACGGCATCTGGCTCCACCTGGACGGCGCACGGATGTTTAACGCATGCACCGACATCGGTTGCGAGCCAAAGGAAATGGCGGATCCATTCGACTCGGTCAATTTCTGCCTTAGCAAAGCGCTGGGCGCCCCAGTGGGGTCTGTCCTCTGTGGCCCGGCGGAGTTTATCATTAAGGCCCGCAAGTGGCGAAAGAGACTAGGTGGAGGGATGCGTCAAGCGGGCTTGCTTGCAGCCGCCGGACTGGTTGGATTACGTTCGGTGCGGCACCGACTTTCAGAAGACCATGATCGCGCCCGCGCATTTGCAGGGGCCCTCGATGGAAAGCCAGGACTCTCTGCAAGAGCTCAAACGAACTTTGTAATGGTAGACACCGAGCAGCCGGCCGCTGCTTGGGTATCGCACCTTGAACAGAACGGCGTCCGATGCATGGCCTTTCGCAAGAACAGAGTTCGATGCGTGTTTCATTACGACATTTCAGATGAAATGGTCGAACATGCGGTCAAAGCCTTCACCGAAAGCCAACCATAGAGGCAAACAAAAGCCGCCCACCGAACTCGGTGGGCGGCTTTGACTTGCTTGACTCTATCCGCCTAGCGAGCGGAGGCCTTGGAAGAACTCGATGATCACAAAGTACATGCGATCGATCAAGAGGGCGAATCGCCCCATGACGGTTGAACCAAAGATAGCGCCGAAGCCAACCATGAGCAACCAGCGACCCAGTCGCGTAAAGCCGTTAATGAACTTGCCCTTCTGCTCGAAGCTGAAGAGGAAGTAGGTCAGCACGCTCAGCAATGTCAGCAAGAAAATGATATTGCTGATGGCTTGGCTCATGTAAACTTCGCCGCCAACTCTGCCGGCCATAGCGCCCATTGCCGCTTGCACGCTCTCCGGGCTCACATTGTTTTGCTGGGCAAAATTCGCCACCATGTCTGTGTTCAGACGGAAGTTCCGCGAGAGGTCGGTAACGACATTCGGCGGAAGTTGGGTCGCCGTGGAAATCTCATTGACCGCGACATTGCTGAGTTCGATAGACCTCGGCATGAAGACCGAGCTTGTCGTCGTCGGCAACACCGGCTTCATTGCGGATTGGAGCTGGGGACTGTAGGTTTGCCAGAAAACTTGAAGTTGCTGACCACCCCAAAAACCTAGCAACATTCCAATCGGAATACGGCTCATCCAGTTGTTCTTCTTGCTGAAAACCGTGTAGCCAAGCAATCCAATGGGGACCAGCAAGGCGAACAAGTAGTACCCAGGCGTCGACGGCTGTGCGGGCGCCGTAGCGGTTGCCGGAACAGCTGCGGTCCCAACCATCTGATTCCACCAGGAAGACTCGAGCGTTTCTACCCAAAGAGCGACGATGGAGAAGCCCACCGCCAAACCAATGTAGATGTGCTCGATGAGGCGATAGAACTTGTTCTCGCGATACAGAACACTGTAGAGACCAAGGGTGGCAACAACGCCGACCGCGACTTTTGCGAATTCAAAGTTCATGGCTTAGCTCTTCCCCTTTCTGTTTTGGTACAGAAGGCCAATGTTTCCGAGTACGACGGCGAGAATCATGAGAATCAACGCTGCGTGAAGCGAGGCGAAGTAGCTCATACCGCGATCGAGTGGCTTTAGCCCCTCCGGTAGTGGCTCAATCTTGCCAGGGAATTGCGGCGCCTTAACGAAGGGCTCTTTACTGTCGGCGCTGTAGTTCACACCGCGCGCCATCATCGTTTCAAGCTCAACGACGCCTCGAAGGCCGTTGGATAGCCCAACCACCTGACCGCTCGCGTAATACACCATGGCTTCTGGAGCCATGACACCTGTCACCATAGGCGCCAGCTTCGTGCCTTTGCCGGACATGCGCTGAACCATGGTATCAAGCGAAGCCGAAGCGGTGATGATAACGACCATACCAAGATCCTTGTTCGTCTTGATGTTCTTGAGCACCGGAGACTCATAAACGCTTCGTCGTTGCCCAGCCGCAGGGTCGTAAGCAGTCTTACCGGCAAACGAAGTTCGAATGTTTGCACTCACTGTCTGCCAAAATGCCGCCGGGTCTGGGAACAAGCCTACAGCGAGATAGTCATCCCAAGGCTTAAACTCCGGCAAGCCCGCGTCCTTGAACTGAGCATTTAGCCGCTTAACCGTGTTAAGGGCCACTTGAGGTGCCTGCGGGTCGGCTCCACTTAGGAGGACAAACTTGAGGTTGCGGTGGCGACATATCTTTAGAAATGCCTCCAATTGTCCAGCGCTTTCGCCTCGGGTCGAAACCGTCCAGTCAGATTCGATGATGACCGTGCTACCCTCCGGAATCTGCATCATGTTGATGTAGAGGTCCTGCGTATTTGGATTCGTTAGTGTTGGAATGACCGTTGCCGAGGGAGGCAAGAAGAATGGAATCGTCACGACGACGCACAGCAGAAGGTACATCGCGTAGCGGTTGATGTTAAGTAACTTCTCCATTGGATTAACCTCCTGTCTTCTCCAGGCTGAGCCACAACCGAAGTCCCATGCTCAGCGAGCCGATGCCGATCCCCCAAGTAAGGGCCAGGATGCCCGGACCTTGAACATAAGTCTGAATCCAGTTGCGGACTTGATTGAGGGCAAAGTTGTTCATGAAGTGACCGGGGTCGCCACCGGTTATCGAGTCGATGACTTGCTTTGAAAGCGCGTATTCGACAAGCCCCATCAGCGAGAGCATCACGATCAGAGCTGTGGCCAGCAAAACCGTGGACTCGATCGAACGAATTCGGAACGCCCGGTAAGCCGCGAAAAGGATAAAGAACGCGATGCTCGAAAACATGGCAGCGTCCATCGCTTGCAACATGCCATCGAACAGGAAGTCCTTGGCGTATTGGAAGAATCCCCAACTGGCCTGATTCACCTTATCTGGATTGTTCTTGAGCTCGCTGTAGTCGACATAGCCAATGGTGACCATGGTGAGCATGCTAATCAGCAAGACCAAGCTAAACGCCCAGTCCTTCTGCTTCTTAATCAGCTTGGTGCCGTGCAACCGAAGTACTGAATACACACCCAATCCGAGAAGCAACGCTGTGAGAGTCTGGGTGATGCTACTCACACCTGGGAGCGCATTCGTGAGCCAGACACCGACGTGCTCAGAGCCCTGCGGCTTTTGCTCGGGTGCAAAGTTCACCGGCTTTGGCCACAGCCATAACAGCACGTAATAGAAGCCCGCCAAGAATGTCGCCCCCACCACTATGGGTCGCCTTAGCTTCGTTGGGACGAAGGACATCGCCGCAACCAGGAGGAACCCGGCAATCAGCGTGTAAAGCGCAAACTGCTTAACTTGATCGGAACCGCCTTCTGCCGCGAACGGCGGCATTTCAGTCTGGGCCAAGAGATTTAGCATCTACTCGCCACCTCCTGTCTTTGCTGGTTCCGCCAATTCTCGCTCGGGAGTGGGAGCCGACTTCTGATTGAACAGCCGGCTTGTCCATAACTCACTCGACCGCTTTGTCCGCGGTTCGCTCAAAGGCTCTAACTTGTATTCGATGGTTGTTCCAGGCGCATATCCCGCCCTGTCCGCAGTTGGTGTCACTACTTCGACTTCATCGGCGGTTTGTTTTTGCGAAACCATTTCGAACGTATTAGCTAAGGCGCCGATGAGGACCATGCTCATCATCGTCATCTTGATCCAGTCCTGGCCCACGAGCGCGCCAGTGAGGACAGGCTCGCGGCTCAAGTAGGCTGAAGCGGCATAGAACTCGTCTCCGATGAGAACGTAGTCGCATGCCGCAATGAAGAAAGGAGTCTGGGTGTTTGAAGTTGAACCAGCTACTTGAATCGCTCCGATAGAGTTCGCGGTCTCAGCAAAGATCAGGGCCTCCGCGTAGAAAGTGCCCAACAAGAATGCAGCCGCCACTTTCTCGCGGTGAATCAAACCTGAGACACCGGTCGCGAATGCAAATTGCCGGTCCGAGATAAATCGAACCGAATCTTGATCGAAACGATCGCTGAGGCCCTCGCGTTGATAGACCTCGCTGATCACCTCTTGTGCCACGGTGTAAACCGCAGCATCGCCGCAGCACAGTCTGATCGGCGTGGCGAAGCGAGCCGCCGTTGCCGTCACGTGCCCAAAGATGTTGATAGCCTGCACCGCGATGGCGTCAAGCGCGCCAAGCCCCGGCACCATGAGCACGGGGCGGCCCATTTCTGTGGCCCGGCCAATCGCCTCATCGATGGCGTTGAGTCCGGCAATGCGCCGAACGTAAACTTTATCTCCTTTTGTCTTGGCTCTCCGAATGTTATAGAGCACAAAGCTCACAAACATTAAGACAATCAAGATGCTTATCCAGCCTGTGTCGTAGTATTGCATGGGGTTTCAGCCCTTTCATCAGCGCCCGGTTTGCCCCGGTTCGCAGCTTGCGACTCAATCTCCTCCAAGAGACGGTCAATGTTATCTCTTTTCGCTAAGAGACGTGTGAGATCGTTAAAAAGCTCAAAACCAACGATCGGCGCCAAGAACCCGGCTGCGCCAAGAGCCAGGTGAGCGTTGAAGTTGGCGATAGGCTTGTGCATTTCCAAAAGCATGATGGCGGGAGCTTCGAGGCGGCGCTTGGTAACTTCGTGCGCAGCTCTCTTACAGAGCTTGTCCAGCTCCTCCTCCGTCAAGTCCTCCTCCCAAAATGCTCGGGTCGCCATGAAAATGTTCGTGGATTTTAGCCAATACGGCCTCTCGGTTGTTTTGACTAAACCTCAGATAGACGCCGCGAAAGGGGTCAGAACGTCGGCTCGACTCAAAAGGTGACAGCTTAACGCCGTCCGAATCCTCTCGAACCGACTTGATCTGTTCCCATTCCATCGCCGTAGTCGAGAGACCGCATTTACGTTCAACTCCGTTCTCAGTTATCTTGTAATACTGCTTTAGGAACACCTCTGAGTTGCTCAAAATGATGAGGGCAAAACCCGTGAGAGCGAGCCAAGGGGTCACCACCAACACTCCAAGGGCCCCAACTCCGATCGCCACCGCGCCAACAACCGCCCGCTTTCTTGGTTCTTGAGCACCAAGATCGATGGTCCACTCTAGCGCCATTCTTTGAAGAGCGTGCTAACCGACTCATTCATATGGATTCGCCGGATGGCCTCTCCCAGCAACGGAGCGCACTCCAAAACCGTCAGCTTTGGAAAACTCTTTTGGGGCGTGATTGGGGTGGTATCGGTCACGATGACTTTGCTGATTCGACTGTCTTGCAACATCTGAGCAGCGTCCCCACTGAAGACCGCATGAGTTGCACAAGCGATGACCTCTTTGGCGCCTCGTCGAAGCAACTCATCCGCGCCATGGCGAATACTCCCCCCAGTGTCGATCATGTCATCGATCATCACGCAGACCTTTCCTTCGACGTCGCCAATGATTTCGACGATGTCCACCTGATTCGGCTCGGGGCGGCGCTTGGCAATGATCGCAAGACTGCACTTAAGCAATTCGGCCAACGAACGCGCCCGAGGCACCCCACCCACGTCTGGCGACACGACGATCACATCGGGGTTTTCGGCGTAGCCTTGCTCGACCAGATACTCACCCAAGATGGGACCGGCGTAAAGGTGATCGACCGGAATATCGAAGAATCCCTGAATTTGCTCGGCATGCAGATCGACTGCGACGATACGCATTGCGCCCGCTTGGGTGATGAGGTCGGCCACGAGGCGGGCAGTGATTGGTTCGCGAGGCTTAGTCTTCTTATCCTGCCGCGCATAACCATAGTACGGCATGACGACCGTGATTCGGCTGGCGCTGGCTCGTCGGAATGCGTCCAGCATGATGAGCAACTCCATTAAGTTGTCATTCGTCGGCGCGCAGGTCGGCTGAAGGATGAACACGTCGTTGCCACGGGCGCTCTCTTCGATCATCAGCTGAATCTCGCCGTCGCTGAACTGCTTGCAACGCATTAGACCCCGTTCGATGCCGAGGTTCTTGGCAACACGTTTCCCGAGTTCCAAGTGGGCATTGCCAACAAAGAGTTTCATTCCCGAAAGATCTTCGGGAAGATTGATCATGAGTTCTTGTCCCGCCAGCGTTTGGCCCATCCTTCCTTCTCCTCCTGACGAGCCCGACCTATTGCCAGGGCATCGTCGCCCACATCCTTTGTGATCACACTCCCCGCTGCCACAAATGCGCCTTCACCGATGGTAATGGGTGCTACCAGCGTAGAGTTTGATCCCACAAAACTATTGTTACCGATTTTCGTTCGGCTCTTGTTGAATCCGTCGTAATTGCAAGTGATCGTTCCCGCCCCAATATTGGTGTTGTCGCCAATTTCCGCATCACCAATATAGGTTAAGTGATTGGCCGCCGCTTTCCGACCAAATTTCGCGTTCTTTATCTCAACGAAATTTCCAACCTTCGCACCCTCGCCGATCATCGCCCCCGGCCGCAAGTGCGCATAAGGCCCGCAACGACTTCCCTTTTGCATGCTGGCCCCATGGATGTAGCTCATATAAGCCTTCACTTCGTCGTCGAGATCACTATCGTCGATTTTGGTGCTTGGCCCAATGTGACAATTTCGCCCGATCGTACTGTCACCCGTTATGGAGGTCATTGGCTCGATGATCGTCTCGTTACCAATCTTCACGCCAGGACCGATCCAAGTGGTGTTCGGATCGACGATCATGACACCGGCCTCGGCATGCTTCTTCAGGATCGATTGATTCAGGAGCCGACTCGCCTCTGCAAGCTGCCACCGATCGTTTACACCCATAAAGAGCTCTTCCTCCAGCACCACCGCGTGAGTCATTTTCCCGTTGCGTGCAAAGGCGGCTAAGGCATCGGTCAGGTAGTACTCACCTTGCGAATTCTGGTTGTTGAGGGTCGGCAAGATATCGAAGAGGGCCTGAGCGTCGAAGCAATAAACACCACTGTTGACCTCTTGAATGGTCTTTTCTTCAGGAGTCGCGTCTTTCTCCTCGACAATGTGGGTCGGTTTGCCGTCGTCGTTCCGGCGAATACGTCCGTAGCCCTGAGGATTCGCGGCAAAGAAGCTCGCAACCGTGCAGGTCGCGTGGGCATCCTGGTGTGCTTCGACCAATGACTTCAGCGCCTCGCCTGTGAGGAGCGGCGTATCGCCCGCCGTCACAATGACATCGCCTTGAAAATCTTTCAGCGCATCGTGCGCCATCAACGCGGCATGCCCCGTTCCTAGTTGCTCCTTCTGCTCGGCAAATCGGTAGTTCTTGTCACCAAGGATTTGCTTGACCTGATCGGCACCGTGCCCAACGATAACCACGCAATCGGTGACTCCCGAAGCCCGAAGCGCTCGGCCGACAAGTTCAGCCATCGGCAGCCCGTTACACAAATGCAGGACTTTGGGCAGGTCCGATTTCATTCGGGTTCCTTTACCGGCGGCGAGAATGATGCCTGCAAGAGCCATTTGGGGTGGACGTTAAGTTACCCCAGCTAACGCTACTCGCGAATGGCTCAGCCAAATTGAACGCCAATGCTCGAGGTCTTCAAAATCCAGCTTCGGGCAGTTAAGCCCGCGGCGGCAAAACTCGCGACCATTGCATCTCCAATCTTTTGATGATCTGACTTGCAAAAAGCGATCATGCCTGGCCCAGCGCCGCTAAGACACGATGCGACCGCCCCCGAATCGAGGGCTGCCTGGCGAGCTTGAGTAGCGCCAGGAATGAGCGGCATACGAAACGGCTCGTGGATGCGATCACCAATCGCCTTACCCAGGAGACTTAAGTCGCCGGTTCGGAGCGCCTCAAGTACCAACAGTGAATGTCCGATGTTATGGACAACATCGGATTTGCTGTACTCACCCGGCAACGCAGCGCGAGCTTCCGTGGTCAGAAAGCGAAAGTTGGGTACGCATACGACTACTTCGAGCGGCTGAAACTCGACTGGACGAGCAATCGGCGCGCCATTCGAGACGACAAGAATCAGGCCTCCCAAAAGCGCAGGTGCCACATTGTCCCCGTGGCCTTCGAGTTTGATCGCTCGTCCGAGTACGCGGTTTAGGTTTTGCTCGTGACGCACGGCTTCAAGAACGTGGTCTCGGTCAATCGCCCGAGCGGCCAGAGCCGAGGCAAAAATGAGCCCTGCCAAGGTCGCAGTAGATGACGAGCCCAAACCGCTCGCGGCAGGTATGGAATTACGGCAGACAATTTCGATGCCGAGATCCGTTGGCATCGTGCCAGGCCAAGTCTCTTCGATCATCGTTTGGGCGACTAAGTTGCTCGAATCTGAAGGCAACCAGTCGGCGCCTTCGCCTTCGGTCTTCACGCTGACCGTCCCTGGTGGGCCGCACAGATTCAGCTCAAATGAATTCCAAAGATCGAGGGCAATTCCCATGCTGTCGAAGCCGGGGCCGAGGTTTGCCGACGTCGCGGGTAGACGAATCTGGATCATCCGATCACCTTCATGATTTCGTCGTAGTTGGCTCCGATCGCACGGACCTCTTTGAACGACGCCAGGGGGGCATCAGGATCTTTAAGACCGTGCCCAGTTAGGATGGCGACAATTGTTCGCCCTTCTGGAGTCAATTCGCCAGCAACGACGCTCTTGCGGAGCGCGGCGACTCCAGCGGCGCTGCTCGGCTCGCAAAAAACACCTTCTTTCCGCGATAGCAAGCCATAGGCTTCGAGGATTTCGTCGTCGGTGACACGCCAAAGCTGTCCTTCCGAATCGGCAAGCGCCTCCTTGGCTTGGAACCACCGCGCTGGATTTCCAATTCGGATTGCCGTTGCAATCGTCTCGGGGCGATCGACAACATGACCCAACACGATTGGGGCGCTGCCCGCCGCTTGTCCACCCAACAGTTGCGGCTTGCCAAAAGCTCTTTCGTTAGCGTCTTGCGAAAAGCCTACCCAGTAGGCTGAAATGTTGCCCGCGTTTCCGACCGGCAAGCAAAGCCAGTCCGGTGATTGCCCAAGGGCGTCATTGATTTCAAAGGCTCCAGTTTTCTGGCCTTCTAATCGGGCCGGATTGACACTGTTCACCAAGGCAATCGGTGTTCGATCTGAGATTTCCCGGACGAGCCTAAGCCCATCATCAAATGAGCCATCGATTTGAATGACCTCGGCGCCGTACGCGACAGAGCCCGCGAGTTTGCCCATTGCCACCTTCCCTTGAGGAATGAGAACAATGCACTTGAGCCCAGCGCGAGCGGCGTACGCTGCCGCGCTTGCGGCCGTATTGCCCGTGCTCGCGCAGATGACCGCCTGGGCCCCATCATGAACGGCCTGGGTGATGGCAGAGGTCATGCCGCGATCTTTGAAGCTACCGGTCGGATTCAACCCCTCGTACTTAACGAAGAGTCGGGCTCCTGGGCACGCCCAATCTGCCAGACGGGGGCATTCAATCAGTGGGGTGTTTCCCTCAAGCAAGGTGACCGGCTCGCCTTCGACCTTCAGTCGAGGGCGAAACGCTGAAACAACGCCGGGCCAGGTCGAATTTGCCAATACCACCCTAGGATATTCGGTTCTATTGCCTTGAAGGTGCAGAGGCGCGGTGCTTTCAGCCACAATATGTCTTGGCGCGGAGTGGTGTCCGAGTGGTCGAAGGAGCGCGATTGGAAATCGCGTATGCGGCAACGTATCGAGGGTTCGAATCCCTCCCGCTCCGCCAGGATTTTTGTTTGGGTTGGTTAGGGTTTGTTTGGATTAGCGTCACCGATAATCCACCGGCCTCAAGTAATACTCCCCAACCGCCGAATCACTCAGCATCGCAACTGTCGCCGGCCGTCGCTTCCAGTGGGTTCCGCGAAGTCGTCGATTCACCAAATCAAACTTGGTTTCATCGAGCCCTAGTTCCAGCAAGTGTTGCTTCGTATAACCCTGAACGAGGGCATGCAAGATCACGTCGATCTCGTCGTAACCGATGCCGTAATCGCCCTCATCGGTCTGTCCTTGAATGAGGTCCGCTGAAGGCGGCTTCTCAATGATTTGGTTCGGGACCCCCAGGTGCTTAGCTAACTCGTAAACTTGGGTCTTGAAGAGATCGCCTAGCGGGTTGACCGGAGGCGCATCATCGCCATGCCAGGTGAAATAGCCTAGAAGCCGCTCGCTCTTGTTGCCGGTGCCGAGGGGAATGCCACCAACTTCCATGCTCTGGTCGAATAGAATCACGGTTCGGCATCGCGAGCAGATATTGCCGAGTCGAGTCGGAGATAAGCCAATCTCATAGGTCGAAGCGTAGCCATCGACCATTTGGGTGATGTCGATCACCTTGCTCTCGATACCCAAGTGCTGAACGACTAATAAGGCATCGGCAAGGCTCGTGGGCGAGCTGATCTTGTACGGCATCATGAACGCCGTAACGTTCTCTGGACCGAAGGCAAGAGCGGCCAGATATGCCACGACGGCGCTATCCAATCCTCCCGAAAGTCCTAGGACTACACGGCTCATTTTCCGTTGGCGAATGACCTCGTCTCTTAGAAAGTAAATGAGGTAGCGCTCGACCAGTTCGGGGTTGATTTTGAGCGTATCCGCATCGAGCGGGCTCGGAGATGAAAAGCGAAAGACGGGCAAAGCCACGCCTTAAAGGTACCAAAGTGGAATAGGTCCTTCACCCCAATTACTAGTTTTGCGTGTATTCTTTGTCGAAAGGTCGGCGGTTTGCCGACGTTAGTATTAGAGTAGAACGTGTAGCGATGGAAAGAAGTCTGCTTCGCACGGCGGCCACCGTCATAGTGTTGGCCATAGTTGGCCTCTGGGCCTTTAATGTCCTCACGGGCATCCTGGCTAGGCTCATGCCGCTGATCATTTTGGCTGGCATTGGGTACATCGTGTACCGGGTGGCCACCCCAAAGTCCATTAGCGGACGAAGCCGCCGCATCTTGCGCTAGCACCAATACAAGGTAAAAACGCGACATGGGCCCATTGCTCGTCGCACTCGTTCTTACCCAACCCTTTACGATTGAACGCGATGCTTATGGCGTCCCGCGGATTTCTGGCCCATCTGCCTCGGCAGTTTATGAAGGCATGGGCTACGCGGTCGCCCAAGACCGCCTTTGGCAGCTCGAACTCAGCCGCCGCATTGCCCGCGGCACCATGGCTGAGGCTTTTGGTAGCGATTATATTGCCAGCGACGTGTCGGTGTTCAAGCTCGGTTACTCCGATGCCGAGATGGAGACGATGCTGAAGCAACTCGGTCGAGATCGAGGCATCTTCACCGTTTACACTGCAGGCATCAATCGCTGCATTGCTGAACGTCGGGCGAATGGCACTCTCCCTCCGGATTACGCAAAGAACGGATTTGAGCCAGCTCCTTGGACTGAACTTGATTCCGCTGCGATCTGCATCCGCATGGCTCGGCTGTTCGGCAATGGCGGCGAGGGCGAACTCAGAAATCTGCTGCTGACGTACTACCTGAAGGGACAGCCGATCGGCGACAAGTACCTCGACGCGGTGGATGATCTTGCGTGGTGGAACGATCCTGAGTCGCCGGTGACGGCTGATCTCCCACCTCTCCCAGTCGACTACCCAGAAAAGCCCGCGACCAGAGTTCAAACGGAGGCTCAACTCAAGGCGCTTCCTCCAACCAGTCTCTTTGAACTTCTACCCGCCGTGAGGCTCGCCGGGATGGAGGACAGCCGTCTCGTCGCCGAAGCCCATGGCGTGAACTACAAAACCGGCAGCTACGCGATGGTCGTCTCGAAGGAACGAAGTGCGACGGGCAATGCACTTCTGCTCGGTGCGCCGCAGATGGGGCATACCAATCCGAGCGTGGTCCACGAAGTTTCACTTAGCGCTCCGGGACTTAGCGTGTCTGGCATGGACGTCCCAGGAATTCCTGGCGTCCTGATTGGGGCGACGAAAAAGCTTGCTTGGACGCTTACCAGCGGTGTCGCCGACATGGCCGATATTGATTGCTACTCAAAAGTCGATGACGCCACCTATAAGCTTGGTGAGTCCACTCGCCCATTCATAAAGCGAAACGGCATCCTCAAAGTCAAAGGTGGCACCGAAGTCAATGTTGAGCAAGTGCGGACCACTCTCGGACCAGTGCTTCTCGACTCTAGAGTCGGGAAAGCAGTCTATGTCCAGCGCTCGGTTTTGTGGGAACGAGAGCTCCGAGGCTTCAACAAGATTTTTTCCCTACCAAATCAGACCAATGCGAAGGGAGCCATAGAGCAGATGGACGTTCCCCTTAGCTTTAACTTCTTCGTTGCCGACGATGCCGGGGACATTGGGTGGAAGTACTGCGGATGGTTTCCGGAGAGGGTACGTCCGTACGACAGCCGCTTCCCTGCTCCATTTGGCCCAAACTGGCACCGCGAGCTCTTTACCTTCGGCCCAGAAGTCATCAACCCAAAAGGTGGCCTCATCACCAACTGGAACAACAAGCCCGTACCTTGGTGGCCCAACTGGGACACCCCAGTCTGGGGCAAGCATTTCCGCGTCACCGCACTCCGCCAATCCCTACCCAGCGGCAAGCTAACCGTCAAAGACCTAGAGGATGCCGCCACAAGAATCGCGCAGCGCGATGAAGGCTCGTGGACCAGTTTCATGCCCCTCATCCGCAAAGCGATCACACCCGCTAAGTTCGATGGCGACCTCAAACTGGCCGCCAGTATCCTTCTCAGCTACGACGGTTGGAACAAGACCGGCTCCAAATCAGCCGTCATCTACGCGGCCTTCATCAGCCAGCTCAAGCAAGTGGTCTTCGTTCCCAAGCTCGGCACCTTCCTCTCGCCCCAAAACCTAAACCTCGTCATCCAGACTTCCCCGCTCGACAGGGCCCTCAACAAGAAAACAAAGGTGGACTACCTTGATGGTAGGTCAGTGAATGAAGTCATCGCCAAAGCGTTTACAACCGCCGCAGAAGGGCTCATCCGCCAACGCGGCAAGCCCGAAACCTGGAGCTACAACCCCGGTGGCATTCGCGCGCCCGATGGCTCTGTCATCCCATACGGCAACCGTGGCACGTACATTCAAGTGATCGAGATGAATAAGAGCGCGCGCTCCGTTGCCGGCCCCGGCGTCAACGAGACCGGTCCGCACAGCGCCGACCAAGTGCCCCTCAACAAAGGCTGGACCTACAAACCAATGTGGCGTCCCTAGTGTATAGTTCGCAAATGCGCCATTTCGCTGTTCTTTGCATTGCGGGTCTTGTTATTGCTGGTTGCAGCCAAGCGGGCGACCCCATCGTGGGCACGTGGACGGGCACCTCGACGGTAAGCGGCATGTCCGCCAACATGGAAATGACGTACGGCGCCGACGGCACCTTTAAGGGAACGGTCGTCGCCAAGGTTCCAAATCAGGGGTCGTTCACGATTACCAATGGCGGCAAGTGGGAATACGACTCCGCGAAGAAGCTCAAGGTCACGGTGTCTAGTGTCGACATGAAGACCGAAGGTATGCCGCCTCAGGTTGAGGCGATGTTCAAGGCTTCTAACACGCCCGACGCGAAAGCCAAGTTGATGAAGGACATCAATGCCGAGCCAGCGCAGGCAATTACTTGGAACGGAAATGACGAGTTTACGACCCAAAGCCAGGGCCAAACGGTGACCTTCAAGCGTAAGAAATAATGCCCAAAGGGTATCCTCTGCCCTACGTGCTCCCGTCGTCTAGCGGTTTAGGACATCGCCCTCTCACGGCGAAGATCGCGGGTTCGAATCCCGTCGGGAGTACCAACAAACTACTGAGACTGCCCAGACTCGGCGCTCTTCAGCAACGAAGCCGCCTCTTGCTTTAGCGACGCCGGCAGATCTTCCGAAACATTGCTCAAGTACGCCTTGAAGTGCTGCGCGCCAACGACTTTTGCCGCTGCCAGACCGTGCGTAGCCCCCGCAACATTTGGCGTCGACAGCCATGAACCGAATCCGCTGAGCCCCTTGGCTGCAACAAGCTTAGTGCGATGTTCCGCCCCTAACTCCCCGAGCATCTTCAAGGTAGCTTCTCGCACAGCCGCATCCTCAGATGCTCCCAACACTCGAACGATGCTCGCTGCGTGAGCACGATCAGCCGCCTTACTTTCTGCTCCAAGGAGCTGCGTGAAGAGTGGCCCTGCGCTCCCAATCCAGCTCGCGATCGCGGGGGCGTTCCATGGCAGCGAGGTCTGCAGGATCCACTCCGTCGCCCGCGGAACACCCGGCCGCTTCAACAACTCAGGCGAGAAACACCGCCGATACTTAGCATCGCTGAGGTCGGCCATGCCGACCGTGGCTACCTCGTGCAAGGCTTGCACATAATCTTCCTCTCGCGGACCGGGAAGTAGCCGCTTACGCATCTCCTCCAAGTTGGCGGCGTTGCGATAAATCCAGAATCGCGTTTGGTCTCGTGGAGTCTTGAACCGTTCTTTGGCACCGAGGATGAGGAGGCGAGTTAGCGTTTCGTCCCCGCAGATCGCAAGCTTAAATTTGTCGGCCGAATTAGGCTCACGCCGATCCATATCGAGGCACATCGCGTAGCCTTTCGCGGCGATCGGGGCCGAAGCATCAGTCTTGTTATAGCCAACCAAGCCGCTGAAACCTAACGCATCAGCCGGTGACTGCGGCGTCATAGCAGTGGGCCCGCCAAAACGCACCCACTCAGCGATCCCCATGTTCTGAACCTTCGCGTTTTCCGGCACCAGAATGACCCCGGGCCCGATCACTCCGCGAATCGGCACTGTCCCCCCATCCGCCGTGATATTGAAGCCGTTCATGTCCGGGCAACTGAAATTTAGTCCAGCCGTACTCCACGAGGAGGCCGGCGCCCAGTTGATCGCATAGCTATCTGTCTTGGTTCCAAAGTTGCCGCCGCCGGGAATCCATCCGAACTCTTGGTTTTCGGGCGTCGAAGGCACCTTGCAGAGGCAAGCCGGAGTGATCACGTTGAGTGGGTCTTCCCCCACCGTAGGCAGCACCAGCGTCCCGATCTTGATCTTCGCCTTCGGCCCTTGAGTGGTCTGAATATCCGCTCCGGCACGAACCATCCGCACCGCGTCACAATCCGCTTCGATTTCGTAGGTCTTGTACGGGTAAATCTTGAGCCACTCCGCACAGGGAGACTTGTTCCAATGAACTTGCGTGCAACTGACCGTGCCTTCGCCGTTGGGATAAGACATGGAAAGCATGCGGTTGAGATGCTGGGTGAGCATATCGCGCATTGGATTCACGTCGGCGTTACGACTGAGCCGCCAGACTCCCGCCTCGAAATTACCAAACGACTCATTGAAGTTCAAACTAAATTTCGGCGACAGGTTACGGATATGCATGTGCTGCCCCATCGCTGAACCGCAAGTAGTGTCGCAACTAAAATCGCATTCACCATGCGTGGTATGCACACCGCCGTTGCAAGCGTTAGTACACGAGATCGTGGCCTCCGGCCATGGCGCGTTGGCGACTTCCGTCATGCGGAAATTCATCCGCACCTGCACCCCGTCTCCAAGGTTGGGAAAGAAAGTAATGAGGCGTGGCGGTGAGCTAGAAACGAGTCCTATGCACGCGGCGATCAGTCCAGAGACGACCATAAAGCATTATAGAGCCCTGTTCCAGAAATATGTCAATTCATAGGGTAAATCCAAGGTGTCATGAGCGAGCTTCCTGAAGCACCAAATAACCCAGGCAACTTGTTCGAGATTGCGACCGTCTTTCTTCGTCTAGGCTCGACTGCCTTTGGTGGCCCCGCAGTTCACCTCGCCATGATGGAGGAAGAATTCGTTCGCGTGCGAAAGTGGCTCACCCATCAGGAGCTTGCAGACTTAATGGGCGCCGCAAACCTGGTCCCCGGCCCAAATTCAACTGAAGTCGCCATTCATGTTGGTCTGCGGCGCGGTGGCGTACCTGGAATGTTCCTTGCCGGGGCTTGCTTCATCTTGCCCGCCGCACTCATAGTGGCTGCGATTGCCTGGGCCTACGTGCAGTACCAGCGATTACCTGCCGTCCAGAGCGCTCTTTACGGGATCAAACCCGTCGTTGTCGCAATTGTGGCTCAAGCGATCTTTAGCCTCGTCAGCAAGGTAGTTGAGACCTGGCCCAAGAGATTCGTACTTGTCATCGCCTTTGTTCTTTCAGTTTTCAAAGTCAATGAACTATTGTTGATTTTTGGATCAGGGCTTCTGCTGGGAGGCACGGCGCTAAAAAGCCATCGGCGTTGGGCCGATATTCGGCCCCTCCTATTGCTTTTGGGCACTATTTCGGTTATCGCTGTGATCCCCCTTGGATGGGAGCTCACAAACGGCACTAGTCTCTCCACTTCTCCACTTAACGTCTTTCTCTACTTTCTGAAGCTTGGCTCGGTGCTGTACGGCAGCGGTTATGTCCTGCTCTCCTTCTTGCAGGCCGACCTTGTACTGCAATGGAAATGGTTGAGCCAGGCCCAACTCTTCGACGCCGTCGCAGTTGGCCAGTTCACTCCTGGGCCAGTATTTACAACCGCAACGTTTATCGGATACATCTTGTGCGGATGGCAGGGAGCCATTGCTGCCACCGTAGGTATTTTCCTTCCTGCATTTGTGTTTGTCGCCATCGGCGAGAAACTGCTCACGACCCTTCGTTCCTCAGAGCTCACGTCGGGATTCATGGATGGAGTCAGCGCATCTGCCCTTGGCTTGATTGCCGCAGTCTTGGTTGAAATGGGGTCGGCGGCTTTTGTTGATGCAACTTCGGTCATGGTTGCGCTAGCTTCGCTGGCAGTGCTGCTAAGGTTTAAGATCAACAGTGCTTGGCTTATCGCAGCCGGAGCCGTCATCGGAATTTGTTCCTCAGCCATAGCGAAGTAGGCGCACCATCAAGGCCCATAATCAAACAATGGTTGCCACTTGGGTCTATCTCTCTGCGCTCATTGGATCTAGTCAGGCTCCAGTTGCAAAGACGGACACTTCTTCAAAGAGTCTTCTACAGGACGTGGCTGTTCTTGAAGCGACATACAAGACCCTGCACCCCGGGCTCTACCGCTACAACACACCAGCCCAAATCGATTCCTTGCTTGGAGGCCTCAGAAAGGAATTCGCCCGTGATCGAACTCTCGCCGATTCGTATCTCGTGTTCTCTCGGTTTCTGGCCAAGATCAAGTGCGGACACACTTATGCCAATTTCTTCAATCAGCCCGATGAGGTTGCAAAGCCGCTCTTTGATCAGCCGAACAAAGTGCCCTTTACCTTTCGGTGGATCAACAAAGTCATGGTCGTCACAAAAGACTTTTCGTCTGAACAGGCTCTTCCCCGAGGAACCGAAGTTCTTGAAATCGACGGCGTTGCAACGGGCAAGATTCTGTCCACGCTGATGGCTTACGCGAGAGCCGATGGCTCCAATGACGCAAAGCGAATCGCCGACCTAGAAGTCGGTGGAGCTTCACGGTACGAAGCCTTCGATGTTTTCTTCCCTCTCCAATATCCATCGTCTACAAACGTCTATCGTCTCAAAATCCGCAAGCCCAAGGCAAAGGCCAGCGAGACCGTTTCGGTAGCTATGATTGCTTCCGACAAGCGCCGCAATGGTCAAGAGAAGGCCGATCCTGCAAGCCCCGCGTGGACCTTGGCTTACCCAAAGCCAGATTTCGCTCACCTCGCTATGCCTACTTGGGCGATGTACAACCGAAAGTGGGACTGGAAGACTTTTCTCAAGCAGTCCTTTGATGAACTCGCTGCGAAATCGATCCCTTATCTCGTGATTGATTTGCGAGGCAACGAAGGTGGAGACTCCGTCGGAGATGCCATTCTGCCTCGCCTTCTCAAGCAGAGACTAGCGACCGAAAACTACCAAAGATACACAAGCTATCAAACGGTGCCCCAGAACCTCCGCGAAAATCTCTCGACATGGGACTCTTCATTCTTCGACTGGGGAAAGACGGCCCAACCCGATCCAAATGGGTTCTACAGGCTGACGCGGTTCGGCGACATGATGGGCTCGGTCGTATCTCCCGACAAAGCTCCCTATCTCGGCAAAGTGTTTGTCCTTGTTGGGCCGGAGAATAGTAGCGCAACATTTGAATTTGCGAGCCAAATCAAGCGCCTCAAACTTGGCACGCTCATTGGCCGCCCGACCGGAGGCAATCAGCGCGGCATCAATGGCGGAGCGTTTTTCTTTCTAAGTTTGCCGAACTCCAAGATTGAAGTTGACGTGCCGCTTATCGCGCAGTTCTTCCCTGATGCGAGGCCCGATAAGGGCATCGACCCTGACGTCTTCGTCACCGCCAGGTCATCGGACGTCGCGGAAGGCAAAGATGTTGAATTAGCGAAAGTACTTGAGTTGATTGGCAAAGATCGAGGTCGCTGAGCATAATCGGACCGTGGATCTACTCGGAAGGGCCTTTGCTGTCTGGTTTGGAATCGCTATTCTGGCTGTGCTAAACGGCGGATTCCGCGAAGTTATCCTGATTCCGAAGTTGGGCGAGAGAGCGGGCCATATTCTAAGCACTCTGCTGTTGAGCGCGACCATTATGGTGGTCGCCTTTCTCTCGATTCGTTGGATTGGCATCCCCTCACTAGCATCCGCCTGGGCAGTCGCGGCGGGCTGGCTTGTACTTACGTTGCTGTTTGAGACCATAGCCGGTCACTATCTCTTTGGGAACCCCTGGGAGAAGATTTTCGCCGATTATCGGGTGTCGCATGGCCGCGTTTGGATCCTCATACCATTCACGATCCTCTTTGCGGGCCCGATCGCGCACCAGGGCCTGGCTCAGAAATGGCTGGTGCCCTATGCTGTCAGTAATCTTGTTGCGGCCGCAATGCTGTTGCTTGCCGGTCTTAGGCCCCATGTGGCTCGCTGGGCGTTCGTGGTCTTGTTTACCTATGCTGGCATTTACAATACTTGGCTTAGCATTAATCGGCCATTGGAATACCAAGGATTCGCCGACCTCGCGCTGATCCCATGGTATCGCACCTATGTCACCGAGACGCTCAAGAGTAACGCCCAAATCATCACCGCGATCGGAATCGGTCAACTCTGCATTGCAGGGGCATGGGCTCTTGGCAGGCGTTGCCTTGCGCTCGGCGCCTTCGGTGGATGCGTCTTCTTGCTGGCAATTGCGCCTCTGGGAGTGGGGAGCGCGGCGCCCTTCTCGTTCACGGTTTCGCTCGCAATGATAGTAGTAGCATTGCATAAAGCTTCCTCGTAGTATCCTTCGACCATGGTGCCCCGAATCGTCACTCTGTCTTTCGTCCTGCTCCCAATCGTTGCGGTGGCCCAGAAGGCGGAACCCAAGCCAGCCTTCACGTTCTCGAACCTGGGGTACTTCAAGCGTTTCACCAAGGGCACCCTGCACGAATTCACACCAAAAGGTCAAACCAATCTTCAGAAGTGGACGGACATGTTCACGATCAACGACTACCCAACCGCGAAGACAGGCGAAGCGCTCGCCAGTATCGCCAACAAGGTGCTGACCACCTACAAGACCAACAAAGGAATCATCCTACAAACCGATTCGGTACCCAGAACGGCCAAGAAGCCCGCTGAGCACCTTATCGTGGTTCTCTTCCAGCGCGCTGGGTTTGCGGAGACAGCCTTTGCACGGTTCGTATTGTCGAATGGCAAGGGCGCGTCGATGGTCTATTCGCACCGCATCTACGGTAAGAATGCCAATCCCGAAATGGACGCATGGATTACGAAGAACGGCGGTAAGACCACGATGGCGCTGATGTCGATGGTCGGAGTTCCTAAACATTAAGATTCAGGTTGCAGGAGGAGACGAAGCCAAGCACGCCTTCCTGGCGGCTTGGCTAGGGGGCAGCCCGCGAGGTTAGTTACTTTTTCTTGAACAGTGTCAGATTCTTCTGCAAATGTTGTTATAGTTCAATTACTTGGGTTCATTTGGAAGCCAGTTCTTTCCAATTAGTCTCTGAGGAGTTGAAATGAAATTGAACAAACTAGTAATCGTTGCGGCTGTTTCCGCCCTTTCATCGTTGGCCCATGCCCAGTTCTCCGGATTGCCGTACTTTTCGGTTGCCCCAACCACCCAGGTACCGGGGCCACTTGTCAGTACGCTCACTGTCGCGCCAACACCGACTGGGCTAGTTGTTTCGGGAACGGTTACAATAACTGCGCCTCCTGGCACCTATTCAGGCACATTACTCCGATTCACTGCAGTCCGGCCGTTGCAAGTGGCTGCTTGGATTCCGCCGATGACGACAACAATCACTCAGCCTGGTACGGACTATATTAACAATCCAGTTGGCAATGGCCTCGCATTTGGGCAAATCTATAGTTCGGTCGATACAGCCCCGGCCTCCAACATTTCAACCGGTCTTTGGGCAAATAGTGGTCCTGGATTCAACTACTATAATGGCGGATTGGGCTACTCAATCACGTCCGCGCCTTTCTCTTATGCCGGTGGCGCAGGCAACTTCCTTAAGTTGACCTACGACTTGGATTTCAACTACAGTGGCCCGGGTGGAACCTATTTCTTCACGCTGCCTACGTACGCGTCCATTAACACGGTTCCCGAGCCTACGACCATGCTAGCAATTGGCAGTGGAGTAGTGCTCTTGGCTCGCCGACGTCGCCGAGCACGATCCTGAACGAATGAGCCCCTGAGTGATGCATTCTCTCGGGGGCACTAACCCAGGTAAATCTCCAGATCGCCCCAACAGGTTTGCAGATAGTCGATCTGTCCGAGATGGAGCGTGGCGTGCCAACCCGGAAGGGCCATTAGTTGGGTCATCGGCATGGACCAGCCTTGCCCTGAATCCAAGCTCATTTCGACCTCGTTCGGCGCAAGCGCATCGAGCGCTTCAAGAACCTCTGCTGTTCCCTTTCGAAACGCCGCTTCCATCTCCTCGCGGGTTGTGATGGCGATCTCCTCGGCGTTCTGTTCGGCGAGCCAGTTTTCTAAGCTCTCCGGTTGGGGTACGGCACGTGCGCGGATCATCGCGGCGAACCGCCCCGCATAGAGAGCTGCATGGGCGGCGACTCTTAGCGCCGATTTTGCCGTGGGTACGGGAGTCCAATGCAGTTTGTCTTCGGGCACATGAGAGAAATTGCGCAGGAACAACTCCATGCCGCTAATCGCTTCTCGCTTGGCTTGCTCAACTAAATCCATGCCGTTAGGTTAGCGTAAACTCCAGATCCATGAATTCCAAGAACACGATTTGCCTGTGGTTCGACAATGACGCCCTCGGCGCGGCCGAGTTTTATGCGGCGACCTTTCCAAACACGACCGTCGACGCTGTCCACCGCGCACCAACAGATTATCCAAGCGGCAAAGCCGGCGACGTGCTCACGGTCGACTTTACAGTGATGGGAGTTCCATGCATGGGCCTGAATGGCGGCCCCATGTTTGTACAAACCGAAGCGTTTTCGTTCCAAATTTCAACCGACGATCAAGAAGAAACCGACCGCTATTGGAACGCGATCGTTGATAATGGCGGCGAAGAAAGCATGTGCGGTTGGTGCAAGGACAAGTGGGGCTTATCCTGGCAAATTACGCCACGCACGCTCACCGAAGCCATGGTTGCCGGGGGCGACGAAGCCAAGCGCGCCTTCGAGGCGATGATGGACATGCGAAAAATCGACGTCGCTACCATCGACGCAGCGCGCCGAGGATGACGATCACCCCGCAGTGATTGCTTACTTGATTTCGCTCCAATGGGGCTTGCCATTAACGGCAAAGCTAGACCAGGTGCGGTTGGTAACCCGATCGAGGCGAATAACAAACCCGAAAGTGTTGTTGCCTTCGCAGACTTCGTAACGGGGCTCCGATCCCTTAGGCACCTCACCGTCTTCTTCGACCAACTGCCAGCCAGACTTACCATCCGGCAGCACACTCAAGCGCCAAGTTGCCCCTGATTTAGAATCGTACTTGTACACGCTGTCGAAAGAATGGACAAGATGGACATCGGCCGCAACCAATCTCACATTTGTTTGGTTGGGTCGCGTTACTACCTGCGCATGACCAAGGTTAACAGCGAGCCCCCCAAGGGCCACCACCATCCCTAAAACAACAATCTTGCATGAAACGCGTTTCATGCAACGAATTATAAGGCAACTCAAAGCCCTTGTCTATCTTTTCCGCTTCTTGAGCATCGCACCCGCACCGAGGGCGAGGGCGACCAGCGTGCCGGGCTCCGGAACAGGCTGCACCCAGAGCAGGGCTTGGTCGCCACTGGTCGTTCTCCCCAAGCCGCTTATGTAGTAATTCACGCCGTCCGTTGTGATCGACCGGGCCACGGAGTTGCTAAAGCTCGCCGGCAAGACCGAGTGTAGGTCGAACCATGAGCCTGCTGAGCCGCTCCATAGACTGGCCCGCTGTGATCCACCAATAATCGCCCCACCAACTTGGTAGATTCCGTTTACGCCGTGGGCCGTGGATCGCGAGGCGCCTGTTGGATTGAGATCAACCCAAGATGACGACGTCCCTGACCAGAGACTGGCATGATAGTTGGTTCCGACAAACGCTTGACCAACTTGGGTCGAACCGTGGACCGCAAGCGCTTGCGAGGCTGTGGCCGCACCGGGATGCAGGTTCACCCATGACGCGGCCGTTCCGTTCCAAAGTCCCGCCTCCTGAACTCCAGCGAACGTACTGTATCCCACCTGAGTTCCGCCAAACGCCGCATAAGCAGTCGAGGCCGTGGAACCCGTCGGATTTATGTTCACAAACGACCCGGCAGTTCCAGCCCAATGACCCGCGTACACGGTTCCCGATGTGTAATGGGCACCTACTTGGCTACCGCCCCAAACGCCGTAAGCGATCGAGCCGAGGCCACCAGGGTGGAGATCGACCCAAGACGCAGCGCTACCTGACCACATACTCGCCTTGGTTGTCACGCCAACGTGGGCGTAGCCGACCTGCGTCGAGCCCGAGGCTGCGTAAGCTTCGGAGTAATTTGCACCGGCCGGGTTCATCCCAACCCAAGAACCAGCCGTGCTGTTCCAGTAGCTGGCATGCTGCACACCGGAGGCAACGGCAACACCGCATTGGACGGTTCCTGAGCCACCGAAGGCCGCCGAGACCGACGTGCCGCCCGGATGCAGAAATGTGACCGACCAAACGGCGTGAGCTGGCACGCAGAGTCCAAGAGCCAACAGAGAAAAAAGAGGCGAAATCTTCATAGCAAGTCCTCCTATCCTACAGGACTCGCGACAAAAACTCCAAATCTTAGAATCTGGTCAGCTGATTGATTCGCTTTAGCTCGTTCAACAGGAAGTCGATCTTCATGAAAGGGTCGCCACCAGTGCGCTTCCAGCGAATCTTGCCTTCTTTGTCAATTAAGATCGTCGAGTGCAGTTCCATGTCTTCGAAGTCGTCGTACGATGAAAACCGGCGTGCGTTCTCGTGGGCTGTATCTGAAAGGAAGGTGATACCCACGCCACCAAGCGCGGTCGACGCCTTCAGTGACTCTGGCGAGGCGCTACAGACACCTAAAACCACCGTGTCTTGCGCCTCGAAATCCGACATCTTGTCGTTGATGGACTTGAGCTGACCAACGCAGTGGACGCAAGCCTCGCCAAGGAAGAACACGAGAATCACGTTCTTGCCAGCGTAGTTCTTTAGCGAAACTGGTTTGCCATCGACGTCCTTGACTTCGAGTTTCGGAGCCGCGAAGGGCCGCCAGTTTGTCGTTCCGATCTTGTCGAGACTCTTCGGATTGTAGGTCCGCTCCTTTGCCGGTGTCTCGGCGATCGGCTTGGCATTGAGACCAAGCTTGCGCACGTCAGTGAGCCACTTCAGACCCTCGTCGGCACCGGACCAAACATACTCGAGCCGACCAGCATAGTAGGAAGCCTTCTCAATATTCCCAAGTGCATGGTGCGAAAGCGCAAGACCGCTCAATGTGAAGGCGTCGTTGGGCTCGTGAACCAGACTCTTCTCATATGCCGTGATCGCGGCACCATGGTCCCCTTGGGCACGCAAAACATCGCCAAGAATACGGTTCACGGTCCATGGCGTGAAAGGTGGATCATTGGCGAAGAACTCACCGTTCTTGCGCTGCTTATCGTCGTCATCGGCCGCCTTCGTCAGAAGCGCCATCGCCGTTGACTTGCGTCCTTCGGCGAGGCCGATTAGTGCCTCGGCGACCTCCATTTCAAGCCCGAAGGGCATAAATATTGCCTTCTGGAGCTTTTTCATCGTATCCAGACGGTCGCGTGCCTCTCCAGTCTTGCCCAACCCAATGTAGGCAAAACACTCGGTAAAGGCCCGCATGAACTTACCATCCGGACTCGAGTCGTCCCAAGGCACACTACCGGGAGCGAGGATTTCATCCCATCGCTCGAACTTGATGAGCGCCCGGGTAAGAGCCACACCGCCCTGTCCGCTGATCATTCCCGATGGCCCGGCATTGTATTCCGGATCCCGAGGCGCGGTCAGCATATCGCGCGCGCCTTGGAGGGACATCTGAACCCTTCCGAGCTGCTCTTGAATGTAGCAAAGGTAGTTTCGATTGTGAGGATAGTTCCAAGTCTCGAACGGCAATGCAAGACGATCGTTCATGTACTTAAGCTCGATGCGCGTCGCCGAGTCCATGGCAATCGCGGCCTCGTGCCACATGCCGATCTTGCTATAAATGTGTCCCGGCATGTGCATGGCGTGACCAATTCCAGGTGCCGCCTCGCTGTACTTGACGCAGCTATCGAGCGCGACAACCGGCCCGCGACCATCCCAATTGTGGATGCTGGCGTGGTGCGCACCTGGGTGCATGGGGTTCTTCGCCAAAATGCTCTGAATAACTTTTTCGTTGTCGCGCGCACTGATCTTGCCGATATTGAAAAACGCCGCTTGAGCCCGTGCTTCCAAGTCATCGGGAAACTGCCCGGCAATCGTGTTCAGTCGGTCGATAATCACCTTTACGCGCTCCTTTTCCTTGGGCGCGGTCGCCGCCTCATAGGCCTCGATGTACATCAGCTCCCGCGGCGTCACTTTGTCTTTGCGTTTCACCGCTTCCTTCAGAAAGGTCTTGTACCGGCCAAACTCCTTGTCGCCAAAAACCGGCGTCTCCATGCTGAACCAGTTGAATCCGCACATTGCCAGCCCAAGGTAAGCCATCGCGCAATCGGGATCGAGCTTCAGGCACCATCGAAATGACCGCTCGGCTTCCTCGAACCAGAATGAATGCAAGAGCGCATTGCCTTGGTTGAACCACTTTTGCACCTCGGGGTTCTTGCTCGTAATCGGGAACGGAGCATTCCCCACTCCCTCGATCTCCCAGGGCTTCGTGCGCATCCCAGAATCGAAGGCCGAGCCATGCTTAGAGTGCCCCGGTTGGTCGTCGAGAACGGCAAAAGCGCTTACTGAGAAACAAAGAATGGCGGCGGCGAGCAACGGTCGCATAAATGAACTATAGCAGTAAATTGAACTTAGTTCACCGTGAATTCGCTCAGCATCGCTCGAACTCTTATCGCGATGTCGTCGCGAATCTCCCGCACCCTTTCTATGGGCTGCCCGGCTGGGTCATCGAGCCCCCAATCTTCGGTCAGCATAAATTTCGCTGGGCAGGCCGCCGCATCCACGCCGCAACCCATCGAAATGATCCGGTCGGCAGCGTCGGCCATTTCTTGCGTCAGGAGCTTGGGGCTCTGCCCTTCCATCGAGATCCCGAGCTCCGCCATCGCTTCAAGCGCAATGGGGTTCAGCGTCTTACCACCAACGGTCCCGGCTGACAGCCCTACCACGTCGAGGCCCATTTCTTGGGCCATGGCATTGGTTAATGCCTCCGCCATTTGAGACCGGCCCGCATTGTGAACGCAGACAAACAAAACCACTTTCGCAGGCATCGGCACCATGATACGCAAATCTCGCTGCTCGGAATTGAATTCCTCGCGCCGGGTGGCGGGAGCCCACTTGGGTGCCCGGGGTGAATGGGGTGGTGTTCCCGAGACTTTCGATCATCGCCATTCACCCCGGTTCCTCCGGAACTTTCGACGGCATAAGGCCACGAGGCGTGAGGGGCGGGCGATGGTTCGACCATTCATGCCGCGGCAGAAAAGGCATCGACGAGATTGATTTCCTCAACGACGATGCCCCAAAACACAGCGACGAAGCTCTCATATTGGTCGACGAAGCCCCAAAACTGGCCGGCGAAGGAGCTTCATGGATGCTTGAGACGCCAATATTGGGCGAGAAATGTTCCTAAAGGAACCGGGGTGAATGGCGGCCCGCCCTCAGCTCGCGAACGCAAAACCCATTCACCCCGGCCACCCAAGTGGGCACCCGGGAGAGGTTGGGTGAGGGTTGAAAAACGTGTGGTATGCCATCAACCCTCCCCCGACCCCTCCCAGGCTTGGGAGGGGAGAGACAAGGAACTTCACCCCTAACCCCTATCCTCCGCCGCGATTGGCTCGGGACAGCGTCAACCACGCGGGCGCAAGCGAGGGGAACATGCGAGCCATGGGTGTGGCGTACCCGATCAATGCCTGTAGACAACGACACCCATGCCACGAAGGAACGAAGGAAGACTGAACACCGAACACCAAACCCCAAACCCCAAACCCCAAACCCCAAACCCCAAACCCCAAAAACTAATAGGCTAAACTCCGATCATGCTCGCCGCCATCCTCTCCAGCGTCGCTCTCGCGCCCGCCGATCCGCCGGTGACTATTCGAGACTTCATCCGGCCCAATGGCCCGGTGGTGACGCGCGTAGCGTTTGACAATGAGATCGCCGTTTACTTCGGCGAAGGGATGGACCCGAAGGTGGACTGGATGAACGGCTACATCAAGGATGTTTGGCGCAAGATGAAGCGGACCTATGGTTCATTTGGCCCCGATCCGCGCATCTATGTGGTGGCCCACGCGAACAAGGAGTTCAACTATGCGACGATCAATAATCGGTTTGACGAGGGCTTTGGCTGGCGCAATGTGATCGACCTGGGCGGCGCGTGGAACTGGCATTCGCCGGCGCAACTGAACTATGAGGTGATCACGCACGAGCTCGCGCACATCGTGGAAGGCGGCAGTAAGAACACGAAGGAATCGCCGACCTTTGAGTTCTGGGGCGATGGGCCGTGGGCCGAGATTTTCATCTTCGACATGTACACGCAGCTAGGGAAAAAGGAATGGGCGGCAAACTGGTTTGAAAGGATGCAGACCAGCCGAAACAGCCACTATGGCGACAAGGAAAAGTACTACTTCTTCCGCGATTGGTTCTTCCCTATTTATGACAAGCACGGCGGCGCGGCGGTCTTCGATCGCTACTTCACGCTGCTTTCGAAGCACTTTCCCAAGAAGGACATCTTGGCCAATGGGGTTCCGGCAAAGGAATATGCGCGTCGGGCCACCTTTGGCGAAGTGTTGCACTTCTTTAGCGCGGCGGCCCGGGCCGACCTTCGCGCGCAATACACCAAGGCATTCGGCTGGGATGAAAAAATCGAAGCGAGCTATCTGAAGGCTCGCTCCGACTTTGCCGGTTTACCGAAGTACTAAATTACTTCTTGTTCACTTTGCCATAGCCGATCGTAATCTCGGTTGGGGCATCGGCCTTCTTAATGATCGTGACGGCGAGTTTGCTGCCGTCCGCATTGTCCACGGCGAGCATATTCGTCACCGTGTCGCCGCCTTTGAATTCATTGAACTTCTTGCCGGGCAGCTGTTCTTCGAAGAACTTCACGACGTCTGCGGGGGCGTCTTCGGTGGTGAAGACGGCGAGCGCGTTCTCTTCATTCGGCGTCTTGACGGTGATGGACCGGTCATTGATGATCTTGCTGTTCGGATAGATCTTGATGTGCAGATCAGCCTCCGTCACCTTCGGGCTGACATCGGTCGCCTCGTTACCGGAGATTGGCGAATCCTTTGGCTTCGGGGCGTCGCTATCGGTAACGGGGGCCTGAGACGAGCATCCGACGAGGACAGTGGAGAGAGCGATTAGGGCAAGGAGAGTTTTCATTCTTGTTTAACCAATGGGTGGGGGCGGCGGCGTTGCAGATGCGGTCTTCGCCTTTCGGCGGAAGGACAAGGCGCCTGCGCCAAAGGCGAGGGCAACCATAACGAGGCGACCGCACTCGATAGGCCCGGCATCGCGCCTGCCATGCGAACGGTGACCCGAGGTTCCGCGGTAGCTCGTTTGGGTTTGCCATCGCGATCTGAGATCAGCCGCGCCGGGGAGATCGACCGATTGCGCCAAGGCATAGTAACCGGTCGCCAACAAAGTCAGAGTAGCCAAGGCCACGAAGAGCTTTGCGATTGAGCGGGCTTTCGATGCAGTCATTTCGATCCCGCCTATCATACTCAGTCCGCCACAATTTTGGACTTATACTGAAACGGAGTAACGGTTTCAGAGACCGGGCGTCCTTTGGCAGTACACTTCTGCTGAGGCACGAATGACCATGAACAAGCTTTCTGTAATTCTTCTTCTTCTCGTTAGTTCACTAATGGTGTTTGGCTTTGCAACCCAAACTAGCTCGACGATCGACCGCAAGCAACTTCGAGAGATTCTGGTTCAACTCGGTTACGAGGTCAATGACATCGTGAAGGAAGCAGGCAAAGAAAAGTACGCCGTAACCTTCGAGAAGTACGATCTAACTATTCCGGTAGGTTTTGAGATCAGCCCCAGCAACAGTTACATTTGGCTGACGGTAAACCTTGGGGATGCGCCAACTTCCGGCAATGACAAGTGCCTTCAGCTTTTGAAGCAGAACGGAAAGGTACAGCCAACATTCTTCTACATTACAGAAGGCGGAAAGCTGATGGCGGCCCTTGCCGTCGAGAACCGCGGCGTGACCAATGCGATTCTGAAGACGCGAGCGGAGACGATTGCCGAGAACGTCGGCAAAACCAGGGACATTTGGCAGAAGTAGCAATGGATAAAGAGCGGGTCGCCATTAACGGTGCAACATGGAAGAAGCCGATCACGATTTCGGCTCCGAAATACGATCAGGTCTCGGAGGCGATCCTAGCCGTGTTGGGGTCGGAGCCGATCCGGTTTAGCGACCTCGTTAAGCTGGTTGAAAAGGAGCTACCAAACTTCGACGGCTCGGTGTCTTGGTACACAGTTTCTGTGTCACGCGAATTGGAAATGCGAGGCAAACTTGTTCGCCACGCTAAGCCTGTTCGCTATTCTCGCCCTAACTAGCTAAGTGCTGGGAGTTTCTCGGCAAGCTCCTCGTATGAGGGTGCGTACGGGAACAGGATTTCGCCATTCAGGACGATTGTCGGAGCCGCGCGCAGGCCAAGCGATTGAGCCCGCGGCCCGTCGATTTTGTCTTCCTTAATGCTGTAGCCTCGCTCCTCGGCCAGCTTTAATGAGTCGATGAGCGCTTGAGCGCAAAGGCGGCAACCGCCGGTGAACACTTCGAGGACCGGGGCATTGCCGCGGATGACAGGTTCGATGGTTTCTGAACTCACAATTTATCTACGCTGATTGGACCGGGATAGTTGTATCGCGCTCGAGATAGTGAACGCTGTTCATCCTAGGGGTAACCCACCAACTGTCGAGTTGGTCTCCATCGAGTGGCTTGCACATCGTCCGAGCAGCTTCCCATGGCACGTCTTTGCTGCAAAAGGCGCGGATGTCTTCCGGCGCAATAAAGCACGGCATGCGGTCATGGTGGCGCGCCATGAACTCGTTTGGCTCGGTCGTTAGGATTGTGGCGGAGGTGCGTTCATCCTCTTTGCCGCGATGCCAGGTGTCGAATAGTCCAGCGGCGATCATGAGTTGTCCGTCTTTGCGCGTGATGTAGTGAGGCTGCTTGTACGGCTTGTCTTGATTCTCTTCTTCGGACCATTCGAAAAATCCAGACAGCGGGATAACGCAGCGGCGGCGATCAACACAGCCTTTGAAAGTAGGAAGGGCGGCCGCCGTCTCGCTCTTCGCGTTGACCGGCTTCGGGCGATGCGACTTGAAGTCCTTGGCCCAATACGGGACGATTCCCCAGTCCATCGGCACTAGCTTAAGATGCCCATCTTCGAGGATTCCCACCGGCACCACGGTTGTCGGTGTGACGTTGTAGTTATCGGCAAGGCTACCGAGCCACTCTTCGTCGGCCTCGAAGAGGCCGAGCAGTGATTGTTGAAAGCCAAACAGGGCGTATCGAGCACACATTGGGTTAGCAGCGCTTCATGTTACACGAAGGCCCATAATTCAGGAATGGAGTGGGAGTTCGAGGGCAAGATCGTCGAGTGGCGGGGGCCGCCACCTTATCTGTTCGTCCCTGCTCCCATCGAGGTTGGAGCCGAGATCAAAAGCGTTGCCCATCTGCTGACCTATGGCTGGGGTTGCATTCCTGCCACTGTCGAAGTCGGGGAGAACCGCGTCGACACGGCGCTATTTCCCAAGGATGGCTCCTACTTCGTGCCGATTAAGGTCGCCCTTCAGCGCGCTGCGGGGCTCGAATTGGGCGACACCGTGTCCCTTCGCCTATCGGTAGCCGTCTCATTATCGTGATCGTCACATCGCTCTTGGCTGGCGCCCTTGCAACCTCTGTCTCCGTGGATCGCGGTCAATACACAATCCACGCCGCAGCGATTGGCTCAGGCAAACCGATGATCGCTCTTCCTGGCGGCCCTGGCTTCAGTGGCCGTTCTGTTTGGGGCGTTGGATGGGGGATGAGAGAGCAGGTGAAGACTTACTTGTTTGACCAGTTGGGCACGGGGAAGAGCCAGCTAAAGGACACGTCGGGCGACGTATCGGGGACCATCTCGTTAGATGGAACACTTGAGGATATCGAGGCGCTGCGCAAAGCAACAGGACACAAGAAGTGGATCGTATTTGGCCAAAGTTGGGGCGTCATCGTGGCCCTGCTTTATGCAGCGAAGTACCCTTCGGCAGTCGCGCACTTGGTTCTGACTAGCGTGCCCGGGCTAGGCCATGACGGGACATTTCTGAGCGATAATCTACGCTTGCCGAAGTCCGTCGAGGAAGAACTGACGAAGATCGAACTCGACGAAAGTCTGTCCGCCGACGAAAAGACCTCCCGCCAAGTACTTACTCTGATTCCGTATTACTTCTATCGCCCAGAGCAAGGACTTAACTTAGCAAATGATGCCCCCGCAGATCTATTCGCACCAAGGGTCTTTGGGGCCTTTGCAAGGTACATACTGAATGATAAAAGTTACCAAGCCCAGCTTAGGAAGGTAGCTGGCCACAAGTACCCAGTTTCAATGATTCAAGGTCGCCAAGACCCTTGCGGTGCAGAAATGCCATTTGCCTTGCGAGATAAGTACGTTCCTCGGGCGAAGATCAGCCTCGTCGCCCAATCGGGACACTTCGCGTGGATGGAGCAACCCGACGCGTTCTTTTATCACTTCCACTCAATTCTGGGGCTCACTCGCCCAGCTTGGACTGAGCATTGGGGTGAATCGGACCATCCGGCGTTCAAGGAAGAGCTTAAACTAAGAACGGAAGCGAACTGGCCCTTTGGCAAGTAGCGGCGCGTCATTCATCGACTGAGCCAAAGGCTTGGATCACTATGTTAAGGTCTTCGGCGTCGACTTCCCCATTCGCATCCACGTTGGCAGGGACGTTTCCGACCATTCCAAAACTTGAGATCACGGCGTCGAGGTCGGTGGCATCGACCTCGCCAGACTGATCGATGTCGCCATTTTGCAGTGCAATTCCTCCGATAGACTGTACGCCACCGTTCATCGAGATTGAGACGCGGCGTCGCAAGTAAGAGCCCCCATCGAAGATAATCACGGCGGCTCCTGTCTGCGCTGTCGGAATGAAAATGCTAAATGGAGTGCTTGATCCCGTGGCGTCGATCGTTCCCGAAGCAATGGTTTGGGTGCCCTTGACAATCGAATAGGAAACCGGTCGTGGGTACGAGAATGCGGCCGGACCACCGACGATCAGAGTTCCGTTTAGCCCGGCAGACGGAAGGGGAACGGAAGAATACAGCGTGACCGTGGCGGACATCAATATCGCTTCGACGGCGCCGGTTGGAAGACTTGGTACATCGTCGGAAAACTCGAGTCGGTACTGGCTTCCGGCGGGGATACTCGAACCAACGAGGTTACCGGTCAGCGATAAAACGCCCGTGGTCGTGGCGAGAGGGACATTGCCAATACTTGTAAAGGGCTGAATAAATGCAGATCGTCCGGGAATCGCGCTATTCGTGATTGCAATCACTGTGTCGGATGCCCAATTGTCCTCGGCGACCTTGCTGTAGCTACCAGTGAAGCCCACAAAGTTGGCGAGGGCCGGATTTAACGCCGCGACGGCGAGGAGGCTGCCGTTGTTTGGATCTGGGAAGGCATCGACGAGGTTCTTGGGGCTCGAGATGGGTATGTCTTGGACAAAGACAGGTATCTCACCGGCGAGGATGTCGAAACTGATGCCAGTTCCGATCGAGTCCGGACCGGGGCCGTCGTCAAAGTCGTCGAACGCCTCGATACTCCATGATGAGCCCACCGGCAGAGTTGCCCCGGTTGCTGAGCTCGCGAGCCAAGGCCGGAAAGCCCCTGTTGGCAAAGGTGCCGTGAGGTAGCTGTCGTTCAGCGATGAGAGCTGGACTTCGTAATGCTGGCTCGGCAACGCACTGTTTCTTAGCAATAGTCTCGCCTCGCCCGCCCAGGTGGGGGCCATTAGCGAGGTTAGAGTGCCGCCCAGCAGTCGAACTCCGATGCCCATGTTGTGGGTCTTTGTTAGCGGGCTCAGACCGCTATAGAATGAGTTACCTGATGTGCCTGCGGGTCCAACGAAGTTTGTTTGACCGCTGAGCGTAATTGTCGAAATGGGATTTGCGTTTGGCGAGCCCGGAATGCTGAACGAGATGCCACTACCAAAGGCATCATATTGATTCGGATTATTGTCGTTGTCGTCGTAGCACTCGACCGTCCATTCCGAACCTGAGGGAATCGAGGTTCCTGGACGCAGAGTGGCCGAATTACTCCACGCCGAGTTACCACTTGAACCCAGGCTTCTGATGGTCAATATCGTAATTGTCGCGGTCGATCCTACTGCAGAGGTCCCAAGGCCAACATAGGTTGCAAGGCCTGGCCAAGCGTCATTCGTGAGCTTAAATCCAATCTCCGTCAGGCTCGTGTTGGGGACGAGGACATTCGTCCAAAAAGTCCCGCTGACAAGGTTCACGGTGCTCGTCAGGGCGTAGCCGGTTTCTACTGGCACGCTGATCACGGAGTTCTCGGTTATGGTTGGCGTGGCGCCGTCATTTTGGACATTGCCTGGCCTTGCGCCGAACTTTGCGGTTGGGAAGTTCACCCATTGTGCTTGGGCACAGTTGGCAAAGCAAAGCGCGCAAAAAAACAGGCTCCAAGGAGCTCGTGAAAACATGCGGCTTAATCGTATCTGAGGGCTAGCAATTCTACAAGTCAAAAGGGGGGGATTACAGCACAATATCCCGTGATCGCACTCGGGATACTGTATATGTTTTGACGTTCCATGCGGTGGATGTTTCCCGCCTCGCAAGAATTCTGTTTGATCTTTCGCACTTTCAAGCGTTAGAGTCTGATTAAAGGCAACTTGCCTCCCCCAGAAAAGACGAAATCGTCCCTATTGGTAGGTAACCTTGCTGGCTATGCACTTGATTGACCGGCGTAGCTTTCTTCGAACCACCGCGCTCGGTGCCGCCGGGATTGCGCTCGCTCCTTTGCTCAAGGCCAGAGTCTTCACCGTGGGTCAGGAGGGGCAGCAGTTTGCCGAAGGCTATGTGTTCCACGACAAGGACGGCTCAGGCAAGAAGAACGGTAACCCCGGCATCGGCGGAGTTTGCGTCTCAAATGGCGTCGATGTGGTCCGCACCGACCGAGATGGTAAGTGGCGCCTCCCAGTAAAGGAAGGCTCAGTAATCTTCGTCGTGAAGCCCACGGGATGGGGGCCACCAGTCGATGAATGCCAGTTGCCGCAGTTCTATTACATTCACAAGCCATCAGGCTCACCAAAGTTTCGATTCCCCGCATCTGAGCCGACCGGGCCCTTGCCCTCCAGCATCGACTTCCCTCTCAAAAAGCAGCATGAGGAATCGAAGTTTCGCATGGTTCTATTTGGCGATACCCAACCACGGAACCAAAGGGAAATCGACTACATGGCCCACGATGTCATTGCGCAGGTAGCGCGCGAGGCACAGGAGGTTGGAGCCGTTTTTGGTCTGAATTTGGGCGATGAACTCTTTGACGACCTCAGCCTGTTTGGAAGCTTAAACCGTACGATCGCCCAAATAGGGATACCTTGGTACAACGTTGTTGGCAACCACGATCTCAACTATGACGCGCCAAGCAATGAGCTATCGACCGAAACCTATCAGAAGCACTACGGTCCGGTTTGTTTCGCTTGGGAATATGCCAAGGTCCACTTCATCGCCATCAACGACGTTATGTGGCATGGGCTCGCTGGGGGCTACCACGGCGAGATTCCAAAGGCCCAGCTCGAATTTGTGAAGAACTATCTTCAGTTCGTGCCGAAGGATCGGCTGGTGGTGATTGCGCTACATATTCCCCTCGACGACTGCAAGAATGCGGCTGATCTCTTTCACCTGATCGACGACCGTCCGCACACGCTATCGCTTTCGGCTCACACCCACGTGATGGAGCAGATGTTCTTTGACGACAAGAGCGGATGGCGCGGCAAGGAGCCCCACCATCATTTGAATCACGCGACAGTTTGCGGCTGCTGGTGGGGAGGAAACCCCGATGAGCGGGGTATCCCCCACGCAACCATGTCGGACGGCGTTCCAAATGGTTACTCGATCATGGAGTTCGAAGGAACAAAGTACCGACAGCATTTCCGCGCCGCGAGCCGACCAGAGGACGAGCAGATGTTGATTTGGATGCCGGACGAGGTCAGCATCACCGCAGTTCGGCAAACGGAGGTCGTGGTGAATGTCTATGCTGGAAGCAGTCGATCTGAGGTCAAGATGCGGATCGATAACGGCGACTGGACAAAAATGGCAGCCACCGTTCGGGAAGATCCCCACTATGCCAGGCTGAAGCAGTCTGAAGCAGGAAAGACTCCCGCACCAGGCTTCAACCGGCTTCCAAATCCGACAAAGAGCAACCACGTTTGGGTAGGCAACCTGCCGCGTCTTGGAGTGGGAACTCACCGTGTTGAAGTGCTCACGCGCGACATGTACGGACAAGAATTCACCCAGAGCCGACTCGTACGTGTGGTCTGAAATCAAGGGGTCTATACTATTCTTTAGGAGCCAGAAAAAATGCTGAAATCCATTCTCTTCTCGGCGGCTTTTGCCGCATCCATGTTGCCCGCGCAATCAAACCAAGCCTACTTTGCGATCTTGGCCGAAACGAAGGCAGGCCGAATGGCAGGCATGCCCGTCATGGACTTTGGCGACCTGCCTCCTGGAATCAAGCTTCCTCCGGAGGCGATGATGTACTCAGGCAAGGCCGCTCGGGTGCTCAATATTCGCCTTTGGTCGCCCTCGATTGCCCCGAAAGATGCCGCGGCCAGCGTTGCCCCCCCCTCTGGGCTGAAGCAAGGCGCAAAGCTCGATCTCAATCTCTACAGGGCCGAAGCTGGCAAGACAGAGCCCAATCCTCGCGACTTTGATCCAGACAAAGACCCGGAGAAATTTACGATTAAGATCTACTGGGGATCGTCTACGACCGTTCGGGCCGGTCAGCCAAGAGTGATTACTTGGAATGGCCTAACCGAAGAGCAACGCCGGGCGATGAAGGACCAAGCTCGCGAAGCTCAAGCCGGTCAGAGTTCCTATTACTACAAAGATGGATGGACGACGGCCTACTGGCCCACTCCCAAGCAACCAGGGCAAATCGACAGCTCGGCTTCTCTAGTTGGCAAGTACAGCTTGAGCACCAATTACACTGGCAATGTCGATATCGAAGCGCCGAGCAATGTCAACTTTCTCGACCCGATCGCCATCACCGCGCCTAACCTAGAAAACAAAATCGATCTCAAGAAGGCGATTAGCTTTGCCTGGAAGCAGATTCCGAATGCGATTGGTCTGCAAGCGAGCGCATTTGGTATGGAGGGCAAGAACACCGTCATCATCTGGTCTTCCAGTGAGAAGTTTGAAGAGGGCGGCATGATGAACAACTGGGGCTTTATGCAAATGGCTGAAGTCCGAGCAAAGGTGACGGAAACAGTATTCATGGCCGGAACTGCGACAAATGTCGATATTCCAGCTGGGATTTTTGCGAATGCCGACATGGCGATGATGCAGATGGCAGGTTACGGCCCGGGGGCTGCTTTGGAGAAGGCACAACCTCTGCCCAGAATCCAAACAAAGACCTCGCTGCAGGTAATGCTGGGCGGTAAGAAGATGAGATAAATCTAGCTTATCTCAGGACAAAATTTGTGCTGGCTGGTAAATTATCGTTTGAGGAAGCGTGTGCGACGATAATCATCGTAGGTCCCGGTTTTGGGCCTGCCTCAAAATCCTTGTCGAAGTGATTGCATGAATTTGGTCGAATCATTGAAGGATCTCGCGGGCCCTATGCTGGCCGCCCAAGCGAGCTCATTGCTTGGAGAATCTGAGGAAGCGGTAGGCAAAGCCATTTCAGCGGCTATTCCCACTGTCCTAGGAGGCATTCTCACCCGGATCGATGACCCGGAAGCGCTGGGCGGCTTGTTGGAGCAGTTCAAGAGCATGGCCAGCGGCAACATCTCCGATCAACTTGGGGGGTTGCTCAGCGAAAGTGACAATGAGGAGCTCAAGGCTTCCCGGAGTATCCTCGACGGCTCATTTTCTGGTCGGCAAGATGATTTCTCTGATCTTATTTCTAAGCTCAGCGGAGTGAAACTCTCTTCGGCGAGCGGGATCCTCGCGCTGGTCGGGAGCTTGATCGGCAAGGTCCTTGGAAACAAGGCGGCTAACGAAGGAATGGACGCAGCGGGCCTCGCTACTATCATCGCGGATCAGAAAGGCAATATCCTCAGTGGCCTGCCCGCCGGTGCGGGCGCCTTGCTTGGATTTAGCGACCTACCAAAAATCGCGATGCCGACGGTCGTCGATCCAAATGAGGCAAAACCCGCCGATACAGTTGAGCAAAAACCTGTGGTTGTGGAGCGACCAGCAGGCTCGAATTGGATGGTGCCCGCTGTTGGCGCAGCCGTTGTCGCTGGAGTCATCTGGTGGTTTACGAGGCCCGCGGTAGCAGCGACACCTGAACCAAACAAGCCGCCGGTTTCCACCGAGACTTCTGAGCCAAAGCCGGCCAAATCCACGGAGAATCCAACACATCAAACCACCACAGGCCCTGCCGAGTTTGAACTTCCCGACGGGACCAAGATGAAGACTGCTAGGAACAGCATCGAGGGCGAGCTTTTGGCCTTCTTGAGCGATGAGAGCAAGCCTGTTGACGAGACGACCTGGTTCAATTTTCGTGACTTAAAATTCGATTCCGGTAAGTCTACGTTAAAGGCAGGCACATACGACGAAATCGTTCGACTGGCAGCCATTCTTAAGGCCTATCCTCAAGTCAACTTGAAGATCGGGGGTTACACAGACAATACCGGCGATCCTGAACAGAACAGAACTCTTTCCGCCGATCGGGCGAAGTCCGTATTAGTAGCGCTTGCTGCTTTCGGCGTAGCAGCCGAAAGACTTGAATCGGAGGGATACGGACCAGATTTCCCAGTTGCCAGTAATGACACTGAGGAGGGCCGAGCCAAGAATAGGCGAATCGCCATTCGGGTAACGGCAAAGTAAACAACGAGCGACATCATGGCTAACATCAAAGACATCGAAGGCATCGGACCAGCATTTGCCGAAAAACTTGCTGGCATGGGCATCATCACCACCGATCACTTGCTTGAAAAAGGCGCGGGAAAGAGTGGGCGCGATTCGATCGCAGAGGGCTCTGGAATCTCTGATACTCTCATCCTGAAGTGGGTCAACCGAGCCGATCTTGCCCGTGTTCATGGCATCGGTTCAGAATACGCCGACCTCCTAGAGGCTTCGGGCGTCGACTCCGTGCCTGAACTGGCCCAACGAAATGCCGCAAATCTCCACGCCAAAATGGAAGAGGTAAATGCCGAAAAAAGCCTTGTTCGCTCGACCCCTTCGTTGGGGGCGGTCGAGAAGTGGGTCGAAGAGGCTAAGTCGTTAGATCGAGTCGTCACTCACTAAGAGTCCTTTTCATCTACTGAAGCGACCGGAATGTCAGCCGGTCGCTTCTTTTGTTTCACAAGGTAGCATTGCTTCATGGATATTGCCACAGTGGCCAAAACATCACTAGAAAATGCCATTAACATCGTTTCAAAGGACTTGAACGCTCTTCCTGAAGAGGCATTCACAAAGAGTTTCGGTGGGCAGGCTCGAACGGTTGCCGATATCGTCTATGAGCTCAACGTGGTTAACGACTACTTTGGAGCCCTACTGAGGGGCGAGTCGCCACCTCCATTCGATCCGAGCCAAGGTTGGATTAAAGCTCCTGCCGACTTCAATCAGAAGTCAGAGATCATCGCTGCTTTTGACGCCGCTGCCAAACGAGCAAAGGAGACTGTGGATGCCATGACTGTAGAAGAGCTTTCCAAACCAATCGAGGGTGATGACGCGGGGAGGACGGTCTATAACCGAGCCAGCATGCTCAGCACCCACTTAATGTATCACAGTGGGCAGTTCAATTTTATTCAGACCATGCTTGGCGACGGCGATTGGCACTGGGCTTGATAGCGAAGCCCGATAGGTATTCTACGAAGTATGTCTGTCGCAAAGATTATTGAGATTTCCGCTTCCTCGCCAAAGGGATTCGAAGACGCTATTCAGCAGGGTGTCAAGCGTGCTCATGACACGCTTAGCAATGTCATGTCGGCTTGGGTCCAAGATCAGCAGGTGTCAGTAGAAAATGGCGTCGTTACCGAATACCGAGTCATCTTGAAAGTCACCTTCGTTTTGAACGACTGATACCAGGATTATCTTGTAGAACCGAACCCTAGCAGTGAATCCGTCACCTAACAAGGAACGGATTCACAATGAGGGGAAATCTACGAACCGCGTTTGCGCTTAGCGCGCTACTGACCACGCTTGCCTGGGGGCAGCCTATTCCGCCGGCGCTTAGCAGCCGACCTGGCGCACAGTACACGATCTACCTGAACTTCGCGGGCTTCAATTACTCAGGCACTTGGGCAAACCGCACTCCCGGGAATGTGCCCGCCTTCACATTGGACGGCGATGCCACCACTTTCACGAGCGCAGAAATGCAACGAATCCGGGAGACTTGGGCACGAGCCGCAGCAGCCTTTGTCGGTTTTAACATTAATGTCACCACAGTTGACCCGGCGCCCGCCGGTCTGACTCATGCTGAACGCAAGACTTGGTATGACAACACGCAGTACCTAACCCACACAATCCTTGGAGGATCCAATTCGTGGTACGGATCTGCCGGAGGAGTCTCTTATGTTGGAATCGCTGAACAAGCCACTACGACCAATGGGCGGCGTACGAACTGGGTCTTTCCAGCCGGAGGATCAGGTACAAGCGCAAAGGCCATGGGCTTCGTGGCCGCCCATGAGGACGGACACCATCTCGGGCTTCCTCACCAACATGACGAAAACACCGGGGGCGAATACAGCAGCAACGGTGGTGCCAGCGGCGACGGAAGCTACGCTCCTATCATGGGAACTGCCTACAATTCTCAGCGGGCGACTTGGAGGGTTGGAACCACAGGAACCAATGTCAACGACGTTGCGGTCCTTCTCAACAATCTCAACATCGGACCGCTAATCGACGACGGCATCTCGCACACGATGGCCAGTGCGACACCGATGGCGGTTTTGGCGAATGGGACTTCGAACGCCGCTCAAAACCGGGGCTGGATTCTGCCACGTGCCGAAACAAACTACGCCGCCGAAGGAGCAAATGCCTACACCAAGGACTTCTTCAAGTTTCGGACATTGGGGGGCACGGTCTCGCTTACGGCCAATGACGGCACCTCATTTTTGATTGCCGGTGTGGCTGATGGCGGTGCGACAATGAGGAGTTCTCTACGAATTTTCAATTCGAGCGGCAGCCTTGTTGGGGTTGCTACCGAAAGTGCCAGCACTTTGGTCCACACCTGGACGGGATCGCTGACTGCGGGTGACTATTACGCGGAGGTGACCAGTGTCGGGGCCTACACCAGTGGTTACGAGCCCAATGCCCGCTATTTCAATATGGGTGCCTATTTCATCACCGGATCAGGACTTGCCCCCGTACCAGAACCGGTCAGCCTGATTTCACTTGGCGCTGGCCTGGTAGTGATTCTAAGAAGGCGTCGAAATCGGTAGGTCTGGACAATTGGCTGGCGGGTAGCATTGTCTCGCTATGAGCGCAACAATTCAGGGCGTGGACGCCCGATCCTATCTCTCCGGCTGGCTCAATGCCCTTGTTGGCATGTACACAGCGGATGTCAATGCCATCCCAGAAGACAAATGGAATCAAAGTTTTGGAGGATGCACTCGGCCTGCCTCTGAACTTACCGGCGATGCCCTCTCGCTCCTCATTTGGATGACCGACGCCTTAAGGGGCAATGTGCGCACGGACACTGAAGAAGACGTCTTCGAGAGCACCAAGGGACTATGCCAAACGAGAGAGTCATCTCTGGCCACCCTAAACCAGGTTGCCGGTGAGTTCCAAACGGCATTGATGGCAACCAGCGACGAAGACCTCAATAAGGTCATTACCGCGCCATTCGGGATGGACATGCCCGTGTTTATGCTCGCCCAGATCGCGGTGAGCCACCTTTGGTACCACGATGGCCAATTGAATTACATTCAATGCCTCTTGGGCGACGACAAAGTCCACTGGATGGGCTAAACTCACTTGCGCGGGCCCAGGACAAGCTCTTGGGCCTGCTGATTAAACCCGACGACCTGACTCAGACCAAATCCAAGTCGTCATCGATTCCAAATTGTTTTCTGAAAGCAGGGACTCAAAGGGGCCATTCGGATCCTTAATGAGTTTCTGGTAGGTCGGTTCATCAGTGTAGGTCACGATTGCCAGTACGGCACCAGGGGCGACCAGCACATTGTAAGCCTCTTCTATCCCAGCCCAACCTCTCATCTTGTCGAGCGTTTCGTCGGCCTTCGCCATGACTTCAGACTCTCTTGCCGGCTCGTACTCCCACCGGGAGACCACTGTAAACATTCTTTAAGCATAGTTGGTTTTGTAGCAATAATGTTGTCTTTTGAGAATTATTCTCAGATATTCTCAAATCTTAATATTGATCCCACAATCCCATCGTCTTCCCAGTACCTTCGCCTGACACACCCCTCGCTTGGTCGAGTGGGCCTCTACAGTCGTATTTGGTCCTGAAACTAGCGCTATGTGCCCTGGAACCCGCTTGTTGGGATACCGGAGCAAGAAGCAACCGGGAGTCTTGGCTGCGTCCGCCACCGAAATCACTCTTACGATGCCCCTTCGGCAGTCGTCCTGCCAAAAGCCCGTGTAGGCTTCGCCCTTACGGACCCCGATCAGTTTGCCCGTGCACTGGAACACCAACCAGCTGGCAAACTCGGCGCAGTCCCAAGGCCCGTGCCAATCAGGATCATGCTTGGGGACTTTTGCGCCGAGAACATAGGGTTCACCCAGTCGGCTTCTTGCGAGATCGATCAGGTTTTTCCTCACCAGATTCTTCCCGCCAAGCGAATGTTGCCGCCGGCAGAGCGAACGCTAATAATGAAATGGCATTGCCACCACTTCCCTTCCGTGCCCAGCGTGCCTCGAACTTCGTGGTTTGGAAGCGCGATGCCGTCGAGCGTTGCAACTACTTCTGGCCCCAGTTTCAGATCCAGGTGATGATGCACCCATTTCCAGGTTGCTAGAAGCCCGTCCGTGGTAGCCCTTATCGAATGCTCACTGGCGCTAACTGATGGCTCTTGATCGAGTCGAATTTTCCAGCGCCTTGCTGGAATCAGCCGAATGCGGCCGAGAATTCCTAGATTCGTCACACTCTATGCGTCGAACCATGGGCGGCCCGTCAACCAGACTTCTTCGCTCCCAGTTTGGCGTCCAAACTCATTGCGCCACCGCCGGTCATGGTCAGATATAGAAATACAAAGCAGAAAATCGCTGCTGCCACGCCACCATTCATGGATGGGACAATCACGCTGTGGATGGGGAGAGCAGGCTGTCCCGGCTTATCTTTCAGCGCTTCGAGCGCATGATACTGCCAGTAGGCCACGGCCATCGTTCCCGACAGCAGAAAGGCCACGGGCCTAGTACAAAGCCCAAGCAGTAACAGCAACCCACCAACAGCTTCGATCCATGCGCCGATGTATATCTGACTGCCGGGAGCCGGATTCATCGGTGCGGCCATTGGCCAGTTGATTAGCTTGCTGGTACCAGCTGGCAGGAAGATCAAAGCCGAAGCAATGCGGAGAATGCCGAGTGGAACCGACTGTTTCATAGGCTTACATACGTGACCAGAAGCCCTTGGGAACCAGGCTTCCAGCACAATTCGTACTTCCACGATAAACTACGCTCGTGAAAGCCATTCCTTGCCTCCTCCTTCTTGCCTTTGGGCAATCCGCTTTGGCCCAATCCGTGGGGAGCATGGACCTTATCACCAAGAACGATCTCCTTGCTCATCTTGAGTTCATCGCGCATGATCTTCTCGAAGGGCGAGATACTCCCAGCCGCGGGCTCGACCTTGCCACGCTTTACGTTTCTAGCCAGTTGAAGCTCTGGGGGGCCACTCCGGGTGGAGACAGTGGCAAGTTCTTCCAAAATGTCCCCCTTGTGGGGCGTGCAATGGATCCAGAAGGATCCAGCCTATCAATTGGGTCAACCCGACACGCCTATGGCGAATTTATGGCGACGGGAAATGCGACTAAATTCGAAGGGCAAGCCATCTATGTGGGACACGGCGCCCAAGCTCCCGAACTGGGCATTGATCCATACATTGGAATGGATATCCGCGGAAAAGTGCTCGTCGTACGCGGCAATCCTCCGATAGAGTTGCTCCGGTCAGCCGGGTCAAAAAGCGTAGATCGTATCGCCCAGGATGGAGGGGCGGCTGGCATCATTCGAATCTCAACGCAGGGCGCGGACGACTGGCAATCCAGCGTGACTTCAAGCTTAGCTGCTAGCCGACCTCGACCAGCTTGGCAAGGGGCCGGGCCGGGACGTCAAGCCCGCTCTAGCATTTCCTTGAGTCCACAACTCGGCTCCAAGCTCCTGCAGGGAATCAGCTTTGATGAGGCCAAACCCAAAGGTGTGGCGATCAATCAGATGATCTCTCTTGAAACCAAGGTCAAAGATGTATCGCCTAAGACCCAAAACGTCGTGGCGATCGTCAAGGGATCGGACCCAGAGCTCTCCAACGAGTACGTCGGAGTGTCGGCACACATCGATCACGTTGGCATGCGATCGGTTGCTCCCGGGCTGGATGGAATCTTTAACGGAGCTGACGACGATGGCTCGGGCACTGTGGCGGTTCTGGAGCTTGCACATGCCTTTGCCACGGGACGCCGGCCCAAGAGAAGCATCATTTTCATCTGGCATTGTGGCGAAGAAAAGGGGCTTTGGGGCTCTGCCTATTTCACCAACAACCCGACGGTTCCACTGAAAGACCTGACCGCTCTGATCAATATCGACATGATCGGTCGCTCCCGCCCGGCGGGCGATACTAACCCAAAAAACTCGGTGCTCTCAGGCCCGAACCAGATTTATGTTGTCGGTTCCTATAAGCTGAGCCGAGACTTTGGCGACTTCCTGCAAACAGTGAACTCCAAGAACTTCAATCTTGGATACAGCTACAAGTACGACGATCCCAACGATAGAGAGAACATTTATGAGCGCAGCGACCACTACAACTATGCGCTCAAGGGGATTCCAATTGCCTTTTATTTTGACGGCGTCCACGAGGACTACCACCAAGTGGGCGATGAAGTTCACAAGATCGACTTCGACAAGATGGAGGTCGTGACGAAAACAATCTATGCCTCCCTTTGGGAGTTGGCGAACAGAACCGACCGAGTTAAGTTGGACTAGCCAACCGGTTCGGCGATAAGACCTTCCAGGGCATCGAGTTTCTCACCGATGCTGGCTTCGAGGTCTTGGAGGTCCAAGCCTCCCTCTTCCATGAGCTTCTTGATGCCGAGCGCTAAGGCGGCGCCCGTCACAAGACCAAGGAGAAAACTTCCTACACGATCCATCACTATCTCTTACGCTTGAAGGCGGGGTGGGGTTCCGGGTCTGGAGCGTGAACTCCAGACCCGCGTAACCTCATCCGGCTACGGAGCCGGGTTGATTGTTAAGATCGCATTGTAACTTTGCGATCTCGATGGAATCGTCGCCGTAAACGTCACCGATACCTGTCGCGTCACTTGGAACGTCGAGATCGGGAATGACGCAGTGGTTTGATTCGCCGGGACAGTAATCGAAGCCTGGTGGCTCACGAATGCCCCTTCGTTGTTGGTCAGGTTGATGAGCAATCCACCTGGAGGCGCCGGCTGATCGAGTGTGATAAGACCAGTCGCCGGGGTACCAGCATTCACCAAATTCGGCGAGATGACGAAGTTGGAGATGCCTGGAGGTAGCACTCGCAGTATCTGCGATTGGCTGACTCCGAAGAGGGTCGCGCTTACCAGCACGTCCGTTGCGGCCCCAGTGACTCCAGTGTTGATCGCGAAGTTCGCCGTTGTTTGACCGGCGGGGATCGTGACCGTTCCGCCACCTGGGAAGGTGACGAGCGGATTGCTCGATGTCAACGTGAAGGTGAGGTTGATACCCAAAGCCGACGGTAGCGAGATCGTTCCCTGCACCGGTGCTCCACCCGAAACGCTCGTTGGATTGAGCGACAGATTGAAGAACACAATGAGAGGATTGATCGTTAGCGTCGCGTTCTTGTTGACGTAACCAGCCTTATTGGTAGCGACCGTCAACAGTTGGACTGATCCACTTGGCACCGTCTGGATTTGGAAGTTTCCAGAAGTAGCGCCCGGCGGGATGTTGATCGTCATCGGCGTTACCGTGCCAGCAGCAGGATTGCTATTGGTAAGCGGAATCACCATGCCCGTCAAACCGGCCGGAGCCGAGATGTTGACGGTTCCCGTCACCAAGTCTCCACCAATGCACGTGTTGGTGCTAAGCAGGACATTGACGATCGTGACGTGCTCAATAAAGAGCGTGTCTGACGCCGATTCCCCGTTAAGCGTGGCAATGATGTTGGCCGAGGTGTTAGACGGGACGAACGAAGTGTTCACCTGGAAGGACACCGTGCTTTGGCCCTGTGGGATCTGAACCAGTGCAGGCAATGCAACCGGAACTACCTCACCGGCCCTTGTAATGGTTACTGGTGCGCCGGTTGAGCTAATTTGCACAAACGTACTTGGACCAGCGATACCCACTACTTGGACGGTAGCCGTGGTGGACTCTCCACCCGTCACACGATCGGGGTTAACCTCGATAAGTTCAAGGCCCGGAGGTGTGAGTTGAAGGGTCTGCGTGATACCGACACCTGCGGCCGAGGCCGTGATGTTTACGTCGGTGTTCGCGCTAACTCCTTGAGAGGCAATCTCGAACGAGATCGATTCTTCACCAGCAGGGATCGTAACCGTGGTGCCACCTGGGAACGACACAAGGCCGCTATCGGCGCTCAGCGTCACCGGTAGACCGCCAGCTGGAGCCGGTTCGAAGATCGTAACCGTTCCATTGACGCTCTCGCCACCAGGAATCGAGGTCGTACCAAGAGTGAACGACTCCATCCATGGGAACACGTTGAGACGCGTCTGCAGGAAGTCGCCATCCAGTTCGGCACGAACATCCACGAATGTTGGGTTATTGACCAACCTCGTATGGATGATCACCGGTTGGGTGAAGGTCTGGGCACCAGCAGGGATCGTAACGAGAATATTCGTCGGACCAGATACTGGGTTGTTGAATCGAGCGACGGCTGGATTGCTGAGTCGCAAGGTCACCGTTGCGCCACCAACTGGGGCCGGTCTCTGCAGGAGAACCTGAAGCTGGACCGTCGATCCCAAGCCGCCCGCTACGTCCACCTTGTCGGTGGCGATAGCGGCGAGAATTGGCGTCGTGACCTTAAGCTTTGCCAACCAGCCATCCCAACCGTCGGGAAACGCCTTGAAGGCGAACGGCGATAGGAAGTTGGCAGGAAGGCCGATCGGGCCGATGGCGGTGACAAACTCGGAACCGGCCAAGTAGACCGCGTCAGTTCGATCGACGTACAAGCCGTTGACATAATCGGCGGAGGCCGACTCGCCCACAACCGTGCTGAAGAGCAATCCACCACCCGTCGAGTTAAGAACAGTGAGGAAGCCCTCAGTATCGCCATTTGGCATGACGTTGTCGAGCGCCGGCAACTGATCTGGAATCGCCGGAGCGATCGGGGTCAGCGGCACGGGGATTGGCCCGACGAGAGGCCGAGTCACGTAGCCAGCGATGTACGCATTGCCCTTTCCGTCAACCGCAAGATCGTAATTATCGAATCGAGCATTGGCGTTCGGTGGAAGAGGTGGCGTGATGTCGTCAGGCGACCGAACGGACGTCGCCAGCGAAGTGCTGTAGGCGATCGTCGTCGCGGTGCTGTTCACCTTGGTTACCGCGAGAAGAGTTCCGCCGCCAGGGAAAATTTCACTGAAGGCGTTGACCGTTCGCGGGAAGTTGAATGAGGTGGTTCGCGACAGCAGGTAGATATTGCTAGCCGTATCGACGGCGATATCTTCGATGCGATCCATCTGGCTTCCGCCTAGGACCTTCGAGATCAGCATAGTGCCGGATGGATCGTACTTTCGGAACCAACCATCCTTTTGTCGCAACAGATTCGAGTTAGCGTAGCCTCCAGCAGTCGTCGGGAAGACGGGGCTGGCTGCGCCAAGATTTGCGTTCGTAGCCGTGCCGTTGGCAAGGAGTAGCTCGACGCCACCGCAGAGGTAGATCGAACCCTCGGCGTCCATTTCGACACCGCTGATTGTGGTCTGGCCCGTACCTCCGATGTACTTCGATCGGTTGTTATCCACCGTGATGGCGCCGGTCGTGTTGTTGTACAAGAAGGTAACGAAGTACCCGAATCGAGTCGCGTTTGGAGCAAGACCCGGAGCAGGCGGCGTTCCAGGAATATTTATTGGAGCGCTGTTGCCGTCTCCTGGGAACGTCGCAATTGTTCCAGCCGCATTACCAGCGACTACGATTTCGACATTGCCTTGAGCCTGAGTGACCTTTCGAACCGAGATGCCAATGGAACCATTGTCCATCATCAGCGGGAAGCCAGCGGGGTGGAAGTCGAACGGTGTAACACCGCTGATCATTCGCGTGACCGTTGGAACCGCCGCATTGTCATCGGCGGCCTGAATGCCACCAACCGTACTCTTGAACAGGGTCAAGAAGGTGTGCGGAGCGGCATCCAAAATCGCGTAAGTGCCGTAGTCGACGGCTTCTGCGTTAATCTGCATCGGCTGGCGGACTTGCGGCGCACTCGCGGTATCAAAGAAGTTGACGGTGACCGGGAAGCCGGATTCCACTGGCTCGACCTGAGGCCAAACCAGGCGATTCGTGCTCGTCGCGGTAACGCGTACAGGCGCGGTGCCAGCCAAGAAGGCCAACAATCGCAGATTAGCTTGAACATCGGCGCCATTCGCATCGAAGCGAAGGGCTGGCGCAAAAGTCGGAACTGTGCCGGTGTCGATGACACCAATGCGGAAAGTTCCTCCTCGCGGCGAGAAGCCAAAGGCGGTGAAATCGACCGCAATCACCTGAGTCGCCGACGGATCGGGAGTTGGAGTGACAAGGTAAGGTCGCTTACCCAGTCGCAGGCGCAGAGCACGGGCGGTTGGGTCGTTCGACCGAATTCGCATTCGAACGTTTGGCATCTGGCTCGCTGGAGGGAGCACATTACCATTGGCATCAACAGGCTCGACCGTGAAGCCGCCAGTTGGAGCGTTTGGCAAAGCGTCAAGAGCGGCCTTGATTTGTGCTGCCGTCACGCGATAGCTGATGTCGGCGGTGTTGATGCCGCCATAGGTGAATCCCCAGGTCCCGCCCCATGGAGCCGTTGCACCCTGCGGAACACCAATGGTCATATTGATGCGACCAGGGAACCGGTTGGCCATCGTAGAGCCACCCATCCAGACGTTTCCATACTGATCGACATCGACAAAGCGACCGAAGTCATCGAAGCCAGTGCCTACATAGGCTACATAGACAGCGTCATAGATGTCGCCCGTGAGTTGAGCGAAAAATCCGTCAAAGCCGTCCTTGAGTTCAACGCCATAGGGGCCAATGACGATCGGAAGGTCGGTCGAAGTCGTCGTACCGGTGAAATAGGTGTTACCGGCGCCATCGGAGGCGGCGTGCATGACTTCTTCGCCACCGCCATCACCACCAAAGTGCGTGCCGTAAACGATCGGGTCGATCACAACCGGCTTGGTCGTGTCGTACTTGCCGAGGGAGAACCGAACAATGAATCCGTCTTTGACTGGCTCGACTACAAAGTTGGCCGTCACCGAAGATCTCTGTGAGCCCGAGCCTTGATAGACAATGAGGTCAGCGTTGCGAATCCAGCCTAGGGTGGTCAAGATGTTGAGCGAGCCATCAGGGCCAACCTGCACATCATCAGCACCCTCGATCTTAATACCAACAGTGCTTGGATTGACGCCGGCTGCCAAGGCGAGGTCATACCTTGGGGAACCTTGGTCGCGATAGAAGCGGACATCGACACCAGGAAGAAAGCCAGAAACCGTCGCTTCACCATAGGCCGGGACGCTCTTGACGTCGGGCCGACCCAAGCGAACCCAATCGATTCGGGTTGAGAGCGGATCGCTGCCCGTGAGCTTACGGGCGCCCTTAGATCCAACGAAGGACATGTTAATCACATGACCGCGGCGGAAGTCTGGTCGACCAAATTCGCCGCTAATGGCTTGAGAAAGCGGATTCGACTCTCGCTGCCCTAATTGGTAGGCATCGAGAACGATTCCAGTTTTGGTAACCCAGAAATCCAAACCGGGTTGGCGCGTAACCATCACAGCTCGGGGATCCCATTGGCCCTTATTCTCAACGAATGAACGGCCGATCTTATCGAACGCCATCGAAATGGCGGGGTTCTCCTTTGAATCGGACGGACTCGTTTGAACCTGGCTAAAGGGCGAGGCGTTGGCAACAACAGCAATGGCTGCGACCGCGCCACACAACAGCTTCTTCAAAAAATGACTCACTATGAATGACCTCTTGGACAAATGCAGTATAGCAACACCGCTAAAAGCAGCGTACGCAACATACCGCAAACTTAGACGCGTTCGCCCGCAAAATTGATCGTTGGATTTTTGCGAGATTTTTGCTGTGGGGCTTTTCTATTGTTCGAATCATGCCGATATACACCTTAGAATGGCGATTGCGAGTTCAGCGGCGATCAAAAAATTCCAAGGGACACGAAGTCGCTTGGTACGAGAAAGCGATCAAAAGGAGTTTTACGGATGGGTTGTAGAGACCGGCACGGAGCTCATCATTGCAATCGATGGCGAAAAGCCGGCGGAAAATGAGCGCCTAGAGGTCTTTTTGGGCTCAAAAGCAGGGTCTTGCTCGTTTATTACAACGATTGGCCGAACCGACGGTAATCGCTGTGCCTTTGCTTGGCCCGAACTCATTCGCATCGGTGAACCGAATCATGAGGCCCGGCGAAAGTCCGAGCGCGTTTCTGGAAAAATCGAGACACCGGTCGAAGTGATGGACCTTGCACCCAATGGAATGGGACTGCTCACCGACTTCCGCCTGGAAACCGGCGCAAATATTGACCTGAGGCTAACAACCGACTTTGGCGAACTCTGCCTTACGGCGACTGTCGTATATTGCCGACCCGAAGATAACCTCTTTAGGGTCGGCGTCAAGCTGCAAGAGCTCAGCCGCCTCAATCAGGCCCGCTGGGATCAAGTCCTCGCCGCCTAGGAAGACTTCTTAGGCTCGCGAATTACAGTATTTCGGTCCGACCTTCCGTAGGTCAGGCGTATTCCAAGTTCATCAGCGAGGTCGTACAGTGATTCCCACGGATAGTTGATCGGGTCCGGCTTTCGTCCCGGCGGCACGGCAATGAACTCGTGGCTAGCAATCTGGACAATTTGGTTTCGATACTTGATTCGACTGAGATAGCCGCACAGTAGCCGCACCGCCATCACCTGGTCCTCAGGATAAGCCTCATCGGCCTTTCCGGTGTGAACGATTTCTATTCCGACGGTGAAATTATTGAGGTTTTCTTTGCCTCGAATGTCCTTCGAAACCCCGGCATGCCATGCACGATAGAACGGAATAACCATTTGAATGATGCTGCCGTCCTTTCCCACAACATAGTGGGCGCTCACTTGGCTATCTGGGTTCTCAAACCAGCGGACGCAACTCGATGTGGTCGGACCGGCCGTGTGGTGAAGGATAATCGTATCGACCACCGTATCCACCGGGCGCAAATTGTAGTTTGGCGACTCGATCCATGCCACTTTAAACTTTCCGGGGCGATAGCGGGCATCCTCCAGCGGCTGCTGTGCCAGAGCGCAGCCGGCAAGTGACAATGCAACAAGACCAAAGGCAAGTCGTTTCATAGATTTTTCTCAATTATTGACCAGACGGTGTCGACTGGGATTTCGGCAACGGTATCCCTGTTCTCTGGCTCGATTACGTTTACCCTTGCCGGTGCCCAAAGGCGAGCAATATTCTTTCTGAAAAGGCCGACTACTGGCGCCTCCGAACCGGCAGCAAGATGCATGACACCATTATCGAGCGAGAAGACCAGTTTCGAGTTGGACAAAGCCCAGACAACTTCTGGCAGGCTCAACTTCCCTCTCAAGTCCGTAACGAGTCCGCGCTCGACCAGCTCTCCTTCAGTGGAATCGCCCTGCCAAAACTGCCTCTGGCTCGCCGGCGGCGCCCCGATGAGCCCAACTTCAAGTCCCCGCTCGTGAAAACGCCCGAGGACGTCGATCCACTTCTCTTGAGTCCACAGCTTCTCGGGCAGGCTGGCCGCCGTCGCAATCAGAACTGGTGGGGTCACGATCGGCGCCCTTTTCTTGGGAAGCCGGTAGCCTGGCACCTCTCCTTCGAGATAGGCGAGTCGGCAGAATATCTCGCCGATAAACCCGCTCTTGAGCTGCGGATAGCGATTGGTGATTTCGGGCGACACCCACTCTTGGTCGCTCCAAAGTTTGCCCATTGAATCATCGCCAAACGCAAGGTCGCCGCGACCGCCATTGCCGACAGAGGGTCCGCAGACAAAGGTCTCGACACCAGCCAGCATGGCAGTGGCGGCTTTCGCGTAGCAAGTCCACTCCATGTTTACGACCAAGCTATAAGCACCGTCTTCAGCACGCTCCGCGATTGCCTCTGCGGTCTTGTTTGGTGGGGCGCCATGCAGGGGATAGCCAAAGTCGATCAAATCGGATGCTTCGATCAGCTCCCAAGTTCGAGTCCCGCCGTAGTAGTCGAGGGCCGACGGGTTCCACTTGCTTCGGAGCATTTGCAGCAGCGGAGTGCCGACAACGAAATTGCCGATCGCGTCATTTGCGACGACGGCGATTCTTGGTGCCGAACCAAGGTTCTCGCCATTGTATCGCCTCACCGAAGTAGCTCCATTCCAGGTAGAACTTGAATCACGACCAAGATTCTGACATGCCAGCGACTTCCTTTTTAGCCTTGGACTGTGGTGGCACCAAGTGCCGGGCCCGCTTGGAAGCAGATGATGGGGCGGTTCTCGCAGAACCCGTGGGTGGGCCCGCGAATTGGGCAGCGACCCCGAGAAATGAACTTATTACCAACCTGACACAGGTGCTCTCGGGCATCGACGAGGTTGGCACCGGCGTTATCTGTATGGCTGGCATCCTGACTGCGCAGGACAAGCTCGATGCGGAGGCCCTTCTGGCAAGCATCGTGCCCGGTCGTTGGCACGCGTTTCCCGATACATTGTCGAGTCTAGCGGCTTGCAACGACCCCAATGCGGTCTGCGTGATTTCGGGCACAGGATCGGGGGTGTGTAGTTTTGATTCCGCTAACCAAATGGTGAAATCTGGGGGCGGCGGTCCGATGATCAGCGATTGCGGGAGCGGGTTCTTTGCGGGCCGTACAGCCTTAGCGCGATTCCTGGTAGCCGGCGCGGAACTTCCACACCTCTTCGATAAGTTGGATGCTACATATGGCCCAGGGGGAGTATCAACGTGGCTTGCGGAGATCTACCGCCGGCCCTCTCCACAAGCCGAGATTGCCCAGGTTGGGAGTTGGGTGGCGGCCCTGGCAACCGACGGGAATGAACCGTGCCAGAGTATCCTCGGAGAAGCAATGCAGCCCTTGGCCGACCTTACGCTCGAGCACATGCGGAATCAGGGTTTTCCCGAAAGGCAGTTCAAGGTTTTCCTCTCGGGCGGCTTTTGGGAAGCCTCACACTATGTTCCCAAGATCTTTGGCATCTATCTGCGGATGCCCACGTACTGCCCTCCGCTCACTCCAATTGAAGGGGCTATGAAAATCGCCAGGTCTATCCATCGAAAATGAGTACTGAAAAACGAAACCCGCGCTCCTTTAGCTTGGATCGCATGTCTGCCCAAGAGATGGTGCGCCTCATGAACGAGGAGGAGATGGCAGTGTTCAAAGCGCTCAAAGCCGCCGAAGCCCCAATTGCCACCGCAGCAGAGCGTGCGGCTAAGGCCTTTATGGCGGGCGGACGAATCATCTATGTTGGAGCCGGTACTTCCGGCCGCATCGCCGCAATGGATGCCGCTGAAATGCCCCCCACCTTTGGCATCGATGCCGACCGTTTTGTTGCTTTGCATGCCGGGGGCGATGCAGCGATGGGGCAGGCCGTTGAGGATGCCGAAGATGACCCAACCGCGCCAATTGAGTTACTAAATCAGCTTGGCGCCAGCCGAAACGATATTGTTATTGGGTTGGCCGCCTCTGGTCGAACTCCCTTCGTGATCGGAGCCATCCGACATGCGCGGGCTAAGGGAATTTGGACCTGCGCCGTCGTCAATAACAAAGCCGCTCCTTTGCTCGACGATGCAGATCTGGGCATCGTTCTGGAGACTGGGCCGGAAGTGCTTACGGGCAGTACGAGGCTGAAGGCAGGAACTGCGCAGAAGCTTGTTCTGAATCGGATCAGTACTATCGCCATGGTCCTGAGCGGAAAGGTGATCGAGAACCTGATGGTCGATGTGAAGGCAAAGAACCAAAAATTGAAGGAGCGCTGCGTAAGAATTGTGCGCGAACTGAGCAATCTGACCGAAATAGAAGCTAATGACCAACTTGAAGCGCATCAGTGGAATGTACGGGCCGTTCTGGATGCAGCCCGTGAAAAAGTTTGAGACAGTGCGACTCTTACTGGTCGGCTTGCCTTTGGTCTTGGTGGGCTGTCAAGGGCCCTCGACGTCAGCAACTGGCTCAAGTGAACAAGTGAGTGGCAACGACCCTTGGGTTCTAACGACCACCGATTTCAGCGAGCCGACGCCGGCACTGCTCTGGAACGGCAGAATTGGAGTTCGTATTTCTCGCTCAGGAAGTCCGATCTTGGAAAGCGGCACGCAACTACCGGCGTTCAGCTTGGAATCCTATGAACCAAATGGTGAGGAACGGATTGTGCCTGTTTCCGATTGGTATACGAGTCGCGAGGCTCCTCCTCCGCTGCATCGCGACTCCTCTTCGGTTTATCGGCAAGAACTTGACCTTCGCAATGGCGTGTTGAAAACAAGCTGGATCAACAAGGACAAGGGTCGGCAAATTGTGGTGGTTCGCGAAGCGTGCGTCGACCCGTTTGGCTCACCCGTTTATGGCGAGCGCTGGTCAATGAAGGCTAAAGACACTGCCCAAATGACGCCCGGAAAGGACAAGTACATCGAGGATGAGTTCGATCAGACTTATTACGTCCCCGCCAATTTCGATGATGGGAATCCGCCGCCGGACGATTTCGATACAATCCTAAACCGCGCTGAGCTGTTTTGGAAGGATTTTTGGAGGACGGACATTTTGATCGAAGGCCCTGTTGAAGATCAACAGGCTATCCGATCTTTCCTTTTCTATCTGCGAACGGCCATTCAACCCGTCAATGAGATTGCGGTCAGCCCGATGGGACTTTCCAGTCGGCAATACTTCGGTCACGTTTTTTGGGATGCGGACCTTTGGGTCTTCCCTGCCCTTTCCCTGCTCGATCCTGATGCGGCCGCTACGATCCCGCTTTACCGACTTGAGAAGCTAGGCGCCGCCCGAGAAAATTACATCGCTTGGGCTAAGGCTGGACGGCCAACAGGAAAAGGAAACTTAGGCAATGCGCCAGCGAAGCCCTTGGCGGCAATGTACCCCTGGGAATCGAGCGTCTCTGGACGAGAAACCGTGCCCGGCCCCAGCAAGTATCAGCACCATATTTCAGGAACGGTTTCCTTTGCGATGCAACAAGCGGCCGCCCTCGGATTGGTCGAGCGGGCCGATGCGGAGAGCGTGAGGAAGGCAGTTGCAGCATTCTATGAGGACCGCGCAACTGGGCAGGATTTTAAGGGAACCATGAGCCCAGACGAGTTTCACATAGGCGACAATGATCTCTATACGAACCTCGTCGCAAACATGGCAGTGGGGCGTGACCTATTTAAGCTTCCCCGCGACCAACAGTCGTTCTTAACGTACGACGGCGACGCCATTAAGAGCTACAAGCAAGCGGCCGCAGTCTTGGCGATCTATCCCCTGCAGTTCAAAGCCGCCGAGGCCGAAGCAAGCGTAATGCTCGATCGCTTCGCGGACAAAGTGATCAAGAATGGCCCAGCGATGACCGATAGCGTCCACGCAACTATCTATGCCCGCATAGGCGAATCAGACAAAGCTTATGCGACATGGAAGCAATCTTGGCAAGATTTCACCCAGCATCCGTTGATGCTGTTTAGTGAGAAGCGCAATAAGGATGTCACGTACTTCACGACGGGTGCCGGAGGGTGCCTTCAAACGGTGCTCTACGGGTTTGCGGGCCTTCGGATCGACCTTGGAGAACCTCGGAAGGCGGCGTGGAAGACACCCTTGCGCAATGGCTATTGGCTCAGTTGCAATCCGAACTTGCCCGCAAAGTGGAAGCGCATGACCATAAAGGGAGTCAAGGTTCTTGGGCGAACTTACGATCTCGAAATCGTCGGCGACAAAGTCACAGTCACTTGAGCGCGAGTTCGATGAGGTTTCGCGGCGGCATAAAGTGCACGTCCTCTTTCACAACCTCAAGAACGGAGACCGGAACATCAGGCTTCAGCCGCAAGAGCTCGCCAATGATCGCCTCGACGAGCGACTCAGGAGTACTCGCGCCGCTCGTGATTCCGATGCTCTGATGCTTCTCGACCCACTCTTGCTGAACCTGCTCGGGCGACATCAGCAAGTAACTCGTCGCCCCGTGAGCTTCGGCGACCTCGCGTAGGCGGTTGCTATTGCTACTTGTTGTGGATCCAACGACGAGCACCAGGTCGCACTTTCTCGCCAGTTCCTTCACCGAAGCCTGACGGTTGGTGGTTGCGTAGCAAATGTCCTCCTTGGCCGGAGTTTCCAAATGCGGGAAGCGGCGGCGAAGAACCGCCATCGTCGCATTTACTTCGTCAACGCTTAGGGTGGTCTGCGTAAGAACTGCCAACTTGTCGTAGTGCGGAATTTCGAGCGCTTCGGCGTCTTCGGGCGTTTCCACCAAGACCATTCGTCCCGGAGCCTCACCCATCGTGCCTTCGGCCTCGACGTGACCCACGTGGCCGATGTAAATAAAGTGGTAGTCGCGGGCCAAGTAACGCTTGGCCTCGTTGTGGACCTTAATCACGAGCGGGCAACTCGCATCGATGACCTTAAGGTGGCGTTCTGAAGCCTGTTGTCGAACCTCCGGTGAGACGCCGTGGGCTGAAAACACGACCGGCATACCCTCTGGAATTTCCTCAATCGTCTCCACAAAGATCACGCCGCGCTTCTCGAAACTCTTAACCACGAACTCGTTGTGCACGATGGCATGGCGAACATACAGGGGTGCTCCGTGAACTTGCAAAGCCAACTCGACCACTTCAATGGCATATGCGACTCCGGCGCAGAAGCCTCTTGGTGCGGCGAGGATGATTTGGTTCACAGTCTTTTGTTGGGGTTGGTTTGGGTTCGTGAGGATTGGTTTGGGTTTGATTCGTTAGTCAAAACCGAACCACCCGAACTAATCCGAACAAACCCTAACCGAAATCACTTAAAAAACTCAAAATTTTCGAGCTTCTTCTTCACACTTAACAAGAATTTGCCGGCAACCGAGCCATCAATGATTCGGTGGTCGTACGTCAGGACCAAATTCATAACCGAGCGGATCGCGATCATACCGTCGATGATCACCGGAACTTGCTTAATCGTGTACGTGCCAAGGATTGCCGCTTGAGGCGCGTTGATCATCGGCGTCCCGAGCACTGCTCCGTAAGAGCCAGGGTTGGTAAGAGTGAACGTGCCGCCCTGAACATCAGCCACGCCGAGTTGGTTCGAGCGAGCTTTGGCCGCGATCTCTTCCAAATCCTTAGCAATGTCGATCAAGGACTTCGTGTTGCAGTCTCGAATCACGGGAACGATCAGGCCTTCATCGCCATTTTTACCGAGCGAGACGGCAACACCCATGTGAACATTCTTGTTCTTGATGAGCGTGTAATCAGGTTGAAGCGAAGCGTTGACGAGTGGGAACTCCATGAGCCCCTCAGCAAGCGCCTTGATGAAGAACGGCGTGTAGGTGAGCTTGACGCCGAATTGAGCCGGGAAGGATTCCTTGTTCTCGGCGCGGAAGGCGACGAGCTTGGTCACGTCCACCTCGGCCATCGTGCTGACCGTCGGGATCGCATGGCTGCGAACCATCGCCTCGGCAATCATCTTCCGCATACCGGCGAGCTTCTCGGTGGTTTGGTCTGGGCCAGCGACAATCGGCGGTGCGGCTTTCACCTCGGGAGCTGCCGCAGTTGGCTTCGATGCTGGCTTGGCTCCACCCAGGAAGGCTTCAACATCTTTCTTCGTGACTCGACCGTCGGCTCCAGTGCCTTGGATGGATAGCAATTGACCGTCCGTAAGGCCATGTTCCTTCTGGATGGCTCGAACTACCGGGGTGAACCAAACTCGGCCCTCGGGCTCGACAACGTTCTGATGAGCAACATTGCTGAACATCGAATCGGCGATCTCAATCGTAGAGGCGATTGGCTCCTCGGCTGCCGGGACTGTTTTGGGTTCACTGGGGGTAGCCGGAGCAGGTGCAGCAGCACCACTCTTGGCTTCCTCTTCGGTGCCGATCATGCCCATCGCCGCAAAAACCTCAACAGGTTCGCCTTCTTGAATAAGAATCTGAGTCAGGTAGCCGCTGGCAGGCGCGCCGAGTTCGGTATTGACCTTGTCGGTCATGATCTCGACGACGGGCTCATCTTCCTTGACGAAATCGCCGACATTTTTCAGCCATCGGCTGACGGTGCCCTCGTGTACGCCTTCGCCCAATTCGGGCATCAGAATCTCGGTTGGCATGCTGGCTCTAGTTTACTCGGGTCTTAGGTTTCGGTTCTTGTCTCGGAGGTACCGTCTGCAAATGCTAGTTGGAGTGGACGGCTGCAAGAACGCCTGGATTGCGATCTCACAAACTGTGGATGGAGGGCTGGACTCGCATCACGTCTCTGACCTCGAACAGTTCATTGATGACTATCAGCCAAAGGTCGTGGCCATCGATATCCCAATCGGCTTAGTCGAGTCCGGCGCGCGACAATGCGATGTGGCGGCCAGAAAGCTTTTGGGCAAACGAAAGAGTTCGGTCTTCCCTGCTCCAATTCTGCCCGCGTTGGCGGCCAAGGATCGTCAAACTGCCGATGCGATTACCAGATCAGTCGATGGCAAGGGCGTACCTGCCCAGGCTTTTGGCATTTACCTCAAGGTGAGGGAAGTGGATGAGTTGCTGCGAGCCCGACCCGAGTTTCAAAACATTATCTACGAGGTCCATCCCGAACTTTGCTTCAATTCGTGGAACGCTGAAACTCCCATGGTTCACCCAAAGAAGAGCGGCTCCGGATTTATGGAGCGGATCGCCTTGGTTGAAGCCACCTTTGGCCCCGACGCCTTCCCCGGTATCCGAGCCAGATATGTACCATCGAGAGTAGCCGATGACGACATTTTGGATGCCTTTGCCGCCCTATGGACAGCCCGGAGGATCGCAGCGGGTAAGGCCCTCACGTGTCCTGCTGAGTGCGAAATGAGCCCAACTGGCCTCCGAATGGCGATGTGGTACTGAGCCATGGCTAGCGGCGATTGCTCGCCGCACTCCAAGATTTATGCGAAACCAGCTCATGCGTCGTGTCGCCTTCATCGGTAGCCCACTTGCGTGGCCCGGGGTGAAAGGTAGTGGCATGTGTGCCAGGGAATGTGGGACGACTCTCGATCATCACAACCCATCATACACCTCCGTCACCGCAATCCCTGAAGTTGTAATCACCCCAGCCCTACAAACCCCTCTCCTGTTCGAGCTCCCTTGCTATCGCGCGGGACCGGGGCATGTGGACTTTAATCGGTGGCACCCTGATCCGGGCCACCAAGTCAAGTCTTGATAAATTCTTGATATCGATCGCTGGGTCTTGATGGGTTCTTGATGCGCTTTGAAGTCATCTTGGATAGGTCTGTGGCACTTCCAAAATCTGAATCTCGAGTCGCTCAAGTGCGGCAACTATTGCTAGGCAAACCCATACCATCGGCTCGAGCTCACCACGAACGGCTTTCGCTATTCTTCGGCCTTCCGGTATTTGCTTCTGATGCTCTTAGCTCGGCGGCCTATGCGACCGAGGCCATTACTTGTGTCCTGATTTTGGCTAGCGCTACTGCAATTGGTCTTCAGCCGGCCATCACCTTGTCCGTTTGCGCGTTGTATTTGCTGGTTGTTATTAGCTATCAACAAACGGTTCGGGCGTATCCAAATGGGGGCGGCTCGTACATCGTGGCGTCCAAGAATCTTGGCGAGCGTCCGGCGATCATTGCAGGGTCTGCGCTTCTCATCGACTATGTATTGACAGTCGCCGTGAGCGTAGCAGCTGGCGTGGCCGCCCTCGTCTCGGCTTTCCCTACGCTGCATTGGGCTCTTGTGCCCCTGAGCGTTGCTTTCATTTGCCTTTTGATGTGGGCGAACCTGCGCGGCTTGCGAGAATCAAGCATGTTGTTTGCCCTTCCGAGCTATGGTTTTGTTATTGGCATGGTCGTGATGATCATTCTTGGGGTCGTGAAGGTTTGGGGGATGCCTGCGCCGGTTCAGGCCATAAATGCAGACCCCGGTGTCATTGGAAAGGAAGCCGCATTTCCGATGATCTTCGTCTTGCTCCGGGCATTTTCTGCTGGATGCGTGGCACTGACGGGGGTCGAGGCAATAAGCAATGGTGTACCAGCGTTTCGATCACCGGCCGCTACGAATGCCTCAAGGAGCCTTGGGTGGCTTGCGGCAATGATGATAACCATGTTCCTTGGAACCGGTTTCCTAATGCAACATCTGCCGACTTTGAACCTCTATGCCACGGCCAACCCAGAGTATCGGACCGTAGTTTCTCAAATCGCAGCTTTCGTCTATGGTCAGAACACCGCTGGGTTCTTCTTTATACAAATGGCGACGGCAGTGATTCTCATCTTGGCGGCCAACACTGCTTTCGCGGACTTTCCAAGACTGGCTAGCATCTTGGCTCGTGATGGCTACTTGCCAAGGCCACTCGCTCGACTGGGTGACCGCCTTGTCTTCCAGAACGGTGTTATTGTGCTGGGCGTGCTGGCGGTGGCTCTGATTATCCATTTCAAAGGGCAGCTCGACCTATTGCTTCCACTTTACGCCGTCGGCGTCTTCACAGCGTTCACTCTTTCACAAACGGGAATGGTCCGGCATTGGCAGAAAGTTCGGGGTGCGGGCTGGCCGATGAAGATTGCGATCAACGGCATCGGTGGGCTTTGCACAGGAATCGTGGCCATCGTGGTTCTCGGGACCAAGTTTCACGAAGGCGCATGGATCGTGCTCGTACTGTTGACGCTGTCCGCAATAGGCTTGTTTGCGATCCACCGCCGGTACGAGGCAATTGCAGAGCAACTGCGGCCCGCTGAGACTGCTACGCTGCAGGCTCGAGAACAAAGTGTCATTCTTCTCGTCCCCCGCGTTCACCGTGGCGTATTGAGCGCGCTCAACTATGCGGCTTCCCTTCACGGTGATGTGCGTGGTCTCCACGTGACGCTGGACCGCGATGCGGTGCCGGAGATTCGCAATGATTGGGAGAAGTACGCAGGGAGCTTGCCGCTTGTCGTCATCGAATCACCGTACAGGTCACTCCTGAGCCCGATTCTCGACTACGTGGATCAAATGCTGGAGGAAGACCCGGATCGCCTTGTCACAGTGATCGTTGCGGAGGCTGTCGCGACTAAATGGTTTCACCGATTCCTTCAGGAGAACGTGGCCCAGCAGTTGAAGCGAGCATTGGGCCGACGAAAGAATGTAATCGTATCAAATGTGCGGTACTTTCTCAATTGATTCATGTTGAGGTTCTCTGATCAACCACTCTCCGACTGGGCCGGAATGGGCCTAGCGGTGGTGGTGACCCTGTGCTCAACATTGATCGGTGTACTGACCGTATCAACCTGGGATCATGCAAATGTGGCGATGATCTATCTGCTCGGCGTGACCTACGTGGCGAGCCGGACGACACCACGAGCAGCAACCGCCGCTTCGATCTTGGCGGTATTGGCCTTTGACATCAGCATTGTGCCTCCGTCTGGCAGCTTGATGGTGCACGATGTTCAGTACCTTGTAACGTTTGGCGTTATGCTAATCGTTGGTCTACTTATTAGTAGCCTCACGATCCAGTTGCGAGAGCAGGTTGCCGCACGTCAAGCGGCCGCGGTTGCCGTCCGGTCCGAGCAGATTCGGGGCGATCTGCTGAGTAGTGTCTCTCACGACTTAAGAACTCCCCTGGCTAGTATCGAAGGTGCTGCGAGTGGCTTAATCCAGCAACCAGATATCTCTGATCGCGTTAAGGTCTTGGCCGAGACCATTTTGGAGGAGTCACAACGAATGGGACGCCAAGTACGCAATCTCCTGGACATGAGCCGGTTTGAAGACGGCAAGGTCAAGTTGTTCAAGGATTGGCACTCGGTCTCAGACTTGGTAGAGTCAGCTATTGAGCGAACAGATGGGCTTTTCAAGGAACCGGTTAAGGTAGAAATCGAACCCGAATTGCCGCTGCTTTTTGCCGATGGCATTTTGGTCGAGAAGGCGCTCATCAACATGCTGGAGAATGCAGCTCGGCATGCCGGTCCCGCCTCACTTGTGCACGTCCAAGCGAATCAAGCTGGAAACTGCGTAGAGTTGATGGTCAAGGATGACGGCCTTGGCTTTTCAAAAGGGAGAGCTCCAAAGGGCTCCGGACTTGGCTTGGCCATTTGCAGAGCTGTGGTTGAATCGCATGGCGGCACGATGGGGGCGGGCAATCTGTCTGGCAAGGGCGCCCAAGTGACACTGAGGTTGCCTTTGAGCCAAGAGGCTGATCGTGGCTGAACCCATACGGATTGTCATTATTGATGACGAAGCCCCGATCCGACGATTTCTTCGTGCGAGCATTGAGCCAGAGGATGTCGAATGGATCGAAGCGGATTCCGCCGCGGAGGGAAAACGTCAGATTGCGCGAGTCAATCCGGACGTCGTCCTGCTGGATCTGGGATTGCCTGATGAGGACGGATTAGAGGTACTGCGCAGCCTACGCGACTGGACTACCGTACCGATCATCATTCTTACGGCCCGAGGGCAAGAGCATGAAAAGGTTCTCGCGCTCGATGCGGGGGCCGATGACTATGTGACGAAGCCATTTTCAGTGCCGGAGCTCATGGCGAGAGTTCGAGTGGCACTTCGCCATGCAAAAGACACTTCAATAGAGAATGAAGCGACTTTCGAGCTCGACGGTCTTAGAATTGACTTCTCGGCGCGGCGGGTTGAATGTGGCGATGAGGAAGTGCGTTTGACCCCCACCGAGTATAAGTTGCTCGCTGTTTTGGCCCGACATTCGGGCAAAGTACTGACACACCGCTTCCTGCTTTCAGAAGTCTGGGGACCTGGCTATCTAGAATCTACGCATACGCTGCGCGTGCACATGGGAGCTCTTCGTCAGAAGCTGCTTGCCAATCATGGGAGACTAATACGCACCGAGACCGGCGTTGGCTACCGCCTAGGATAGCCGTTAGGCTTGGCCCGGCTCGGCTTTTCCTTCACTGATAATAGCGGCGATTGCTCGCCGCACTCCAGAATTTTTATGCGAAACTAGCTCATGCGTCGTGTCGCCTTCATTGCTCTCCTCTTCTCCTCCCTAGCCTGGGCCCAGAATGACGAAGCCTACGGGGCCAAGATCAAGCAGTACACGACCGAGCCGTTCTTTTTGACCGAGATGGTGGACCACCTGCCGGCGAGCAGGACGGTACCGAGTCCGATGAAGTTCTTCGGCGACATCATCGGTGCGCCGAATCATCTGCACCACGTTGACGAGATCAATTCTTACATGCGGCTTCTCGACAAGGCATCTAACCGCGTGACCGTCCAGAGCATGGGACGAAGCGAAGATGGGCGCGAGATGATCGCCGTGATCATCAGCGATGAGGCGAATCTTAGGCGCCTCGACAAGATTTCCGCGGCCAACGCGATGATCGGTGATCCTAGGCTCCTAGGCGAGCAGGGCAAGTGGGATGAGGCGGCCAAGGCTCAGATCGCGAAAGACGCCATGCCCATCTATTACGCTACCGGCGGCATGCACTCGCCAGAAGCGGGGCCACCGGAGATGCTGTTGGAGCTGGCTTATCGCCTCGCCGTTAGCGAGACGCCGATGATCCAGGACATTCGCAAGAACTCGGTGGTCATTCTAACGCCGGTGCTCGACCCCGATGGCCGCGACCGGTACGTGGACACTTACCTCTATCGCAAAAAGAACCCGACCAAGCCCGCAATTCCCCTGCTCTACTGGGGTCAATACGTGGCGCACGACAACAATCGCGATAACATCGGCATGGGGCTCGCCCTCAGCAAGAACCTCATGCAGACTTGGCTGCAGTATCACCCGACGGTTCTTCACGACCTCCACGAGTCGGTTCCCTTCCTCTACATCAGCACCGGAACAGGGCCTTACAATGCGTGGCTCGACCCAATCACGATCGACGAATGGCACCTCATGGCCTACAACGAAGTGAACGAAATGACCAAGCGTGGCGTACCCGGAGTTTGGACGCACGGATTCTACGATGGCTGGGCGCCGAACTACGCTTTCTACATCGCAAATGGGCATAACGCAATCGGTCGGTTTTATGAGACCCAAGGCGGCAACGGGGCCGATACGCGAGTGATTCAAGTTGGCCAGCAGGCGCAGCGCGCTTGGTTCCGGCCGAATCCACCGCTCAGCAGCGTGCGGTGGAGTCTGCGCAACAACACGAATCTCATGCAGTCGGGCGTCTTGCTCGGCATGCATAACCTAGCGGCGAATGGCGAGAAGTACCTTTGGAATTACTATCTCAAGTCGAAGCGCAGCGTCATGAAGCCGCAAAACGAAGGGCCGGCAGCTTATGTGCTTTCGCCGAAGAAGGGTCGAGAATGGAACTTGGGTGAGCTTCGGTCCCTTCTGAACCGACAGGGCGTCGAAGTCACGACCTTGAATGAAGATTTCAAAGTCGGCGAGCAGACTTTGGCCAAGGGCTCGTTTGTCGTGCGGATGGATCAGCCCTACTGCCGCATGGCCGACATGTTGCTGGACAAGCAGTACTACCGCGCCGATGACCCAAGTCCGTACGACGACACAGGCTGGTCGCTCGGGCCCCTCTTCGATGTGGACGTGACGCGGGTGAAGGACTCCACAATATTGAGTAAGACGGAGAAGCCAGTACCCGCCAAGTGGGCCGATCCGAAACCTCTCCCAGCCAAGAAGTACGGACGCATAGCGCTGGTTCATACCTGGCAGAGCACACAAGACGAAGGCTGGGTACGCATGGCGTTCGAGGCGGCGGGCGTGCCCTACACGTATCTCTCGACGCACGATCTGCGAGACACGGCTAATCTGAAGAGCAAGTTCGACGTGATCATCTTGTCGCCGACCGGCGGCTCGGCGCAGTCAATTGTGAATGGCGTTTCCAGCGTCGGCGAACCTATTCCTTGGAAGCCGCTTGAAGGCTTCCCTCACTTGGGCGGGCCAACCGTGCAGGGCGTGAAGACGGCCACCGACAACATTCGCGGTGGGATCGAGCTTGAAGGCATGGTTAACCTGCAGAAGTTTGTGAATGAAGGGGGGTTGTTCATCTGCATGGCCGACACCTGCGCTGTGCCAATCCAATACGGCCTGGTAAGCGGGGTCTCGATGACTGAGCCGAACGAGCTCTTCGCGCCGGGCGGGGTCTTCTTTGCCGAGAACACGGCGAAGGACAATCCGATCATGGCTACCTACGACGACACCGTAGGCGTGTACTTCTCGCAGACACCATTGCTCTCGGTAGGAGGCGGTGGGTTCGGCGGTCGAGGAGGCGGCACGAGCGGTCGAGTAACGGGCCGAGGCGACGAAAATGATCCAGACGTGGTTCAAGGGCGCGCGCCACATCAAGCTCGGTCTCAGCCGGGCGATGCGCAACCCCCGTCCCCACAGCCCCAAGGTCCGAGACCGCAAACCCTGTTGCGATTTGCGGCGATCAACAGGCTACTCGTCAGTGGCTCTCTCGCCCAAGGCGAGGAACTTGCGGGCAGGGCGGCGGTGATTCAATGCCCAGTTGGCAAGGGCAATGTGTTGCTCTTCGCGATCAACCCCATGTGGCGTCAGCATACGAACGGGTCTTGGCCAATGGTCTTCAACGCAGCGGCCAATTGGGACAAGTTGAGGTAACCGTTTCGGTGGATGAAGCGGTTTGGGCAACTTACTTCCAGCGCTTGAGGGATCATCTCGCGCAGATCGAGTCCTGGACACCTGAAGCACCTGCACCCGACGCACTGCGATGTGAGGAATCCAGGCATCGAACGCTTGGTCATCTGCGAGCATGCCAAGAGCAGTGGCTTATCGCCGCAGAAGCGTTTATGGAACGCGACTCGCCGAGTATTACATTGCTCCATCCGTGGCGGCAGTTCGATGCTCAGGGTTACGCCCGGGTTGAATGGGCTGATCACTTGGCGAAGTTCCGGGCCGACCGCGCCAAGTGGACAGCGTTACGCGAAGCCGATTGGACCCGCAGCGGCAAGTGGAATCGCAAGCCGGATACGATTTCTCGACTCGTCTGGCGGTTGGTGAGCCACGAGGCTTATCATTTGGCATTCTTCAAGGATTGAAGGCGGCTCTGGATCCTTGCCTTTACCTCCGGCCAGTCGAGGTCGGTGATGCCGAAGTACGCAGTGTCACGGATGAAGCCATTGGGCTGAATGCCATGGCGTCGCAGTGTTCCTTCGTAATGGGCGCCGAGCTTGCGGATGGCGGCTTGGCTGTGCAGGTTTCGGGCGTCGGTCTTGAGGGTCACGCGGAGGGCGTTGCATTCCTCGAAGGCATGGGTCAGGAGCAGAAGTTTGCATTCCGGATTGACCTTGGTTCCGCGGCAGTCTTCGGCGTACCATGTCAGGCCGATCTCGAGACCGCGAGCTTCGGGGCGGATATCCATGAACGCAGTCTCTCCTATGAATCTTTCGGTCTCAATATTTTGGACAGCGAAAGTGACCATGTTGAGGGCTTGAATTCGCTTGCTTAGGTAATCGCGAAAAGCATCTAGCGAACTGTCTTGGGGTTGAAGCGTGACGAAGTACGCAAAGGTATCGCTTGGGCACGCTGCATGGAGCGCTTCAGCGTGGGCTAGTTCTGCGGGAATGAGGCGAACGGTTGAGCCTTCGAGAGTGACGGGTTCGATCCAAGGCATAGGTTTATTATGGTGTTCGGTGTTCGGTGTTCGGTGTTTGGAGATGAGGGGAGACGCGAGCCGCAAACATGAAATCTGTGAAACCGAACACTGAAAACTGAACACCGAAAACTAGCCTTATTAGCACTCCCGGCGGTATACTGCCAACGCAATGAAACTCACGCCTTTGCATGATCGAATCATCGTAAAAGCCGCGGCTAAGGAGACCGCCACGGCTAGCGGCATTCTTCTTCCCGATGCGGCCCAAGAGAAGCCTTTGAAGGGCGAAGCCCTCGCAGTTGGCCCCGGCAAGCGACAGGACAGTGGCGAGCTCGCCCCCGTCGATGTCAAGGTCGGCGACGTCGTTCTTTATGGCAAGTACAGCGGCACCGAGGTCACAGTTGATGGCGAGGACTATGTGATCCTTCGCTCCGACGACGTTCTCGCAGTTCTTGAAGGCGCAATGGCAGGTGCGAAATAATGGCAAGCAAGCAACTCAAATTTGGCGACGAAGCGCGCCGTTCTCTGGAAGCTGGCGTCGATAAGCTGGCCAACGCAGTCAAAGTCACCCTCGGCCCCCGTGGCCGAAATGTCGTTCTTGAAAAGAAGTTCGGCAGCCCGACGGTCATCAACGACGGCGTGACCATCGCGAAGGAAATCGAAGTTGAAGATCGCTTCGAGAACATGGGCGCGCAGCTCATTCGCGAAGTCAGCAGCAAGACCAACGATCAAGCCGGTGACGGCACGACGACCGCGACCGTTCTCGCTCAAGCCATCTTCAAAGAAGGCACGCGAAACGTGGCCGCTGGCTCCAACGCCATGCAAATCCGCCAAGGCATCGAGAAGGCCGTAGACGCCGTGGTTGCTGACCTCGAGAAGCTCAGCACACCGGTCAAGAACACGAAGGACGTGGCGACGATCAGCGCTAACGACGAAGAACTCGGCGGCTTGGTCGCCAGCGTGATCGACAAGGTTGGCAAGGACGGCGTGGTCACGGTTGAAGAAGCCAAGAGCATGGAGACGACCATCGAGCACGTGGACGGACTTCAATTCGATAAGGGCTACCTTTCGCCTTACTTCATCACCGATGCCGCACGCATGGAAACGGTCTACGAGGAGCCAATGATCCTCTTCTATGAGAAGAAGATCAGCAATGTCCAAGACTTCCTGCCTCTCCTTGAGAAGGTCGTTCGCCTCGGCAAGCCGATCATCATCGTCGCCGAAGACATCGAAAGCGAGTGCCTCGCCATGCTGGTCGTTAACCGATTGCGCGGCAATCTGCCCATCGCAGCCGTTAAGGCTCCTGGCTTCGGCGATCGCCGCAAGGCCATGCTCGAAGACATGGCGATTCTCACTGGTGGTCAGTTCATCAGCGATGACCTCGGATTGAAGCTCGAGAACGTCACGCCTGACATGCTCGGTTCGTGCCGCAAGATCGTCATCACCAAGGACACCACGACGATCATTGACGGCAAGGGCGATAATGCTCAGCTCGAAGGCCGCAAGAAGCAGATTCAGGCTCAGATCGAAGCGACCAGCAGCAACTACGACAAGGAGAAGCTCCAAGAGCGACTTGCCAAGCTCAGCGGCGGCGTTGCCGTGATCAAGGTTGGCGGCGCGACAGAAACCGAACTCAAGGAGAAGAAGGCGCGCATCGACGACGCACTCCACGCTACACGAGCAGCCCTTGAAGAAGGCATCGTTCCTGGCGGCGGCACGGCTCTCATCATCGCCGGCAAGGCGCTCGACAAGCTGAAGCTTGAAGGCGACCTGCAGATCGGCGTGAACATCATCAAGAAGGCCATCGAGGCCCCGCTTCGCACCATCGCTGAGAACAGCGGCATGGAAGGAAGCGTAGTTGTCGAGCAGGTCAAGCGCGAGGGCAAGGGCTTCAACGCCTCAACTCTTGAGTTCGTTGATCTCATGAAGGCCGGTGTCGTTGACCCCGCCAAGGTGGTTCGCACGACGCTTCAGAATGCGGCTTCGATCAGCGGCTTGCTGCTGATGACCGACTGCGCAGTGGCGGATGCTCCTGAAGTTGAAGACGAAGGGCATCACCACCACTAAGCGCGGGTAGCGTGTCTCGAAGGAAAGAGCCTCTTCAACTTCGAAGAGGCTCTTTTCAGTCAAGCATCACGCCGATGAAGTACGAGGCGTTAACTGTCACGTCTCGATAGTCCGAAGTCTTCGGGCTATGCCCTTGATTCCATCTCTCCAAAAACCGCTCGGCGGCTTTGCGGCCATCGCTCCGCCCAAGGCCCGTGCTTAGCGGAATGAAGTATGGGCAGTCCATAAAGATTCCGACCCGAAAAGGCTTGCCGGTCTTGGTCTGGAGGGTCTTGCCATCTAGGGCGCGGCACTTAGCGAGGAGTTCGTCGTAGGTCACTCACCGGTTTTCCTTGGCCATAGCCAAACGAAGGCCGATATTAGAAGGCAAAGGTAGGGGAAGAAGCCGCGATAAGGAAAGGCGTCCGATCCCGATGGTATGGGGACCTCGGCCCGCAAAGTCCGCCTCTCCCGAAGAGGCAGCATTGCACGAACATTGCCACGTGCGTCGATCCAACCCGAGTACCCAAGCGACGCCGCCCGAACCAATGGCAAGCCGCTCTCGACTGACCGAAACACGGCAGAATTCCAGAGTTGTCGGGGCATTCCGGTATCCATGTACCAATCGTCGATGCTCATGAGGGCAATGAGTTGCGCCCCGTCTAGGGCCTGTTGCTGCGCCACTTCGTAGAACATGCCTTCGAAGCAGATCATTGGAGCGATCTTGGTTCCATCAATTGTCATCGTGCCAACCTTTGAGCCCGGGTGCAGGTCAAGCGTGGGCAGATTAAACGCGGGAAGAATCTCTCGAAACGGAACGTATTCACCAAAGATAACGAGCTTTGTCTTGTCGACGTGGCTCCACTTTCCGTCGAAGCCGAAGGCGGATTGAAAGACCTTGCCATCTGACGCTCGCTGAAGCCCGAAAACTGATGGCATGCTTGGGAGAGCGAACGGAATATCGGGGTTCTCGGGATCGTAGCCACCTGGCGCAAGGCCCTCGGGCATGACCAGTAACTGGGCTCCTTGAAGCTCCGCCTCGGCTGAAGTCTTTTCTACGGCAGTGGCGATCCGAGCGGTTTCCGTCGCTTGGTTTCCAAAAGCCATATCTTCGCCCAACTGGCCTATCGTTACAACTTTGGTTTTCGCAATGGGTAACTGGCTGTGCCGATCTACGGAGAAGAGCCCCAGCGCCAGAGCAATGCCGGCGAGGGCAAGATTCTGTCGAGGATTGGCTCGATCGAAGAGCTCCACCAAAACGACATTGATCAAGGCAACCCAGGCTGAGACCATGAAGACCGTGCCCAGCGATGCCGTTTGGATCAGATTTGGCGCTACGGCGAGAGGGGTTGCCAATAGGGCATGGGGGAAGGCAAGAAACGGAAGCGATGCGCGAATGAACTCTACAGAAGCCCAAACAAAGGGAATCCCCCAAAGCCAGTTCCTCTCATAGCAACGGCGAATGAGGAAGGCGAGGAAGATTATGAACGGCACATGGGCGACCACCGTGAAGGTGTACGGGATAGCCGCTAGAGCGAAGCTGTTGGTCCACTTCTCAGCAAAGAAGAGGAGCCAAGACATTTGATACGCAAAGTAAAGCAGGGCAAAAATTGCGCCATTCCTCTTCCAATTCACGTCAGGTTGCTTTAGTGACCAGAGCCACGGCACGAGGCCAACGAAGGTGAGAAGGGCTAAGTTAGCCGGCCAGTAGGTGAGCGCGAGCAGCAGTGCGCTAAGCGCGGCGGGCCAGGCCCTAACCAATGACGCCGAAACTTTCACGAGGGTCCTCCTGCAGGTGATCGGTCGAGTTGTAAGTCACCATTCTGAATTCGCCATCATCGCGACGATGGAGTTCAGTCACGCCGGTGTTTGCAAACGAGAATGAACGGCTCGCCTCGGGGCCAGCCCTAAGAAGCAACGCTAGCAATAATGAACAAGATCCACCATGACTAACGATCGCTAAGTTGCCTTGATCGAGATCCAGGCCCGATAGCCAATTGGCGAGCCTCGTGCGAACGGCCACCATGGACTCGCCCCCAGGCGGGACGAATTCGTGAGACGGCCTAGCGCTTGCCAAGACACCAGCGCGAATGGCCTCGTATGGCTTCCCTTCCCACTCGCCGAAGCTTCGTTCACGCAGATCTGGGGTCGAGACGAGCTCGGCTCGAGTAGCCTCTGACAACGGCAGGGCCGTGCGGTAGGATCTCTGGAGATCGCTCGTATACACGCGGTGCAAACGTCGCTCATGGAATGCCTTCGCGAGGCGCCTCACTTGGTCTTCGCCAGTAGCGTCCAAGGGAATATCGCTATGGCCCTGTGCCAGTCGCTCGACATTCCAAGCCGTTTGGCCGTGCCGGATCAGAAAGAGTCTCATCCGCCCAAGTACGCTTCGCGCACCTTATCGCTGTGGAGGAGTTCTTGCCCTGTGCCCTGAAGGACCAATGAGCCCGTTTCGAGAACATAGGCACGATCGGCGATGCCAAGAGCTTTGTGGGCGTTCTGCTCGACCACCAGAACAGTGACGCCTTCGGCCTTCACATCCGTGATGATGTCAAAAATCTCCGCAACCAGATTAGGCGCAAGCCCCATACTTGGTTCGTCGAGGAGCAGGAGCTTGGGTTGGCTCATGAGGGCTCGACCAATCGCAAGCATTTGCTGCTCCCCTCCGCTTAGAGTTCCGGCATTTTGCTTAAGCCGCTCGCGAAGCCTCGGAAATCGCTCGAGGACATGCTCCATGTCTTCCTTAATGCCCTGTGCATCCGTGCGGGTTGTCGCACCGATCAGCAGGTTCTCGTGAACTGACATGTTTGTAAAGATCTTGCGACCTTCCGGAGACTGGCTGATGCCCCTCCGTACGATGGCGTCGGGCTCCAAATCAGTAATGTCCTCGTCGAGAAAGCGAATCGCGCCACTGCGAGTACGAAGCAGTCCGCTGAGGGTCCTCATTAATGTTGATTTCCCTGCGCCGTTCGATCCGATGATCGCAACGATTTCGCCCTTCTCAACTTCCAAGCTCACATTGTTGATTGCTTGAATCGCCCCGTAGTAGACGTTGATGTCTTTAACCTGCAGCATGCTCCGGGTTGGATTATGCGTCAATTCGAGGCAATCGGGTCATGCCAGTCAGACAAAAATAAGCCCACGGTAACCCGTGGGCTTATCTGGAGATTATCAGAGAGCTTTTACTTCGCGATCTTTCGGCGGCGAATCAGCGCCGCGACCCCAAGCCCCAGTGCAGCCATCGTGGCTGGTTCTGGCACTGCCGAACCCTTCACGAAGAACGTGTTATTGCCCTGATAGGCTTGACCATCGACCAAACGAACGTGGAAGCCAAACGATTCAATATTTCCAGAAAGGCTATCGAACGTAAACGTCTTCGACGTATTGGCTGTGAGACCGGTGTTTGGATTCGTGCTCCAGCCAAAGATCCAATTTGGACCGGCATTGTTATTATTTGGGCTCCACACACCCGTGGCAGTATTTGTCGCAGAGCCGGGATCGACGCCCAAGACCCAGAAGCCAAAAACATCCTTGATATTGTACGTAGTGCCGCCGAGCGTAACGGTGGGAGTGGCTCCGATACTGACCGTATAGGTCGGATTCAATCCTGTTACAGAGACATCGACAAATGTTGGGCCCGCGTTATAAAATGCACTGTAATTCTGTGCGAAGGCGCCTGCGCTGGCTAATAGTACTACAACACTAAAGAATGACTTCATCTTTATTAACTCCTGTTGGGAATATTCACATTATATCGCAAGAATTGCGCCTACTCAACAAATTAGGTTGAAATACCTATACTAGCTTTCTTTACTTGGGTAGGCCAGTGCCATACGATGCCTGTGGAAAGCTCGTTTTCAAAGTGACTAAAAAGTCCGCGAGCGAAACGCTCGCGGACTTCTGTTACTCGCCAGGAATTACTTGGCCTTGCGTCGGCGGCGAAGCATGGCGGCTGCACCGATACTCAATGCTGCGATCGTACCTGGCTCAGGAACAACGCAGGTACCAGTGACATACACCTTTGAGTTTGCGTGGCTACCGTGACCGTTCTTGTCGGCATGACCCACTTCATCGCCGAGGCGAACCCAGAAGCCGTACATTCGATTGTTGACATTGTTCAACTGGTTGTATGTAAACGTCTTGGATTCGGTCGGATCGATGCGCTGTGAGTTTTGGTAGCTCACTGTCCAGCCAGCGATGCCGCCAGAACCAGCATTGCTGTTATTGGTCGACCACGCACCGCTTGCGCTGTTAGAAACCGAGATGTCCGTCGAGGACAAGACCCAGAAGCCAACAATGTAGTCGATCTCGTAGGTGTCGCCGCTGTAGTTGATTGTTGGCGTACCAGAGAGCGAAACATTGTAGGAAAGTCCTGAGTTCGTCACAGCGATATCTGTGATCGATCCAACGTTTGTAAACGAAGATCGCGTTTGAGCTTGGGCTCCCGCCACCAAAGCCAATAGCAAAGCAAATGATAGAGATTTCATATTCGAGTCCTGATCCCGATTGGAACGAAACTAATTGTATTGCATTCGGGCTGCAACATGTGCGCCGGAAAGCTCAAGTTCCGACAAAACTGGTACATCCTCTAGGCTCATGCAATCGCGAAGCTTAATCAATCCATAATCTGGACCATCTCAAAGGCCTCGACGAGGTCACCTTCTTTGAAGTCGGTCCAGTTCTCGAACTGAATTCCGCACTCTTGTCCCGCCGTCATTTCGCGGACGTCTTGTTTGATGTGTTTGAGAGAGTCGATCTTTCCGGTGTAAACGATTTCGCCGGCCCGACGAACTCGACATTCGGCACCTCGCTTGATCATGCCCTCTTGGACGTAGGACCCGGCCACGAACCCAGCGCGTGTGAGCTTGAAGACCAGGCGGATTTCTGCCGTGCCGAGACCATGTTCTTCGAACTTCGGCGCAAGCATGCCCTTTACAGCTGCTTCGATGTCCTCGATCAGTTCGTAAATGACATTGTAGGAACGAATCTCAACCTTGGCCCGCTCGGCTTCGGTCTTCGTCTTGGCGTCAGCCTTCACGTTGAAACCGACAATGATTCCACCGGCGGCGCTGGCCAACAAGATATCGGACTCGGAAGGCTGCCCCACACCAGCGTAGATGACCTTGACCTCGACCTCGTCGTTCTTGACCTTTTCGAGGAGCCCGCGAACAGCTTCGACAGAGCCCTGTACATCCGCCTTGACAATGAGGTTGAGGTTCTTGACGTCTTCCTCGTCCATTTGGCGGCGAAGGTCGCCGAGACTAATCTTGCGCTTCCCGGTCATCAGCGATTTATCGCGGGCTTCTGTTGCGCGTTGCTCGCCAATGGCACGAGCCACCTTTTCGTTCTCAGCCGCCTCGACCTTGTCACCCGCTCCCGGCACTTCGTTCAGCCCGAGAATCTCCACTGGGACGCTTGGGCCAGCTTCCTTGATACTTGCCCCGGTGTAGTCGGTCATCGCCTTTATCTTTCCGAAAGCCGATCCCACTACGATCGAATCGCTGATCTTGAGCGTGCCCTCTTGAACGAGAATGGTTGCGACCGCACCCCGTCCCTTATCCAATTTCGCCTCGATGACGACCCCACGGAAGTCCCCGCGTGGATCGGCTTTGAGGTCGAGCAACTCGGCTTCAAGAAGGATTCGCTCAAGCAGCGCAGGAACTCCTTCGCCGGTAAGCGCCGACACATTGACGCTTCCTACTTGCCCACCGTAGGCTTCAACCACAACTTCTTGCGCCATGAGCATTTGCATCACCTTGTCAGGATTCGCACTTGGCTTGTCGATCTTGTTGATGGCGATAACCATTGGCACGCCAGCAGCCTTGATGTGGCCGATCGCCTCAAGCGTTTGCGGCATCAATCCGTCGTCGGCGGCAACCACGAGGATCGCAATATCGGTGACCTGGGCCCCTCGGGCGCGCATCGCTGTGAAGGCGGCGTGGCCGGGGGTGTCGAGAAACGTGATCTTTCCTTCTGGAAGTTCGACCTGATAAGCGCCGATGTGCTGGGTGATTCCGCCATGCTCCTTGTCGACGACGCGGGTCTTGCGGATGTAATCAAGCAGAGACGTCTTGCCGTGATCGACGTGGCCCATGATGGTGACCACCGGGGGGCGGTGCTGTGCGCCAGAGATGGGTTTTACTGCCGCCGTCGAGGCGATCAACTTCTTCGGAGCCTCAGTCTTTGTTTCGGCGACTTGCCACTTGATGCTAAACCCGTAGCCCCCCGCCAGTTTCTCCGCCACTTCGGGAGCCAGGGAGGTAGTGAGTTGGGCAGGCGTCTTGTGCTTAAGCAAAAGGTCCTTGATCAGGTCTTGGGGCTGCTTGTCCAGCGAGGCAGCAATGTCCCGAACATTAGCGCCCGGAGCAAGGACGAGCACCTTTTGGCCCCTTTGCTCACCGAGCGTTTCTTTGATAATGCTGAGTTCGTCGGCCTCAGCAACAAACTCGTCGCCATCAAACAGAACGCCCAATTCGGAAAGTACTGACGTGACTTGACCTGGCGTGATTTCGAACTCTTTGGCTAGTGTGGCAATGCTATTGGATGACATGATTTATCTGTTCTGTTAGTCGAGCCCGGTACTCGGGAGAGATGGTCGTTCGAAGGGCCTGGGCTAGCCTCTTCAAGGTCTTGTCGAGGCACGCGGCGTTGCGGCATGAATAAGCTCCACGCCCTTCGGTTTCCCGAGCGCGAACACGAAAAAGTGTGGCCTGTTCGCCTTTCTTACGGCATGCGATGCAGGTTCGTAAAGGCACGCTGTGTCATGCCTCCCCGCCCGCCGGAGCTGCTTTCGGTTGTGCCACGCCACCTTCGGCGGCGGCCTGGGCTTCACTGCGAATATCGATCTTCCACTCGGTCAGCTTGGCCGCAAGGCGGACATTCTGACCGCCTTTGCCAATGGCGAGGCTGAGTTGCATGTCGGGCACGATGACATAAGCCGAGCGATCTTCCTCATTCAGCTTGATCGTGTTCACCTTCGCCGGACTGAGAGCGTTAATGATGTAGGTCTTCGCATCCTCGCTAAACGGGACGATATCGATCTTTTCATCGAAGAGTTCATCGACAATCGCTTGAACTCGGCTACCTCGTGGCCCGACGCATGCGCCAACGGCATCGATACGCTCATCCGTTGTGCTGACAGACACTTTGCTGCGCTGGCCCGGCTCACGAGCGACGCTCTTGATTTCGATAATGCCCTCCTTAATTTCAGGCACTTCAAGTTCAAACAGCTTGCGCAGGAGGTTTGGATGAGTACGGCTGACAATGACTTCAAGGCCCCGGCGTCCGTCTTCGACCCGCAGGACATAAACCTTCAGAGTGTCGTTGATTCGATAGGGCTCAGTCGGCACTTGCTCCCATCGGGGGAGTTTGGCCTCGACCTTTTCGACTTGGATGAAAACGTTCTGCTCTTCGCGGCGAACTACGGTTCCAGTGACGATGTCGTGTTGCTTTTCAGCGAAGACACCAGTGACGCGGCGGTGCTCGGCCTCACGCATCTTTTGCGTCAAAACCTGCTTAAAGGTTTGGGCCGCAATGCGTCCGAAAAGTTCTGGCTTGACCTTGACTGGAACAAATCCGCCAATTTCAGCATCGGGGTGCGACTTGCGGGCGGTACTAACATCAACATGTAAGGCCTGGTTCATGACCTCGCCAACGACCTCCTTCATGACGTACATGTTCGTGAGGTTCTGGCGGTCCATCTTGACTTCGACGGCGACCTCATTGGGAACGTTAACGTACTTCTTGTAAGCGACAGCGAGTGACTCCTCAAGCTCTAAGAACAACTCCTCGACCGGGATGTCCCGCTCGATGGCGATCTGATTAAGCTGTTGAACCATATCCATTGCCGTAACTTCCTGCCTCTTAAACAAAGATGGGTGGCGGAGCGCCACCCGTCATCGGTTTCGCGAGGTTTCGGCCATTGTACCTCGTAAAGGCGGTGAGTCTCTAGTCCGTGGGTCTGTAGCCGGATTCGCCTCGTGTCACAATTTGTCGAATGGAAGCCCACTCTTATCGCCTTTTTGTGCGTGGGATTGAGTTCTACGCGTATCACGGTTGCTCTGCCGAGGAGCAGGAGATTGGGCATCGCTACACCCTAGACCTTGATCTTCGAGTGGCGGGGGATGGGAACCACCGCGATGAGCTCGACGCAACGATTGACTACGGCACGTTAACTGCGCTCACCGTGTCCGTCGCGACCAAAGACAAGCATCGCCTCATGGAGTTTGTCGCTCAGCGCGTGGCTGAGGCCATACTTCTGAGTGACGAGCGAGTGCGAGTTTGCACCGTGACTCTGGCGAAGGTAAAGCCCCCAATTTCGTACATTGCGGCGGACGCGGGTGTGAGCGTGACCGTGAATCGGTAAGTTTGGGGTTGGGGGGTCGCGCTCGCCATACCCCATACCCCATACCCCACACCCCACACCCCACACCCCACACCCCAAACCCTACACCCCAGACCCCACACCCGAAACTAAGTACAATTGAACCTGTGGCAGACGAGAAGCGCGTGACATACGATCCGCTCATCGAACTCATGAAGCGGTTCGAGGGCGTGCGCGCAACGAATGACAGCGAAGATGCGTTTGCCGCCCTCAGTGTCGAAGACAAGCTGAAAAAGCACATCATCGACGGCGTCAAGAAGAACCTTGACCGGCACATACAGGATGCGCTCAAGACGTATGAACCGCTGACGATCATCAACGAGATTCTTCTCGACGGTATGAAGACTGTTGGCGAGTTATTTGGCGCAGGCAAGATGCAATTGCCATTCGTTCTCCAAAGCGCTGAGGTGATGAAAGCCGCAGTAGCTCAGCTTGAGCCATTGATGGAGAAAGTTGAGGGAGCCGAAAAGGGCTCTATCCTATTGGCGACCGTCGCCGGCGATGTTCACGACATTGGCAAAAACCTCGTCGACATCATCCTTTCGAACAATGGTTATCGGGTGGTGAATATTGGCATTAAGCAGCCGATCAACAACATTCTCGACCAGTGCGCGGCGAACCAGTGCCAGGTCATTGGCATGAGCGGGCTGCTCGTGAAGAGCACGGTGATCATGAAGGACAACCTGCTCGAAATGAACGAACGGGGCCTAGCCGAAATTCCCGTCATCCTTGGCGGCGCGGCCCTGACCCGCGGCTACGTCGAAGAGGACTTACGCGACATCTATCGTGGCCAAGTTCACTACGCACAGGATGCTTTTGAGGGTCTGCGGCTGATGGAGCAGATTGGCAGCGGTGAGTCCGTGGAGATTGCCGATCGCGGCGAGCGGACTCGCAGCCACCGGACAGATGAACTCGATCCCGATCTCTACGAATATCAGGGCGTCAAGAGCGATATCGAGGCCGCCGAGAGCATTCCGGTCCTTCCCTTCTATGGCTCGCGGGTTCGCGACAAATTCGACATCTTTGAGATTTACAAGTACATCAACTTGACCGCGCTCTGGCGCGGGCAGTGGCAATTTAAGCGTCCGGATGGCATGGACAACCCTGGGTTCAATGCCTATCTGGAGCAAGAGGCACGACCCACCTTCAATCGGCTACAAAGAGAGCTGGCTACCGTCTTGACGCCAAAGGTAGCTTGGGGATACTTTTGGGCGCAAAGCGAAGGAAACGACCTCGTCATTTTCGAGGACGACAAGAAAACTGAGCGGCTTCGATTCAACTTTCCTCGCCAACGCGATGGTCGCCGGCAGTGCCTCGCCGATTTCTTCCGCCCGGTCGGTGATTCCGAGATGGATGTCGCCGGGTTCAGTATTGTGACGGTTGGATCGGCGGTAAGTGATGCCGAGCGCGCGCTGTTCGCAAGGGGCGAGTTTCAGGATTATCTTTTCGTACACGGCATGGGTGTTGAGACGGCCGAGGCCCTTGCCGAGTACTGGCACAAACTGATGCGCGCTGAGATGGGAATAGGCCACAACGACCCAGCCGATATTAAGGGGCTCTTTGGGGTTAAGTATCAAGGCGCGCGATACTCGTTCGGCTATCCCGCTTGCCCTAACCTAGAGGATCAAGCAAAGCTGTTCGAGTTGCTCGATCCCGGCCGAATCGGAATCGAGCTAAGCGAGGAGTTTATGCTGGTGCCCGAGCAGAGCACCAGCGCGATCGTCATTCACCATCCGGCGGCAAAGTACTTCAATATCCGGTAGCTATCGGATCTCCATCCCGACTCCAACGGCGTATTCACCAACCTCGCCTCGTTTGATTTTGACCGTGACGATTCCGTTGGCCGGAACATTGGCCGTCTTGGGGCCGGTGGCGCCGCCGCTGTTCGAGTAGTCGAAGACCAGCCGAAGGGAGTTTTGAGCTTCCGTTCCATCCAAACTAAGCACCGCTTGAACCGGCTGACAGTTCACAGTCATCGTGGCTTCGGTTCCCACCTTGCCAGACTCAGGCGAAATTTTCGTCTCGAATCCGACCGGATCAGTACTCATCTTTGTGCTTCCAATGACTTGGCCGCTCGGATTAACGACATTGATCGTCGGGTTGCTCATGCCTTGAACACCAGTGAACCGCCCAAATGAACGAACAACTTCGTTGCCCTTTCGCACTTCAAACATGCACTGAGCACCGCTTGCTTTCGTGCCTTCCGTGATCTGTAATTGGGAACCCTTGGGCCAGTGGCCGACGAACTCCAGAATTGGCGTACTCGATCCCATGACCGGTAAGCATCCCGAAGTGAGTCCCGAGAACTTGATGCCTTCGAACTGGCCGTTGAACTTGGGCAACCCAAGGTTGGGGCCGGTTAGATTTACGGGAGTGAGTCCACCGAAATTGACCGCGCCACCTTCGATTGGCATGATCATGGGCGGCGTCGAATCGGTTGGACCAGGAGATCTCATGGGCGGATTCCCATTTCGCGTCAAGAAGTTGTAGCCGTAGTCGATGAGGATGCCGAGCAAGGGCTCGCCCTTTGAGTTCTTTACGACGACGGAAGTGTCCTTGCCCTTCGGAATAGTGACTTCGCCCTTTGGCTCAAGAACCGTCTTGAATGGGCCGTAATCCACCAATAGGGGGCCATTGTAGGGGTTACGGACGACGTACTCTTCATCGTCTTTTGGAGTCACTTTGAATCGAGAGGTTCCGCGCGGCAAGCTACCTTGATCATCCAATGGGTCTTTGCTTCCACCGCTACTTCCACTGCCATTTGGTGTCGTGACTGGCGCGGGTACGCATTTGCAAATCGTCTCAGGCTTTTCACTGAGTGGCTCATTGCTTGGAATCTGGTAAGTGGCGACGATCGTGTCGCTTGGACCAGCGACCACGCGGCTATCTCCAATGAGTTTCAAACCGCCGCTCGGCAGTACGCCCGCCTTGCCAAGACCGATGATCCAGCTATCTGCGTAGTAATCATGCTCCTTCACCAAAGCTACGACATGAACTTCATATTGGTAGAAGCCATAGACTCGCGTTGTCTTGGTGCAGCACACGGTGTTGAAGTGCTCGACATCAATATTGACGGTACCGGTTTGCGAGGCCCCGATGGCCGCAGAAATGCTGTTCTCGATCGACTTAGTCTGTGAGGTAGTTTTGCTTCCCGTTACACTACCGCCAAGGCTGACCGGACCAATCTCAATTCCAGCTTCGGCGCTGACCTCGATGCAGTGCTCGATCGCTGATTCGCTCGCCACTGCTGTCGAAACAGTGTCCTCAGTGCTTCTGGAAGAATCAAGCGTTACCAAATGCTTATCGGTGCACTTTGTATAGCATCCACCTTCGATGCACTCGGCAGCGTGCGTGTGCTTGCCACCCTTGCATTTCCAGTGGCAGACTTGAACAGCGCCGATGCTGGTCTTGCCATTCGGTACTGTATAAATTGCCCATTCCAGCCAGCGGAGGCTCATTCGATATCCACCGGTTACACTGGAGTCGGCGACACACTTGGCCTTAGCGGCGCTTGTGTCCAAAAGGGTCTGTCCATGACCATTCACTGTCGCACCTTTGGGAACGGTGAGCTGCGCCTGGACTATGTTCATTAAGCCTAGCAGAAGGCATAGGCTAGCGATTTTCTTCATGTTGTCCTCTGAACCGCATTGCTACGGTTACAGTAAGACTACAGGAAAATTACTGTGTAGGGACCTTCCGCCCACAAGAATGTGAACTTATTCGTTGACGCTGCCAAAGTTGGAAATCACGATATCGATATCGGCGGCATCAACTTCCCCAGACGCGTCCACGTCGGTGCTACCGTCATTCGTTGATCCGAAGTTGGCAATGACAGCGTCAATATCAGCGGCATCGACTTCACCGCTATTGTCAGGGTCACCGTTCGTCAATACAACGGGTCCGAGATTCAGGTCACTGCCCGCATGAACTGCGTGCACTTTCTTCCGAAGATAGGAGGCGCCATCGAACTCGATCGTGATTGGGCCGGTCAGTGATCGCAGCAGGTAGATCCTTGCGGGAGCCTCTGGCACCGTAGGTAATTGCACCGTCCCAATCTTCCGAACAATATCTCCTTGCTTTACTGTGTAGTCAATGCTGCGGGATGCCGCCATCGGGCTCACCGTATCGCCGAGGCTCAAATCAACGGCAATCGCGATTCCTGCCGAATACAGAAGCGAGTTCGCGATCAGCTTTCCAGCGTCGCTTGTGCGATCATAGTAGGCTAATGCAACGGCGTCGGACACCGGGTGAATGCCCAAATCCACGCGGTTGGGGTGGTCGTTGTGCAGGGCAACCGCGGTCTTACCGTCGTCCCACAGCGCGATTTTCTGCCCCCAAAGGTGGACGTTGGTATTTGTGGGTCGATGGGCGCCCCAGCGGAGACCCTGAGTCGTCGTCTTCCACCACAGCCGCACGTCGCCAACTCCTTGGAAAATGGGGTGAGCCGGAACAATTGGCGTTGCCATATGGATGTACCCCTCAGTGCCCGGGGTACCGGCGACCGGACCTTCCGTATGGGTGCCTGCGGCGGGAATGATCTCGTAATTTCCGGTCTGCCATCGACCGCGCAGGTAACGCATGACATTGGTCGAAGTGTTAGCAAAAACCGACACGACTACGCCGCCTCCTGCGTCCACATAGTCAGCAAAGCTATTGCCCAGGCCGACGCTGTCTTCGTTCGAGTCATTGGTCCAGTGGAGGATCGCGTCATATTGAAGGAGGTCGATAAGGGTCGGCGTAAAGCCACCACCGTACTGTGTGGTGCTGATAATCGTCACGCTACTGAAACGACCGTCATTTACGAGCATATCGCGTGGATCGGTGAAGCGAGTGTTCGTTTGTTCGTTAGCCGTGTTGGTGGCAGCGGCAACGATGGCAACGCGCGGCCCGATCGCGCTGGCCGAGAGCGTGGCACAAACACAGAGGCACGAAACCCAAAACTTAGACATGCCCTAATTCTACGACAGGTTGGGAGTTTGTAAGCTACAATCTATCGCGATGTCCGGCACCCCCAAATTCAAGCGCGTACTCCTGAAGATTAGTGGCGAAATGCTCGCCGGAGACGCCGGATTTGGGCTTGATGCCACGACCTTGAACCGAATTGCCGGTGAGATTGTTGCGGTTGCGAATGCGGGCGTTCAGGTCGCGGTGGTAGTCGGTGGCGGCAACTTTATTCGAGGCGATGCCTTTAGCCAGCAGGGCGGATTCGACCGCAGCGTGGCTGATCAGATGGGCATGATGGGTACGGTCATCAATGGCCTCGCCCTGCAAAACGCCATTGAGAAATATGGCGTTGCGGCGCGGGTGCAAAGCGCGATAACCGTGAGCCAGGTCGCCGAGCCGTTCATCGTGAGGCGCGCCATTCGCCACCTCGAAAAGGGGCGCATCGTTGTATTCGCGAGCGGCACCGGCAATCCCTACTTTACGACCGACACAGCGGGCGTTTTGCGCGCACTAGAGATTCACGCTGATGCCTTAATTAAAGCGACCAAGGTGGATGGCGTCTATGACAAAGACCCTCGCAAGCACGCCGATGCCAAGCGTTACGAGAAGGTCGGCTATGGCGAAGTGATGAGCAAGCAACTCGCGGTGATGGACATGACCGCCTTTACGATGTGCCGGGAACATGAGCTTCCACTGGTCGTGTTAGACTTGAATCAGAAGGACGCAATGCTGCAGGCTGTTCTTGGCGAACCAGTTGGGACGGTAGTTGCTGGAGAATGAGGAATTAGGAGTTTAGAATTAGGAATTGGGGAATAACGGACAAACCGAACGAACCCTGGCAAATCCTAACAAACCAAACAAAAAAACCATGGACGAATTGATTCAAGATGCTGAGCGGCGAATGAAGGCCGCGATTGATGCGATGTTGCACGACTTTGCGACTTATCGCACGGGGCGGGCGAACCCGGCGATGCTGGAGCGCATTACGGTTGACTATTACGGCGCTGAATCGCCGATTAGCCAGGTCGCTAATATCAGCGTCCCCGAGCCGCGCATGATTGCGATTACCCCTTGGGACAAAAGCATGTTTGGCGCGATCGAGAAGGCGATTTTGAAGAGCGATTTGGGTATCAACCCAACCAATGACGGCACCGCGATCCGCCTCATCCTGCCGCAGATGACCGAAGACCGCCGCAAGGAAATGGCGAAACAGGTGAGCGGACGGACTGAGGAAGCGATTATCGCGATTCGAAACGTGCGCCGTGACGCCATTCATCACGTGCAGGCGAAGCTTAAGGCAAAGGAAATCAACGAGGACGAACTGAAGGGCTTCGAGAGCAAGATTCAGAAGTCGACCGACAAGTATGTCGAAGAAGCTCACGCTCACCAGAAGAAGAAAGAAGCTGAGTTGATGGAAGTCTGATCTCCGTTAGGGTTGGTTCGGATTAGTTCGGGTGGTTAGGACTGGAAGCTACTCCTTTTGCAAAGTGACCCGAACAAACCTAACGACCCAAACAAACCCTAACAAATCCTAACAGAATCTTGAATCCCATCCAAACCAAAGCCAAAGCTGCAGGTGTTAATCTCGACCGCTTGCCGGTTCATATCGGCATGATCATGGATGGTAATGGGCGTTTCGCCAAGGCGCAAGGGTTTGCGCGGCTTTGGGGGCATCACAAAGGCTACAAGACCCTTCGCACGGCATTGCTCGATTGCAGCGACTTAGGCATTCGCTACCTGACGGTTTATGCCTTCTCCTCAGAAAACTGGCGACGAAGCGACGATGAAGTGGCGGGGCTGATGCAGCTGATTGAGAAGTCCACGCGCGACGAGGTGCCGACCATGATGCGCAACAATGTGCGGCTGAAGGTCGCGGGGCGACTGAAGGAACTCCCTGCTTCGCTCCAAGAGGCGTTTCAGTTCGCGGTTGAGACGACGGCGGCGAATACGGGAATCACGTTCACGCTCGCGGTGAACTACGGCGGCCGAGCCGAGATCGTGGACGCGGTTCGGGACCTGATTAAGTCGGGCGTACCCGCGGATGAGGTTGATGAGGCTTGTTTGTCACGGAAGATGTACTTGCCAGAAGTTCCCGACCCCGACATGATTTTGCGGACAGCGGGCGAAATGCGCTGGAGCAATTTTTTGATCTACCAGGCGGCCTATGCGGAACTCGTTGTGACCGATACCACCTGGCCGGAGTTTAAGCAAGAAGACCTCTTCGCGGGTGTGATTGAGTATCAATCGCGGCTGAGGAAGTTTGGCGGAGTTACGGGCTGAGAGACGAGGCGCGAAGGGAGAGATGGTAGCGAGGGCGGGAGTCGAACCCGCGACCTACGGGTTATGAGTCCGTTGCTCTAACCACCTGAGCTACCTCGCCGCTGGAATCAGTATTATGATGCAAGCCGACCGCGCTTTGCCATGGACCTACTTTCCCTGCTTCTTCCCCAATCCGCAAACCTAGAGCGATTGAACGAACTTGCCGCCAAACGCGATGTCGCTGCACTGTTAGCCCTCTCTAGACCGGATGCTGTGCGGCCGACTGCCTTTGATTTTCTGAGGACCGGCGGCGTCTATGGCGGTGGCCGTTCTGGCTGGACCGCCCACGAGCTAAGCGATGCAGACGGTCAACGAAAGTACGCGGTGTTTTCAACCGAAATGACGTGCGAGGACATCGGTGAGCAGGTCTTCGAGTGGAAGCCAGATGGGCTCGGCAGTAAGGTGGAAGAACGGTACGACTTTGGCCTGCACCTAGATACCCACGACTTTGTGATCCGAATGGATCCTGCCGCCTCCAAGGTTATGATCGAAGATACGGTGACTTTTCGGTCGACCGGGCCAGCACAGAAGTCGTTCCAAGTTCGCTTGGGACCCGAATGGCGCGTTACCCAAGTCAAGAATGGCAGCGACCAAATCGTCAAGTACAACCAAGCCGCGGGCACAGTAAGCATTCTCAGGCCCTCGGGCGACCAATTCGCTCTCAAATTCACCTATGAAGCAGTGCTAGATAAGCCCGAAATGGAAGGGAAAATGCGCTCGGACGAAATGATGCTATCGGGTGCATGTTGGTGGCCCTCCCTTGCCCGCCAAGCGTCCAAGTGCAAGACGACGATCATCAGCCCACCCGACTGGCGGAGCTTTGGGCATGGAGCACGAATCAAGGAAACGCTTGAGAATGGGTTGCGAGTCACCACCTGGGACAACCAGATTCCCATCTCTGTCTTATCTGCGGCATCGGGCCGCTACAAGATTCGGCTCGACAAATATGGAACCAAGACCTTCTGGACAGCCGCAATCGATGAGGTCCCAGAGGAGTTTGTAATTCAGAACGAGGTAAACGCGGGAATCATCGGGTTCTATGAAACTCTGGCCAAGTGGCCCTACCCTTCCTGGGGCTCGCTAATCTCCAGCCGAATGGTAGGAGGGGCGCTCGAAGCCTATTCGTTTGCGACCTACGCCAAGGGCTGGCTTCCCGACATCGACCCACACGAAACCGCCCACACCTTTTTTGGCGGAGTGATTCCCAACACCTACTTGCGGTCGCTCTGGAACGAGAGCTTCGCTTCTTACTTCGAGCAGTATTATTTCCGAGAAGGCGTGCCCGGTAATCGTGCCGATCTCCGCCTCGCCTTTCGAGATATTCCACTCGGTATGCCTGTATTCAAGGCTCAGGCAGCCGCGACCGCTGGTGCTGAAACGGGGAGTTCAGCTTCGGCGATTGGCTATGGTCGAGGAGGACTCGTACTCGACATGCTTGAGCACGAGATTGGCGAGGTTGCCATGAAGGAGTCGATTCGCACTTGGCTCCGTGAGCACCAGCCGGGCAAGACGGGTGAGTGGGAGGACTTTGAGCGGATCGTCATTCGTGTCTCCAAGCGCGATATACGGTGGTTCTTCGATCAGTGGTTGCGCAAACCCGGCTATTCCGAATTCGAAATTACGGACACGAGCTTGAATCAGTCGAAGGCGGGCTGGGAAGTAGCCGGAACGCTGCGCTTTAACGGAACGCCGTACCGCCTGAGACTGGAGGCTCTAGTCGAAGGAGACAAAGGAGAATCTCAGCTCATAAAGCTCCCCTTGAGTAGCGGAAAGTCCAGCGAAGTGCTTAAAGTCCAGGTCCCGTTTCGGCCAAGAGCGATTACCTTTGATCCCTGGCACCGAATCATGAGGAATGTGGATTCAGCGTCTTACGCTCCGAACCTCCGTCGTTCGATGCAAGGGCGAACCTGGGTTCGCGGCGGAGATGAAGAAATGGGCGAACAACTATTAGGAGCGCGGCCGCGCACTGCAGGAGCTGCTCTGCCGACGAACCTTAACCGCATGATTCTGATCGCCGACCCGAGGAAGAACGCCGAGTTCTCGGAACTCTTGAAGAAGATTCCAAACGGGCCGATCATGCAAGGGTCGCGCATTGTTTGGCGTGGGCAATCGGTCGACATCAGTAAAGGCGGATTTGCCGGCGTCCTTGAATTGCCCGACAATCAGCGGTGCGTCCTCATGTTTGGGCATTCGCGGCTGACCCCTCAGCTTGGGCAAGCAAATGGCGTCCTCTTCGACGACCTCGGACGACCACTCGCCGCCACTCGGCTTCCGAGTCGGTCAGGAGAGCTCCACTTCGATTTGCAGGTTGGCAGTTGAGAATCTTGGTGACCGGGGCGGGCGGCATGTTGGGCCAAGAAATTGTTTCCGATGCGCAACACCGTGGGCACCAGGTAACCGCTTTAGGGCACCCGGAATTCGACATCGCTGATCCGGTCAGCAGTGGAAAAATCATGGCTGGCGACTTTGGCGAGATCGACCTCATCATTAATTGTGCGGCATTCACAGCGGTGGACAAAGCTGAAAGCGAACCCGATGCCGCCTTTATGACGAACGGACTAGGCGTCGGCTACCTTGCACAAGCGTGCGCGATGAGCGGCGTGAAGCTCATGCACTTCAGCACTGACTATGTGTTTGGCGGCGATGGGACTAAGCCATACACCGAAGAAGACGCCGTCAACCCGATTGGCGCCTACGGCCAGTCAAAGCGACAAGGTGAAGAAGCAGTGCTGAGTTCTGGCGCCTACGCCTGGATCTTGCGCACCAGTTGGCTCATTGGCCCCCACGGCAAGAACTTCTTGAATACGATGGTCGCTCGCAAGGATGATGACCTTGCCATTGTCTCAGACCAAACCGGGACGCCTACCTACGCGCCATTTCTGGCCGAGGCAGCCATTGTGCTGGCCGAAAGTTCCCCGCCGCCTGGGATCTTTCATGCAGCCGGCTCCGAGGTAATGACTTGGTATGACCTTTCGATGCGAATCCACGAACGACTTCCCGAGCCCAAAGGAACGCGCCGCGCGATTTCGACCAGCGAGTACCTAACTCCAGCAAAACGACCTGCCTACTCTGCCCTCGATTCCAGCAAGTTTTCGGCAATAACTGGGCAAATGCCCTCGCTGGCGAGGGCACTCGATCACTACTTTCAAATCAAGCCCTAACGGTGCTTTTCGCAAGCTGGTATCGTTATTTCTCACGTGCTCACGGAAGAACTTCAAAAATCAGGCCAGCAGGAAGAAAAGGCCGATCTCCTTACTTTTGAGGAATTGCTGGAGGAACATCAGCATCATCACGAGCACGATCACGACCACGAATTGGCAGCAGGCCGCTTCAATTTCGGCCCATTCTATTGGATAACTAGCGCCCAACTCGTGGCGGCCCTTGGGTTGTTTTACTGGCTACGGCCCGATATGTTCCGAAGCGAATTTGCGCAGCCCTGGATGCTGGTCGCTTGGACATTCGCCTTCGGCATTCCCCTTAGCTTGTTTGAGTTCCTCTATCATCGCTACTTACTTCACTCAGCCGTACTTCCCTTCTTGGGAATCATGCATCACTGCCATGCGGAACACCACGGGCTGACCAATGTAAAGGCGCCAGTTAGCAAGAGAGATCCCGACAAATTTGTCGAGGTTCACAGCGAATACCCGATCGAGCATGAACACCAAGAGGAATCCATGCAGTTTCCGCCCTTTGCGATCAGCGCGTTCTTCCTGATCTTCGTAGGGCTGATTGCGATCCCGATCAAGTGGTTTTTCCCTGGTCAGCCGGTCATTGCTGCCATGCTGTTCAGTGCGACATTTGCCTATGCCGCTTACGAGCTTTGGCATGCCGTACTTCATCTTCCTTTCGATCGTTATTGGAAGCCAGCGATGGAAAACCGCCGCTGGGGCGGATTGGTGCGACACGTCTACGGTTTTCACCTGATGCACCACTGGCGACCGATCACTAATCAAGCGGTGGTCGGATTCTGGGGTTGGGCCGTTTGGGATCACTTGTTCCGAACGCACCACCGCCCCGTGCGAATGCCTCTGAACAAGGCTAAGGTGAACTACTCGGATGCTTCAATCGCCAAGCCTCGCTGGCCCATTAGCGCTCTCGACAAGCTACAACCGAAGTTGTACAAGCTCAGTCGGGCAGTCGAAAAAACCCTCATCAAGAAGTAGCCTTTCTGCAAGGTACTCTTAGTGTTGAAAGCAATCCGCAAGGGGTGTCGCGAAGGCGGCTGAGATGCAGAGAGAAATCTGCGGACCCTAGGACCTGATCCGGCTCATACCGGCGTAGGCACTGTGGAAGTGGTGAGAATCTCAAGCCACCTCCGCTGTAAAGCGTGGGTGGCTTTCACTTTGAATCACCATGAAACGAGCATTCACCCTTATCGAGCTTCTGGTCGTGATCGCGATCATCGCGATTCTCGCGGCCATTCTCTTCCCTGTCTTCGCGCAAGCCAGAGAAGCGGCCAAGCGAACGGCTTGCCTCAGCAATGGCCGGCAAATTGGCATCGCGACGATGATGTACACGAGCGACAATGACGACGGCATGCCGATCTTCTCGGCGTATGACGAGATCAATCCTCCGGGGCCATTGCACCGCGGTGTCGAGGTATGGGTGCTTCCCTACGCCAAGAACAAGCAGATCTTCGGCAGTCCAACCGACGCGGGGGGCCCTTACCTAAACCGGTCGACCCTTCCTGCTTGGCTTCGCGGCAAGAAGTCGTACTTCGAAGCGTATGGCACTTCTTACCGGTTCACCAGCTGCGTCTTTACAGTGGCCCAAAATTACTCGGTTCAGAATGGCTACGTTCTCGATTTTAACCGCGCAGTGACCTTGGGAAGCATGGAGGAACCCAGCAACACGCGAATGATGCGCACAGAGATGATGCCCTTCTTTTCGCGCCAGGTGGTAGCAACCGCATGCGATCGTTACGGCTACGACTGCCCTGCTCCAGGCGACTATTTCCGCCGCTGGAGCTCAATTGGAGGGACCGTGATCTTCGCCGACGGCAGCGCGAGGGCGACGACCGGCGCGGGAAAGTTTGATGAGCAGCGCGTAAACCCGGAAGGCCGGCGCTCTGGTGAGGCTTCGAATGACCCGAATGCTTGGACGGGCACCTGGTATTCACTATGTGATTGAGCGTCTGCTTTTGGTTTCTGGGTTGAGTATTTGGCGTTTAACGACCTGAACCCCAAAACCAAAAACCATGATATACTGTTGAGTGATCGCTCAATCATGGGAAACGAAACAGGAACAGGGACGAGAGATTTGCTGATCGAAACAGCAAGGGATCTCTTCTTATTGCAGGGCTACGGCGCGACGGGCGTCGCGGAGATTGTGCGAGTGGCGGGGGTTCGGCCGGGCAGCCTGTACTACTTCTTCCCTACCAAAGAAGATTTGCTCATCGCGGTGTTGGAGTGGTATCGCGACAACATCTACGAGGGCCTGTTGCAGCCGGTGTATGAACGGATTGACGATCCGCTTGAGCGCGTCTTTGGCATCCTTGACGGCTATCGCCAGATGCTTCTTCTGACCGCTTATGACCAAGGTTGCCCTATTGGTAACTTGGCCCTGGAGGTCACCAACAGCCACCCGCGGGTGCGCGAGCTACTGAAGGAGAACTTTGTTCAATGGACAGACGAGGTCGCCAGGAACTTGACTCTGGCGGCGGGACGACTGCCCGCCGAAATCGATATTCCAGGCCTCTCGGAGTACATTTTGTCCGTTATGGAAGGGGCGATAATGCTTGCTCGCACCTACCGCACGATCGATCCCTATGACAACGCAATCGCTCACCTGCGTGACTACGTCGACCGCATGGTGGAGGACGGGACTAACTGGGCGAAGCCGAGCCGATTTCGACATGCGAGCGACGGAGAAAAGACCCTATGAAAGTCACCCTTCAATCTGATCATCCTGTGACCGATACCGAATGCAAGGCTGCGACCGGAGCGACTTTAGCAGAATGGAACCAGCGACTCGCACAGAAGCCGGAGTTCGCCGGGACACGCCGGGATGCCCTGCACTGGATTTACGAAGAGAACAAGGGCCACATCTGGTGGTCGGTGACCATCTGGGTCGAATGGGAAGCGTCGCAAGGCATCGTTCAGAAGGACGGGCGACCCGAAGGCTACAACATCTGCGTTACGAAGTCGGTCGCAAAGCCAATTGCCGAAGTCTACGAGCGGCTGAAGTCCATCGTTGGTGCCGATTCGCAAAGCCAGTTGGTGCGCGATCGTGAGGCGAAAGACCTTCGTTACAAATGGCAAACCGATGGTATTGCGACCCCGACCGACGTTGATATTGCCTTTTCCGAGAAGAACGGCAAGACCGGAATCACCTTGACTCATAACCGAATTCAAACTCGCGATGAGGCCGACGGACTGCGCTCGGCCTGGGGCGAGCTTCTCACCTCTATCAAAGCCGAAATGGAGAAATCATGATATTAACGTCACTCGTCCTCACCTCTCAACTTCCACTCGTCCTCAACGGACTCGACCCAATTGACCTGATTCAGGGCCGAGAGGTACCGGGCGAACCCGAACTCAGTTCAACACTTGGACGCCACACTTACCGATTCGCCAGCCAAGACCACCTCGAGCTATTCAAACGCGACCCCTATAGCTATGGCGTGCAGAATGGCGGCGCTTGCGGCAAGATGGGGGCGACGACCGGCAAGGGCTCGCCCGAGCGCTGGGCCGTGGTCGAGGGCAAGATCTACTTGTTTGCATCCGATGGATGTCGGACAACGTTTCTTGCAAACCAGGCCAGTTACTTCCGGCAGCGTCGCCCTGTTCCGTTCGTCACTCGGGCCGAACAAGACGAAGCGATCCGCAGGCACAAAGCCATGCTAATCGCCCATGGTAGCAAGCAGGGTGCAAAGGTCGAGTGGACAATCGAGACCCCGTACTCCGATAGTGGCACCGCCAAGATTTGGAAGACCAAAGGTGCTTATTGGGGGCTAGACCGCTTTGCGCACTGGGAGCAATGGGACGCCGGAGTCTCCTACTTCATTGCTGGAAATGGCACCTATGTGGAAGGCGATAAGAACGCTAACTTTGCCGTTCACCCGGGCGAGCGACGCGAGTTTCGCGCCCAGGCGAACCGCAACCCCCTATTCATCGCAGTGGGCGGCGGGGGCAAGCCGGTTCGGCCGGAGAGCGATGGATTTACGATGGTCGATGGCGACATCGTGACCCGCGTTCGCGTCGACTCAGCTAACCGAATCATCGGCCTCGACTTTGAGGATATTTGGTTCGGCCCAGTGTCGAGGATTGAGGTCGAGTACAGCGGCTACAAGACTATCGCCGGGTTTAGCTATCCGAGCATTCGACGGGCTCGCCGAGACGGTGGTCCTTGGGGCGCAGAAACCAAGATTGCCGAGGTTGTGGTGAACGGGAAGCAGCCTTCGATTTTTGAGTTCTTGAAGCCCTTGCCGTCAGCGGACTAAAGTCCACCCTCCTTGGGACGAAAAAATGGCGCGGACTTGGTCCGCGCCGAGGATCTTATGAAGAATGACTTCCTATTCTCTATTGTTGGAGGAGTTGCAGAACATTTGTAGGGGCTTGATTCGCTTGAGCCAACATTGCCATGCCACTTTGCTGCAGGATTTGGTACTTCGTGTAGCTGGTCATCTCCATCGCCATGTCTGCGTCACGGATTTGGCTCTCGGAGGCGGCTAGGTTTTCTTTGACTACGCCGAGTGACCGGATCGTTGACTCAAGGAAGTTGACCTGAAACGAACCGAGATCGCCTCGCCATTGACCGAGTTGGGACACTGCGGCATCAATGATTTGAATTGCCTGTTGTGCGCCCGTTTGGGTGGTCACATCGACTTGCGAAAGGTCCATGTTCGCGATGACGCCAGTGCCGAGGCGGTTCGCGTAGGCATTGGGCAGCGAATAAGCAACCGACTGATTTGAACCTGCTCCGATGTGGAAGTTAACCGATCCGGCGGTCATCATTCCGACGGATTGAACACCAGCCGTGGCATTGCCTTGCTCCGTGAGCAAGATGATGTTGCCGTAGCCATCGCGCAATCGTAGGCCGTCGCCGGTGAACGTCGCGGTTTGAATGCCGGCGTCCGTGTTCATCGAAACATCGAACACTGCATCCACTCCCGTATCAGTCGCGCTACTGGCCGTGTGCAGGATGTTCGAGGGATCAAAGAAGTTCACTGCATGCCTAGAGCCAAACTCGCCGGCGGTCAGTTGGATCGAACCGCCATTGAACTGCGCGGTGACCCCCGTCGAACTCGACATGGCGTTGATCTTCGCGAGGAGCGATTGGACCGACTCTGCACCGTCTGTGCTGAAGCTGAAGCCATTGATGACGAAAGCGCCCGGGGTCGGAACGATTGCGTTAACGCTGGCGAATGTGTTGCCGAGGCTGACGGCGGCGCGCTCACCCGCGGTCACCCGGGTCATGGTGATTGGGCCGGTTGCCACCGACTCGCCATTGAACATCCCACCCATATAAATGCTGCCCACAGCGGCGCCATTGGTCACGTTGGCCTGGGCGCCGGCGGAGCCATCGAGGAGTTGGCGGGTGCCCCAACTGGTTTGCGAGGCAATTCGGTTGATGGATTGAATGGCGTTTCGAATCTGCGCTTGGTTAGCCTGAAGCATATTGGCGTCCACAACCGCGGTATTCGCCGAGTGGACGGCGAGGCCGCGCATGTTGCGGATGAGGGTCTGAACCTCTTCCAGGGCGGCTTCGGCTGTCTTGGCCATGTTTACGGCGTCCTGGGCATTGCGGGTGGCCTGGTCGATACCGAGCATCTGGGTGCGCAGGTTTTCGCTGATGATCAGGCCAGCCGGGTCGTCGGCGGCATTGTTGATTCGCAGGCCCGTACTCAGGCGCGAAATCTGTCGGCTCATCGCCTCAGTTGTGCTGTTGAGGCTGCGCAACGCGCTGAGGGCCGTAATGTTTGTATTGATCCGTAGACTCACGTTGCTCTCCGTAGCAAATCTGGTGATTTCCTGTGTGAGATTATCGGCAGGATGTGGAATAGCTTTAGGTTTTCGCTGGTATTTGGCCGGGACTTCTCAATTCCTCATAGAATTGTCATACACTTAGGATGAACTTGAGTTATAGTAGAGGTCACTATCGGTGGCCTATCTGGCGCGCCGAAGTCTGTCAGAAATTGAGGATATCCATGAACAAACTCACTCTAACCGCTTTGGGCGCACTCCTTATTGGGAGCCTTGCGCACGCTCAGGGCGTCTTTTACGTTTCCGCTGTAGGGGCGACCAACGGATCGGTCATTAATGGCGGCGCCGTTGCTGGTGCGGGCCCGATCACGAAGTACGTCACCGACGACATCAATATCGATCCTATGTGGGCAGGTCAGCCAATTCGCTATATCGCTTGGAACACGGTAAACACTGGTGGCGCGGCGATTAGCTGCCGCCCTCGATACCGCATGCACCAAGCTGACGGAACAACTGTTGGACCAACTGGCATTAACGATCCTGCAACCTTAGGCCCCGGCTTCTCGTTTGCGGCGATTTCCTTTGTTCCCGGCAACAACTACTATGCATTTGCTCCAACGGTCGCCAACAACGTGTTGGTTCCAGCGAGCGGAAAGTTCTGGGCGGGTTGGGTGTATGACAACAATGCCAACACGACCGGTGCCACTGATGCAGACCTCAACCTAATGGCATTAGGAAAGGCGGTTGCTAACTCGGGGTTCTTCGCGCCGAGCACCGATGCGATCTACACCACCAACACCCCAGGTAGCTGGTTCCAAGCGATCGTAGCAGGAAATGGCGTACAGAGCCTCCTTCCAGCTGGCGACACGTTGGATATGGACTTTGGTCTGATGTCGCAAAACTACAACTTCAACATGACGATGAACGACGTAGTTTCGCCCGCCTATGCCAAGACCATTAACATTACGGTTGCTGCCGGCAATGTTATTCTTGCCGGTTACTACATCTTCACCTATGCTGCTGCAGGTCCAAACGTAGGTGCATTGGCCATACGATGCCCAGCTCGCCTCCCTATTGGCGCCTCAAACCCCGTCACCATCACCATGGACGGCGGTCAGTTCTTGAAGCGAAAGTTCGACGTGACGATTCCAGCAGCTCCGAACGATGCTCCCGTTGCAATCGTGGTTCCCGATGTTGCGTTGACAAATGGCGACTGCGATGGCTCGGGTGAAGTCGACGCGGCTGACATCGATCAGGTGATCGCTGACTTCGGTGCCGTGATCTCTGCGGAAACCGATGCAGCTGCTAATTCCGACTGCGACATCAATGGTGAAGTGGATGCTGCAGATATCGACATCGTTATTGCCAACTTCGGCGCTGTCGACGACGTTTGATGTTTGAACTGGGGTTTCAGTCCTGAGACTAGCCCCAGCTTGAACTTAATTGATCTTGGGGGCGTCATTACTGTGACGCCCCCAATCTTTGGCACGATCGGTGCAAAGGATTTCGTTGAACCTTTTTCAGATGCGACTGCTTCTACTGAGCTTGTGTGTGTTGCCAGCGATTGGGCTGGCCCAGTCTCCCTATTGGGTCTATCAGTCTGAGCCCATGGCCGACGACTGCTTGTACCCCTCGTTTGCCCAATCCGGGACCACTCCAATCACCAAAACGCTCGCCGACGATGTTACGGCGATGAGCCTTTATGCAGGTCGCGAAGTCACAGCAATCGCCTCCACGTTTTACAATTACAATCTTGCCGATGTGAGCTTTCGCCCGAGGATTCGGTTCTGGGAGGCCAACGGGCCAGGCTCTACCCTGGGCACCTACCTGGGAACCACCGCCTTCACCGGGGATGCTATTCGGATGGCCGGTTACTCGACAGAAAACGCCATCTTCAGCACGGCCGGTGGGGACTTGTCTGTACCTGCCTCGAAGTTCTATGTTGGCATTGCCCTCGACAATGATTCCAACGGAAATGGCATGGCAACGGTATCCCAGCTCAATGAGATGGGGATCATGCCGGGCACGGTTGCTCGCGGCACCTCGGATGCGAACGTCTTTCGCAGTAGCGCAGCCTCAGATCTCATCTACAGCAACAATCCCCCCGGAGCCTACGAATACGGGAATCTCGCTCTGTCGTTGGGTATCCCTGGGCAGGACTTTCATGGCCGTATCACGCTGAACGATGTGATCACGCCCATGGCCCATGGGCGTACCATCCAAGTCACGGCGATTTCGGGAAGCGTCACGTTCGCCTCGGAAGCGATTAGCATGAGCAACTTGGCGGCGACAGATGCGTTTTGGCTTACCGTTCCAGCCGTATTGCCAACGGGTACTACAAACCCTATTTCTATCCGAATTGGCGGGCAGCCCTTCCTGCACAAGACTATCTTGGTGCAGGTACCGGTGCCGCCTAGTGTGATGCCAGAGTCGATTGATATTGGAACTGTCGCGCTAACCAATGGCGATGTCGACGGTTCAGGAGAAGTGGATGCCGCCGACATCGATGAAGTCATCGCCTCGTTTGGGCAGGTCTTTCCTGGCGTAGGCAACGAATTCGCCGATCTCGACCTCAGTGGCGAAGTGGACGCGGCGGACATTGATCTGGTGATTGCCAATTTCGGTGCCGTAGACGAGTAATTTTCGACTAAAAGTTAGCGATTTTAGAAAGAGTCCTGTATAAAGAACTTCAGGCTATCCAATGCCTCGGACTCTTATGATTATTCGATATCGATCTCTGCCATTGGTCGCAGGCCTCGTTGCGACCGCGATCCCTGGCCTTGCAAATGCAACCAACGACGGCTGGCGCATGACCGCTGGCTTCTTTTCGGGCCCGGCAGGCTTCAGCGGGAACACTTCCGTTACCCAGGCCGCACGGAGCAGCTATGTGTTGGGCGATGTTGTAACAGTCCACGCTGGTACCGTCGATGGGTCAGGCACTCTTGCCTCTGCCAAGAAAGTCCGACTGAAGCACGCCAATTACCCGACCCTATACCACGAGTTTGGTCTCACCAACAGCTATGGCCCGGTAACACCAGGAACTCGAACAGCAGCCTCGACCCTCAAAGGGTGCTTTATTCTCAATGGCTCCACCTGGACCCTTGAGTACGTGAACGACGTGGCCCTAGTCGGCGGCGTTTATCCTGAAGAAGCCACGACGACCGGCATCGATTTCCAACTCTCTGGGATCCCAGTTGGGTCACCGGTCCAAACTGGAAGGTTCTATATCTATCAGTGCTACGCGACGGGTACGCAGACAACGCTGACCGCACTTGGCGGCGCGCAGGATGCGGATGTGCCGGCCTATACGACCGCGATTTACGATGACGTCACTCCGATGCCAGGCTACGCTGGTCAGCAGATTACAGCCGTCAACTGGGCGACCCGAACAGGTGCCGCTGCCACCTTCCAGAGCCTCATCCGCTTCCATTTGCAGGGAACTGGGACCCCTGGTCCGACGGGAGTTTTCGACCCAGGGACATGGCTCACGGGACACACCTATGTTTCATCCCATACCGCGGGTAGCTTTGTTTGGCGAACCGGTGTCAGCACGGCGTTTCCAACGGTCCCAACCGATCAGACATTCTGGATGGGGCAGCAGTACAACAATGGGGGAGCCACCACGGCCACGACGGCAGCACAGTTGAATGGAATTGGGGCCGTCTATGCTAACCCTCACGTAGGCTCGAGCACCCACAACCTGTGGCGATCCACGGCGCCGGGAACGTCGACTGCGGTCTCTGGACCGGTCGGAACTCAAGGAGCTGTCAGCCCATCCCGTATTAGCAATATTGCTTTGGGCATCGCTGTGCAGGGACAGGACTTTGTGGGGACGGTCAACCTTCAAGATGTGGGTGCGATGGCCTATCAGAGAGCGATCACCTATCAAGTCTTCTCTGGCGTAATGCCAATCACTCATGGCGGCCTCTTGGTTGGCACAGCTTCGACCTCGTCGTCGGTTCGCGTGATCTTGCCAAACGTACCTCCGGCTGGGGCGACGAACCAATACACGATTGTGTTCGACGGGGCTTCTTTCTTGAAGAAGACCGTCAACGTAACCGTTCCTGGTAGCGCGACTCCGACCGATATCAATATCGGTGCAGTGGCACTTGTTAATGGGGACGTCGACACCTCTGGCGAAGTGGACGCCGCCGACATCGATCAAGTCATCGCCGACTTCGGCGCGATTTGGCCCGTCGGTAATGGCAATCCAAACTCCGATGTAGATGTTAGCGGTGAAGTCGATGCTGGCGATATCGACATCATCATCGCCAACTTCGGCGCTATTGACGAGTAAGGGCTCTTAGGTACGCTCGGCACATGGAGATTTTTCTCTGTGTGCTGATCGGCCTTGTGGCGGGCGTAAGCAGCGGACTCTTTGGAATCGGGGGCGGCATCATCATTGTGCCGCTCCTGATTTTTGCTTTTCAGATGACCCAGCAGAAGGCGCAAGGCACGAGTTTGATCGTGTTGCTGGCGCCCGTTGGGCTCCTCGCGGTCAAGAACTATTGGGAGAAGGAGCAGATTGACCTCCTCAAGGGCGCATGGATCGCGCTGGGGCTGTTCGGTGGAGCGTATGCCGGTAGTAAACTGGCGCTCGGTCTCGACCCTGCGCTCATGAGGAAGATCTTCGCAGGATTCCTCGTGTGCGTCGCGGCGTACCTTTTCGTTAAGCCATGACGTACAACGACAGCTTTAACTATGGAGCCGGGAAGAAGTTCCGGCTCGTTCTTCGAGAAGCCGGTAGCGCCCGCGATATGGGCGGCGATGAGATGTCGTTGGCGGTCGGTATCGTTGACAATATCTTCATCCAAGCCCTCGAAATGGGCACGAGCGATATTCACCTTCAGCCAGAGCGTGATCAGCTCAAGATTCGTTTCCGCCAAGACGGCATCCTGATTGACGGCGGTCAGTTGCCTCCCGAGCATGCGATGAACGTCGTCGCGCGGCTTAAGCTGGCGGCTGGCATGCGGATTGACGAGAATCGCGAGACGCAGGACGGCCGTATCGACATGGAGTTCATGGGGCGGCGGCTCTCGGCCCGGTGCTCGTGTGTGCCCTGTCTGAACGGCGAGAAGATCGTCATGCGTATTCTCGACCCGGGCGCAATGAAGGTCGACCTTCTCAAGCTCGGCATGCCCGAGGATCTCTTGCGCAATTGGCAGAAGGCGATCTCGGTTCCCTATGGCCTGGTTTTGGTCACCGGCCCGACGGGTAGCGGCAAGACCTCGACGCTCTACGCTTCCCTGCTTACGCTGGACAGCAAGACGCGCAACATTGTGACGGTCGAAGACCCAATCGAATACGAATTCGACAAGGACGTCGGTCAGGTGCAGGTGACCGAGAAGCTTCCCTTCCCTCGCGTCATGCGGTCGTTCCTTCGCCAAGACCCCGACGTGATGATGGTCGGCGAAATGCGCGACCCCGAGTCGCTCGCGATTGGCATACAAGCCGCGCTTACCGGCCACTTGGTCCTCAGCACGCTCCACACCAATAACTCGATGGAGACCATCGGGCGTATGGTGGACATGGGCGCGGAGCCGTATCTCATCGCCGGCGTCACCGTCGCGATTCTGGCTCAGCGGCTCATCCGCTTGAACTGTCAGAAGTGCCTTGAGCCCTACAAGCTCACCGAAGACGAGATTAAGATGCTTCGCATCACGCCCGCCGATTTAGAGCGCGCCAAGTGCGCGAAGGGCAAAGGCTGCGCCGAGTGCCGCGGCACTGGTCTCAAGGGCCGTGTTGGTGTTTTCGAGCTCCTCATGGGCACGCTCGACTTCAAGCATGCGATCGCCTCGGGCGGTTCCTATGTCGCGATTGACGAAGCGGCCAAAAAGCAAGGCTTTAGAACCATGCTGGAGGACGGCAAGTACAAGGTTCTGAACGGGTGGACGGTTCCGGATGAGGTGATTCGGGCGGTGCATACGCAAGCGATGGCGTGATCGCGGGTAGCGGGTGGCGGAGGAGAGGGGTTAGGGGTGAGGTCAAAGCGAGAAACCCCTCTCCTGTTCGAGCTTCCCTTGCTATCGCGCGGAACTCCTCGAACTTCCTCTCCCGCAAGGGGAGAGGAGGGAGCTACGGTAGGACTGCGATCAGGCCCAGTCCCACGTCCGCGCCGCTGATGCGGTAGCGGCGGATGAAGGCGATTTCGTAGGTTTCGCCAAGCCATTCGATCGTATTGCCGATGGCCGCGACGGTATCAGCTAAGACGAAGAAGCCGCGGATGGGGCGGGAGGCGGCGGTGATGACGGCTTCTTCAAGATAGAGGCGCGCTTCGGCGGCCGAGTAGACGCGGACGAAGGCTTGGGCAGGTTCGTCTTCGATCAAAATCGGCTCGCCGAAGACTTCCAGCGAGTCGGACAGACGCTCGATGAGGACACTCATGACGGAACTCCTTTGCCGCTCGCGGCGAGGACAGGGGCTGTGGAGTCGGGCTTGAGCCAGGGCTTTAGCTTGAGCCAACCTTGGGCGATCAAACCGCTTGGGTCGGCAACACTTTCAAATCGGCGGGGGAAGAGTTGGAGGTCGCCGACGATGACCGACAGCAGCAGCTCCGGGCGGCGGTAATGTTGAGCCAGGAACGTGCCCGCGATCACGTCGGCGGCTCCATCATCAAGCACGGCCTGCAGCCCGGCGTCGCCGGAGGCAAGAGCCTCCGGACGAAGCGCGTAGGAGACGACGGGCAGGAGGCGCGCCACAACCTCATCAATCTCAGTCTCGTAAGCTGAGTCGTGGACGTTGGCGCGCGCCTGAATATCGGCGACCAGGACTGATAGCGCCATTTACGCCCCCTTGCGAAAGTGGACGCCGAGCTGTTCGCCCATTCGGCGCAAGGTCATCGTATTCTCCCGAGTGCCCTCGGCCAGGTCGCGCAACGCTTGCGCGACCTGCTCGGCCGAAGTTTCTTGCCGCCTCACGGAAGCCTCAACGAACGAGACGAAGCGATCCACAAGAGCCTTGTGCTGGTTCAACGTGATGCGAGCCAATGCCAAGATTCCCGTGACCACCCCGCCCAGCAGAACGGTGAGGTCCACATTCATCAGAAACCACCGCCGTAGGCGAGTTGCCATAGGCCGTAGCCGACGTTGTATCGCCCGCGCACGCCGTACATGTAGAGATCGCGCATGAAAGCGGACTCCGAACCCGAGCCTGATTCGAGGGCGGTGAACTCCACCGGAACGTCGCTGCGCTGTTGCATGATGATCGGGCGGACGGGGCGGCTGGTGTCGAGCACAAACCACTTGTCAGCGTGGTCGCCGGTGAGGAAGGGCGAGACGATGACCTTGAGCTTGCCTTGGAAGACATTGAGATAGCTCGGCGCGGCGCCGCCGGAGACCACGACCGGGCTCTGCACGAGCTCCATCGCCGTCCACATGAGGCTGGGGCCGACGAGCAGCGTGTCGGGCGTGATGCCCATCGGCGAGTTGGTCTCGTCGCGCACGCTCATCATTGCACTCACCGCATCACGGATTGCTGTTGCATCGAGCGCATCGGTCGAGAGGTTCGAGAAGGTGTTCGCGCCCACCGTGCGCTCGGCGAAGTAGGCATTGCCGTCGTAAATCGTGCCGGCATTGCCATTGGCGAGCGACTCGACAACCATCTGGTGACGGTGCAGGGCCACGCGCGACGCCATCTCTTGGATGCGCAGGCGGATGAGGTCGAACTGGTCGTCCTCGATCGCCTTGCGCTGAACGGCGAGGGTGGACTCGAAAACCTTGTCCTCGATCGAGGTGGATTGCGAGGAAAGGCCGAGCGGCTGGCGTTCGTCAATGAACTCGCGCATCGGCGGCGAGAAGCCGAGCCAGCCGTACTTCTGCACGGGCAGCGTGGTCGAGATGACGGTCGCGATCTGCTCGACCGCGCTGTTCGAGACTTGGGCGCGGTAGGCAAGGTCGAATTCGGTCTTGAGACCGGCAAGCATAAGCTCAGGAATATCGCTTCTGGTAAGTGGCATAGTGGTTTAGAGGGAGTAGCGGTCGATGCGAACGCGGACGCCCGCGCTGCCAGTGGAGGTCGTTTCGAGGGCGCTGACCGTGCCGATCTTGTAGGCGGAGGTCAGGCCGGTCGTCACGATTTGGACTTGGTTATCGTTCACAGCGTAAACTTCCGCGCCGAGATCGCCTTGGGCCGGGGTATAGCCGGAGTTCGGTGTGAAGACGAACGAACCCGCTTTCGTGACATTCACCGACTTATCGCCGGCGCTGCCCGAGGCATTGTTCACCGACTCGTTAGCGACGCCGATGAACCGGAGGTTCGCCGTGCCATGCGCCATGGGCACGGCGAAGCCGCTGCTATTGACGCCGAGTAGCGCGCCCTTCCAAACGGCGACATTGGAGAGCTTGTAGGAGACCACGAGACCGGGCCTTTCGAGGGATTCAAAGGGTTTTGATAGGGCTGGCATTTTCTTATCTGTGTTGGAGAATGTCTTCCGGCTTGAGGCCCGGGAAGTAGCGTTGATAGAAGTCGAGCTCCTCGTTGGTGAGGGTGCTGTTGACGATGCTGGCGGGAGCGACCGCGCCGTAGAGCTTGAAGCACGGCATGCGATTGAGGAACTCGATGATGAGTTGCTGAACCGGCTTCATCGCGCCCTCGAACTCGACCGATTTCGGGCACTCCAGGAGCGCTTTGGCGAAGGGAGCCTGGCTCGGGAGCAAGCGGCCCTCGCGGACCATCTTCTCGGTGTGCGCCTCGGCATTGATTGAGGGAAGGAGGTGTCCGGCGCGGAAGAGTTGGGCGTCGCTGATGCGCGGGTTTTGCACGAGGCTGACCTCGCGAATCGCTTTGAGGTCGGGTGTTAGACCGAGGGAAAGCGACTTTGCGCCGCAACGACGGATGAGGGCGTCGGCCTCGGGTGTCAGTGCCACCGTTCCGAAGAGTTCGTTGCCTTCGGCCCGAACCGCAGTAAGGTAGCCGAGTTCGAGAGGGTTCTGAGCGTGCTCGATCAGCACCGGGACCGGCAGATCGAACTCGGATTCAATTTCCTTCAGGTCTTCTTGGGTGATGCTCACGCCTTTGTCGGGAAAGTCGCCGGCTTCGAAGAGCTTGGCTTCCCTCTCGATCCAGTCGTGGGCTTGTTGAAGATAGTCGGGCGGATCTTGGCCGGCGTCGCGGAACTCTTGGACGAGATTCTGGCGACGAAGGTCATCGAGATGGCTCCGCGCGCCGAGATAGCCTGGGCCAGCAGCAGCCGCGCGGCGATTAAGAATGTTTTGGGTCATTGTCATGCGAACATAGCAATAGTAGACATGTGTATCATATGTCAACCATTGGAGCTGACCAAAAAAGAGGTAAGTTAGAGTTTGGGTGTCCGCCCTTGGCGGGCAGGATAGCGTTGGTCGGGCCGCCGCGCGAGGAATCCTATGCCCGAGACGAATCTGCCCCGAGCCCAACGCCTTGCCGAGCGCGCCTTTGGAACCTTAGAGCGCTTCCTGCATGTGGAGGCGGCTAGCGGCGTGGTCCTTCTGGTCGCGGCAATCGCGGCTTTGTTTTGGGCCAACTCCCCTTGGTCTGGCTCGTATCACGACTTTTGGCATATGCCGATTGGCATTCAGGTCGGGACATTTGAGTTCAACCGGTCCCTTCACTTCTGGATCAACGATGGGTTGATGACCATCTTCTTCCTAGTCGTCGGCATGGAGATTCGGCGCGAAATCCATGAAGGGGCGTTGAGCGACGCCAAGCAAGCCATCTTGCCTCTTGCGGCAGCGGTGGGTGGCGTTGCTGTTCCGGCCTTGATTTACGTTGCCATGAATGCTGATCCTGCCAAGCGGGCGGGCTGGGCGATTCCAACGGCGACGGATATCGCCTTTGCGGTTGGGATTCTAGCTCTTTTGGGTAAGCGAGTCCCATCGAATGCGCGGGTCTTTTTGCTCGCGCTCGCGATCATCGACGACATCATCGCCGTGCTGGTGATCGCGCTCTTCTACTCGTCGGGTCTGAATGCCATCGGGTTCTTGGTGGCAGGACTCGGAATTTTGTTGGTTCTTGGATTGCAGCGCATCGGGACAGGGGCAGCGTTGGCTTATGTGATTCCGGGCTTGGTCACATGGTCTGGCTTGTATTGGGCAGGTGTCCATCCTACGTTAGCAGGCGTTACGCTCGGCCTGATCACCCCCGTGCGATCGATGCAACTGCGCGAGAATCCAATGGATATCGTCGTTCGCGCCACTAAGCGACTCTTCGACTCGGACCACACCGACGATGAGAGCCGCATGGCCTCGCGCTTGAAGCAGTTGCGAGTGGCTCAACGCGAGCTCCTGCCGCCGGTGGTTAGAGCGCAGATGGCGATTCACCCTTGGATGGCCTACGTCATCATGCCGCTGTTCGCCCTCGCCAATGCCGGTGTGGTGATCAATACGAACGGGGCAGGTGCAGAGAGCCAATCGGTCATGTTTGGGATTGCGCTTGCATTGGTCGCGGGAAAGCCCGTCGGAATCATTGGCGCCAGTTTGCTGACGGTGAAACTCGGCTTGAGCCGGCTTCCCGCTGGCGTCTCATGGCTTTGGCTTTGTTCGGCTGGATTGCTCGCGGGAATTGGGTTTACGATGTCCATGTTCATCGCGATGCTTGCCTTTAAGGACGGGACATTGCTTGGGCCCGCCAAACTCGGAATATTGATCGCTTCAGCCGTCGCCGCGATCGCGGGTTTAGCCATGGGATTGGTAGCAGCGCGGCAGACTGAGCAACCTAGTACACTTTCGGACTGATGTTACGGATCGGGGTTGTCGGCGCGGGCGGGATGGGCAATGTGCACACCCGGCATTGGAAGAACATGCCCGACGTCGAACTCAAGTTCTTTGAACTTGATCCCGCTCGCGCCGAGGCTTTTGCTTCGACGCATGGCCTATCTCCTGCGACTTCCTATGACGAACTCTTGAACTGGGCAGACGCCGTGGATGTTTGCTTACCGACGGATGCGCACCATTCCGTTACCCTAAAGGCAATTGCGGCAGGCCGGCACGTGCTGTGCGAGAAGCCGATGGCGCTGAACGTGGCCCAGTGCGCCGAAATGCTGGAGGCAGCCGAGAAGGCAGGTGTGGTTCTGATGCCCGCGCAAGTTGTTCGGTACTTCCCCGACTTCAAGAAGGCCCACGAGTTGGTTGCTGGAGGAGCGGTTGGCAACCCGGTTACCGCGCGCACGCGCCGCGGTGGTAAGGCTCCAGTGGGTAGCGCTGGGTGGTTTCAAGATGCATCTCGCTCTGGCGGCGTACTGCTCGACCTGGCAGTGCATGATTTCGATTGGTTGCGCTGGACATTGGGTGAGGTGCGATTCGTCACGTCACGATCGGTTCGCCTGACCAACCCGGGAGCGCTCGAAGGCAAGCCGGGCGACTATGCGTTAACGACCTTAGAGTTTGAATCGGGCGCGATTGCTCACGTCGAGGCGACGTGGCTCGACCCCAGTGGATTCAGGACGACGATCGAAGTCTGCGGCGACAAGGGCATGATCGAATTCGACTCTCGCAAGACGCCGACCGTACGAAGACATACGGAAGAGAACACACAATTGGAGTCACCGATGCTGCCAGTGGACGACCCCTATTACAACCAAGGACGAGCGTTTGTCGAGACTTGCACGGGTGCGCGCGAAGCTCCGGTGACGGCACTGGATGGCCTGCGGGCCGTCGCTATTGCCAGAGCCGCAATCGAAAGCTGCCAGACTCTGCAGACCGTGTCCCCGAGCCGGTCATAGGTGCCAGGGCTTGGTGGCCCCGCGATCTGGGTGAACGTTTAGGTACTGATCCCACTTGCGAAGCATTTCTGGAACGGTCACAAACTTGTAGCCCTTGTTCTTCAGGCGCTTAATGATGCGCGGTAAGGCCTCTGCCGTCCACGTCTTGCCATACCCATCGTGCATCAGCACGATTTCACCGGGACCGGGTGTACCGACATTGAGGTTTACCTTAGCCGGGCTCTTGGTCATTGTGTCGTTGGCGATTCTCGTCCAGAGAATGACCGCGTCGTTCTCTTTTAGAGCAAGAGCCGTCATGCCGTTCTTGGTGATGCCATAGGGCGGGCGATACATCACCGGTCGGTAGCCGATCAGGTTCTTGAGCAACGAGTTCGTCTTTGTGAACTCGACTTCAGCCTTCTTGGCATCGGCTTTGGCGGCGTGCGACCAGCTATGCTGGCCGATCGCGTGGCCTTGGGCAGCGATGAGCTTCACCGTCTCTGGATAATAGTGCGCGTTCTGCCCCAAGATGAAAAAGGTCGCTTTGGCGTCATTCTTTTTCAGCGTCTTCAAAATCTGTGCTGTGACCTTGGGGTCGGGGCCGTCATCGAACGTGAGCGCTACCACCTTTTCACTGAATTGCTTGGGCTGCACCAACACGATCCGCCCTCGATACCGATCCGGAATATCGAGCGAGTCCACCGGCTTCGGCGGCGGGAGCAGCATGAAGCCAAGCAAGAGGGGGAGAGCCACGCTTAAATTGTACCTGCGCAGGTACGAAATCTAAAGCTAAGAATTAGGAATTAGGAACTACGTCATCGGCGTAACTCATGTTCAATTCAGGTACTCCGATGCCCGCAAGGTAGTTCACCATTTCATCGTCCGTCGAATCGTAGAAATTGAAGGCTCGCACGCTGTTTTCAGCATATTGGAAGTCGATTTGCGTCGCTACCTCCTGAATGGCAGTGATCCATACAGCTTCGATTGGGCTTTCCTCAATGTAACTTAGGGCCGTGAGAATAATGCCTCCGCCTGTTTCAAGCATCTTCCCAACTTGAACCTTGGTCTGCATGGCAAGATCGGCGACTGACGGCCCTATTACCTCCCACTGCTGGCGACTGCTCTCCAAGAACTTGACCGGATTTGGAGCTTCGGGCATATTGACCGCCCCGTGCAGGTGACCGTACTTCTTTCGTAACCTGACCATAGCCAGTTCGAGCGAGTCCAGCTTCTTGAAGTCGACCTTCATGCACCAGTCGAAGAGCCACTTTGCCTCGGTCGGCTTTTCACCCCACCATACGGTAGTTGCTCCAGCGCGTTTGATGGTGCGGACTAATGGGCCCAGTGCATCCGGGTCGCCGGAAAACAGTATTGTCTTGCCAGCTAAAACCTTAGCCGCGATCAATCCGGAACTCCAGGCTACCAAGGCGGATCACATCGTCAGGCTCCATACGGGTCCGCATGTTGGCGCCAAGTTTGGCATCATTGAGCATCGTGCCATTTGTTGAACCAAGGTCGGTGATATAGGCTGCGTCATCTTCCAGTTCGATCAGTCCATGTGCGCCACTAACATAGGCATCCGAAATGACGATGGCATTGGAATCGCGGCGGCCGAAGGTGTTCGGGCCGAGTTGAAGAGGATAACGGTTGTCGCCTTCAACCAAGTGAGCGGTCGCCGCGATGCTGGGCGCAGAGCCTTGTAGCGTTTGTCCGCCAATGGGCATGGCGGTCTTTGCCGCTATCCCGGGCATCGATAGCGTGAGCTTGAAGCCGCCGAGAGAGATGACACTTCCCGGCTGCATCAGTTGCGAGTCCGAGAGCGCGACATCATTCAGTTTCGTGCCATTAGTAGAACCAAGATCGGTGACGGTGAGCGTGTCGCCGACCATGATCGCCGCGTGACGGCGGGAGATTCGCGAATCATCCAGCACGATGTCGCCCTGGCGGCCAAGCACATTCTCACCCGGTCTCAGTACATGCTCTCTTCCTGCTTCATCCACCAGCACCGGCATCTGAACCGTTGGCGCGCCGAAGGCGTCGTCGGGCAAAGCCCGATCAAAAATCAGGCCACAATCCACGCAAAACATCACCCCGGCGGGGTTAAAAGACTTGCAGACCGGGCACTGGACCGGCTTAACGACCTGGGTGGCATTGATGGTGGGCATGGTGCCCATCATCGTCTTGTTCGGGTCGAGGCTCTGGGTGCGGTTCGGGTCCATTTCTAGCTAGACGTTACCCGGGCCAAGATTTGCTCGTCGCTGAGGCCCTCCACGATGATCTTCTTCTTTCTACCTGTCGCGCCACGAGCGATCGAAATGGCGGATTTTGGAACGCCGAGAGCTTTGCTCAGAAGGGCAATGACCGCCTCATTAGCTTCGCCATCGACCGGGGCTGCGTTTGTGTAGACCTTGAGCCCGCCGCCATCTACCACAACCTTGGATTGTGAACTTCGTGGCTGGACTCGAACTTCCACCTACTTGATTTTGCCGAGAACCTTGGCGCGATTATTCTTCGCCTGAGCGTCGCTGGGAACGAGGGCAATCAAGGCATCCCAAACGCGAATCGAATCGGCATAGCGACCCAGTCGGTCGTAAGCATGGGCGAGCCAGCGATACATGTTGGGGTGTGGCTTTTTGGCAAGTTCGGGCTCCACCAATGCCGGGATTTTGGCGTAGGACTTCTTCTTGAACCAATACTGCACGACCGAATATGCGGCGTCGCGCCGGGTCGAGTAGTCGCGCCGATACTTCATGTACATGGCGAGCGCTTCGTCTTCGCGCTCCGTGCTCTCGAGGAGCCATCCAAGGTCTGACATGGCTTCCCAGTCATCTGGATACATGGCGTATCGAAATCGGAGGGCTTGAATCGCTCGAGGAAAGTCACCTTCATGAAAGTGGTGATCGATGTAGTGGATCATCGCATCGTCGATGGCCCCCCAAATCGCATCTTGGCGTGGGTCCTTCCCCCACGAACAAGTCGCGATCACCAGCGCACAAACTGCTAATACCAATCTCATTGGGCCACTACTCCCCTAAAGCCTTACGGATCGCTTCTTGCGCAAGTTGCGGATTGGCGCGACCTTGGCTTTTCTTCATTAACTGTCCGACGAGGAAGCCAATCACATTGGTTTGCCCATTGCGATACTTTTCAATAACATCGGGATTTTCCGCGCAAACTTCAGCCGCCCATGTGTCCACCTGTCCGGTATCGCTTACCTGAGTCAATCCAGCCGCTTCCACAATCGCCTTTGGCATATGACCAGACTCAAACATGTCGCCAAAGACTTGCTTGCCGATCTTGCCGTTAATCGTTCCGTTTGCAATGAGGGTCGTGAGTTCGGCGATGTGCTTGGGCGTGACTCGGCTGAGGGTCCGCCCCTCGTGGGCGACTACGCTTTGACCGGTCTCGTTGAGGAGGCGGGCGAAGTCGGAGTTCATCCAGTTGCATGCGGCCTTTGGGTCGGCGCCTTCCCTGACGCAGGCTTCAAAGAACTCGGCCCAAGGGCGTTCGGCGGTCAAGACTCCTGCGTCGTATTCGCTGAGACCAAATTCGCTTTGGTACCGTTGCCACTTGGCTATCGGCAATTCTCCTATCGTGGCCCGCACGCGTTCGATCATGGCGTCGTCGAAGTGCATCGGCATCAGGTCGGGGCACGGGAAGTAGCGGTAGTCGTTCTCCGACTCCTTCACGCGCATTACGTAGCTGGCTTGGGTGTCCTCGTTCCAGCCGCGGGTTTCTTGGTAGACTTCGCCGCCTTCTTCCAGGACAGCGATCTGGCGATTGCGCTCGAATTCGACGCCTCCGAAGACCGAACGGAAGCTGCCGAGGTTCTTGAGCTCTGTCTTGACGCCGTAGGTTTCGGAGCCTTCGGGGCGGACGGATGGGTTGGGTTCAGCGCGCATGCTGCCTTCTTCCATCTTGCCGTCACATACACCGAGGTAAACAAGGAGTTGCCTTAACCTCTCACCGTACTCTTTGGCTTCTTCGGGGCTCTCGATGTCGGGTGGAAACGCGGTCACGATCTCCATGAGCGGTACGCCAGCGCGGTTAAGGTCCACTCCGCTGCCGCCACCCGGAAGGTGCATGAGCTTTCCGGTGTCCTCTTCGAGGTGAACACGAGCGATCTTGATGCGCTTGGTCTTGCCTCCTTCGGTTGGGATATCGATCCAGCCGTGGTAGCCAATCGGGTTGGTCTCGCCATACTGGCTGATCTGGTAGCCCTTCGGAAGGTCGGGATAGAAGTAATTCTTACGATGGAAGACGCTGTCGCGGGCGATCGTGCAGTTGAGCGCCAACGCGGTCTTCATGACAAGCTCGATCGCGTGCTTATTCGGGACCGGCAACGCACCCGGCAAGCCTAAGCACACGGGGCAGACGCGCGAATTGGGCTCACCGCCGAATGCCACTTGGCATCGGCAAAACATCTTGGATTCGGTGAGGAGTTCGGCATGCACCTCCATCCCGACGCTGAGCACGTAGTTCGCCATGAGGATTGAGTTTACTGCCTACCGAAAGGAGGGTGGACTTCAGTCCGCCACCCGACGCGAGGAATTTTATTCCCAGAGTGCGGGGGTAGGCTCAGGCAGAACGGTGTTTCGTTGAGTAAGAGCAGTCCATTTCCACTCGTATCTCGATGTCGCCTTTTTGCAATCTACGGACTAACCACTTTGGCAATCGTTGCGTGGCACTTGAGTGAAATTCGAGATCTTCAACCGCCTTTCTATTTCGATGAGAATGGCAAGATCGACTACGTTGTTCGCTGCGCACAGAGCCTTTTCCTAGCTGGACTCTTTCTAACTCGCAAGCAGTGGAATGGACTTCTCGTCATCGTCTCGAATGCGTCTTGGGGAACGCTCTTCGCCATCAGTGGACACATCGATATTCTGCAGAGCATGGCTCGAATTCGGCCGCCGACTTCCGGCGACTCCTACCACATAAGCTACTTTTTACCAATCGCCTTGATCGGAGGGCCAATTCTGTTTGGCCTTATCAGCGTTGGTACGCTCGTCGCCATGCTTCCTTGGCCCCCGAAGTCCGAAGCGTAAAATGTGTACTCCTCAACGGCTAGGAGTCAACCCTCCACAATCACCGTGACCGGCCCATCGTTGAGGAGCTCAACCTGCATATCTGCTCCAAACTCACCCGTTTCAACAGAAATCCCTGCCTTTCTCAATTCGGCGACTAAGTGCTCAATCAGCTCTTGTCCTTTTTCATATGGCGCTGATTCAGTAAAGCTGGGCCGACGGTTTTTAGCCGTCTCCCCATAAACGGTGAAGTTCGACACCACCAACATTCCCTGCCCTTCTCCAAGCGCGAGGTTCATCTTGCCATCGGCATCATTGAAGATCCGAAGCTTGACCAACCGATCCGCCAGTCTCACCGCGTTGGTAGCGGTGTCCTCTCGATGGGCGCCTGCCAAAACCAGCAAACCCGAACCGCATTGCCCGATCAAGTTGCCATTCACCGACACCCGCGCCCAGGCCACGCGCTGGACGATTGCTCTCAACGCGAGCCCGTCCTTCCGTGGACCCGCAAGATGCTGAACACATCACTAAGGTTAGAAACCTTGTTCAGCACGAAGTTCAGATGCTCAATATCCCGCACTTCGACCGAAATATCCCACTCAAAGGTTGTATTCGGCAATGGACGCACCTTCATGCCGACAATGTTTGCCCGCGCCTCGGCGATCATGTTCGAAACATCGGCAAGCAGGCCCTGCCGCTCCAGAGTCACGATCTTGAGGTTTACGCGGAAGACGCCCGAACCATCGGGTTTCCAGTCGATAGGAATCAGGCGCTCGGGGTCAGATTGCTCATAAGCCAGGGCGTTCGTGCAGGCGGCACGATGAATCATGATGCCGCGGCCCCGCGTCACGTATCCCACAACATCCTCGCCTGGGATGGGATCGCAACACTTCGCACGCCGCATGCTCACCGAGTCGAGCCCGCCAACCACGCTCAGCACCCCGGTCTCTCTGGCCTTGTTCGGGCCTCGCTCACCCTTTGTTTGGGTGGGCGGTCGCATCTTATCGACCACGCTAATCGCGCTCACTAACCCTTCGCCCACTTTGGCAAAAATGTCTTCTGATGTCCGGCAGTCCTTGATCTGCCCGATGACACCCGTGAGTTTCTCGCCCAAATAGAGCTTAGGGTCGAGCTTTCGGCTCTTTAGCTCACGCTCAACGAGTTCCTTACCCTGGGCCACATTCTCATCGCGCCGACGGGTCCTAAAGTAGCTCCTGAGTTTGCTTTTTGCGCTGGGACTGGCAGTGAATTGAAGCCAATCAAGACTTGGCTGGGCATTACTTCGCGTAATGACCTCCACAATGTCACCGTTCTTGAGTTGATGATCGAGGGGCACGATCTGCCCCCCGACTTTCGCGCCAACGAGGCGCAAACCAAGGTTTGTATGCACCCGAAAAGCAAAGTCTACTGGCGTGGAATTCTTGGGCAGATCTAGGACCTCACCCTTGGGAGTAAAGACAAAGACCTGCTCGCTGAACAGGTCTGTACTCAAATTGCGCAAGAAGTCCGACGACGTCCGGTAGTCGCTAGACCAATCGAAAAGTTGCTGCCTCAGGTTCGCAAAGCGCTGATCAACCGCATTGGCGCCCTCTTTGTAGGCGTAGTGGGCCGCGACACCCATCTCGGCGACGTCGTGCATCTCTTTCGTGCGAATCTGAATCTCCAGCGGCTCGCCGCGGGGTCCAATCACCTTGATATGCAATGACTGATAACCATTGGGCTTGGGCCGCGCGATGTAATCGGCGAAGTGCTCCTGCATTGGCACCCAAAGCCCATTCACAACACCTAGGGCAACGTAGCAGTCGTCTTTCGATGCCACGACAATGCGCATCGCGATGAGATCGAGAATGTCCTCAAATCGGAAACCGTGAATGACAATCTTGTTGAAGATGCTGAAGAGGTGCTTGGGCCGCCCCTGAACTTCCACAACCTTGACCCCACGTTTGATCAGTTCATCTTTGACGATGTGAATCGCCTCGTTGAGCTCGGCTTCCCGGTCGGTCCTCGTCTTGACGACCATGTCCTGAATCTCCTTGTATTCCTTGGGATGCAGGAACTTAAAAGCGAGATCCTCCAATTGCCACTTGACTTGCCAAATGCCTAGCCGCGCCGCCAATGGGGCGAAAATATCAAGTGTTTCTTGGCTGATTCGGATTCGTTTGGCCGGGTCTTTGTGGCCTTCCAAGGTCTGCATGTTGTGCAGCCGGTCGGCGAGTTTGATGACCATCACGCGAACATCTTTGGCCATCGCAAGCAGCATTTTGCGGAGGTTCTCGGCCGCACGGTCCGTTTCAGCCGCCTTCTTCTGTCGCTCATTGTTCTCGTCGAGGGTCTTAAAACTGAGCTTTGTCACTCCTTCGACCAGCATCGCTACCTCTTCGCCAAAGTCCTCCCGAATCTTTTCGGTCGTGATGCCCTTGCAATCCTCGACCGTGTCATGAAGCAGGGCCGCACAGATCGTGTCGTCGTCCATCCGCAGATGGGCAAGGATATTCGTGACGGCGAGCGGGTGCGTGATATAGGGGTCGCCGGTCGCTCGAGTTTGGCCAGAATGGGCGTCTTCGGCGATGAAATACGCGTAGCGAATCTTTCGGACGTCCGCATCTGGCCTCTGTTGCCGAATGTCATTCAGCAACTCGGTGAGCCCATCGGGCTCTTCCCAAGTGTGCGAAATCTCATACGGCGAGGCCATAGCGGTGCTGGAACCCGCGCCGCCTGCGACACTGAAAGCGCCCCGGGCTTTAAGTTTAGCCGGGATTCGGGTCTCGGGTTTCAGGCCCCGGACCAAAACGGTCAGACCAGTAGGACTAGTCCGGCATGTCCAACACGGAACCCGCCACCCGCAAACTGCTACTCCCTCTGAGTTGCGAAACTCGTGATGTAGACCTTCAGAATCGGGCCCTTGTCACTATCCCAATCGGGATGCTCCAGCTTCGATGGATCGAGTACGACCGAGTAAAGGCTCGCCTTCTTGGGCGGCTCAGCATGACCGTGGTCGTCCTCCTTTTTCTTATCGCCCTTCTTGTCGGCGGCGGCATCCTCCTTGTGGCTGAGCAACGCCAAAACCCGATTAGCGTCGTCGGCCAAGACCCGGCGCAAGCGGGCATAGAAGTCGGCGCGTTTAATGTCGTTCACGCTCAGAGTGCTAAGACGCTCCGTGATCGCATCGCGCAAGGCCGTCATTTCGGGGGATGGCGCGGAGGCTCCCCCGTGCCCCCCACCATCACCCCCAAGGTGAACATCTTTGTTGTTTTTGTCCAGTTGGAACGAAACTGATGCGCGCAAGAACACCTCGCGTTCCCTCAAGTTCACAATGAACTCTGGCGTCATTTCAACCATGTCGCCCAGTTCAGGACCCTTTGGCTTCTCCGGGCCCTTCTTAGAGGCCATTCCAAAATAGCCACCACCTGCCATCGCCAATGCCAAGACGGCGATGATGATCATCTTGCCACCGCCTTTCTTGGCCTTCTCTTCGACCTTTACTTCCGCCTGTTCCGACATAGCCAATCCTTACAGATTTTCTATTCCATGTTTCCCGGCAATCTTGTGAGCCGTCCAAAATACGATCATGAAATTTGCCTTGCTCCTTGCTGGCCTCGTTGGCGCGACTCCATTGGTGCCCGAGCCTATCGACCGGTTCATCGGCATCAGTTGGTCTGGCATCCGAATAGGAGCGACGACCGATGCCGATATTAAGCGCACCTTTGGTACCGAGAAGGGCGCGGTGCGGCCCGAAGCGCTCAACGTAAAGGTCGTGGAAGGGACGCCGTTCCGAGTCGATGCCCTGCTCGATGGTCGTGGCGACAAAGCAAAAGTCACAGCGATTCGCCTAGGCTATTCCCAGCCCGTTCCCCTCACCGAAATCCTCAAACCCTTCCCTGATGAAGCGGTCACCTACTACCACGAGGGGCGAATCGAGGATTGGAACCTCTCGGTGATCGAAACACGAGGAATTGGCATCTTTGCACTTCAGGGCCAAGCTAAGGTTGCGCTACTCCTGCCACCAGCCAAGTTGGAGGAGCTGACTGCCGGGCTCTCTATGGCGCCCACCGAAGTACTCGAGTACGACCCCAAGTTCACAGACGACGAACTGCTCGTGGAGTACGGCGATGTCGGTGTGACGCTTACGAGTTCAAAAATCAATTTTCGATCCAAGCGGGAAATCGAGAATGATATTGAAGATGAACTGACCCGAAGGTCTCGGGCCAAGTACCTCGACTACAACCGATCTGGACGCGCGACGCTCTCCGCCCGAATCGACGTCCGATATGACGATCGCCGCCAAACGCTGACGATTGATGCTCAGCTCAGCGTGTACGGTGAGAACGCGCTCGGCAAAGTCTCAGCCTCGGGAAGCGACAGTTCCAGATGGACAAAGATCGTCGAAGCGCCTCGAATCGAAAGTAGTCGAGCGATTCTCGATATAGTGGAAGAAGCTCGTACGGACCTTGAGCGCAATTTTGATGCGGCTGTACGCCGACAACGCCCCCCAACGAAGGAAGAAATCCGCAATCAAACGTGGGCGCAAATCATCGACCGCGCAACGAAATCGCTCTAGGCGCGCTTGAAGAACCGCTTGCTGACGATCATGCCGGGCTCCGCCTTGCCTCGCATGTCGATCGTACATGGCGTGTTGAGTGCAACCCCTGGCGAGATGAAGGCAAAAGCCAAACCACACTCTAACAGCGGTGAGTAAATACCACTGCTGACCTTGCCGACTTCCTTTCCATCGACCATGACAGCCATATCGATTTGTGGCAATCGCTTGCCGTCTAGCTTCACGCCGACCAACTTGAGGGGCGCGCCCGATTCACGAACGGCTTTCATCTTGTCCGAGCCAATAAAGTCCTTCTCTTTACTAATGACCCAGCCCAGGCCAGCACAGAGCGGTGACATTTCGTCATTCAGTTCGTGCCCATAGAGCGGCAAGCCAGCCTCCACCCGAAGCACGTCGCGCGAGCCCAATCCGCAGGGAGCCACGCCCGCCTGCAGCAACGAATTCCAAACGGCTTCGGCGCGAGTTCCATCGCAAATAATTTCGAATCCATCCTCACCCGTGTAACCGCTCCTCGCTGCAAAGCACGGAACACCTGCGATTTCGGTTCTGAGCGAGCCGAACATATCCTTCGATTTCAGCAACTCAGGGTCAGTTGCTAATCCCGCCAAGATCTCGGTCGCCTTGGGCCCTTGAACGGCAATCATCGCTGTGGCGTCGGTGTCGTCTTGAATCTCGACGCCAAAGCTGTTCTGTGATTTCAGCCACGCAACGTCCTTGGCATGGTTACTCGCATTAACCACCATGCCGAAGTCCTCGTCGTTGATCTTGTAGACGATGATGTCGTCCACCACTCCGCCTTCAAAGTTTGGCAGGAGCGAGTAGTGGCCATCGCCGTGCGGAATCTTAGCGACGTCATTTGTGGTGACCCATTCCAGATACTCCATCGCGCGCGCGCCACTGATCCTTAAGCGAGCCATATGGCTCACATCGAACATCCCAGCGCCCTCGCGAACGGCCTTGCTTTCCGCGATCACGCTCTCGTATTGCACTGGCATGCTATATCCGGCAAACGGCACCATGCGCGCGTTCAACCTCAAGTGAGCATCGTAAAGGGGGGTTGTCAAGTCAGCCGTCGCCATGAAAACAATTATGTCGTGACTTGCATTTGACGTGTAAAAGTCGGTTGACGAAACGCGACGTGGCTCCATTATGGTATACGCATGTCTACCATTCTTGGAGCGCCCCTTTGACTTCCTTTGAACTATCCCGCCTAGCCGACTCTATTCTGCGCTCGATTCCGCGAGATCCTCAAAGGCCACACTACACCGAGGACTCATTTCGCTGCAAGCTCAGCGCGGCGCACCAACGCGACGCCAAGCTTCTTTTGCCGCCACCGCCCGCCAGCCAACTCTATCTCCTGAAGAAAGAATGGGCGTACTTGTTCCGTAGAGCCAAGCTCACTCACCGACAGAAGGAGATCATCGGCTACCGAATGGCAGGCAAAACCTTCGAAGAAATCGGCGAAATACGAGGAACCAGCAAACAAGCCGTCCTCAATATCCTGCACCAAGCTTGCCGTAAGATTGCTAGAGTTCGTGCCAGTTATGCCTACGAGGGCCTCGCTGAGGTTTATCATGAAGAAACAAATCGTGGGAGGCGAACGGACTACAAAGGTAAACTCGTCCGGTAGCTAAGAACGTTCAATCTGAGGTGATGCTATTGGTAACGTGTTCCGAGTGTGAAAAGCCCAATACGCTGGACAGTCAATTTTGCCGGTCCTGTGGGCATGCCCTGCCCGAAGAGGCCCTAGCTGATGCGAGAGAGGCCAACAATGAATTGGTCGAGAACGGATTGAGACTGCTGGGCGATGGACGATCGGATGAAGCCTTTCTGGTCGCCTGTGAAGCTCTAGAGGCCGACCCAAGCCACGTGCAAGCGCTCTCCCTAAAGGGGGACGCATTGGAGCGCCAAGGAAAGCTGGCCGATGCCTTGGCATGCTACGAGCGAGTTGCGGAACTTAGTCCCAATTCTCCGCTTGATCGAATCAAGGTCGAGCATGTACGCCGAATGCTAAGCGAGGCGCCAACCCCGGTCACCCCGAACAAGCGAGCCGCCCTTGGTGCCGCAGTGGCAGCGACCGCACTGGTCGCATGTATCGGCATAACTTCTGCCCTCATGATCAATCGGGCTCAAGCCGCAACCGTCAAGGAGCCCATCGTCAACAATGTGGTCAATACGCCGGGGACAACTTCGGGCCAGCAAAAGCCCAGTGATCCATTGCCCCAAGCGAAGGAAGTGAGTCGCGAGGAATACGAGAGACTGCGCCAGCAAGCCGCCGCACAGCAACCAACGACCGGACCGAATACTACTGCGTCAACAAACCGCCCAGGTAGTAACAACCAACTGCCAAACCCGTCCTCTAACGGACGAACCGATGAGGTCGAGGGTGGAATCGGACCGCTCCGCCCGCCGATGAACCTCACGCCGGTGAATCAAAATCCTTCGGGATCGAACAGCAACTCAACAAATTCTCAACAGGATCCGGATCCGACTCCAACGCAAAGTGATCCCCAGCCGACGACCCAATCGAACCCCGGCACTGTGGATATTCGCCCCACGCCGGGCAACACCACGCAGGTGGGCGGTAGCGAGGTCATTGGCGATTCGGGTCCCACATGGCGCGACCATACAATCCGAGCTCGACAGTTTTTCAATTCCGGTGACTACGCCAAGGCAGCAAAGGCCTATGAAGACGCCTTGGCGGCGGGTGCCGAACCGGCAAGCACCAACCAGCGGCTTGGGCAATGCTATCAGCGACTGGGCCGCAGGGCCGACGCGAAGCGTGCTTACGAAAACGCTGTCCGATACTTCACAGCGCAAGTCCAGGCAAGTCCTGACAGCCCAACACTCAGAAGCGCTCTCCAGGCTTGCCAACAGGCCCTGAAGTCATTAGGCTAAGCATGCTTCGCCAGTTTCTGCTCGGAATGCTCATCCTGCCGGGGATTGCCGTAGCGCAAGAGCCTGCCCTCCTGATCCACCAAAAGGTCCCCCAAGATGCGGTGAGCGACATCGCGATCGCCGTCTCTCAGGAATTCAGTACCGTCTTCACACTCAACCCGATCGTGTGGTCTTACAATGATCCGCAGTTTCGGGACGCCATCTACAATCGCTTGGCTCCGGAGGGTGTTTTCGAGCCCACTCAGGAGCAGATGGAAGCGGTCGCCCGAGCGCTAAAGGCGCCATTTTGGGTTACGATCATCGTGAAGTCCGAGAAGGACCTACTCGGGACCATCATCAGCGTCTACCGAACTGGGCAACGAAAGCCGGCTTGGACCAAGACTCTGGAAACACGGGCGGAGGTAGGCGGAGTCAATAGCCGCATTCAAGCCGAACAGGCTCTAGCACGATCATGGGGCTTCGAGCTTCGTCAAAACCTCTTCAAGGACCACGTCCGAAAGGTCGCGGTGCCTGATCCCAACCCCAGCGAGGGCACGATCACCACGCCCGATCCCGTCACGCCAACTGTCGCACCAGACGCCGGCGCCCTGCTTTCCCAAGTCGATGCGCTCATTGCCGCCAAGCAATCGGCAGAGGCGGTCACGGTGCTCTGGGAAGCGGTCGACCAAGCACCCAATGAACTTCCCATCAGGAAGCTATTGATCGACACTCTGATTCGGCTAGGCAAAAATAACGAGGCAGTCGATGAGTGCCGCCGGGCGCTCCTTATCTGGCCCGGCGAGCAGAGTTTCAGGCTCGCTCACATTCGCTGTTTACTGGCCCTGGGCGAGGCAGACCGGGCCGCTGAGGAGCTTCAAGAGGCGCAGGCTCGGAATCCCGACAGCCTCGAAATCTTAGAGCTCAAAGGCAATGTCGCGCTCCTCCGAGGCCTTTACCAGCAAGCCCGTGAGGCTTTTATGACGGTGCTCAGTCGAGAGTCCAAGCCTGCAGTGCAGGCTTCTTTGGCCGTCACCGTCGGTCTGGAGGGTGACACGGCAGAGGCCCGCCGACTAATGAGCACGATGCCGCCCACCGACGACGCTGGCACCGCTGACGTCTATACGCGACTCGTTGCCGTTAGCCGAAGGGCGATCGACCGGCTCGCAGCCGAACTTCGTGAGGTCCTGCGATTGGGACGGCTCCAGCCGGGCAACCAAGCCGTTGTGAATCGGGCCCAGCGCGTTTTTAAGTCGTGCGAAGGTCTTGATGGGGTCCTCGAAACGGCACGCGTACCAGAAAATCATCGTCAAAGCCACGAGCAAAGGGTTCTGGCCCAAAAATTGCTCACTCAAGCTGCAGCGGAGATCTTCTCATTCACACGGTCCGGAAATCCCGAGACCGGTGACGAGGCAACGATCAGCTTAGGTGAGGCCCTTAGGGCCTATACCGATGCAGAGAAAGCCTTTGACAACGAGAAGTGACCGCGAGTAGCGGACATGGTTAGCGAACTACAACTTAGTCTTTGGTTTTTCGGCCTTTGGGCCGTCGCCGTCGTCATTGCGACTCTGATCGCGAGACGACGTAGGCCAGAACCCATCTTTCAGCCCAAGACCTTTTGGCGGCTTCGAACAGAACGGGGTGTTCTCCGGGCCCGATTCATCGGGGAAACAAGTCGCGGCTATCAAATTGAGGCCCCCATGGCTCAGGGCGCTTACGTGGCGCTAAGAACCGGGGACCAGGTCTATGTCGAAGCCCCAGGCTTTGGAGAGGCGTTCACCTTCCGCACACAGGTTGTCGACCGAGATTCGAAGACCCGCGTTCTCACGCTAAAGCGTGTCAAGCAGCCCGTCGCCCACAATCGGCGAGACCAAGGAAGGATAAAGAGCGAAGAGAAGATCACCTTGAACGGCGTTCCTTCCCTGCTACTGGATCAAAGCGCTGGCGGAGCCAAGGTCCTTACCGCTGCCGACCTTTCCGCCGGTGACGTCGTTCGACTGGAGTCTGCAACCGAGCCAACGCGAATGGCCTTTGCCCTTGAGGTCCTGCCGGACACCCTCGATGGAAGGCTTGCGTCGTGCGTTCGCCTGATTTTTGCCGACGCTGCGAGTTAGAATAGCGAAGCGTGGTCTTCGAAATTCTGTTTCTGGTCGGCTTAGTCGGATTCATCGCCATGATGGGGCTCGGCCTCATGCATGGTCACGGTGACGGCGGCCACGCCCACGGAGACGGGCATGGCCATGCTTCCGACCACGGCGGTCACATCGCAGACGGACATCATGGTCATGGACACACCGATGGCCACGGTTTTGGAGATTCGATCCTTCACGGGCTGCCCCTTCTCTTCTCTCCGGTAAATCTCTTCTCCATGGCTCTTGCCATGGGCGCAACCGGTATCTTCCTCAAAGATCGGCTTACTGGCCCACTCATTTGGACCGCCGCCTTCTTCGGCGGAATCTTATTCACTTTTCTCCTCATTCGCCCCATCATGAGGCTCGTGTTGAGCTTTGCCAGCAAACCCAGCGAAGGTCTCCAAGGACAATTGGCTCAACCAGCGGAAGCAATCTCGAACTTTGATGAGAGCGGTCGAGGCTTGATCCGCGTGAATGTAGATGGCGAAATCAAGCAGTTGCTCGCCACTTTGGATCCGCTTGAACTCGAGCGCGGCGTTACCGTACGAAAGGGCGAGCAGGTCGTTGTCGCCCAGATCAACGAAGCAAAAGGAACTTGCGTCGTCATCCGCGAGACCTAATTTTGCGAGAGCTCTTGTTAGGACCATCGCAACCAAACCAGGTCTCCCCCGTATCTAGCTCTGGCAATCAGCTAAGATTGTCATAAGGAAATGAACCAATTGTTTGCTCAGGCTGACGGCATGAATTTGCCGCCCCTTTTTGTCCTGATTGGCCTAATCGTCGCTGCTGTCCTCTTTATTCCGTTCATCATCAGTCGCTTCTTGACGACGGTCGATGCGGGAACCATCCGCTTGGTGAGTTGGTTCGGCGGCAAAACGAACACCTTCCGCGGCCCTGGCAAAGCGGTCGAAATTCCGGTCCTAACGACTGCCACTACCATTCCGAGCAAGGCGATCAACATCGACCTCGACATTGCCGACCAAACTGCCGACGTGGACGAGCAGGGCCGCACAAAGCCGATTAAGGTCCGCGTGCTGGCCAGCGCGATCGTTAGTATTGGCGACACGAATGAGATGATCAAGACTGCGGCCAACAAGTTCTTCAGTAAGGGCGAGGTCGAGCAAAACTCGATTCTTGTCGACCTCCTGAGTTCCACGGGGCGCCGCGCGATCAACCTCCTTCATCACGACGAACTCTTTAACCGATCCGCTGCGACCCGAGCCGCGAACATGCCAGCCTCCATCGACCACACGCTCGCTACCAGCGAGGACGATGATCGCCTCGCGATCATCATCAAGAGTGCCTGCTCCCGCGAACTACAAGACCTTGGATTGGTCTTTAACTCCTTGAACATCAAGGATGTGCAAAGTGAGGTCGCCGAGGCTCGCCGACGCCAGACCGCCCTCGAAGCAAAAGCCAATGCCGACATCGTGCAAGCCGACCAAGAGCGCCGCTCTAGAGAAGCTCAGCTGACGGCCGAGCAAGCGATTAGCGACCGCACCCGAGATCTCGAACAGCGTCGCGCAGAAAACGCCGTCGTTGTCGCTGAGGCGGAAGCCAAGCGGCAAACCGCCCTCGCCACTCAACGCGAGGCGGAACTCCTCGCGACCCAAATCGCCAGCGCCAAAGCCGACGCCGAACAAATGATCGTTGCCGCTAGCGCCGCCGCCGATGCCGAAGCGCTCAAGATTCGACGGATTGCCGAAGCCCAGGCCGAGGGAATCCGCAAAGTGAATGAGGCGATGCGCGAAGGTGGCGAGCAGTACCTCGCGCTCAAGCAACTTGAAATGCTCCCGACGATTGCTCCGGAGATTGCCCGAGCCCTCGGTCAGGCCAAGCTCATCAACATCAGCGGCGGTGGTAACGCCCCTGGTGAGACGGCGAACCAGATCACCCAAGTGATCCAGACCATCTTGGCCGCCAAGCTCTTCGCCGGACCGCTCGACGGCGTTGTCGAAGGCCCGAAGCCAGCAAATGAGCGAAAGCAAATCGAGTCAGAAGCAACGCCAGCTTCGACTCCGGCACCCAAAAAATCCGGGCCGCCACCCCTGCCCGGGAAGTAAACCGGCGCTATCCGACGTGCTGCCAGCTTGCTACTGGCAGCTCGGTCGCCGCTCGAACATTCTCATTGAATGGAACGATGCGGCACACATAGCCGTGGTGCCCCGGTTCGCGACAAGGCAAGGTCACTTCAAACTCGCCATTTCCCTTGTCCGCCATTTCATAAACCGTGGTGTCGACCAAGTCGCGGTTTGGGCCGACGGTTCCAACGATCGCCTGAACCTTAACCTCGCTAGGCGAGAGCGCCCCCAGTTCTACCGTAGCCGTAATGGTGAGCTCATCACCCATTACATGCTGGGCATGTGCGGTGTCGCGAACCGACCGAAGCGCGACGCTGGGCCAAGCTTCCCGAACGCGCTTGCGCCAGACCAGTGCTTCCTTTGCCTTAGCGCAGCCGTTCTCCAACAAGTTGTAATAGGAGCGATTTGCCGGCATATAGAAGCGGTCGGTGTACTCGCGAACCATACGTGCCGTGCTAAACATTGGGGCCAGTTGCTGCATACTCTGTCGCATCATTTTCACCCAGCCAACTGGAATTCCGGTCTCGTTGCGGTTGTAGAAGAGCGGAGCGAGGTCTTGCTCGATCAATTGATAGAGAGCCCGACTCTCTTCCCAGTCTTGGCGTCCGGTGTCGGTGTCTTCCCCTCCGTCGCCAATGGCCCAACCATTGCCCGGCTCATAGCCTTCGGCCCACCAGCCATCGAGAACTGAGCAGTTTAATCCCCCATTTGGCACCACTTTCATGCCACTGGTCCCACTCGCCTCCATTGGTCGCCGCGGGTTATTGAGCCAAACGTCCACACCTTGCACCAAATGTCGAGCGACATCGATGTCATAGTCTTCCAAGAAGACCATCCGAGGAGCTCCGCCCTCCGCCTTGATGAAGTTCGTAATGTCCTGAATCAGTTTCTTGCCGCCATCATCTTTCGGGTGACTCTTGCCAGCAAAAACAAACTGGACGGGTCGCTCGGGATGCTGCAAGATTCGCTTGAGCCGTTCGCGATCAGAGAACAAGAGCGTCGCACGCTTGTAGGTCGCAAATCGTCGGGCAAAACCGATTGTAAGAATGCGAGGATCGAGGAGAGTTCCTGCCTCAGACTGCTCAGTGCGTCCTGCGCGGCCCTTCTGCAGAGTCTTCAAAACCCTTCTTCGTACGTAACGAACGAAGTCGCCCCGAGAATCTTCCCGTAACTCCCATAGTTCTTCGTCGGGAATCGTTGCCACTTCGTCCCAGACCGCTTCCGAGCTCGGATCATCCTTCCACCCCTCACCCAAGTGCTTGCTCAGCAGCGTTGCCATCCGTTCACCCATCCACGTGCCCGTATGAACGCCATTGGTCACCGCATCGATCGGCACTTCGTTCACCGTGAAGTCATCCCAGCGATCGGCGAACATCTCGCGGCTCACCTCTGCATGAAGTTTGCTCACGCCATTTACGTAGTTCGCCCCCGTCATCGCCAAAATGGCCATGTTGAAGGGCTCGGCCGGGTCTTCGGGGTTCATCCGTCCATAGGCAAGAAAGTCGTCAAAATCGAGACCAACGGCCTGCGTCTTTCGCAACAGGTACTGCTCCAACAACTCGGGTTGGAAGACGTCGAATCCCGCTGGAACAGGCGTATGAGTCGTGAAGACATTGCCCGCGACCGTCACCTGTCGGGCCGTCTTCAGGTCCACGTTGTGCTCCTCCATAAACATGCGGAGCCGCTCCAGCGTCAAGAATGCCGCGTGCCCTTCGTTCATATGGCAAACGCTGGGTTTGATCCCAAGTGCCGTCAAGGCCTTCAAGCCGCCGATGCCAAGCACCATTTCCTGGCGGATCCGCATATGCTCATCACCTCCATAAAGGTTGTCTGTGATGCCCTGATCAATGGGCGCATTGGCAAGAATATTGGAGTCGAGCAGGTAAAGCTCGACCCGCCCAACTTGGGCTTTCCAAACTTGCACAGTCACGGCGCGGTCGGGAAAGTCCACCCGAACCTGAAGCGGCTGCTCGTCGGCCCCTCGCACCAAAGTCAGTGGATATTGATAGAAGTCGTATTGCGGATAGGTTTCTTTCTGCCAGCCGTCTTCGGTGAGCGCCTGCCGAAAGTAGCCCCGCGAATAAAGCAATCCAACACCAACGAGCGGGATTCCGAGGTCGCTCGCCGCCTTCAAGTGATCGCCCGCCAAGAGGCCAAGACCGCCAGAGTAGATGGGTAAGCACTCGCTCAGGCCAAACTCGGCACAAAAGTAGGCCACCATCGTGCGCTCACGTTCACCGGGATAGGCCACATCAAACCAAGTCTGTGCCCCCATGTACTGGTCGAGGCTCTCCTCAGCTGCCTTCAATTGGTTCAAAAAGAGCTTATCACTGGCAAGTCGTTGCTGCCGCTCTGGACTCAGCCGCCGCAGCAGCCTCAGCGGATTGTGCTCGACTGCCTCCCATAGCGCCGCATCTACCTCGCGAAACACAAACTGCGCCTCCAAATCCCACGTCCACCGAAAATTCATCGCGAGCTTCTGCAAGCTCTGCAGATGCTCGGGCAGGTTCGAGACGACTTCAAACGAGTGGGCGTACTTAAGCTGGCGCATGGAATGCCCTTATTATTGGCAGGATGGGGTCGGATTTGCTGGGGGAAATTACCAATCGTCGATGGTCGATGGCCTATGGTCGATGGTTGAAGGAATGCAGCCGAGCCAATGCAATCTGATATATTGCCCAAATGGGCAACTTCAAGGACCTTCAAGTTTGGAAGAATGGTTGCGACTTGTCTGTCCGAATCCATAAGCTCTATGGGAAATTGCCATCAAGTGAGAAGTACGGGCTGATATCGCAAGCGAGGCGAGCCGCCGTTTCGATTCCGCAGAACATCGCTGAAGGCTCTGCGAGAGGAACAGATAGTGACTTCGCTCGCTTCCTGCGCATTGCGCTTGGATCTGCCGCGGAATTGGAAACCCTACTGGAGATAACACCCAGATTGTACGAGGTAGACCAAAGTGAGTACGACTCGGCACTACTAGAACTAAATCAAATTCAAAGGCAGACTCGAAGACTCGTCGACACTCTGGCCCATAAGCACATGCGCGAGCACAAAGCCCCGTACGAAGTCGATCCAGACGAGGAAGTCTATCAATAGACCATAGACCATAGACCATAGACCATAGACCATAGACCATAGACCATAGACCATAGACCATAGACCATAGACCATAGACCATAGACCATAGACCATAGACCATAGACCATAGACCATAGACCAAAGACCGCA
>JAEURP010000017.1 GCA_016788585.1 Chthonomonas sp. | reverse complement strand
ACCATGACCCTGGTCCCCGCCCTTGCGAGCATGGTGCTCTCGGGCGATACCAAGGAAGGCAAAAACCCGGTCATGGGCTTCTTCGACCGCATCTACCGCCCTGCCCTCGCGTTTGCCCTTCGACAGAGAGCAATTATTGTCGGGGGTGCCGTTGGGCTGTTGGTGTTAACCGGGATTGTCTTCACAAAGCTGGGTTCGGAGTTCATCCCCCAACTCGATGAAGGCTCTATTGTCATTCAGCCAGTTCGGGTACGGACGGTAGACGCTGAACAAACTGTTCGGCTCGTTACCGCGTTCGAGAAGAAGGTCTTGGAGGTTCCTGAAGTCACAACCGTCTTCTCACGAAGCGGAACGCCAGAGGTGGCTACCGACCCCATGCCGCTGAGCCTCACCGACTCCTTCATCATGCTAAAGCCCCGCCACGCGTGGCGGCGCGGCATGACTAAAGAGAAGCTGATCGCCGAGCTGGAGGCCAAAGTCGCCGAAGTCCCGGGGCAGGGCTACAACTTCAGCCAACCCATCCAGATGCGTTTCGCGGAACTCGTGTCTGGCGTGAAAGCCGACATTGGCATCAAGATCTTTGGCGAGGACCTTGCGGAACTCAAGGCTAAAGCTGACGAGATTGCGGCCGTAATGCGAGAAATTCCCGGCGCGCAGGATGTCGAGGTCGAACAGGTGGACGAAGTCCCCGTGCTTCAAATCGATATTGACCGCGAAGCCATTGCCCGCCTTGGCATCAACGTCGCGGATATTCAAGAGCTCATTTCGGTGGCGCTCGGTGGCGAGCCAGTGGGGCAAATCGTGGAGGGAGACAAGCGCTTTGCGCTTACTGTCCAACTCCCTGATTCGACCCGGAATGACATCGACGAGATACGCAACATGCTGGTGGAGACGCCGGGAGGCGGGGTGCCGCTTTCGAGCGTTGCACACATCGACAATATCCCGGCACCGGCGCAGATCTCTCGGGAAATGGGCAAGCGCCGCGTGGTCGTGCAACTCAATGTTCGTGGTGCCGATCTCGGTTCCTTCGTCGCCAAGGCGCAAGAGGCGATCAAGTCGAAAGTGGAGTTGAAGGAAGGCTACTACCTTACCTGGGGAGGCCAATTCGAGAACCTGCAGCAAGCCTCGCAAAGGCTAATGTTGGTTGTGCCGCTTGCACTCGCGTTGATCTTTATGCTGCTGTTCACGACGTTCGGGTCGTTGAGGCAGGCAACATTGATCTTCACGGGCGTTCCGTTGGCGATTACGGGCGGTGTGCTTGCCCTTGCTATGCGCGGAATGCCTTTTAGCATCACGGCGGGCGTTGGCTTTATCGCCCTCTCCGGCGTGGCTGTGCTCAATGGCGTCGTCATGGTCTCGGCCATCAATCGACTCCGCGAAAGCGGAATGTTGGTACGCGCTGCCGTGCAAGAAGGGGCCACCCAACGCCTTCGCCCGGTGCTCATGACCGCCCTTGTCGCAGCTCTCGGGTTCATCCCGATGGCCCTCAACACCGGCATCGGTGCGGAAGTGCAACGTCCTTTGGCTACTGTGGTCATTGGCGGCATTATCTCGGCGACCATGCTGACGCTGCTGGTACTGCCCGCCTTGTACATTTGGTTCGAACGCGACCAGGAGGTTGTGGAGGTTCTATGAAGTCAGTCTTGCGAATAGATGAAATGTGTTGCACGGCAGAAGAGCAGGTCATCCGAAATCGGTTCGCCAAGGTTAGCGAGGTCGAAGCTTTGAGCTTCGACCTCGTCAACCGGCTTCTGACCATCGAGCACCGTTTTGAGTCCGATGAACCGTTACGCAAGATAATCAAAAGCATTGGCATGTCGCCGAGAGACAACTGTGGGTCGGACTGCGCGGTGCCAAGGAGAGGCATCGCCCGTGAAGACGTCATGCTGGGGATCGCCCTAGTATTGGCGATTGGAGCGGAAGGGATCGCCTACGCAACGGGGAACGAGAGCTCGCCGCCTGTTCTGGGCACTTCGCTCCTCGCCATTGGATTAGGCGGCGTCGAGACGTTCAAGCGCGGACTTATGGCTGTTCGTACGTTTACCCTCAACATAAACTTCCTGATGTGCCTTGCGGTCATAGGTGCTTTTGCTATTGGCTCCTACCCGGAAGCGGCAATGGTGACCGTGCTCTTCGCGATTGCCGAGCGCGTTGAATCCTTTGCGTTGGAGCGAGCGAGCAATGCCGTCAAGTCCCTTCTTGAAATGGCGCCGGATACCGCCTTTCGCCAAGACGCTTCTGGGGCATGGAGCGAGGTATCGGCCGCCGAGATTGAAGTCGGCGATGTGCTGCGAGTGAAGCCGGGTGAAAGGATTGCGCTCGACGGAGAAGTCGTAAACGGAGAGAGTTCAGTCAACCAGGCACCAATCACGGGAGAGAGCACGCCGGTCGACAAGAGCGTCGGTGCGACCATCTTCGCGGGCACAATCAACGGCGAGGGCTTCCTGGAATACCGGGTTACCGGAACGAGTGGCCATACCACTCTCGATCGGATCATCGCAACCGTCCAAGAGGCGCAAGGGGCGCGTGCTCCAACCCAACGATTCATTGACTCGTTTGCCCAGGTTTACACACCCATCGTGGTCGCGGTAGCTGTGCTCATCGCAACCGTTCCTCTTGTATTCGGCCAACCCTTCCAGCCTTGGCTCTACAAAGCTCTGGTCTTACTGGTGATCGCTTGCCCTTGTGCATTGGTTATCTCCACGCCTGTGACAGTCGTTAGTGCGTTGACCGGGCTAGCGCGAGCTGGGATTCTTGTGAAGGGCGGTGTGCACCTCGAATCGGGACGAAAGCTCTCGATGGTGGCTCTTGATAAGACCGGGACACTGACCCATGGCACTCCCAAAGCTACCGACCTAAGAGTCTTTGAAGGTTACGATGAAACCCGCGCCAAGCAAATCGCGGCAAGTATCGACCACTTGAGCGGCCACCCCGTTGCTAAGGCGATTACGGCGCTTTGGGAGGGCGAAATACTTCCCGTTGACGACTTCCGGTCCGTGACTGGACGCGGCGTCGTTGGCAAGGTCAATGGCATGCACTACTCCCTTGGCAATCACCGCCTCATCGAGGAATCAGGTCTGACTTGCGAGCACGTTCACGAGACATTGGCAGAGTTTGAGAACACGGGCGCTACAACCGTACTCCTGGCTGACGAAAAGGTCGTTCTTGCTGTCTTCGCTGTGGCGGACTCGATCCGTCCGGAAAGTGTCGAGGCTGTGCGCCAGATGCGAGAAATGGGGCTTAAAGTTGCTATGTTGACCGGGGACAATCCATTGACGGCAAAGGCGATTGGCACTCAGGCCGGCATCACAGATATTCGCGCTGAGCTGTTGCCCGAAGATAAGTTGCGGATCATTGAAGAACTGCTTGCGTCCGAACGAGGTGTCGGAATGGTGGGAGACGGTGTCAACGACGCCCCAGCCCTTGCCCGATCCACGGTTGGATTCGCCATGGGTGCCGCCGGTACGGATACGGCTATCGAGACAGCGGACGTCGCGCTGATGGACGATGATTTACGGAAGCTGCCGACCTATATTCGGGCAAGCCGGAAAGCTGCTACCGTGTTAACTCAGAACATCACCTTTGCCCTAGCGCTGAAGGTGGTCTTTTTCGGCCTCGCTCTGACGGACAGGGCGACCTTGTGGATGGCTGTTTTTGCCGACATGGGGGCTAGTTTGGTTGTTGTGGGAAATGGATTGCGAATGCTGAAGTACCACTGAGTCGGAGTGGACACCGTTTCTTTCATGTTCGGTTTTGCAAGGTTACGAGTATGTCGTAGAATAGGAGCGAGGGAGCGAAAAGTGCAAACGCTGTGTTAAGGGAAATAGGTATGGACTTTCGGGCAGCCGCAGCCGGACCAATTAGGATCGCCGTAGTGATGGGTCTCTTCGCGTCAGCCCTAGTTTCCACTCTGTGTGCGACCCTGTGTAGTCAGGCGATTTGTTGCCCCGCCAAGTTCCCAGCCGCATGTTGCCCCGCGGCAACAAGAGTGGAGGCGACAGATGTCGCTTCTGTTCCTTGTTGCACCCTCTCCGCAGATCAGGAGGTGCCCCTTGAGGCAAAGAAGGTAGCTCCTCCGATCCCTGCAGCGCTCATTTCTTCACGCCCGAATTTGCCAATAATTGCCGCGGTCCTAGTTCCAAAAATTTTGTGGCTGCCTGAGCCCGGTTGGCGGTCTCGCGACCCTAACCCGCATCCGGCGCGGGCCCCCCCCATCGATGCCAATCTCGTCGTGATACGGACCTTTTGGAAATTAAATAAAATGAAAACCATCATTGCAGCCCTCGGGCTCACGCTCGTCATGTCCGCGTTCGCTGGTACGCCAGTAAACGCCAATCAGACCCCGGCTAAGTCGGCCGTATGCAGCACTTGTTGCTGCGGCGACTCTTGCACCGGCCCCGCAACTTGCTGTTGCGGCGGCGCTTGCTGCAAGTAAGCTAGGATAGCCAACTGCGGGCCGGTGTTTATTCCGGCCCGCTTTTTCTTTACGCATAGCCAACCAGCGCCCTGTGGTTTCGGATCGAGGGCCTTGAGGCTTAGCAACGGCGATGCAGAAGGGTTGTTACCCTCTCGAATCGCCGTGCCTAAGCCCGAAGGCCCGTGACGCATTTCTGGAAGGAACGATGCAGCGCTGCCGATCTCTACAAAATTTCTGCCATCCAGCCGACAATACCAATGGGCCGAGTTGCCCCACGGAAAATATCATGGCTAACGCATTTGATCGTTATTCAGATGATGCCCTCCACTCGCAGGTCGCACAAATGACCAGCGAGCTCATCGAGAGTCCGACCGATTACGGTTTGACTCTTGACGAGGTGGAGGCATTGCAGGACCTTAACAATGCGTTCGAGGTCTCCATCCAGACGGCGAACACGCTTCGCCAGGCCAAGTTGGCGGCATACGACACGAAGTTCGGCGATCGCGCCGCTTTGCTCTCTTCATTGAGCAGCATCGCGCAGCGCGTTTACGGCGATCCGAGTGTTGATGATAATGCCCTCATCAAGGCCGGCTTCGCGCCTCGCCCGACGGGCCCGACCTTCGTTGAGCCGAACACGCCAACCAGCTTGGCGGTGACGCTGACCGACGAAGCGACGCTGACGCTGACTTGGGGCCGCAATGGCAACCCAGGCGGCACCTCGTTTATCATCGAGCAGAAAATCGGCGGCAATTGGACCCTGGTGGGTTCGGTTACCGCTTCAAAGTTCCGCATGATGAACGTTGAGGTTGGCGAGAAGGCCTTGTTCCGAGTCTACGCTCAACGCGGCAATCGCAAGAGCGCCTACTCGAACCAAGCAGTCATTTGGGATACGGAGGGTCCTGGCCTGAGCCTGGCCGCCTAAGGGCAGCCAAGCACAGTTGGGCGACTCACCCTAAACGCCTCCCTCGGCTCGAGGGGGGCGTTTTTGTGTTTAATCTGTTAGCAGCAGGTGCAGTTTTCGCAGCAGCCATCGGCGCAGCATTCGCAGCCGCAAGGGCCACCGGTCGTGCACGTGCACTTCTCGCAGCATCCATCGGCGCAGCAAGCGCATCCACAGGTTTTGGTTTCGTTTTCCATACCGTGGCTATTATACTTCGATGTTCATCAAAGTGTTTGGGGGTTTCTAGTAATCTGAGAAGATGAAGGACTTTCATGTCTGGGCATTGCTGTCGGCGCTCTTTGCGGGGATAACGGCGGTCTTGGCCAAAAAGGGTGTCGAGGATGTGCCGCCCAATCTCGCCGTTGCTGTTCGGGTTGTGGTGGTTCTGGCCTTTGCGGCGGGCATCGCGGTGGCGACGAAGCAGACCAAGATTTCGGCGATCGATTCTCGCGCCTGGACGTTCTTGGTGTTGTCGGGAATCGCGACGGGTCTCTCCTGGCTCTGCTACTTCCGCGCGCTTTCGACTGGCCCGGTTGCGGCGGTCGCGCCGATCGACAAGCTCAGCTTCGTGGTCGCGATGGTGCTGGGTTTCGTGATTTTGCAAGAGCGGTTCACTTGGCAACTCGGCGCGGGGGCGGCGCTTATTGTCGCTGGCGTCCTCGTCACGCTGAGCGGGTAGCCTCCAGGCCATGAGCGACTTTGCATTTGTTGGGCCTGGCGGGGGAGAGAAGATCGACTTCATGGGGCACCTCTTTCTAGTGAAGCGGTCCAGCGACGACTTCACGTTCTTCGTGAACGAAGCCGACCCCGGCAATGGCGCGCCGATGCATATTCACGACGAAATGGAAGAGAATTGCTTCGTCATCGAGGGCCAAATCAAGGCACGGGCGGGCGATCAGGAGGTCGAATGCGGGCCGGGCGATTACGTGCATATCGCCAAGGGGGTCCCCCACGCATGGAAGTGCATTGGCGACCAGCGCTGCCGCCTGATTTGGGTGACTTTGCCGGGCGGGTACGAAGAGATGTTTACGGCGATGAACGAAGCCGTCGGCGACGGCGAGCCGGACATGGGCAACATCGCCGAGGTGGCGGCGCGGTTCAACACGCGCTTTGTCGGTCCGATGCCGGAGTAAGCCGGAGGGTGGACCTTGGTCCGCCACCGATAAGAGCACTTTAGTGCGACCCGAAGCTCCAACAGGGTGACACTCGCTAGGTTGACAATCCCACCCGCCGCGCCTTAAACCACTGGCGCGGAAGCGATAAAGCCTTCACGAAAAGTGGAGGGGAAAATTGAAAAATCCGTGGATTCGTCAATTTCGTCGATTTCGTCAATTTCGTCAAATCCGTCGATTTCGTCGAATCCGTCAAATTTCGTCAACTTCACCGAGCAGACCGACCAAAAACCAAACACTAAACGACTACCGTCTTCCACTGGCCGCGCTTCCAATAGACGATGGCGAAGAGCCCTTGCGCGACCTGGGAGAGCGACATCGCGATCCAGCCGCCAGTCGAGCCGAGGCCGAGTGCCGGGTGAGTCAATCCGAACGCGAGCGGTACACGAATCGCCCAAAGGGTGGCGATGGTGATCCACATCGTGCGTTTCGCATCTCCCGCGCCCTGCATGGCGCCAATAAGCACCATGGCGTAACCAAACATGATCTCGGTCGCGATGAGAATGCGAATGTAGTTGGCCGCCTCGATAGCGACGCCAGGCTTGTCGCCACCGGTAAGCATCGCCGCGATTTGCGGGGCATAAATGAAAATGGGAACGCTAAGGGCGAGGATGACAATGGCGGCGTAGTGACCCGCGGTCCAGCCAAGGCGCTCGGCGCGGTCGGGATCCTTGGCCCCGAGGCTCTGCCCCACCAGGGCGCCTGCGGCAACCGACAGCCCAAAGGCAGGCATGAACATCATGCTCTCCAGGGCAATGCCCACTCGAAGGGCCGCAAGCGCGTCGGTGGCCGTCGGCGTGTTGCGCAGGATGATCGTGAAGAATGTGAAGCTACCGACCCTCAAAATGGCTTGCAGCGCGCTCGGCACCGCGATCGCCTGGATGCGCTTGACCCAATCGGGGCTTGGCATCTTGAGGCGAGCGCGGCCCAGCTTCGTGCGCTTCGCATAAAGGAAATAAATGATCGCGCTGACCCAGCCGCTGATCGCCAGCGCAATGCCCGCGCCGGTAAGCCCAAGCCCAAGGCCGGGAACGTCGAACGGCATAAAGCCGTGCCGCCCGTTCGGGTAGATGAAGAAGAAGTTGAGCGTCATGTGAAGCAGAATCTGGATTCCGCTGATGACCATCGGCGATTTGGTGTCGCCGATACCGCGCATCGAGCCGCTTAGCGTGGTGAAGATCGCCGTCGCCGGCAAGCCAAATGCGTACGCGGTGAGGAAGTTCTTAAAGAGGTTCGCCGCTTCGGTATTCCCCGCCGGGACCAGATACGGCGCAGCGAGGGGGGCAATGATCAAACACGAAGCCGACAAGATGATGCCCACGACCAATGCGAGGCTGAGGCATTGCGTATTGGCTTCGCGGTACTCGTCAGGTTGCTGCGCGCCATAGGCGCGCGCGACCATCGCGGTCGAAGCCACGCTGATCGTCATCGCCAGCGAGAACATGAGGAAAATCACGTTCAGCGCCGCGCCGTGGGCGGTCAGAGAATTGGTGTTCAGGTGCCCGATGAAGAACGTGTCGAGCAGGCTGTTCACGACTTGCAGGCCGTTGAGCGCTACCGCTGGCCATGCCAATGCCCAGACCACCTTGCCATCTACTCTCATCCGCCTTCGCGCTTTGAGTAGGGCTCGTTTGGTGGTCACCATTACATCTTATTCTATACTTGATTGTCCAAATAATCTAGCCTCTTGGGACTGAATACTATGCGAGTCGAACTCCTCCATCAACCGGCCTCCACTATTGCAAAGGTCACTTTGCAGCACGGAGAATCGATCCGTGCCGAGAGCGGTGCCATGCTGGCAATGACGCCCACGATCGAACTCAAATCGAAGATTGAGGGCGGTCTGGGCAAAGCGCTCGGACGACTTCTCTCGCGCGAGAGTCTCTTTCAGACCACCTTCACTGCAGCCCATGGCCCCGGCGAAGTCTTGCTTGCACCTGCTGGCCCCGGTGACGTCGTGGTTCTGGAACCCCGTGATGGAATGATGGTAACAAGTGGGTGCTTCTTGGCCTGCGACCCCAATTTGACTTTCGAGACCATCGCATCAGTCAAGAACTTCTTTAGTGGAGAGGGCATGTTTTTGATGCGCGTTAGCGGAGCGGGCCAGCTCATGCTCAGCAGCTACGGTGCCATTCATCCCGTTCAACTTCAACCAGGGCAGCAGTACCTGGTAGATACGGGTCACCTCGTTGCCTTTTCTGCCGGCTTGGGCTATCGATTGCGCAAGGCGGCCAGCGGCCTGCTGAACACATTGAAAAGCGGTGAGGGCATCGTGGTCGAGCTAACGGGGCCAGGCATTGCTTACTTGCAGACTCGCACGCCTCAGCTCATGGGCGCGGTTACCTCGGGTGCTGAGTAGTGCTTTGGCGTGGGCCGTTCGCTACGAAGATTCTCGGCCCATGCGCGGTGCCTTCCCTTCCATTTGATGGCCGCGCTGCGTTGCTTGGCTGCATCGATCCATCGGGCTTTCGCGAATTGGAAGTTTGGCGACGTCTCTGCGTGGCCGAACTTAACATTCCCTACTACCTTGGCGCAGTGTCGCATGCAGAGTTGATGGCGATTACGCCTTCCTCTCGCCAAAATATCCTACGTCAACTCTGCAGTGATTGGCAAACGCATTTTGCCGATGCAACTGTGTTTGCATTGATCGGAATGGGCGACCAAGCGGAAGTACTGATGCTAGGCTCCCCAACCGAAGACGCTTGGGACGAGTTTCTGCGGATTAGTTCGCAACGCTAGGGCGCGTCGTCGATTCCACCAAAGTTCGCGATCACCGTATCGATATCAGCCGCGTCGACCTCGCCTGATCGATCGAGGTCACTGTTCCGCTCCGATGGATAGCTTGGGCTGCCACCTGAGAGACCGAAGTTGGCAATGACTTCGTCGATATCTGCCGCATCGACTTCGCCCGATTCATCCACGTCCCCATTCTGGCAAACGACATTTATACCAGTGACATTGCCAGCCGTTGTGTTAAAGGCTACGGTGCGTCGAAGCCAAGAGCCATGGTTCACGCTAATTCGACCCGCCCCAGTTGGCACGGGAATTCGGAGGCGACCGCTCGGGTCAACGCCCACAGTTAATGGAATCACCACGCTCGGGTTTGAATTCATCCTGATTTCAACGCTGACTCCCTTCGTTGCGTAGTCGCCAAACATCATGTCGTTTAGAACAAGCGTACCGGTCAAGCTGCGGCTCGTCCCCGCTGTCAAATCCAACCGCCCGAGGTTACCAAGGCTCGTGTTGTTGTAGCGCGAAACCCAGATTTCGCCATTGTTATCGTATTCAACGGCCGATTGCTGGGCCATGCTGATTTTCGGCGTGAAAGTCGGGCTGGTCAGGGCAAGTAGCGTATTGAGCAGGCTGCCCGATTCGAGATTGTAAGTCATCGGCATCCAGGTGAGCCACCCCGACACAAAGTCCGCGATGAAATAATTGCCATACAGGCTCGTTCCCAAATTGGTACCGCGATAAACCGCACCACCACTGACCGAGAACCCTACATCGTGGGTGTAGGTGAAGAAAGGCCACTTTGGATTAGCAATCGCAACCGAGCCGCTGAGGCCGGTGGTCAAAGTCCCTTCGTAAGTCTTCCAACCGTAGTTCACGCCTGCCTCATCAGCCACAACGTGATTCGCCTCCTCCATCACATCCTGACCTACGTCTGCGATCAAGAGTCCGTCCATTCCATTCATCGAAGGAAGATCGAAGCTCCACTTCCATGGGTTTCGAAGACCAACGGCCCAAATCTCGTCTGCCCCGGCAATGCCTACGTATGGGTTATCAGATGGAATCTTGTAGTTTTTGGTCGCATCCGCCGGAAAGTCGTCGCCCGTCACGTCGAGCCGAAGCATCTTGCCCAGAAGTTCGTTGATATTCTGGGAGCGGTGGCCGGGGTCGTTAGCATCGCCTCCATCGCCCATCCCGATGTAGAGATAGCCGTCTTTGCCAAAGCGAAGGGTTCCTCCATTGTGGTTAGAGAACGGCTGCGAGATCGAGATGATCGTGAGCGCCGTGTTCGTGTTAAAAACGTTAGTGGTGTCGTTAACTGTGTACCGCCGAATCTCGGTGCGACTCGGACTCGATAAAGTGACATTGATGTACGCGTAGCGATTGGTCGCGTAGTTAGGATCGAAGGCGAGTCCAAGAATGCCTTGCTCTTGCCCCGTGGGTAACCCCGCAATGGTCAAAGACGTTGCTATTTCGGTTCCGGTACTTGGGTTCCAGCAAGAAATGCGCCCCGTATCGGTGTTCAACGGACGAGCCAAAATCGCACTCACTCCCCTCGCCTCCACGGCAAACATTCGGCCCGTATCACCCGGGATCTGGGCCATTCCAATCGGGCGGTGAAGATTGCTGATCACCGTCGTTCTTGTGATTTGTGCAAATGAAGGGGAGGCGGCCAGGCATAGGAAAGCGGACCAAGCGATTCGCGAAGGCATGCAATATTGTGCGACACGAACCCTCGAAAGGTTCGTTGTCAATTGCTAGGTTAGAGTAATCTTTTCGCTATGCGATCTCCCCTTGCCGATGGAAAGCTCGAAGCCCTCGCTCAGGTCACCTCGACTCAGGACCAACTCGCCGATCATGTGCGCAAGGGCGACGGCATCACCGCATTGTTGGCGGCCCACCAGTCCGCAGGTCGCGGGCGCCTGCAGCGCACGTGGGTGAGTTCACCCGGCGAATCGCTTAATCTCTCCCTGGCTTTTCCTCATTACAAAAACCACCCTCAACCGTGGCTAATCGGCATGGGTGTGGCCGCCGCCGTCGCAGCAGCAATACACGTTCGCCTGCAATGGCCAAATGATTTGATCCTCGACGGCAAGAAGGTTGGCGGAATCCTCACCGAGATTGTGGATGGCGTGCCAATCGTTGGGATCGGAGTCAATCTCAATCAGCCGTCGTTCACTGGCGAACTCGAATCCAAGGCGATCAGCCTGGCGATGCACCGCAAGTCCACCTATGACGCGGATCGAATTGCAAGCCTCATCTTAGAGCGGATCGAACTTTTGCCGGAGCCTGAGTCATGGGATGCCCTTCACTCGGTTTGGATGCTCTTCGACTCCACTCCGGGTAAGCGATATCAGCTCCCCAAGGGTGAAGAGGCGATTGCTATTGGCATTGGTCCTGAAGGTGAATTGATCGCATCGGTCGATGGGGAAACCACCAATGTCCTCGCCGCCGACGCCCTCTTCAGCTAGTGCGGAGGATGTCGCGGTGATGGGTCATTCGGTCGGCCTCAAACAAGATCGCATCAAACCGTACCGGCGTCTCGCATTGCAGGCCAAATTTCTCGACGAACTCGTCCGCCGCCTGCAAGAGATGCCCCGCCTTTCTTGGCGTCAGTGACTCAATGGCACTGCCGCGAGCCCTCGCCTTTACCTCGACGATTACGAGCACGTCCCCGTCCATCGCGACAATGTCGATCTCACCATGAGGCATCTTTAGTCGACGCCCGAGCAGAGTCCACCCGAGCGTCAAAAGATAATCCGCCGCTCGGTTCTCAAACTCGGAACCTAGATGCCGAGGCTCAGGCATGGCTGAAGCACCATTGTTCGCACAGGCTCAAAGCTCCTACGGTGGATCGGGCAGGGCCCATGCTCGCGGATCGCCGCAAAGTGCTCGGGCGTCGAGTAGCCAAAGTGCCTCTCGAATCCGTACTGGGGATACTCCGCGCCATATTCGACCATGATCCGGTCGCGTTCGACCTTCGCGAGAATGCTGGCCGCAGCAATAGAAGCATAAGTGGCATCGCCTTTAATGATCGGGCTGCAGGGCACCGGCGCCAAAGGCGGTATGCGGTTGCCATCAATCAGAGCTGCCCGCGGCGGCTTGGGCAGGCGCTCGAGCGCCAATTGCATTCCCGCCAAGGTCGCGTTTAAGATATTGATCGCATCAATCTTCTCGTGGCTCACCGTCACCACCGCAAACTCAGCGCTCGCCTTGATGATGCGCTCCGCCGTCTCCCGTTGCTCCGCGGTCAGTTTCTTGCTGTCATCCAAGAAGTCGCACTCGAATCCTTCGGGCAAAACGACTGCCGCCGTCACGACCGGCCCGGCTAGGGGCCCTCTCCCGGCTTCGTCTACCCCCGCGATAAATGGGGTGGCCGCCAAAGGTTCGCGCATGTTCGCCTATACGGACGGAAGGGCTTCGCGCTTTGGTTCCCTTTCCATCAGTTTTGCCACGCCATCTCGCGCGCTCAGTTTGCCCTCGATCACCGCATGAATCAAGCTCATGATGGGCAGCTCAACCTTATAGTTTTCCGACAAAACTGATACACATTTTGCAGTCCCCACGCCCTCGGCCACCTGTCCAAGCTCAAGAAGAATCTCATCCAAGCCCTTACCTTGACCAAGACCAACGCCCACTCGGTAGTTGCGAGAAAGCCGACTGTTCGCGGTCGCGAAGAGGTCGCCCACGCCGGCGATGCCAAAGAACGTCTCGGCCCTTGCCCCCATCGCAACCCCAAGCCGCACCATCTCGCCCAGGCCGCGCGCCAAAAGCGCGCCCTTCGTGTTGTCGCCGTAGCCAAGGCCATCGCTCATGCCCGCGCCAATCGCGAGCACATTCTTGAGCGCGCCCGCCAATTCAACTCCCGTCACGTCGCTGCTGTAGTAAGCCCGAAAGGTCGGAGACTGCATCGCCGCGCAAACTCGGTTGGCCGCCGCCTCATCGGTGCAGGCCGCGAGCGCCGCCGTGGGAATGCCCTTGGCGATCTCGACTGCGAGGTTTGGCCCGCTAATCGCGCCAACCAGCGCCTCCGGCTTCTCTTCTTGAGCCACGCTGGAAAGCAGCTTCGCCGAGTCGGGCTCCAGCCCCTTGCTCGCGAGTACCAAAAATGGCTCCGGATCTGGAATCAATGCCACGCACTCGCGCACCGCAATCGCCGGTACCGCGACGATCCAAAAGTCCGCGCCAGAAACCGCCTCCCCAACCGCGCCAAAGGCAACATTTTGCGGCAGTTCGAAGCCAGGTAGGTAGCGGTGATTCTGACGCGTCGCCCGAAGATCCGAAAGCTCATCGGCATCGCGCCCGAGCAGCGTAACCGCATGCCCGTTCCGGGCCAACAAGAGCGCCAGCGCCGTCCCCCAACTTCCCGATCCCACGATCGCGACATTCACAAACTAAGCATAGCCGATCAGCCCGCGAACGGCAGAGGCACCACCCGTGCGGTCACCCCGTC